>PWZT01000057.1 GCA_003567315.1 Paracoccaceae bacterium
CGTCACAGCGTCTCTTTCACGATCAGGCGGAGCTGTTTCTCGGCCTTGCCCATCCGGCTGGCAAGCCGCGTCATCTGCGCGCGCATCTCCTGCATGTTGCGCAGCAACGATTGCGCGTCCTTGGCCAGATCCTCGGCGCTGACGGGTTCGGGCACGCCCTCGCCCTCGCCGGTCAGCAACCAGCGGATCGAGACATTGAGCAGCCCCGCAACCATCTGCAACTTGTTGGCGCGCGGCTCGGCGGTGTCGTTCTCCCAGCCCTGCACGGTCTTGAGCTTGACGCCCAGACGGCGCGCCAGTTCGGACTGGCTCATGCCCTGCGCGTCGCGTGCCGCGGTCAGGCGGTCACCGAATGTCGCGTGATCTCCCGAATACCAATCGGTTGCATCCTGTCCGGTATCGGAGGTCGTGTTTTCCGTCATCTCGCTTCCTTGTGGATTTGATTGTGCTTGAACGGGATCTGTGCTCACCATAAGAAAAAGCCGCCCAAGATACAAACTGGAGTTGTCCCCATGGCCTTTCTGTCCGACACGCTCGCCCGTGTGAAACCCTCCCCCACCATCGCGGTGACCACGAAGGCCGCTGAGTTGAAGGCCGAGGGGCGTGACGTGATCGGCCTCGGGGCCGGTGAGCCGGATTTTGACACACCGGACAATATCAAGGAGGCAGCAAAAGCGGCGATTGATGCGGGAAAAACGAAATACACCGCAGTCGACGGTATCCCGGATCTGAAAAAGGCGATCTGCGCCAAGTTCAAACGCGACAACGGGCTGGACTACATGCCTTCGCAGGTCACGGTCGGCACGGGTGGCAAGCAGGTGCTCTATAATGCGCTGATGGCGACGCTGAACCCGGGCGACGAGGTGGTGATCCCCGCCCCCTACTGGGTCAGCTACCCCGATATGGTGCTTCTGGCAGGCGGCGAACCCGTGATCGCGCCCGCCACCGCCGAGACGGCCTACAAGCTCACACCCGACGCGCTGGAGGCCGCGATCACGCCGAAAACCAAATGGCTGATCTTCAACTCGCCCTCGAACCCCACTGGCGCGGGCTATACATGGGACGAGTTGAAGGCGCTGACCGATGTATTGATGCGCCATCCTCATGTCTGGGTCATGTCGGATGATATGTATGAGCATCTGGTCTATGATGATTTCAAATTCTGCACGCCCGCGCAGGTGGAACCTGCGCTTTATGACCGTACGCTGACCGTGAATGGTGTCTCGAAAGCCTATGCGATGACCGGCTGGCGCATCGGCTATGCCGCGGGCCCCGAAGACGTGATCGGGGCGATGCGCAAGATCCAGTCGCAATCGACCTCGAACCCCTGCTCGATCAGCCAGTGGGCCGCGCTCGAGGCGCTGAGCGGCCCGCAGGATTACATCACCGAGAACAACAAGACCTTCCAGCGCCGCCGCGACATGGTGGTGGAGATGCTCAATGCCGCAGACGGGGTGGAATGCCCGGTGCCCGAAGGCGCGTTCTATGTCTACCCCTCCATCGCAGGCTGCATCGGCAAGACCTCGGCCGGTGGCGCGAAGATCGCGGATGACGAAGCCTTCGCGACCGCACTGCTGGAGGAAAAGGGCGTCGCGGTCGTCTTCGGCGCGGCCTTTGGCACATCGCCCTGTTTCCGCGTGAGCTACGCCACTTCGGACGAGGCGCTGAAAGACGCCTGCACGCGCATTCAGGAATTCTGCGCGGGCTTGACATAAGCGTCAGGGGCGCGGTCACGCGCCCCCGCTTTCATTCGGCAGCGACTGCCTCACCCACCGCTTCTACCCGCACGGCCGCGAATTTGAACTCGGGGATCTTGCCGTAAGGATCGAGCGCCGGGTTGGTCAGGATATTCGCCGCCGCCTCGACAAAGGCGAAGGGCAGGAACACCATATCGGGGCTCACCGACCTGTCCTCGCGCGCCATCAGCGTGATGCTGCCGCGCCGCGTGGTCAGGCGCACCATCTCCCCCGGCGCCACACCCAGACGGCGCAGGGTCGCAGGGTGCAGCGAGCAGTTCGCCTCCGGCTCCACCGCGTCAAGCACATGCGAGCGCCGTGTCATCGCCCCCGTATGCCAATGCTCGAGCTGGCGGCCTGTCGTCAGCACCATCGGGTACTCGGCATCGGGCAATTCATCGGGCGGAATGACATTGGCTGGCGTGAATCGCGCCCGCCCGCCTGCGCGCGGGAAGGCATCGGCAAAGACAATCGGCTGGCCCGGATCCTCGGGCGAGAGCGAGGGGTAGGTCACGGCATTTTCGCGCTCCAGCCGCTCCCATGTGATATTGTCGAGGCTCTTCATCCCCTGCTTCATCTCGGCAAACACCTCGCGCGGATGGCTGAACCCCCAGTCGAGCCCCAGCCTGCGCGCAAGCTCCACCGTGATCGCCCAATCCTCACGCGCCGCGCCGGGTGGCGGCACTGCCGGACGGCCCATCTGCACCTGGCGGTTGGTGTTGGTGACTGTGCCGGTTTTCTCGTAAAACGCCGCAGCCGGCAGGATCACATCGGCGTAATTCGCAGTTTCGGTCAGGAAGATATCCTGCACCACCAGATGCTCGAGCTTGGCCAACGCCTCGCGCGCATGGGCTACATCGGGGTCCGACATCGCCGGGTTCTCGCCCAGAATATACATCCCCCTGATCTCGCCCGCATGGACAGCATCGAGGATCTCGGTGACCGTCAGCCCCTTCTCTGCCGAAAACTCTGCCCCGCCCCAGAGCGCGCTGAAATGACCGCGTAAAGAATCATCCGCAACGCTCTGATAATCGGGCAGAAACATCGGGATCAGCCCGGCATCCGAGGCGCCTTGCACATTGTTCTGCCCGCGCAGCGGATGCAGCCCGGTGCCCGGACGCCCCACTTGCCCGCACATCAGCGCAAGGCTGATCAGGCAGCGCGAATTGTCCGTGCCATGGATATGCTGCGAAATCCCCATGCCCCAGAAGATCATCGCCGCCTTCGCGCCTGCGAAATCACGCGCCACCGCGCGCAGGGTCTCGGCATCGATGCCGCAGACCGGGGCCATCTTCTCGGGCGTGAAATCGGCCAGATGGGCGCGCATCGCCTCCCAGTTCTCGGTCATCGCCTGAATATACTGGGTGTCGAACAGCCCTTCTTCCACGATCACATGCATGATCGCGTTGAGCATCGAGACATCCGCCCCGGGCTTGAATTGCAGCATATGCGTGGCAAACCGCTTGAGCGCCTGCCCGCGCGGGTCCATCACGATCAGCTTGCCGCCGCGCTTGCTGAATTGCTTGAAATAGGTCGCGGCCACCGGGTGATTCTCGATCGGGTTCGCACCGATCACGATCGCCACATCGGCATTCTCGATCTCGTTGAAGGTCGCGGTCACAGCGCCCGAGCCCACATTCTCCATCAGCGCCGCCACGGAAGACGCATGGCACAGCCGCGTGCAGTGATCGACATTGTTGTGCCCGAAGCCCTCGCGGATCAGCCGCTGAAAGAGATAGGCTTCCTCATTGGAGCATTTCGCGCTGCCGAACCCCGCAACCGCCTTGCCACCATGCTGGTCGCGCAAGCCGCCCAGACCCTTGGCCGCGGCCTCCAGCGCCTCATCCCAACTGGCCTCGCGGAACACTTCGCCCCAGTTGCCGGGGTCCACATTCAGCCCCTTCTCCGCGCCGTCGTGCCGGATCAGCGGTTTCGTCAGCCGGTGCGGGTGGTGGATATAGTCAAAGCCGAAGCGCCCCTTCACGCAAAGCCGCCCTTCATTCGCAGGCCCGTTGATGCCCTCGACATAGACGACTTTGTCCTCCTTGACCTTCAGGCTCACCTGACAGCCCACCCCGCAGAAGGGGCAGACCGATTTCACTTCGCGGTCGAAATCGCGGCTATCGCCCTGCTGCGTGTCGTCGAGCACAGTCGCCGGCATCAGCGCGCCCGTGGGGCAAGCCTGCACGCATTCGCCACAAGCCACACAGGTGCTCACACCCATCGGATCATCGAAATCGAACACCGGGTAGGCATCATGCCCGCGCCCGGCCATACCGATCACGTCATTGACCTGCACTTCGCGGCATGCCCGCACGCAAAGCCCGCACTGGATGCAGGCATCGAGATTGACCCGCATCGCCACATGGCTGTCATCCAGCAGCGGGATGCGCTCGGCCTCGAGCGTCGGATACCGGCTCTCGCTCAGCCCCACGGCCTCGGCCATGTCCCACATATGGCTCGAGCGGTCATGCGACGCGGCGCGCTCGGGCTGGTCGGCGAGCAACAACTCGACCACGGCCTTGCGCGCCGTCTTGGCGCGGGTCGTATCGGTATGCACGACCATGCCCTCGGCGGGCTCCCGGATGCAGGACGCGGCCAGCACGCGCTCGCCCTCGATCTCGACCATGCAGGCACGACAATTGCCATCGGGCCGGTAACCTGGCGCAGGTTTGTGGCACAGATGCGGAATGACCAGCCCGCGCCCATGCGCGACCTCCCAGATGGTCTGGCCCGGCTCGGCAGTGACCTCGCGCCCGTCGAGTGTGAATGTGATCATGGCTCAGATCTCCTGCGGGAAATGTTTCATAACAAGCCGGATCGGGTTCGGCGCCGCCTGCCCCAGCCCGCAGATCGAGGCGTCCTGCATCACCATGCACAGCTCCTCCAGCAGCGGCTGGTCCCAATGCTCGGCCTGCATCAGCTTCACCGCCTTCTCGCAACCCGCGCGGCAGGGGGTGCATTGCCCGCAGCTCTCATCCTCGAAAAACCGCAGCATGTTCAGCGCCGCATCGCGCGCGCTGTCGTGATCCGACAGCACCACGACCGCCGCCGAGCCGATGAATGTCCCATGCGGCTGGAGCGTGTCGAAATCGAGCGGGATGTCATCAAGGCTTGCGGGGAGCAGCCCCGAGGACGGCCCGCCCGGCTGATAGGCCTTGAGCACATGCCCCTCGGCCATCCCGCCCGCAGCGGCAATCACATCGCGGATGGTCGAGCCTGCGGGCAGCAGATACACGCCGGGTTTCGCCACCCGCCCCGAGACCGAATAGGAGCGCAGCCCTTTGCGGCCATTATGTTCGATTTGTGACAGAATCTGCGGCCCATCGCGGCAGATCCGGGCCACCCAATGCAGGGTTTCTACATTATGCACCAGCGTCGGCTGGTCAAAGATCCCGACCTGCGCGACGTAGGGCGGGCGATGACGCGGTAGCCCGCGCTTACCCTCGATCGACTCGATCATCGCCGATTCCTCGCCGCAGATATAGGCCCCTGCCCCGCGCCGCAGCTCGATATACCCCGGCGCCACCAGCCCTGCCGCCTCCAGCGCCGCGATCTCGCGGCGCAGGATTTCCAGCACTGCCGGATACTCGTCGCGCATGTAGATATAGCAGCGCGCCGCCTCCACGGCCCAGGCCGCGATCAGCATGCCTTCCAGCATCAGATGCGGCGTGCGCTCCAGATAGTAGCGGTCCTTGAAGGTGCCGGGCTCACCCTCATCGCCATTGACGGCCAGATAACGCGGCCCGGGATTGGCGCGTACGAACCCCCATTTCTTCCCTGCGGGGAAGCCCGCCCCGCCAAGCCCGCGCAGCCCCGAGGCAAGCACCTGCTCCTGCACGTTTTCCCAATCGCCACCCTCACGCAACTCCGCCAGCGCGCCATAGCCGCCCTCGGCCTGATAGGTCGCAAGCGTCTGGTAATCGGGCAGATGCGCATGGGTATCGCCCGCCGCAATCGCGGCCGCGACCTTTTCGGGCGTGGCATGGTCGATATGGTTATGGCCGAGCTCCAGCACCGGCGCCGTGTCGCAGCGCCCCATGCAGGGGGCGCGCAGCACCCGCACCTGCGCCGGGTCCATGCCCTGCTCGAGTGCCTCGAACAGCGCCTCCGACCCAGCGAGTTCGCAGGACAGCGAGTCGCAGACCCGGATGGTCAGCGCAGGCGGCGGGGTCTCGCCTTCCTTGACCAGATCGAAATGCGCATAGAAGGACGCCACTTCCCAGATCTCGGCCATGGACAGGCGCATCTCATGCGCGAGCGCGCGCAGATGACGCGCGGAAAGATGGCCATATTCATCCTGAATGAGATGCAGAAACTCGATCAGCAGATCACGAGCCCGCGACCGCGACCCCAAAAGCGCCTGCACCTCTGCGAGGGCGTCATCCTCATATTGCCGCCCCTTGGGCCGGTTGCGCCCCTTGCCGCGCCCGGATTTCCAGACCCCGTTGCCATTGCCCTGATCAAGCGCCATGCCATGCCCTCCGCATATACAGCGCCACGCGTGCCAAAGCTGCCACGCGTTTGCAATATCATTTATCCGTCATTCGATAGAAAATATCTATCGCGCTTCATCTTGCAAAAAAATACTCGCCGGGGTGAAACCAGCCCCCTGGGGGCTGGTGAGGGGGCGGCAGCCCCCTTCTTGCGCTCTCAAAACGGCACTGGCGCCGAAATTGTGATCCCCCGCCCGCCATCGGGGTGGCGCAGGCGCAGGCTCTGGGCATGCAGCATCAGGCGCGGATGCTCTGCAGCACTGCCCTGCGCATAGAGCGGATCGCCCAGTATCGGATGCCCCAGCGCCAGCATATGCACCCGCAACTGGTGGCTGCGCCCGGTCAGCGGGCTCAGCCGCAGGCGCGAGGCCCCCTCCTCGTGCCGGATCAGCGTCCAGTCGGTCTGCGCGGGCCGCCCCGTTTCATGACAGACCATCTGCCGGGGGCGATTGGGCCAATCCACTGTCAGCGGCAAATCCACGCGGCCTGCGCGCTCGGCCACTTCGCCATGGACCCGCGCGATATAGATCTTGCGGGTCTGGCGCTTTTCGAATTGCAGCCCGAGATGGCGCTGCGCATGCGGGCTGCGGGCGAAGACCATGACCCCGGATGTGTCCAGATCCAGCCGGTGCACCAGCAGGATCTCGGGAAAGCCGCGTTGCAGCCGCGCAAGCAGGCAATCGGCGCGGTCCGCCCCCTTGCCGGGAACCGAGAGCAACCCTGCGGGTTTGTCCACGAAAACAAGTTCGTGATCCTCATGCAGGATAACCGGGTCTCCGGCTGGCGGCGCGTAGATGAACTCGTCCATGCGTTCGCATGTGCCGATTGGGGCGGGGTTTTGCAAGTGGCACGGCGCCGGGCCGACGCTCTCGGCGACCCGGATGCGCCTAGAGCGACTGCTGCACTGCGAGAATGTCGTTCTGAAAGGTCGGGGAATCCCTGTGCAACTCGATGGTCTGCACGCCGGGAAACTCCGCGAATTCGCGCATCAGGCTGTGCGGGAACATGCTGCCGCGCAAGCCTTGCGTGGGCGGCAATTGTCGCAGGACCGAGGATGTCGCCGCCGCGCAGCGCGCAGGCGGCACTGGCCCGGTCTGCAAGGCCAGCGCGATCGCCTGCTCGGCGACATCGGCCGCCACTTCAAGCCGCTGTACGACAGCATGATGCGTATCGCGCACATGGCTGGCGAAATAGGACGCGCCCGCGATCGGTGTCATGCCGAAATGCACATCATTGCGGATCGGGATCGTGTCGAGCGTCCAGCTTCCAGCCGGGTCGAACACCACGCGCTCGCTGCCATTGATGAAAAGCGCCGAATGATCGCCGCGCCCGGTATCGTTATGCACGATGGTCACGAGCATCAGTTCGGGCGTGCCGCCATGCTGGTAGCGTGCCGCCTCGATCTCGGCATCGCTGGCCCAGTTCTGCTGGGCGCAACCCGCCGCGATGAACAGAAAGGCAAGCAGGCTGAAGACACGCAAGATGCCGCCCGCTTTGCCGGTGCCGGAGATGACGCCCATGAACCTGCTTTCGTTGAAAAGGGCGCGCTCAGGCGTTTGTCAGGGCGAGGAAAATCAGCACGCCAATGCTGATCGCAGCACCCCAGATCGTCCAGCGGATGAAACCGGCAAAGGTTTTTTCCTGCTCGGAAATATCCATCGTGCCGTGCTTGTGCTCTTTGTCTGCCATAACGCGCTCCTGACTGCGGGACTTCCTCTCTCCGATAGCCGATCACCGGGCGGCTGTCACCCCTGTTGGAGCGTCTTCAGGCAAGACGTGAACTCACGGCCCTGCGCCCCGCCATCCGTCGCATCGTGATCGAAGCGGCCGAACCGAAAGCGACCGCGTCGCACCGCATGGACCCGGCCCCGATCAGCACAGCATAGCCGATACGACCCTGCGCGCCTCGCCTTCATCTTGCCCAAAATACTCTCGCCGAAGGCAGCGCGCCATCAGGCGCGCTTCTCTCCAGACAAGGGCAGATGCCATCCAGACGGCGCGCTGTCCCAACTGCAACGCGTCAATGCCTCTGCTTGACCAAGTAGCCCGCCAGCCACACCGAGCGGGCGGTCAGGCCATGCCCGCACCATGTCAGATCGCGCGCCAGACCCAGATGCCTTCGGCATCCTCCACGCGCTCTGCCTTGCCCTGCGCGACAAGGTGGTTGAGATGCGCCACAGCCTCGACCAGCGCGAGACCATAGGTGCCGTCCGTGATCTCGCGCTTGAAGATCGGCGCGAAACACTCCGAGGCCCGGCGCGGCTGGTCGAGATGCGCCAGCAGACGGCGCAAAGCGCCGTGGTGATTCTCGATCTTCTGGCGCAGGCGGAAGGGCAGCCCGGTGAAGGGCAGCTTGTGCCCCGGCAGCACCAGATGATCGGCGCGGGCAAAGCCCTGCAACCGGGCGCAGCTTTCGAGCCAGTCCGCGACCGGATCGGCCTCGGGCTCGGTCGCGTAGACCCCGAGATTGGGCGAGATCGAGGGCAGAAGCTGATCGGCGCCGAGCACCAACGGGCAATCGCGGCTCCAGAGTGTAACCTGATCGGGCGCATGGCCCTGCCCCAGCCGCACGTCCCACTCGCGCCCGCCTGCGCGCAAGGTGCCCCCCTCGCGCAGATTGTGAAAGCCCAGCGGCAGGGGGGCCACGACATCCGCGAAGTTGAAGGGCCGCTCTGACAGCCGTTTGGCGAGGATCGCAGGGTCCATCCCGGATTTGCGCCAGAATGCGGCGGTCTCGGGCAAGGGGCGGTCCTGCTCATCAAGCACCAGCATGCGCGCGAACAGCCACGCGGTGCGGCTGGTGAAAAGCTCCGCCCCGCCAGCCTGAAACCAGCCTGCAAGCCCGATATGGTCGGGGTGGTGGTGGCTGGCGATCACGCGCCGCACCTGCTTGCCGCGCAGCGGACCCCCGAGCAGCTTGACCCAGATGCCGCGCGTGCGCGTGGTGTCGAAGCCGGTGTCGAAAACAGTCCAGCCATCGCCATCGTCAAGAATATAAACATTGACGTGATCGAGCGCCATCGGCAGCGGCAGCCGCGCCCAGAACACCCCTTCGGCGATTCGGGTGACCGTTCCTTCCTCGGGCGCTTGCTCGAACGGGTAGCGCAGGGTCGTAGCCTCGCCCCCGTCCATCATGCCGCAAGCTCGTCATCGCTGAGCGCATAGAGCCCTTCCGCCCCCGCGCGCACCTGCGCCAGCAGCCCCAGATGCTCGGGCAGGATCCGCAGGATGAACACCCCCGCCAGCGCCTTGCGCGCGTCATCCCCGGCCTGCGCGGCCTTGAGGTGGTAATGCGCGCCCAGCACCCGCGCGAAGGCGCGCAGATAGGCGCTCGCACCCGCGAAACGCTCGGTCATGTCCTGCGCGACCATCCATTCGGTGCATTCGCGCAAGGATTCTGCTGCCTGCCAGACTGGCTCTGCGAGGTCGGGCAGCTCCGCGCGCGCGGCTTCGGCGTTGTCCTCGACCTCCTGCAACAGCCGGAACGCGGCCTCGCCCCCATCCATCATCTTGCGCCCCACCAGATCCATGGCCTGAATGCCATTGGTGCCCTCATAGATCGCCGTCACCCGCACGTCACGCAGGAATTGCGCGGCGCCGGTCTCCTCGATGAAGCCCATGCCGCCATGCACCTGGATGCCGTCGCTCGCCACCTCGATCCCGATATCGGTGCCATGCGCCTTGGTGATCGGCGTGAGCAGTGCCGCGCGCGCGGCCCAATCGTCGGTTCCGGTCGCTTGGGCCATGTCGATCGCCACCGAATTGGCGAGCGCAATCGCGCGCACGGCAAAGACCTCGGCCTTCATCTGCGCGAGCATCCGGCGCACATCGGCATGCTGGATGATCGCGCCCGAGCCGCTGACCGGGGTCTTGCCCTGCTTGCGGTCGCGCGCATAGCCCAGCGCGTGCTGATAGGCGCCTTCAGCCACACCGATCCCCTGCACGCCGACACCAACGCGGGCGTTGTTCATCATGGTGAACATCGCCGCCATGCCCTTGTGCGGCGCGCCCACAAGCCAGCCGGTCGCGCGATCATATTCCATGACCGCCGTGGGCGAGCCATGCAGCCCCATCTTGTGCTCGAGGCTCACCACCCGCACGCCATTGCGCGCCCCGGGCTTGCCATCGGCATCGGGCAGATATTTCGGCACCATGAACAGGCTGATACCGCGCGTGCCCGGCGCGCCATCGGGCAAGCGCGCGAGCACCAGATGGCAGACATTGTCGGTGAAATCATTGTCGCCCCAGCTGATGTAAATCTTCTGGCCGGTAATCGCATAGCTGCCGTCATCATTGGGCTCGGCCCTGCTGCGCAGCGCACCGACATCGCTGCCCGCCTGCGGCTCGGTCAGGTTCATCGTGCCTGTCCATTCCCCGGAAATCAGCTTCGGCAGATAGCGCGCCTTGAGCGCGTCGGATGCATGATGCTCCAGCGCCTCGATCTGGCCCTGCGACATCAAGGGCGCGAGTTGCAGCGACAGGCAGGCCGAGGACATCATGTCATTGACCGCCGTCGCCAAGGTCTGCGGTAGCCCCATGCCCCCATGCGCAGGGTCCGCGGCGATGCCCAGCCAGCCCCCCTCTGCGATCTGGCCGTAAGCTTCGGCAAAACCGGGCGAAGTGCGCACGACACCGTTTTCAAGCCGCGCCGGATGCTGGTCGCCCACGCGCTGCAACGGCGCCAGCACTTCCTCGCAGAGCCGGCCTGCCTCGGTCAGGATCGCCTGTGTCACCTCCGGGCTCGCCTCGCTGAAACGGTCGGTGGCGCAGACAGCGTCGTATCCAACGACATGATCAAGGAGAAAGCTGACATCGTTCAGCGGTGCGCGATAGGGCATCTCGAGGCTCCTTTGATTTCGGGCGGACGGCTCACTTGGCAAGCACGGCGCTTCCCCGTAAGAGGTCTTGGCCTTCAGATAGCGGATCAACGCGCTTTCGAGAACCAAAACGCGGCGTCACAACCATGCCAGAGCCTGCCAGAGCGACCGAGATCCTGCCCGCCGATGAGCACGGCATCGCGCGGGCCGCGTCCCTGTTGCGGGCCGGGGAGCTTGTCGCCATGCCCACGGAAACTGTCTATGGCCTTGCGGGCGATGCGCGTAATGCTGATGCGGTCGCGCGCATATTCGCGGCCAAGGGGCGGCCCGCGCATAACCCGCTGATCGTGCATCTGGCGCGGATGGAGGACGCGACCAAGATCGCTGACTTGCCGCCCGCCGCCACACGCCTTGCCGCGCACTTCTGGCCCGGTCCGCTGACGCTGGTCGCACCGTTGCGCGCGGGGCATGGGCTTGCACCGGCGGTGACAGCAGGGCTGCAAACAGTGGCGCTGCGCCTGCCCGCCCATCCGCTCGCGCGCCGCCTGCTACAGGCTTTCGGTGGCCCTCTCGCCGCGCCCTCGGCGAATCCTTCGGGTCGCATCAGCCCGACCACAGCGGCGCATGTGACCGCCGGGCTGTCGGGGCGGATCGCTGCCGTGCTCGATGGCGGACCCTGCCGTGTGGGGCTGGAATCGAGCATCATCGGCTTTGAAGGGCCGCGCGCGGTGATGCTGCGCGAAGGCGGGGTCAGCCGCGAAGATGTCGAGGCCGTGCTTGGGGAGGCGCTGCAGGCGCGCGATGCCGCGCAGATCACCGCGCCGGGCCAGCTTGCCTCGCATTACGCCCCGCGTGCGCGCCTGCGGCTGGATGTGCGCGACCCCGCGCCTGACGAATTCTGGATCGGCTTCGGGCCCGACTGCCCCGGCGCGGCACTGTCACTCTCGGAAAGCGGCGATCTGGCCGAGGCAGCAACGCGGCTCTTTGCCGTGCTGCATGAGGCCGACACCCGCGCCGACTGCATCGCTGTGGCGCCTGTGCCCGAGACTGGGCTGGGCATTGCGATCAATGACCGGCTGCGCCGAGCGGCGGCGCCGCGCGGGCCAGTGAAGGGGGCTTGAGGGACTGCCGTACCGTCGCCATTGGGATTGAACCAATGGCGCCACAATAGCGACCCCCCTGCTTGGAGCGGCTGACGGCCCCTTGAAAATCCCCATGCGTATTTCTCGGCCAGATGAAAGGTCAGTCGCGCAGAAGCTCATTGATGCCGGTCTTGGAGCGGGTCTGGGCGTCCACGCGCTTGACGATCACGGCGCAGTACAGGTTGATCCCGTTTTTCGACGGCATCGAGCCCGACACCACCACCGAATAGGGCGGAACTTCGCCATAGGTGACGGCGCCGGTTTCGCGGTCCACGATCTTGGTGGATCTGCCGATGAACACCCCCATGCCCAGCACAGAGCCCTCGCGGATGATGCAGCCCTCGACCACTTCCGAGCGCGCGCCGATGAAGCAGTTATCCTCGATTATGGTGGGGCCGGCCTGCATCGGCTCGAGCACACCACCAATGCCCACACCGCCCGAAAGATGCACCCCCTTGCCGATCTGCGCACAGGAGCCGACCGTGGCCCAGGTATCGACCATCGTGCCGCTATCGACATAGGCACCGAGATTGACGAAGGACGGCATCAGCACCACGCCCGGCGCGATATAGGCCGATTTGCGCACCACTGCATTGGGCACGGCGCGAAACCCGGCGGATTTCCAGCGATTCTCGCCCCAGCCCTTGAACTTGCTGTCCACCTTGTCCCACCAGCCGCTGCCCTGCGGCCCGCCGCTCTGGGGTTCCATATCCTTGATCCGAAAGCCCAGCAGGACGGCCTTCTTGGCCCATTGATTGACATGCCAGTCCCCGTTTTCGCGCCGCTCCGCCACGCGCAACGCGCCAGTGTCAAGCGCGTCCAGCGTGGCCTCGATCGCCTCGCGCGTGGCACCGCCAGTAGCGGGCGTGATCGTGTGGCGCGCTTCCCAGGCGCTCTCGATGGCGGTTTCCAAGGCGGCTGTGTCGGTCATTCGGCGGGCTCCATCGCTCTGGTCATTGGCTGCGCTTCGCTATAGCCTCGCAATCCATGCGGCGCAATCGGGGAGGACCACAATGAAGGATCAGCACAAGCCCAGACCATTCCCGGATGCGCAGGAGGACATGCGCTACTGGGATGAGACCCCCGATACCGACCAGACGCGCCACCCGGCCTATCGCCTGGCCTACGCCGATGCCGATTTCATGCTGCGCGACGAATTGCGCCCGGTGCGGTTGCAGCTTGAATTGCTCAAACCCGATCTGCTGATGAGTGAGCGCGGCATCAACTCCACCATCGTCATGTTCGGCGGCGCGCGCATCCCGCGCCCCGAGGACGCAGACCAAGCCCGTACACCCACGCTCGCAGGGCTTGCGCATTTCTACGATGTCGCGCGTGAATTCGCGCGGGTGATGACGCTGCGCTCGGTGCAGAGCTACGGGCGCGAGGATGTGATCGTCACGGGCGGCGGCCCCGGCGTGATGGAGGCAGGCAATCTCGGCGCGAAAGAAGCGGGCGGCGTCTCCATCGGGCTCAATATCGTGCTGCCGCATGAACAGGCCCCGAACAGCTATGTCACGCCGGATCTGTGTTTCAATTTCCACTATTTCGCGATCCGCAAGATGCATTTCCTGATGCGCGCGAAGGCGATCACGGTCTTTCCCGGCGGGTTCGGCACGCTCGATGAGTTGTTCGAGACCCTGACGCTGATCCAGACCGAACGCATGCACAAGATGCCGTTCATCCTGTTCGGGCGCGCGTTCTGGACCCGGATCATCAACTGGGACGCGCTGGCCGAGGCAGGCACGATCAGCCCCGAGGATCTCAAGCTGTTCCATTTCGCAGAAACCGCCGAGGAAGCCGTGGCGATCATCGACGGGTTCGAGGCAGAATGAGCGCCAGTGCCGGGGCGCCGGATTTCGTCTTTACTCTGCGCGAGAATCTTTCTACACAGCGCGCGTGCCCCTATAGCTCAGCTGGTAGAGCAACTGATTTGTAATCAGTAGGTCCGCGGTTCGAGTCCGTGTGGGGGCACCATCCGAATACACGATCAGACTGTCGCGACTTCACTGGCGCCAACACGCACGGCCTCTGGCCAAGGGCGCGCGTCCGGGCTATCACAGGCGCATCCCTGATCATGACCGAGGACCGCCGTGGACCCGAATTTCGCCTCAATCTTCTATGAAATCGCGCTTCTGGTCCTGCTCGCGGCGGGTGTGGGCTTTATCGGGCTGTTGCTGCGCCAGCCGCTGGTCGTGGCCTTCATCGCGGTCGGTGTGCTGGCCGGGCCGGATGCGCTGGGGCTCGTCTCCTCGGTCGATTTCATCGAGACGCTGAGCCAGATCTCCATCGCGGTGCTGCTCTTCCTTGTCGGGCTCAAGCTCGATGTGAACCTTGTGCGCAATCTCGGCAAGGTCGCGGTCGCAACGGGCCTTGGACAGGTCACCTTCACGGCGTTTTTTGGCTTCCTGATCTGCCTTGCGCTGGGGATCGACCCGGTCACATCACTCTATATCTCGGTCGCGCTGACGTTCTCTTCGACCATCATCATCGTCAAGCTGTTGTCCGACAAACAGGAAATCGGCGCGCTGCACGGCAAGATCGCGCTCGGTTTCCTGATCGTGCAGGACATCTTCGTGGTGCTCGCCATGGTCACGCTCTCGGCCATCGGGGTGGGTATGGGCGAGGAAACCGGCGGCGTCTGGGAGGTCGCGCAGGTCTTTCTGGGCGGCGCAGTGATGGTGGGCGCGGTCATGCTCTTCATCCGCTATGTTGCCGACCCGCTTCTGAGCCGTGTCGCGCGCTCACCTGAATTGATGGTCATTTTCGCTGTCGGTTGGGCCGCGAGCCTTGCGGCACTCGGCGATGTGCTGGGCTTTGGCAAGGAGCTCGGGGGGCTGCTCGCGGGTGTCTCGCTCGCCTCCACCGAGTTTCGCGAGGCGATCAGCTCGCGCCTCG
The DNA here is from genome assembly GCA_003567315.1 of Paracoccaceae bacterium. Taxonomy (GTDB): domain Bacteria; phylum Pseudomonadota; class Alphaproteobacteria; order Rhodobacterales; family Rhodobacteraceae; genus Roseinatronobacter. The sequence continues at coordinate 15,087 of PWZT01000057.1, forward strand.
CCTCCCTGCGCGACTTCCTGCTGCTGTTCTTCTTCATCAATCTCGGTGCCGGGCTGCAACTCTCGACGCTGGGCGACCAGATCGGCCCGGCCGTAGTGCTCTCGCTCTTCGTGCTGATCGGCAACCCGCTGATCGTGCTCGCGATCATGGGCTTCATGGGCTATCGCAAGCGCACGGGCTTTCTTGCCGGTCTGACCGTGGCGCAGATCTCTGAATTCTCGCTCATTTTCATGGCCATGGGCATCACCATCGGCCATGTCGGCAATGAGGCGATGGGGTTGGTCACGCTGGTTGGCCTCGTGACCATCGCGCTGTCGGTCTACATGATCACATGGTCGCACAAGCTCTTCGAAATGTGCGAGCCGTTTCTGGGAATATTCGAACGGCGCCATGCCCATCGCGAGGCGGAGGATACAGTCGGTGCGGCAGATACGCGCGGCCATGATTTCATCATTTTCGGGCTCGGTCGCTATGGCTGTCGGATCGGGGAGCGGCTGAAGGAAAAGGGCTACCGCGTGCTGGGCATCGACTTCGATCCCGAAGCGCTCGTGAACTGGCGGCGCATGGGGATGGATGCCAGCTATGGCGATGCAACCGATCCCGAATTCGTGGCGCATCTCGATCTGTCGGGGGTGGAAGCCGTCGTCTCGGCGGTGCCGCGCGACCGAGGCGCGCTGACAGAAGCCGACCCGCAGCACGCGCTGCTACACGGGCTGCGCTCTGCCAACTACACGGGCCGCGTCTTCCTGTCGGTACAGAAAGTGGCCGAGGCCGAGGAGCTCCTGCATCAGGGCGCGAGCGTGGTGCTCAAGCCCTTCGATGATGCGGCCGATTATGCGGTCCGGCAACTGACCAAGACAGCCGAGCAAACCACCTGAAACGACGGCTGGTTTCTTGCCTGCTCGCGCTCAGCCGGCGCGCCTCGCCTTCATCTTGCCCGAAATACTCTCGCCGAAGGCAGCGCGCCGTCAGGCGCGCTTCTCCGTTTCGGAGTGCAAAGCCCTTGGCCCGCGCTTTGCGCAAGAAAGCGCCCTCGGGTCGCACCCTCCCACCCGCCCCTGCACGCCCCGAGGGCGCTGCCCTTGCCTGCGGCAAGGGCGGGCGGATTGGTCCAGCGCGGCGGTTATGTCGCGCGCGCCTGCTGGCGCGCGCGCATCCAGTTCAGCCCGAGGATCGCGACCAGCACCGCAGCGCCGGCAACCTCAACTGTCAGATCCGGCCAGAACAGCGCCGCGACAGCCGGAATCGCGACCACGCGCGAGACTGGATCCATCGGCCCGAACAGCCAGCCTTCGATCACTGACGCGAAAGCCACCAGCCCCAGCATGGCCGTGAAGCCTGTCCAGAGCACGATCGGCAGCGGGCCGCCATAGATGATCTCGGGGTTGAACACCATGAAGAGCGGGATGAGATAAAGCCCCTTGGCGAATTTCCACGCCTGGACGCTGGTCTCCATCGGCTTGGCCCCGGCCACCGCCGCGCCCGCGAAGCCCGCAAGCGCAATCGGCGGCGTCACATTGCTGTCCTGCGAATACCAGAACACCACCAGATGCGCGATCAGCAGCGGGATGCCGAACTCGTTATGCAGCGCCGGGCCCACCAGCACGATCAGCACGATATAGCTGGCCGTCACCGGCAGCCCCAGCCCGAGGATCAGCGAGGCGATCAGCACCAGCCCCAGCGCGATCACGATATTGCCGCCAGAGAGCGCGATCATCATCGACGAGAATTTCAGCCCCAGCCCGGTCAGCCCCACGACGCCCACGATGATCCCCGCGACCGCACAGGCGATGGACACGGCCACTGCGTTGCGCGCGCCCAGCTCGAGGCTCTCATAGATCATCCGCAGCCCGCGCATCAGCGAGTCCCGGAGGCGCGCGCCGGTGATCGGGCCATCGGCATACAGCACCCAGAGCCCGCGCAGCCCTGCCACCCCGATCACGGCAATGATCGCCCAGAAGCCCACGCGCATGGGCGAGATATTGTTGACCAGCAGCCAGACCAGAAGCAGCAGCGGCACGATGAATTGCCAGCCTGCCTTCAGCACCTGCCGTACGATCGGCAATTCAGCCGGCGACATGCCGCGCATGCCCTGTTTCATCGCGACGAGATGCACGAAGAGATAAACGGTCCCGAGATAGAGGATCGCAGGGAAGATCGAGACCATCACGATCTCGATATAGGGCACTTGCGTGTATTCCGAGATCAGGAACGCGCCTGCCCCCATCAGGGGCGGCGTGATCTGCCCGCCGGTGGAGGCCGCGGCCTCGATGCCGCCCGCCTGTTTGGGCTTGTAGCCCAGCCGCTTCATCAGCGGGATGGTGAAGGAGCCGGTCGTGACCACATTGGCAATCGCCGAGCCCGAGATCGAGCCCATGCCCGCGCTTGCGATGACCGAGGCCTTGGCAGGCCCGCCCGGTTTGCGCCCGGTCGCGGCGAAGGCCAGATCGATGAAGAATTTGCCCGCCCCGGTCTTTTCCAGAAACGCGCCGAACAGCACGAACATGAACACGAAGGTCGCCGCCACCCCCAGCGGTAGGCCGAAGATCCCCTCCTGCCCGAGATAGAGCTGGCCCACCAGCCGGTCCGTATTCGCGCCGCGATGCGAGAGCACCCCCGGCATCCACTCGCCCAATCCCGGCAGCGCTCCGCGCGCGCCTGCAAGCGCGTAGAGGATGGCAATCGCGCCGATGATCGTCATGCCAAGGCCCACGGCGCGGCGGCTTGCTTCCAGCACTGCGACAGTGCAGACGATCCCCATTATGATGTCGGTCTGCGTCCACCAGCCTGCCCGCGCGATGATCGCGTCGAGGTTCCAGATGATATAGAACCCACTCAGAAACCCGGCGGTGACGAAACCCGCATCGATGATCCAGCCCAGCACCCCGCGCGGGCGGGTCTGGCCGAAGACCGGAAAGATCAGGAAGGCCAGCACCAGCACGAAGGCCAGATGCGTCGGGCGCTGATAAAACAGGCCCAGCGGCTGGATGCCTGCCGTATACATCTGAAACAGCGACAGCGACACCGCCACGGCCGAGATCAGCCACAGCACCGGGCGCGGCTGCATCGCATCAGCCGAGCGCAGGCTTGTCGGGATCACCCCGCCCTCGACCTTGCCATCCTTGAGAGGGTCTGTGTCAGTGATGCTCATGGCTCGCCCGGTCCGTCTGTGTGTGGAAATATCAGTGAAAGCTGCGCGCGCTGCGACGGCGCAAGACGTGACAGCGCGAGGGTTTCTCCGCCCGCGCTGAGCCGATGATCGACCGCCAGCGCGCCGATCCGCAGATCGAGCGCATTGGCCGTCATCGGCGCGTCGATATCCTCGATCCAGTAGCCGCCGCCCTTGGCCGAGACCAGATGCCCGCGCCCGGCGGTTTCTCCCAGCCCGGCGGCGAAATCATGCAGATAGCTGCGCACCAGCACCAATTGCCCGTCCCTGTTCTCGAAACAATCCGCCACGGCCCCGCCGGTCACCGAATGCGCCCAGTGCAGACAGGCCTCGCGCCCTTCCGGCAAGGGGAGCGCGCCCAGCACATCGCCCTCTGCCAGCGTGACCTGCAACACGGGCTCGGCCTGCGCTGCGCTCGATAGAAAAAGGGCGGCCAGTATCAGCCGCCCTCCTGTTGCCCGCCTCACGGACGCTGGTGGTCCTGCACGGTCATGCCGATCTCTTCCAGATAGCGCAGCGCGCCGGGGTGGAAGGGGATCGGGGTCGAATCAATCGAGAATTCCGGCGTGGTGTCATTGGCCGCCGGGTGGATGGCGATCAGATCCTCCACATTCTCGTAGATCGCGCGCACGATGTTATAGACCAGCTCTTCATCCATATCCTCGTGCGCGATCATCACATTCGGGGTCGAGATGGTCTGCACGGGCTCATCGACCCCGTCATACATGCCCGCACGCAGTGTGTAGGGCGCGAAGGTCGGCTCCACCTCGATCGCATTGGCGATTTCCTCGTCGCTCATCGGCACGATCGCAATCGAGCGCGTGGTCGCAAGGTTCATGATCGAGGAGGTGGGCGGACCCACACTCCAGAACCCGGCGGCAATGTCGCCATCGCGCAGCGCATCGGCGGTCTCGTTGAAGTTCAGCCGCTCGGGCGAGAAATCGTCATAGGTGATGCCATTGGCCTCCAGCAGCGTTTGCGCGCTGACTTCGGTGCCCGAGCCCGGTGCGCCCACGGACACACGCTGCCCGCGCAGATCCTCGAGCGAGGTGATGCCGCTATCGGCCAGCGTCACGAGCTGCACGGCATTGGGGTAGATCGACATCAGCGCGCGGATCTCATCGACCTGCCGCCCCTCGAAGGCGCCTTCGCCGTGGAACGCCTGATAGACAGTATCGGCCAGCGCCAGCGCCAGATCACTGTCGCCACGCGAGACCAGCGCCACATTCTCGACCGAGGCCCCGGTCACTTCGGCGCTGCCGGTGGCACCCTCGACATGGTTGTTGATAACCTCGCCCACGCCGCCGCCATAGGGGAAATACACCCCGCCGGTGCCGCCTGTCGCGATGGAGAGATCCTGCGCCGAGGCAGGCATTGCGGCAAATGCCGCCGCAGCCGCGAAAGCGGCGAATCTGTAAGTCATGGTATCCTCCCAGGATTTGATTTCATTGGCTCGAAGCATATTCAAGCTAGACGGCACGAAAGTATGGCGCAACTGATTTTCTGCGCCATACGAGAGGCTCGCAGCCGTCATGCCCGGGTCAGGGGCGCTGATGATCCTTGAGTTCCGCGCCCTGTTCTTCGAAGAACCGCGCAGCACCGGCGTGGAACGGAATCGGGTTGGCATCGACGCTGAAGCCGATGCTCATGTCATTGGCCACCGGATGCACGGCAATCAGCGCTTCCTGCTGCTCGAACAGGGTCGAGACGATGCTGTGGACCAGATCCTCATCCATCTCGGCGCTGGCGATCAGCAGGTTGGGATTGGCAATGGCCTGCACATCCTCTTCCATCCCTTCATAGAGCCCCGCAGGCAGTGTGAAGGGCGCAAAGGTCTGATCGGCCTCCAAAGCGGCGGCGACCTGGTCTTCCGTCAGCGGCACCATGGCGATATTCCGCGTGGTCGCCAGATTCATGATCGAGCTTGTCGGCAGGCCCACGCTCCAGAACCCGGCTGCGATATCCCCGTCGCGCAGCGCGTCGGCGGTCTCGTTGAAGTTCAGCCGCTGGGCGTTGATGTCGTCGAAAGTGATGCCATTGGCTTCCAGCAACATGCGGGTGCCGACTTCAGTGCCCGAGCCCGGCGCGCCGACCGACACACGCTGCCCGCGCAGATCCTCGATATTCGAGATGCCGGAGTCCGCGAGTGTCACGATCTGGATCGCCGTTGGGTAGAGCGCGGCCAGCACACGCAGATCCTCGATCTGCCGCCCCTCGAAATCGCCCAGCCCGTTGAAGGCCTGATAGACGACATCGGCCGATGAGATGGCGATATCGCTGTCGCCGCGCGCGATCAGCGCCACATTCTCGACCGAGGCGCCGGTCACTTCCGCGCTGGCGCTCACGCCCTCGATATGGCTGTTGATGATCTCGGCCATGCCGCCGCCGAGCGGGAAATAGACGCCGCCGGTACCACCGGTCGCGATGGAAAGATCTTGTGCCTGCGCAGGAACTGCCAGCATGAAAGCGGCAACGCCAAGTGCCGCGGCTCTGTGGGTCATGGATAACCTCCCTAGGTTGTTTTTCTGGTTCGGATCAAGCGATCCGCGATGTATGTAGTCACCGATCAGGCCATACGCAAGTTTGTTGCGCAGGGCGGTACGGCGCAGATCCCAAGTTTCGCATATGCCTTGAAAACAAGCGGATGGCCCCGGGCTGTCCTTGATCAAGCGCAATTCCAGCGCGTCGCAAATGTGTTACAATCCCGAACTGGAGGAGGAGGATCGACCATGATCAACGAGAATGACATTCTGGACATGACCTGTCTGACCCGCGCGCAGATCGACGCGATTGCAACACATGAGCATATCGACACTGTCAGCGCGGCGGAATTGGGGGAATACATGATGCATATACATCATGGCCCGCAGAAAGTGCAGAAGATGATCTGCGAGGATATCGCAGAGGCGCTGCATCATGATGATCTGCCGACGGCAAAGGCGCTCTACAAGGCGCTGAAAGAGTTTCTGGCCGAGCACCCCGAGGCGCTGCGCGGCAATATCTGAGTGCGTGGCGCGATGAAGTGGGGCGTGACGCGTCGAGATGGCGCAGCGCGCATTCTGACGGGCATGCGTGCTGTCCGCGCGGAAAGCGCGCCTGACGGCGCGCGGCCATCGGCGAGAGTATTTGCGGCAAGGTGAAGGCAGAGCGCGCAGGGTGATATCGGCTGGCGCGGGCTGACCGGGATAGTTTATGCGCGGTTCAGTGCGTCCAGACCTGCCGACGGTTGGGAGCGAAGTTTTCCGCATAGCCGCCGGGGCGCAGGTTCGGCCGTCGCTGCTTGGGTGTGATGACGATGTAATCGATCCCGTGCGCGCGGGCATAGTCTTCGGCGGCTTTCTGGTCGTCGAAGCGCAACTGGACCTGCGAATCCATATCGCCCGAGCTGGTCCAGCCCATCAGCGGGTCGATCTTGCGCGCCTGCGCGGGCGAAAATTCCAGCACCCACTGCTTCGTCTTGGCCGTGCCGGATTGCATCGTACTTCTGGCAGGGCGATAAATGCGGGCACGCATGGCAGACCTCCTCGATCACTTGCGGCTGTTATGGGGAAAAAACACGTAGCGCGCAAGGCTTGCGGTGCAGGGTGCAGACAGGAAAGGGTCGGCCGAAAGGAGGGAACGAGGAGTAAGTCTTCCGCACCGGGCTTTTCCTGCCTGCGGCTCTGAAACTAGGACCACGACCCCATCGCGGCAACAAATTTTGCATCAGGGATGCATGTTAAATTGCCGCAGCGCTGCCCTTGCGTCGAAACCTGCGCTCCCACAGGCGGGAGACAGCGTCAGACCAGCTCCTCCGACGGGATGATCGGGAAGAACACACCGCCGGACCACAGCCCGAACCAGCGCGCGCCATCATGTTCCTGATGATCGCACAGCTCCACCAGCCGATAGAAACTCTTGCGGTCGATCAGCGCCTCGAGCTCCGCGCGGATCATCACATAAGGCGCAGGCTCTCCCGTTTCGGGGTCGCGCTCCACCCGCAGCGGATGCGACGCACCCGCCTCGGCCTCATCGCCCACATTGGTCACGAAGATCAGCCGCTGCGCCTGCCCGTCGCCCACGACGCGGAAATCCACCGCCACGAAAGGCGCGTCATCCACGGTGATCCCAACTTTCTCGACCGGGGTCACAAGGAAGTATTTCCCGTCCTCGAGTTTCAGGATCGTGGAGAACAGCCGCACCAGCGCGGGCCGTCCGATGGGTGTGCCCTGATAGAACCACGTCCCGTCGCGCGCGATCCGCATGTCCAGATCCCCGCAGAAAGGCGGGTTCCATTTGTGCACTGGCGGCAGCCCCTTGCCCTTGGATGCAGCAGTCGCCGCCTGCGCCAGCGCATCCGCCGAAGGTGTCACGCTATTTTGTTCACTCATGAATTTTGCCATTGGCTGCCCATGCGATATGTCTCAGGATATCAGATAGGCAGTCTGCGGCAAATTTCACCCATCGCGAAGGAGCGCTCATGAGCACCGATACTGACCTGATCGCCGAGATCGAATCTCTGGGCGCGCAACTCGCCGAAGCGCGCCAGAGCATCAACCGCCGCTTCATCGGGCAGGATAACGTGGTCGATCTGACCCTGACCGCCATGCTCTGCCGCGGCCATGGTCTGCTGATCGGGCTGCCGGGTCTGGGCAAGACGCGGCTGGTGGATACGCTCTCGACCGTGATGGGGCTCAAGGGCAACCGCATCCAGTTCACCCCCGATCTGATGCCTGCCGATATCCTGGGCTCCGAAGTTCTGGATGTGGCCGAGGATGGCAAGCGCGCCTTTCGCTTCATCGAAGGCCCGATCTTCTGCCAGCTTTTGATGGCCGACGAGATCAACCGCGCCTCGCCCCGCACGCAGGCCGCACTGTTGCAGGCAATGCAGGAAGGCGAGGTCACGGTTGCTGGCGCGCACCACCAGCTTGAAAAGCCCTTTCACGTGCTCGCCACCCAGAACCCGATCGAGCAGGAAGGCACCTACCCCCTGCCCGAAGCGCAGCTTGACCGCTTCCTTGTGCAGATCGATGTCGCTTATCCCGACCGCGCGACCGAGCGCGACATCCTCATCGCCACCACCGGCGAGAGCGAGGGCGCTGCGCATGCGGTCTTTTCGGCGGAAGACCTCTTGGCCGCGCAGAACCTCCTGCGCCGCATGCCGGTGGGCGAGACTGTGGTAGAAGCGATCCTCGATCTCGTCCGCGCCTGCCGCCCAGAAGAGCCCGAGGCGCATCCTGCCGTGAAGGACGCGATAAGCTGGGGCCCCGGCCCGCGCGCAGCACAGGCGCTCATGCTCACGGTCCGCGCGCGGGCTCTGCTCGAAGGCCGCCTTGTGCCCTCGATCGAGGATGTGGCTGCGATGGCCCGCCCGGTGCTGTCACATCGTATGGCGCTCAGTTTCGCGGCCCGCGCGCGCGGCGAAAGCCTTGGCGCGATCATCGACCGCGTGGCCGCTGCCGCGACCGATATGGAGGCCGCCGCTTGAGCACCCCCGCCGAGCTACGCACCCGCGCAGAGGCGCTGGCCGCGCCGCTTCCGGCGCTGCTGGCGCAGGCGGAAAAACTCTCCGCCTCGGTCCTGCCGGGCGCGCATGGGCGCAGGCGTGCAGGCACAGGCGACGAGTTCTGGCAATACCGTCAGGCGACCTCTTCGGATGCAGGCGCGCGGATCGACTGGCGCCGCTCGGGCCGCTCGGACGTGCATTTCGTGCGCGAAACCGAATGGCAGGCCGCGCAGGCCATCACGCTCTGGGTGGACCGCAGCCAGGCGATGCAGTTCAGCGGCCACAAATCCCGCGCGCCCAAATCCGAACGCGCCCGGCTGCTCGCGCTCGCGCTTTCGGTGCTGCTGCTCAAGGCCGGCGAACGCGTCGGCCTGATGCCCGACCTGCCTGCCCGCGCGGGTCGCGCGCAGCTTGACCCACTCGCGCTTGCGCTTAGCGACGCCGAGGATGGCAGCGATTACGGCGCCCCACCCCTGAGCATCCTGCCCGCGCATTCGCAGGCCGTGTTCCTGTCGGATTTTCTGGGCGACCCCGAGCCTGTGCAAGAGGCCGTGGGCCGCGCCGCTGATCGCGGTGTGCGCGGCGCGCTGGTGCAGGTGCTCGACCCGGCGGAAGAGGAGTTTCCCTATCAGGGCCGCTCGATCTTTGAATCGATGGGCGGCGTGCTGCGCCATGAGACGCTGCGCGCGAATGATCTGCAGGCGCGCTATCGCGACCGGCTGGCCGAACGCAAGGACATGCTCGCCGCGCTGGCCCGCGTGACCGGCTGGCAGGTGCTCACGCATCATACTGGCCAGCCTGCCGCATCGGCGCTGATGTGGCTCTGGCAAGAGCTTGACGCAAGACGGGGGCGCTGATGTTCACCCTCGGCCCCCTCGGCTTCGCCACCCCCGCGCTGCTCGCGGGCCTGATCGCGCTGCCCGTCCTCTGGTGGCTCTTGCGCGCCGTGCCGCCCGCGCCAGTGATCCGCCGCTTTCCGGGCGTGGCGCTGCTGATCGGGCTGAAGGACGAGACCACAGAGACCGACAAGACCCCGTGGTGGCTCCTGCTTTTGCGCGCATTGGCCGTGGCAGCGCTGATCATCGGCTTTTCCGGCCCGGTGCTCAACCCGCAGGCGGCGCGCGATGGTACGGGGCCGATCCTGATCGCGCTTGATGCAAGCTGGGCGAGCGCGCGCGACTGGCCGCGCCGCATCGCCCGCGCTGAGGAAATCCTCGCCGAAGCGCAGCGCGCTGACCGGCCTGTGGCCGTGGTGCCGCTGACCGACCTGCCCGCAGGCGAATCCCCGTTCCGCGCAGCCGATTTCTGGTCCGAGCGCGTCCCCGGCCTCACCCCCGCGCCGTTCACCGCGGAGCCGGACGCGCTGGAAGCCTGGCTCGACACCCTGCCCGAGAGCTTTGACACTTACTGGATCTCCGACGGGCTGGAGCATGATTATCGCCCCGCGCTCAGCGACGCCCTGCAAGCGCGCGGCACGCTCACAGTGTTCGAAACCTCGCGCGCGCCCCTTGCGCTCGCCCCGCCCGAATTGCGCGAAGGCGTGGTCACTCTGACCGCGCATCGCCCCGAGGGCCTGCCTGCGCAGGAGATCGAGATCACCGCGACAGGTCGCGATCCCGCAGGCGTCGAGCGAATGCTAGCCAGTGGCATCACGGAATTCGACAGCGACGCGACCACGGCGCAGTTGGAACTGACCCTGCAACCCGAATTGCGCAACCGCATCACGCGCTTCCAGATCGCGGGCACGCGTAGCGCGGGCGCTGTGGCGCTGACCGATGACGCGCTGCAACGGCGCAAGGTGGCGCTGCTGACCGGGCGCGAGGGGCGCGAAGGGCTCGACCTGCTCTCGCCCTTTTTCTATCTGCGCCAGGCGCTGGAGCCTGTGGCCGAGCTGATCGAAAGCCCCTCGGTCGATGATCTGCTGCTGACCTCGCCCGATGTGCTGATCCTTGTCGATATCGCGCAGCTTGGCGAGGTCGAATCCGCGCAGATACTCGATTTCGTCAATGATGGCGGGCTGCTTCTGCGCTTCGCCGGGCCGCGCCTCGCGGCCTCCGATGTCGCCCGCGCCGAGGAAGACCCGCTTCTGCCTGTGCGGCTGCGCATCGGCGGGCGCACTGTGGGCGGCGCGATGAGCTGGGGCGAGCCGCGCACGCTGCGCGAATTTTCCAGCGATTCGCCCTTCGCCGGGCTCTCGATCCCCGGTGATGTGAGCGTGACCGCCCAGGTACTCGCCCAGCCCGACCCGATGCTGTCGGACCGCACCATCGCAGCGCTTGCTGATGGCACGCCGCTGGTCACGCGCAAATTCTCGGGCGACGGGCAGGTGGTGCTGGTCCATACCACGGCCAATGCCGAATGGTCCTCGCTGCCGCTCTCGGGCCTTTTCGTTGAAATGCTCGAACGCCTCGCGGTTTCCACCCGCCCCGCCGCCCTCTCGCAAGAGGCGCTGGCGGCGACATCATGGCAGATCGAGCGCGCGCTCGATGGCTTCGGACAAGTGCTGGACGCCAGCGACCGACCCTCGATCGAGGGCGAAAAATTCGCCTCCGGGCGTTTCAGCGCGACCATGCCGCCCGGGGTCTATAGCAGCGCGGCAGGCAGCGTCGCGCGCAATATCGGCACGCCCGAGATGACGCTCGCGGCGGCCACATGGCCCGCATCCGTGCAGGTCGAGCGCGATGCCGTGGCGGTTGAACGCGATCTGACAGCAATCTTTCTCACGCTTGGACTAGGGGTTCTCATGCTCGATATTCTCGCCGCGCTCTGGGTCTCCGGCCGGTTGCGCGGGGCCACGGCTGTGCTCGCACTTGGCCTGATCGGCCTGAGTGGCCAGCCCGCGCAGGCCGAAAGCGACGATGACCGCCTCGCGCTGCAAGCCACCAACGCGGTCGTGCTGGCGCATGTGCTCACGGGCGATTCGCGCGTCGATGACATGGCGCGGGCGGGGCTCGAAGGGCTCAGCCGCGTGCTCTATGCCCGCACCTCGGTCGAGCCCGACCCGCCCATCGGCGTCGATCTCGAGCGCGACGAGCTGACCTTCTTTCCCTTCCTCTACTGGCCGATCACTGAAAACACGCCCATCCCGTCGGATGCTGCCTATTCCCGGCTCAACCGCTATCTGCGCGGCGGCGGGATGATCCTGTTCGATACCCGCGATGCCGAGCTTGCGGGCCTTACCCGCACCACGCCCGAGGCGCGGCGGCTGCAGGCCATCGCCCGCCCGCTCGACATCCCGCCGCTCGAGCCTGTGCCCGAGGATCATGTCCTGACCCGCACCTATTACCTGCTGCAGGAATTTCCGGGCCGCTATACGGGCCGCGATGTCTGGGTCGAAGCCGCGCCCGCCGAGGCCGAACGCGCCGAGGGCATGCCCTTTCGCAACCTCAATGACGGGGTGACGCCCGTGATTATCGGCAGCCATGACTGGGCCGCCGCCTGGGCCGTGGATGAAAGCGGGTCGCCCAAAGTCCGCCTCGGCATGGGGGTGAGCGGCGAGGAGCAGCGCGAGATGGCCTATCGCTTCGGGGTGAACCTCATCACCCATGTGCTGACCGGCAACTACAAATCCGATCAGGTGCATGTGCCCGCGCTTCTCGAAAGGCTCGGCCAATGACCGGATGGGAGAACATCATCTTCGCGCCAAGACTCGACTGGCCGATCCTTGCAATCATCGCGGTCTTCGCTGCCCTCATGGTGGCGCTCGCGCTCTGGCAGGGGTTGCGCGGCTGGTGGCTGCGCGGGCTTGCTGCGTTTGCGCTTCTGGCCGCGCTCGCCAACCCGTCGTTGCAATCGCAGGATCGCGAAGGGCTGTCGGATATCGCGCTTGTGGTGGTGGATGAAACCGCCTCCAACCGCATCGGCGCACGCAGCGACCAGACCGAGGCGGCGCTCGCGCATATCGAGGGCGAACTCGACGCGCTCGGGAATGTCGAGACGCGTATCGTCACCCTGCCCGATGGTCCGGGCAATGCCGGGACTGAGCTGAACACGGCCCTTGCCGAGGCGCTGGCCGATCTGCCGCGCGACCGCCTTGCGGGCGTGTTCGCCATCAGCGACGGGCAGGTTCATGACGCGCCGCTGCAAACCCCCATCCCGGCGCCGTTTCATCTGCTCAAGACCGGCGAATCCGACGATTGGGACCGCCGCCTCATCATCCGCAACGCGCCCGCCTATGCGATCCTCGGCGAGCCGGTCACGCTCACGCTGCGGGTCGAGGATCAGGGCGCGGTCCCGCCCGATGAAGACGGTTTCGCGACGCTGAACTACGCGATCAATGGCGGCGAGATGATGCAGGCCAGGGTCCCTGTGGGCGAGGATATGGAGATCTCGGTCACGCTCGATCAGGGCGGCATGAATGTGCTGCAATTCGAGCTTGATGAGGCGGAGGGCGAGCTGACCACGCGCAACAATGCCGCCATCGTGCAGATCAACGGCGTGCGCGACCGGCTCAGCGTGCTGCTGGTCTCGGGCGAGCCCAATGCCGGGCAGCGCACATGGCGCAACCTGCTGAAATCCGACCCGGCGGTGGATCTGGTCCATTTCACCATCCTGCGCCCGCCCGACCGCCATGACGGCGTGCCGGTCAATGAGCTTTCGCTCATCGCCTTTCCCACCCGCGAACTATTCGTGGAGAAGATTGACGAGTTCGACCTGATCATCTTCGACCGCTACCGCCGCAGGGGTATCCTGCCCAACAGCTATTTCGCCAATATCGCGCGCTATGTCGAAGAGGGCGGCGCGCTTCTGGTCGTGGGCGGGCCTGAGCTGGCCAGCGCGGACAGCATCTGGCGCTCGCCGCTGGGAGATGTGTTTCCTGCCCGCCCGACCGCGCGGGTGATCGAGGAAGGCTATCACCCCGCCATCTCGGAGCTTGGCGCGCGCCATCCGGTGACCGCAGGGCTGGAGGCGTTGGCACCCCTGACCGAGGATGGCCCGGGCTGGGGGCGCTGGTTCCGCCAGATCGACCTCGAACCCGAACGCGGCCAGACAGTGATGACCGGGGCCGAGGATCGCCCGCTGCTGATGCTCGACCGCGTGGAAGAGGGGCGGCTGGCGCTGCTGGCCTCGGATCAGACATGGCTCTGGGATCGCGGCTATGAGGGCGGCGGGCCGCAGCTTGAGTTGCTGCGCAGGCTCGCGCATTGGATGATGGGTGAGCCCGATCTGGAAGAAGAGACGCTGACCGCGAGTGCCGAGGGCAACCGCGTGACGGTGCTGCGCCGCAGCCTGCAGGACGAGGTCGGCGAGGCCACTGTCGAGGCGCCCGATGGCGAGAGCTTCACGCTCGATCTTACCGAGGACGCCCCGGGCGAGTTTCGCGCGCGCTTCGATGCGCCCGAGATCGGGCTTTACCGGCTGCGCGAAGGCGATCTGGAAAGCGTGATCGCGCTTGGCCCGCAAGCGCCGCGCGAATTCGAGGAAACGATCGCGACATCCGACAAGCTGCGCCCGCTGGTCGACGCCACACGCGGCGGGATCATGCGGGTGGAGGAGGAACTGCCTGAATTGCGGCTGGTGCGGGAGGGTCGCGCGGCGGCCGGCCGCGGCTGGCTGGGGCTCACCCCGCGCGAGGCCTATCTCACCCAGGATGTGCGCACGGCCGCGCTGCTCCCGGGCTGGGCGTGGCTTCTGCTGGCGGCCAGTCTCGCGCTGGGGGCATGGCTGCGCGAGGGGCGGTGAGCTACCGCCGCCCCCTGCTTGCAAACAGCCCGCCCACCCAACCCTCGTGGCGCGCCCGTTCCGGGCGCTGACTCGCTGTTTGCAAGCAGAGGGCGGGAAGCGAACGCGCTGAGCGTGGCCCCGCCCGCGAGCGGCAAGCAAGCGCCCGGAACGGGCGCGCAGCGAGGGTCGGGCGGGCGGGCCGGTCGCGGGCGGGGCCGCGCTCAGCGCGCCACGTCGAGACTGCCCAGAAACGCCATCACTGCGCGGGTGGTCACCTGGGGCGCGGTGTCGGGGAAGAAATGCCCGCCCGGCACGGCCTGCACGCGCATATCCGCGAGCCACGGCGCCCAGCTTGCCCCAACATCATATTCCCGCGCCATCACCCCATCTGCCCCGAAGAGCACCAGCGCCGGGCAGTGCAGCTTGCGCCCCAGATCGGCTTCATCCAGCGCAAGATCATGCGCAATCGCTGCGCGATAATCCTGACACATGCCGAAAATCACCTCCGGCCTGCGCCACGCCGCGCGATAGGCCGCGATAGCCTCGGTCGCGAAATCCGAGAGCTGCGCCCCGCCCCAGCCCAGCAGGCAGCTCTCGAAGAAATAATCCGGATCCGCCGCAATCAGCCGCTCCGGGAAGGGATGCGGCTGCGCCAGAAAGAACCAGTGGTAGTAGCTCTTCGCTACCGGATAGCGCAATTCGCTCAGAAGGAGATGCGTGGGCACAATATCCATCAGCGTCAGGCTCGCGACCCGGTCAGGTGCGTCCAGCGCCATGCGATGCGCGACACGCGCGCCCCGATCATGGCCCACAAGATGAAACCGCTCAAAACCAAGGCTGCGCATCAGCGCAAGCTGATCGCCGCCCATCGCACGGAAACTGTATGGCGCACAGTCCTCCGGCCCCTCCTGCCCCGCCACCGCCGAAGCGCCATAGCCGCGCAAATCCGCCATGACCACAGTGAACTGCGCCGCCAATTCAGCCGCAATCGGCCGCCACATCTCGCGTGTCTGCGGAAAACCGTGGAGCAACAGCACCGGAGGGCCAGAGCCGCCGATGCTGTAGGCGATCTCGACCCCATCAAGCACGCGCACATCATTGCGAAACATATCCATGCGGCCCACAGTCGGGCAGGGATGCGAGCGCGTCAAGCGCGCTCAGCGCAACCGCAGATCGGCCTGATCACCCGACCCCTGATCGGAGATGAAGCGCAACGTGTTCCCGTCGCGCAGCACCAGCTGGCAGTTATAGGGATCGCCCGATTGCCCGAATTCCAGCGTGCGGCAGAAATAGCCGTTGCGCCATTCCCACTCGCCGCCCACATTCATGCCAAAGCCGCGCCCGGTGATCTCGCCCTCCGGCAGGACCTGCAAGCGCACGCCGAAACGCGTCAACTCGCGCCCTTCCACCAATGCCCGGAAATTCGCTTCCTCACGGACTGGCTGGAAATCGGCCAACGCCGGAGTGGCCGACATCACCACTGCTATGCCCATAACCAGTAATTTACGCATCACACACCTCGTTCAGAGATATCAGTGGGAGGTACGCATCCTCCCCGCCACTGGATCACAATTCCCGGTCTCAGCCGCCAAGCCCCAGCACATCGAGCATCGAATACTCGCCCGGCCCCTGCCCCTGCAGCCACAGCGCCGCGCGCAGCGCCCCGCGCGCGAAGAGCGCCCGGTCCGAGGCCACATGGCGCAGCACGACCCGCTCGCCTTCGCCCGCGAAGATCACATCATGCTCGCCGATGTAATCCCCGCCGCGGATCGCGTGAAACCCGATCGCGCCCGCGGCCCGCGCGCCGGTGATCCCATGGCGCCCGCGATCCGCCACATCCGCAAGCGCGACCTCGCGCCCCGACGCTGCCGCCTCGCCCAGCATCAGCGCCGTGCCCGAGGGCGCATCGACCTTGTGGCGATGATGCGCCTCCACGATCTCGATATCGTAATCCGCGCCCAGCGCGCTTGCGACTTGCCGCGTAAGCCCCATCAGCAGGTTCACGCCAAGGCTCATATTCCCCGCCCGCACGATCCGCCCGGTCTTGCCCGCCTCAGCAATCGCCGCCAGATCCTCGTCGGAAAACCCGGTCGTGCCGATCACATGCGCAACGCCTGACGCCGCCGCCCGCTCGGCCAGCGCCACCGACACTTGCGGGGCCGTGAAATCGATCACCGCATCGGCCTCGCTTAGCGCCGCATCAAGATCGTCGCGCACGATCACCCCGCGCTCGACCCCGCCCATGGCGCGACCCAGATCCTGCCCGACCCATCCATGACCCGCGCGCTCCACCACAGCCGCGAGCACGGCCAGATCGCTCTCCTCGACCAGCCGCACCAGCATCTGCCCCATCCGTCCAGAGGCCCCCATCACTGCAATCCGGACCATTGCCACACCTCACCCAGTCACATTTCCGCGTCTCCTTAGCGAGGGCGGCGGAAAATGGCAAAGCCTCGTTGCGCGGGGGGCTGCTTTCCCATATTGCACCTGTATGGGAAACAAACGCTTCGAGTCCGGCCGCGGGCCATCGCAACGCCAGCTTCGCGTGGGCGAGCTGATCCGGCGCACGCTGTCGGATGTGCTGGCGCGCGGCGATGTGCATGACCCCGACCTCGACCGCGTGGCGATCACGGTCAGCGAAGTGCGCACCTCGCCCGATCTGAAAATCGCGACCGCTTTCGTGATGCCGCTGGGCGGCGAAGGCCAACAGGGCGCGCTGGCTGCGCTGCGGCGCAACAAGGGCGAGCTGCGCCATCTCGTTTCGCGCGAATTGACGCTGAAATTCGCCCCCGATCTGCGCTTCCAGATCGATGAGAGCTTCGACCGGGTGGACGAAACCCGCCGTCTGCTGCAGGAGGATCGCGTGCAGCGCGACATTGCCACAGGTCAAGAGGATGACACGGATCGCGCTTAATCTGGCCGCGCTGCTGGCCTTCCTGATCCTCGCTGTCCCCGCGCAGGCCACCTGCGAGCGCACCGACTACAAGGATGCGAGCTTCACCCATTGCACGGCCAAGGCCGGTGATGATCTGCGGCTCTTCCTCTATTCGAGGGACGATCAGGTCTATGGCAATTTCCGAAATATCGACGACGCGCTGGCGCGCGAGGGCAAGAAGCTCGCCTTCGCGATGAATGGCGGCATGTATCATGCTGATCGCAGCCCGGTCGGGCTCTATATCGAGGATGGCGCGGAAGTCTCGCAGATCGTCACGCGCGAGGGGCCGGGTAATTTCGGGCTGCTGCCCAATGGCGTGTTCTGCATCAAGCCGGATCGCTTCGTGCTGATCGAGAGCCTGAGCTTCGCATCTGACCGCCCCGAGTGCCGCCATGCCGCGCAATCAGGGCCGATGCTGGTGATCGACGGGGCCTATCACCCGCGCTTCATGGAGGGCTCGGAGTCGCGGCTGATCCGCAACGGGGTGGGCGTGTCCGCCGATGGGCGCCGCGCGGTGTTCGTCATCGCCAACACCCCGGTCAATTTCCACGAATTCGCGCGGTTTTTCCGGGAGTATCTGGGGCTGCCACAGGCGCTCTATATCGATGGCAACGTCTCGCGCCTGCATGCGCCGGAACTGCGCCGGTCGGATTGGGGCACGCTTCTGGGCCCGATCGTGGGCAAGGTTGTTGACGCCAACCGGCCCAGCAATTAGCACGCGCGCACACTCACAACAGCGAGGGCAATATGGGACGCAAGCGCAAGGGCCGCGCGATTTCGGGCTGGCTGGTGGTGGACAAGCCTGCGGGCGTGACCTCGACCGCCATCGTCAACAAGGTTCGCTGGGCGCTTCAGGCGCAGAAGGCGGGGCATGCGGGCACGCTCGACCCGGCAGCAACAGGCGTGCTGGCCGTGGCCCTGGGCGAGGCCACCAAGACCGTGCCCTACATTACCGATGCGCTGAAATGCTATCGTTTCATGGTCCGGCTGGGGCAGGCCACCACCACCGATGACGCCGAAGGCGCGGTCATCGCGACCGCCGAGACCCGGCCCACCGATGCCGAGATCGAGGCCGCGCTCGCGGGCTTTCGCGGCGAGATCGAACAGGTGCCGCCGCAGTTTTCTGCCGTGAAGGTCGAGGGTGAGCGCGCCTATGACATTGCCCGCGCGGGCGAAGAGATGGAGCTTGTCGCCCGCCCGCTCTGGGTCGAGAGCCTCGAGATCATCGCGCGTCCCGATCCCGATCATGTCGAGTTGGAGATGGTCTGCGGCAAGGGCGGCTATGTCCGCTCCATCGCCCGCGATCTTGGCGACGCGCTTGGCTGTCACGGCCATGTCGCATGGCTGCGGCGCACATGGTCCGGCCCGTTTGACGCCAGCGAGGGGCTCAGCCTCGCCCAGATCGAGGCGCTGGCCCACGACCCCGCGCTGGATACGCATCTGCGCCCCGTCGAGGCCGGGCTCGCTGATCTGCCGGAGTTGCCCGCCACCCCCGAAGGTGCGGCGCGGCTGCGCAATGGCAATCCCGGCATGGTGCTGGCGTCTCAGGCAGCGTATGGCGACGAGGCCTGGGCGAGCTATCAGGGCCGCCCTGTCGCGGTCGGCATCTACAAGGCGGGCGAGTTGCACCCGAGCCGCGTCTTCAACCTCGCCTGATGGAGGCGCACGTCATCACCCGCCGCCATGTGAAGGGCGACGCGCCCTCGGTCGCGGTCTATTCCCCTTGCGAGCACTACCGCTACCTGCTGACGCGCGAATGGGCACCCGCGCAGGGCCGCGCGCTTTTCATCATGCTCAACCCCTCCACAGCGACCGAGGTGCAGAACGACCCGACTGTGGAGCGCTGCGAGCGCCGTGCCCGCGCGCTGGGCTTCGGGGCGGTCCGTGTGTGCAATATCTTCGCCTTCCGCGCCACTGACCCGCGCGTGATGCGCGCGGCGCCCGATCCCATCGGCCCGCTCAACGACAAGGCCATCGCAGAGAGCGCCCCCTGGGCCGATCAGATCATCTGCGCCTGGGGCACGCATGGCGCGCATCTCGCGCGCGGCCCGGCGGTCGAGGCGCTTTTGCGCGCCACAGGCCGGCCGCTCTGGCATCTGGGGCTGTCCAAGGCAGGCCACCCGAAGCACCCGCTCTATATCGGCTATAGCGTGCAGCCGCAGCCCTGGCTCACGCCTCCGACAGCGCGACCTTCATGCCCGTGACCTGATAGATCACCTCGCCATCGGCCTCGACGATCCCGTCGGCCACGCCCATGGTCAGCCGCCGTGACTGCACCGCCTTGGTGAAATCCACCTTGTAGGTCAGCATCTTGCGATCCGGGCGCACCATGCCGGTGAGCTTCACCTCGCCCACGCCCAGCGCGTAACCGCGCCCCTGCCAGCCGCGCCAGCCCAGATTGAACCCGGTCAACTGCCACAACCCGTCGAGCCCCAGACAGCCCGGCATGATCGGATTGCCGGGGAAATGGCACTCGAAGAACCACAGCTCGGGATGAATGTCGAACTCGGCCACGACATGACCCTTGCCATGCAGCCCGCCATCGTCCGAGATATCGGTGATCCGGTCCATCATCAGCATTGGCGGCTCGGGCAGCTGCGCATTGCCGGGGCCGAACAACTCACCGCGCGCACAGGCCAGCAGCGCCTCTTTATCGAAAGACCTTGGATATTGCGACATCGGCTCCTCCTGCGAAGTTTGCCCCCTCTAGCACTCACCCCGCCAGACTGACAAGCCCGCAGGCGCCGCGCTGTGTGCGGGCGGGTACCCGAAAGCAGGGCAGCGCCTGCCTGGACAGGCGCTGACGCAACAGGGCGCGGCCGCCGCCCCCTTAGCTGCGACTCATTTTCATTTGAAATCCGGGGCGTTCATCCTTTATATAAGCATATGATGGATACGAGTTTCGCAGCCCTCGACGACACTGCCCTGCAAAAGGGCAAAGCGTGGCTCGCGCGTGCGAAGGTACGCCCGACCAAGCAGCGCAGTTCGCTGGCCGCGCTTCTGGTGGGCGATGGTGAAAACCGCCATGTCACCGCCGAAGGGCTCTTCCTCGCTGCGAAATCGAGCGGCGAAGCGGTGTCACTGGCCACTGTCTACAACACGCTGCGCGCCTTCTGCGATGCCGGGCTGATGAACGAGATCACAGTGGACGCCACGCGCTCCTATTTCGACACCTGCACCGAAGATCACCCGCATTACTTCTGGGAAGACAGTCAGGAACTGACCGACGCGCCTGCGGGCGAGGTCGCTTTCTCGCGCCTGCCCGACCCGCCGCAAGGCTCGGAAATCGCGCGGGTCGATGTCGTCATCCGCCTGCGCCGCAAGTAAGGCTCAGGCCGGGCGCATCCGGCGCAGCATCACCAGATTGGAAACCAAGAGCACGGCGATCACGATGGCCCCGCCCATCAGCGCCCAGCGGCCCGGGTTCTCGCCGATCACATACCAGACCAAGAGCGGCGCGAAGATCGATTCCAGCAGGATCAGCAGCGACACTTCGGCCGAACTCAGGTAGCGCGGCCCCAGCACCATCAGCCCCGCCGCGCCCGCGATAAACGCCCCATGCGCCAGAAACAGCGGCCAGTATTCCGCCAGCGGCGCCACCACATCCACGAACAGCCCCATCAGGCAGGCCGCCCCAAGCAGCGCCACCGGCACCGCTGGCAGCATTGAGCGCGCGCGCAAACCCCTCACCGCTGTCAGCGCGGCCGCGAAGAGGCAGGCCACCATCAGCGCCACCAGATCGCCCTGCCAGCTCGCCCCAACCGTCGCGCCCGACCCCCAGAGGATCACCCCGAGCCCCACGAACACGCCCCCCATCGTCCAGACCATGCGCGCGGAAATCGGCTCGCCCAGAAAGATGCGGCTGAAAATCGCGGCAAAGACCGGCATCGCGGCCAGGATAAAGACCACATTCGCCACGCTGGTCAGCGACACCGCGAGCACGAAACCGGGCGCCGAGACCCCGAAGAACACGATATAGGCCCAAGCCTTCGGCCCCGCCCGCAGCGCCGAGCCCACCGCGCCTGCCCCCTCGCGCAGCAGCACGAAGGCGAGGATCAGCCCGCCCGCGATCAGCCCGCGCCAGAAGGCAATCGCCAGCACCTCGGCCTCGATCAGCCGCACAAACAGCGAATCCGGGACCAGAAACAGCACCCCCAGCGTGGTCAGCAACAACCCTTTGAGATGATCCGACATGCCCCTCCACGTGCCTGCGCGCGGCGCGGGCTTTTCTTTTGCCGCGCGATCTGAGCAGATTGCCCCATCCGCTGCAAGAGGCCCGCCATGATCCACGCGCTCACCCTGATCCTCGCCTGCCAACTCGCGGGCGAACTTGTCACCCGGCTTTTCGGCCTGCCGGTCCCCGGCCCTGTCTTCGGCATGGCGCTGCTTTTCGCGCTGATGCTCGGCTCGGGGCGGCTGGCCGCCCGCGTCACTCCCACGGGCGAGGGCATCCTGCGCCATCTCTCGCTTCTGTTCGTGCCCGCCGGTGTTGGCGTTGTGGGCCATCTCGCGGCACTTGGCGCGCACGGCATCGGTCTGGCGCTCGCGCTGGTCCTCTCGACTGTGCTGGCGCTGGCCATCGGTGCCGCCGTGTTCGTGGGCGTGAGCAAGCTCATCGGCAAGGACGCTAGCGATGCATGATTTCGCCGATATCTGGTCCTATCTGACCGAAACCCCGCTCATCTGGCTCACGGCCACGCTGATCGCCTATCTGATTGGCGACCGCATCGCCGAGGCCGCAGACCGCGCGCCACTCGCCAACCCCGTCCTGATCGCGGTGGTGCTGCTCGCGGGGCTCCTGTGGCTGACTGACACCAGCTACACGCAGTATTTCGAGGGCGCGCAATTCGTCCATTTCCTGCTCGGCCCCGCCACAGTCGCGCTCGCCATCCCGCTCTGGCAGCAGCGCCACGCGGTGCGCCAGACGCTCCTGCCGATCATGGCCGCGCTTGTGGCAGGTTCCGCGACGGCTGTGCTCTCTGCGCTCGCCATCGGGCATGCGATGGGGCTGACCCCGGAACTCATGGCCACGCTCGCGCCCAAGAGCACCACTGCCCCGGTCGCGCTCGGCATCTCCGAGCGCCTCGGCGGCTCGCCCACTCTCGCGGCCGTGCTGGTGATCCTGACCGGCATCATCGGCGCGATTGTTGTGACCCCGCTCATGAACGCGCTGCGCATCCGCGACTGGCGCGCGCGCGGATTTGCCGTGGGGGTGGCCGCGCATGGTATCGGCACCGCTCGTGCCTTTCAGGTGAACAAGCAGGCGGGCGCGTTTGCGGGCATCGGCATGGCGCTCAACGCGATGCTGACCGCGCTGCTTGCGCCTTGGGCGCTAGCGGTGTTTGATCCCACGGGTTGATGGTGCGATCCTTTCGCAGGAATGGAAAGAAGCATTATGGGCTAAGTTCGTCACGGAAGCGCTACGCTGAGGAATTGAGCCGCCATTGTTCCGAGCACAATGGTCGCGCGGGATCGAGCACCGGCTGACCAAGCCGAACCACCCGTGGAGTTCCGAGGATCAGAAAACGATCCGGGGATCGTTTTCCCGAGGGACGGCGAGGTCGAGAGGATGAACCGCACGATCAAGGACGCAACCGTCAAGCGCTACCACTACGACTGCCACGACCAGCTCCGGGCGTATCTCGCCGACTTCCTTGCCGCCCATAACTTCGCGCGCAGGCTCAAGACCCTGAACGGCCTCACACCCATGACTACATCTGCAAGGTCTGGGCTTCAGATCCAGACAGAGCCATCGTCGCGCCGATCCACCAGATGCCGGGACTGAGCGCCTAGCGGCGCGATGCCGTCAGCACGGGCAAATGCCCTGCGAGCAGGATCAACATGCCATCGCGGGCAAGCGCGAAGCTGGTGGAGACTTCGAGCGCATCGAGAAACCGCAATTCCATATTCTGCTTGTGCGCCGGGCAGGCAATCCGTGTTGTGCCCAATTCGGTAAAAGCCAGCGTCCCTTCTTCGACCATTGCCATGCCAACATAGCGATTGCATGTGCCACGCCCGGAGATCTGCGTGTCGGCGATTTGCAGCGTTATGGGCGGCATGGTGTCGCCGTTCATGGCAAGCGGACGGCCGAAAATGCTCTTTACATGCCAGCTTTCCCCATCGATCAGCCGAAGCGGCGAGCCGGCGCAGCCGTCGCGTGACACATCAAGCCCCTCATGCACCAGTGTCGCGGAAAACGGATAGGGCAGCCCGCGTGCGTCAAGCTCGCAGCGGTCTTCGCGGATCGTCAGGCGAAGCTCTTCATTGTGGATCGTGATCGCCCCGTCGCGCGGTGCCTCGAAGCTCAGATCCGTTGCGCGCAAAGCCTCTTCTTCATGTCCGGGCGGGTCGATCAGCGCCTCTTCCAGACCCATTGCCATGCGCCAGCTCTGGTCGCGGGCCTGGACCTCCAGCGGCAGGATCGGGCGGAACAGGCTGGGCTGGCACAGGGTTGCCTCGCGCTCGGGTGCGGTCAGTTCCGCATCATTGCCCTCAAGGCGGAACACGGCACCCTCCTCAGCGCGGAAGGTGTCGGCTCCGGCTTCATCTTCCTCCATTCGCCAGATACCATCCGCATTTTGCAGGTGCAGGGCGTTGTCTTGATGAGTGATCCGCAGGGTGTCCTCGTTATCGCAGACCCAAAGATCGTGGAAGCCAAGCGCAAGGCGCGCGCGCAGGACCAGCCTCGGCCCATTTGCTGCGCGGTCGGAAATCGGCGTGATCTGGCTTTGCAGGGTCACGCGGCCTCCGTCGATCAGCCCGGCCTGAATCGTGGCGGCTGCGCGCGGAAGAGGCGGCATCTCCACATGCAGGGAGCGTTCGCCCATTTCGAGATCCTTGCGCAACGCAAGGACCTGATTGCCCTCGATATCGCGTACGACCAGCAAGGCTTCGGCGCGCGCGCTGACATTACCCTCCCAGCTGAGTTGTGCCCCCTCCGCTTGCGCATGCCCCATTTGAGGGGCGAGGATCAGGGCAAGAATTACAGCGGCGCAACGCATCGGACTCTCCATCGACGGATGCGCCCGTGGATAAGCCAACCATCGCTATTGCGGCAACAACAATCGCGTGAGTGGGCCCGTTCTCAGGCGCGTTCCGAATACTCGAAGGTTTCGGTATTGACGACAATGTCTTCATCCGGACCGACAAAGGGCGGCACCAGAACGCGCACCCCATTGTCGAGCACGGCGGGCTTGAAACTGTTCGCGGCTGTCTGGCCCTTGACCACTGGCTCAGTCTCCACAACCTTGCAAACGACCTTCTGCGGCAACGCCATGTTCAGCGCCTCTTCGCCGTAATACTCGACCGTCACGGTCATCCCGTCCTGAAGGAAGGGTCGGCGCTCCCCGAGAAGATCGACATCGAGTTCCACCTGATCGAAGGTTTCCGTGTCCATAACCACTAGGCGGCCATCGGCTTCATAGAGGAATTGCTGGTCTTTCTGCTCGAGCCGCACGCGCTCCACCTTGTCATCGGAGCGGAAGCGCTCGTTGAGCTTGCGCCCGTCGCGCAGGTTCTTCATCTCGACCTGTGCAAACGCCCCGCCCTTGCCTGGTTTCACATGGTTGACCTTGACCGCGGCCCAGAGCCCGCCATCATGCTCCAGAACATTACCGGGGCGTATCTCGTTACCGTTGATCTTAGGCATGAGGTGACCTTGCTGTGCGCTTGATACATGAGTTTAAGCTCCTATATCCCGTACGGGTTTCTTGCGCAAGAACAGCATATGGGCGGCATTTGTTTCAAGCTATGCTCTTTGTGCATGGGTGGTATGCCTTATAAGCGTAGCGAATCACATGGCAAAACGCGTATGCAGGCTCGACCGGTGGATGCAAGACCAAGAATAAAGGACGACAGAATGTTTGACGCTGCGGATGGAACCGCATTCACGCACGAACAAGGCGCGCGCGCTCGCAAACTCTTTGCGGCAGTGGTGCTGGCTGCGCTCGATGATGCGATTGCCGACGACAAGAAATTCGGCAACGGGCCCGAGCAGATTGCGCGCTGGGCACGGTCGCGCGATGGGCGCGAAGTGCTGAGCTGTGCCGGGATCGACCCGAACGAACGGGTCGTGGCCGGGTTGATGGAATTTGTCGCGAAAGGTGTGCGCACCTCTGTC
The DNA here is from genome assembly GCA_003567315.1 of Paracoccaceae bacterium. GTDB lineage: Bacteria > Pseudomonadota > Alphaproteobacteria > Rhodobacterales > Rhodobacteraceae > Roseinatronobacter. Next base: position 40,459 of record PWZT01000057.1, read on the forward strand.
GCGCTGTCGCGCGAGGAAAGCGAGCGGCGCAACGCGGCTGCGGCAGCGGCGGAAGTCGCTGCGGCCTGAGACACCAGACTTCATGACGAAAAGGCCCTGCGTCACGCGCGGGGTCTTTTCGTTTTTTCTGCGCCGGGCGTCAGCTCGCGACCTCCAGATATTCGGCCAGAAACTCAAGCCTGTCCTGCCCCCAGAACCGCGCCTCTCCCACCACGAAGAACGGCACGCCGAACACACCATCGGCGATCGCCTCTTCCAGATTGCGCGGATAGATCTCGGCCCCCTGCAGCATGCCGCTGAAGGCGATGGACGGGTCGAACCCGGCCGCTGTGAGGCACGCGCGGATGACCTCGTCCTCGGCGATATTGCGGTCTTCTTCCCAGCAGGCCCGGGTCAGGCCGCTGACAAGGGCGGCCATATCGCCACCGCCCGCTTCTTGCGCAGCGATGATGGCATAGGAGGCGGGCGCGGGGTTGGTCGGAAAATAGGCCGGTTGCAGCTTCATCGGCAGGCCCAGCCGCTTTGACCAGCGGTCGAGTTCCTGCAGGCGGTAGGCCTTGCGGCTCTTATGGCGCTCGGCCAGAACCTGCCCGCCTGTGCGGGGAAACAGCGATGTGGGGTCGATGGGCTTGTATCGCAGGCGCGCGCCAGCGGCGCGGGCGATCTCGGCGGGTCGGGTGCCCGCCATATGGACCCAGGGCGAAATCGGGCTCAGATAGTAATCGATCTGCGTCATCGGCAGCTCCTTGCAGCAAGCGGGCAGTTTGCAAGACGCTACCTCGGTGGTAAGCGGTGTCAACTCAAGCGAATCCCCGAAGGATGGCCCGATGATCGACCGCTCCGAACCCAAGCTCATTGCCGGAAACTCCAACGGGCCGCTTGCGAAGGCCATCGCGCGGCGCATGACATTGCATCGGGGCATGTCCTTCTCGCTGGTCGATGCGCGGGTCGAGCGGTTCAATGACGGCGAGGTTTTTGTCGAGGTGTTCGAGAATGTTCGTGGCGAGGACATGTTCATCATCCAGTCCACCTCCAAACCGGCCAATGACCATCTGATGGAGCTGCTGATCATCGCCGATGCGCTCAAGCGCTCTTCCGCGGCGCGGATCACCGCCGTCATCCCCTATTTCGGCTATGCGCGCCAAGACCGCCGGACCAAGGCGCGCACGCCGATCTCGGCCAAGCTGGTCTCCAACATGATCACCCAGGCGGGGATCGAGCGCATCCTGACGCTTGATCTGCACGCCGCCCAGATCCAGGGGTTTTTCGATATTCCGGTCGATAACCTCTATGCCGCGCCGGTCTTTGCGCTGGATGTGATGCACCATTTCAACGGGCGGCTTCAGGATGTCGTCATCGTCTCGCCCGATGTTGGCGGTGTCGCCCGCGCGCGCGAGCTTGCCAAGCGGATCGGATGTGCACTCGCGATTGTCGACAAGCGCCGCGAAAAGCCTGGCGAAATCGCCGAGATGACCGTGATCGGGGAAGTGACAGGCAAGATCTGCGTCATCGTCGATGATATCTGCGATACGGCCGGCACGCTGTGCAAGGCTGCGGAAGTTCTCATCGAGGCGGGCGCCACCGAGGTGCACAGCTACATCACCCACGGCGTGCTGTCAGGCCCGGCGGTGGAACGGATCACGAACTCGGTCATGAAATCGCTGGTCATCACCGATTCCATCGCCCCGACCGAGGCGGTTCAGGCCGCCCCCAATATCCGCATCGTGCCCACAGCGCCAATGTTCGCGCAAGGGATCCTGAACACATGGAAGGGCACGTCGGTCTCATCGCTTTTCGATACCGAGACGCTCATGCCCATCTATGAAGGGTTTTACGGCTCGTGAGGCGTCAGTCCTTCGGCTGATCTGGCTCGCGGCGTTCCGCGCGCCTCTTGCGATCCGAAGGCGGCAGCGACTCGAGCGAATCGAAATCATTGATGTCGCGCCGGGTCTGGCGGCGGTGCTTGTTCCAGCGCGAAAAGCCCAGCCAGACCGCAAGCCCGACACTCGCCCAGATCAACGCCTGCAGCGCAAGGGGCAATCCCGGCACCAGCCAGACCACCAGCGCCACGACTGCCGCGCCAAAGGCGAAGCCGAGCGCGACATAGGCCGTCGTCATCATCTCCACCGCCAGCAGGACCGCCGCGATCAGGCCCCAGATCATCCAGTCGGGCAGGGCAAACAGGTCCATCGGCTCAGATTTCCTTCAGGATCGCGGCTGCCTCGCGGAAGGCGTTGGACGGCCCACCCGGCAGCATGATCAGTTTCGCATTGTCGGATTTCGACAGCCCCTCCAGCGCCTCGACCTGCATCCGCGCGGTCTGGAAGGTCAGCGCCTCGCGCGCGTTCTCACCCTCCAGCGAGGCGGCGATGGCGCGGTTGGCCTCGGCATTGGCATCGGCAATGGCACGGATCGCATCGGCCTTGCGCTGCGCCTCGTAAAGCTCGGCATCGGCGGCCAACTCTGCCGCGCGGCGCTGGCCTTCGGCGCGGGTGATCGCCGCGCGCCGCTCGCGCTCGGCGGCAAGAACCTCCGCCATCGCCTTCTGCGTGGTCTCGTTGAGTTTGACATCGGTGATTTCCGAGCGCGAGATGCGGATACCATAAGTCTGGCCTGCATCCTCCAGCGCTTCCAGCAGCGCCACATTGAGCGAGCCACGGTCGGATTGCACCTGATCGAGTTCCACCTTGCCCAATTCCGAACGCACCAGCGATTGCACGAGCCCGATCACCAGATTGTCGATATTATTGACGCGGAACACCGCCGCCTCGGGGTTCTCGATCCGGTAAACCACCAGGAGCTGCGCGCCAAAGACCACGTTATCGGCCGAAACCACTTCGAGCGAAATATCGTTCAGAACCTGATCATTGACCGGCACCTTGGAATGCACCCGGTCAAGGAAGGGCACGATCACATTCACCCCTGCATCCAGCGTGCGGTGATAGGCCCCGAGCCGCGTGACAACATAGTTTTCCGATTGCGGCACGATCTTGAGGCCCAGAAGGACCACCAGAACAATCACCACGACAATCGCCAGAATGAGTTCCATCAGCTACCTCGTTCAAATGCTGTGCGCGATTGTGCGGCGGGACGCGCCGCGCGACAAGCGAAATCAGGCGGTTTCCTCTCCGGCCACCCGCCGCGAGAGCAGCATCAGCGACAATGCCACGCTCGCACAGAGGATCATCCCGAAAATCAGCGGCAATGGGGTGCCGTCATAGGCCAGCGAGATCGGTAGCGCGATCATGACCGATCCCATGGTCGAAAGCGACATCACCACGGATGACCCGATCCCGGCCATATGCCCCAGCGGTTGCAGCGCCAAGGCGTTGAGATTGCCGAAGGTCAGCCCGATGGAAAAGAAGGCCGTGCACATGAAGGCGAAGAAAAGCGCGAAATCCCACGGCGCGGGCAGGCCCAGCAGCATCAGCCCGAGGAAAAACACCGACACGCTCGCTTGCCACAGAAAGGCCAGGGTCGCGATCCTGCGCATGCCGAAGCGCATCACGAGTTTCGCATTCACGATGCTCGCCGTGCCTGCGAATAGTGCCGTGGCGGCAAACCAGAAGGGGAAAGTCGCCGCGCGGTCATAGACATCGTCGAAGATCATCGGCAGGTTCGAGAGCCACGCGAAAAGCGGCGCGAAGGCGAAGGTCAGGGCCACGACATAGATCATCACGGCGGGGTTGGTCACGATCTCGACCAGCGCCGCCCAGATCACGCGCGGTCGGAGGGGGCGGCGGTTTTCGGGGGCGAGGCTCTCGGGCTGGCGGGTCATCAGCCAGAGCCCGGCGATGATCCCGAAAGCCACGAAGGCAAAGAAGATCATCCGCCAGTTCGATACCCACATGATCCCCGCCCCGATCGAGGGCGCGATGGCGGGCACCAGCACGAACAGCGTCATGATGATCGAGGTCACGCGTGCCATCGACCGCCCCGAATAGAGGTCGCGCACCATGGCCGTGGCCACCACGCGCGGCGCGGCAGCCCCGAGCCCTTGCAGGAAGCGCGCGGCCAGCAGGCTTTCGATGGACCATGCCTGCATCGCCAGCACGGCGCCAGCGAGATAGAGCGAAATTCCCACCAACAGCACCGATTTGCGCCCGAAGGCGTCCGAGACCGGCCCGCAGACCAGCGTGCCCATGCCCAGCCCGAAAACGAACGCAGTGATGACAAGCTGCCCGCGCTGGGGGCTTTCGGGCGAAAGCTCCTGCCCGATCAGCGGCAGGGCGGGCAGCATCGCATCGATGGAGAAGGCGACAGCGGACATCAGTAGCGCCATCAGCGCCACGAATTCGCCAAAGCGCAGCGGTTTGGTGGGGGAGAAGAGACGCATCAACTCTGCGCCCCGGTCAATTCATCGATCACCTGCAGCCACAATTCGGTGGGCTGTGCGCCCGAGATGGCGTGGCGCGCATCGATGATGAAACAGGGCACGCCCTGAATGCCACGCGCCCGCGCATCGCGGTCGGCGGCGCGGATCATCTCGCAATCGGCATCGGACTCCAGAAGCCGCGCGACCATCGCCCGGTCCAGCCCGGCCTCGGTCGCAAGCGTGGTCAACTCATCACGCACACCCAGATCGCGGCCTTCCTGAAAATAGGCGCGAAAAAGCCGGTTCACCATCATGCTCTGCCGCCCCTCGAGCCCCGCCCAATGGATCAGCCGATGCGCGTCGAGCGTGTTGGGCACGCGCGTAATTCCGGGCAGATCGAGCGCGAGGCCGGTCGCCTCCGCCGCCTCGATCACTGGGCGATAAGCGTTCAGCACACCCTCATCGCCGCCGAATTTCAGCGCCATGTATTCGCCCCTGTCCATCCCCTCGCTTGGCATGTCGGGGTTGAGTTGAAACGGCTGCCAGCGGATCTCGAACGGATGATCGGGGCGCTGCTCCAGCGCGCGGTCAAGCCGCGCCTTGCCGATGAAGCACCACGGGCAGATCGGGTCGGACCAGATTTCGAGCGGGATCATGGCCGCACCTCCTCGAACCCTTCGCGCAGGCTGCGCCGCGAGAGCTTTCCATTGGCACCACGGGGCAGCGCCTCCATGTGCCGGTAAATGCGCGGCTGCTTGTAGCGGGCAAGTCGGGCGGCGGCGAATTCCATCAGCGTGGCTTCGGGCACGACCTCCGGCCCGGTGTAGAAGGCCGCGATCACACTCACCCCTTCACGCACGCTCACCTCCGCGCAGGCCACTTCGCGCAGCCCCGGATGCTCGGCCAGCGCGCGCTCCACCTCCAGCGGCGAGACGCGGAAACCGCCTGCATTCATCATGTCATCATCGCGCCCCAGATAGGTGATCGCGCCATCCGAGCCCATCTGCGCGCGGTCGCCAGTCAGGAACCACGCGCCCTGCAGGGGCAGATCCGGCCCGTCCGACCCCAGATACCCCAACATCAGCCCCGGATCGCTGCGATGGATGGCGAGTATCCCCTCGGTGCCGGGCGCAACTGGCGCGCCATCGGCCCCCAGCACTGCGATCTGCCGCCCGGCCTGCGGATACCCCGCTGTGCCCTCCGGCGCGGGCCGCGCGGGGCTGGCCGAGACGAAGGTGGAGCATTCCGACATCCCCAGCGCCTCGTAAATCTCGAGCCCGGTCGCCGCGCGCCAAGCCTCGCGTGTCACCTCTGGCAGTTTCTCGCCCGCCGACAGCCCATGGCGCAGGCGCGGCAGATCGAGCTTGCGCCCGTCCTTGAGAAGCTGGCGGTAAACCCCCGGCGCAGCGGCGAAGATCGTGGCATCGAAGCGCTTGAGCATCAGCCCCAGTGGCGCGCCCGCAGCCGGGATCAGGGCTGTCGCGCCAATCGCCCAAGGGTCCATCAATCCAGTGCCCAGCGTATAGGTCCAGTTGAAGGCCCCGGCGTGGAGCATCCGGTCCTCGCGCGTCAGCCCGTACCAGCCCTCCCACATCATCCGCCGCGCCCAGATCGCGCGATGGGCATGGACGACCGCGCGCGGGCTGCCACCGCTGCCGGAGGTGTAGATAATGTAGCCAGGCCGCTCGGGGCTGCCCATATGCCACTCGCAGGGCGGCAATTCCTGCATCCGGTGCAGCGCGGGTTGCGTGAGCACCGGGGCCGGGTGGTCGGGCAGCGCCACATCCTCGGCGCCGAGCACGAGGGCGGGGGCGACCTCCTGCGCGATGCGGGTGATCTCGCGCGCGGTCAGTTGGGTCGAGGTCGGCACGGGCACCAGCCCCGCTGCGATCGCGCCCAGATAGGCGAGAGGAAAATCGACCGTATTGCCCAGCCGCATCAGCACGCGGTCACCGGGGGCAAGCCCTGCACGCAATAGCCCGCTGCCCGTGCCCCGAACGGCCGCGATCAGCCGGGCATAGGACCAGCGCTCGGCCCCGCTTGCGCGCAGCACCTGCAGCGCGATCTTGTCGGGCGTCTCGGCGCCTGCGCTCAGCACATACCGCGCCATATTGAAGGGCGCAGGCGGCGGCGCAAGCGGGGCAGGGTCGGTCACGGACAACATGCGCCCAGAGCTACGCCTGCACCCTGCCAGTTGCAAGCCTGACCTGAGCCGCGTAAAGGATTGCGCCATGGCCTCTCACAGCGACCCCAGCCTTCTGAAAATCGCCCGCAATGGCAGCGGCACCGAGCCTGCGCAGCCGGTCGATCTGTCTGCACGCGTCCGTGATCTGCGCAAGGCGCGCGGCTGGACACTGGAACAGGCCGCGAAGGCCGCCGGCCTCGCGCGCTCCACGCTGTCGAAGATCGAGAACGGGCAGATGTCGCCCACCTATGATGCGCTCAAGAAACTCGCGCAGGGGCTCGAGATTTCGGTGCCACAGCTTTTCCCCCCGCCCGCGCGCCCCTCGGCCAGTGGCCGTATGGCGCTGACGCGCGCAGATGAGGGCATGGCCCAGCCCACGCCGACCTATGATCACCGCCTGCTCGCGGCGCAATTGACGGCGAAGAAGATGCTGCCCTATCAGGCCCGCATCCGCGCCCGCGACATGAGTGATTTCGACGGCTGGGTGCGCCATGGCGGTGAGGAATTTCTCTATGTCTTGACGGGAGAGATCCGGCTTTTCACCGAATTTTACGCGCCGGTGGACATGAAACGCGGCGACAGCGCCTATTATGACGCCAGCATGGGCCATAACGTGATTTCGCTCTCACGCGAGGATGCGCAGATTCTCTGGGTCACATCGCTCGACTGACCGCCGGGCGGATCTGCGCCAAGCCTGCCTGTTCATCTTGCCTTAAATACTCAAATATAGCATCACGTCACTGCGTAAGGCCGTTCAGCGCGCAAGCTCGCCCGCAAGCCCCTGCTCGATCAGCCGCACGGTCCGCGCCACTCCGTAAAGCGCGATGAACGTGCCCCAGCGCGGCCCCTGGCTCGCGCCAAGCAACACCTCATAGAGCACCTTGAACCACTCGCGCAGATTCTCGAAGCCATGCGCCTTGCCGGTGTCGCGCACCACCGACATGAACACCTCTTCGCTCAGCGCGTCATACGCGCTCGCATAGGCTTCAGGCACTGCACCCGTGGCCGCGATCTCGCGCAGCGCCTCTGCCAGCGCCTCGAGCGCCGCGCGCTCGGTCTCGGTAGGTGCGCGGTAGGCCAGTGTGGGTGCCACGAAATCGGCATAATAGCGCACGGCAAAGCCTGCGGCCTGATCGAGGTCGGGATGCGTCGCGGGATCGGCCTCGGGCGCGTATTGGCGGATGAAACCCCAGAGCGTTTCCTTCTCCTCCGCCCGCGCGACAGAGGCGAGGTTGAGAAGCAGCGAGAAGCTGACCACCATCCCCGAGGCGGGCACTTCGCCGCCATGGATATGCCAGACCGGGTTCGCCGCCTGTTGCTCGGGGCTCTGGTCGGGATAGGCGCGCAACTGCTGGTGATATTCGTCCACCGCCTTGGGGATCACATCCCATGACAGCCGCTTGGCGGTGCGCGGCTTGAGGAACATGTAATAGGACAGGCTCTCGGTCGCTGCATAGGTCAGCCATTCGTCAATCGTCAGCCCGTTGCCCTTGGATTTCGAGATCTTCTCGCCATTCTCGTCAAGGAACAGCTCATAGACATAATGTTCCGGCTTCTTCCCGCCGAGGATCTCGCAGATGCGGTCATAGATCGGCGCATTGGTGGAGTGATCCTTGCCGAACATCTCGAAATCCACATCCAGCGCCGCCCAACGCGCGCCGAAATCGGGCTTCCATTGCAGCTTCACATTCCCGCCCGTCACCGGCAGGGTCCATTCGCGCCCGTCCTCGTCATCAAAGGTGATCTCGCCCTTGACCCCGTCCACATGCTTCATCGGCACATAGAGCACGCGCCCGGTCTCGGGGTGGATCGGCAGGAAGATCGAATAGGTCTGCTGGCGTTCCTCGCGCAGCGATTTAAGCATGACCTCCATCAGCGCGTCATAGCGTTCGGCTGCGCGCAGCAGGACCTCATCAAAGCGTCCCGAGTTATAGAAATCGGTGGCCGAGATGAACTCGTACTCAAACCCGAACGTGTCCAGAAAGCGCCGCAGCCGGGCGTTGTTGTGATGGCCGAAGCTTTCATGGGTGCCGAACGGATCGGGCACCGAAGTCAGCGGCATCTGCAGATAGGCCCGCAGCGCGTCAGGGTCGGGCACATTTTCCGGCACCTTGCGCATGCCGTCCACATCGTCGGAAAAACAGATCAGCCGCGTGGGGATATCGCTGATCGCCTCAAAGGCGCGGCGCACCATCGTGGTGCGCGCCACTTCGCCGAATGTGCCGATATGGGGCAGGCCCGAGGGGCCATAGCCGGTCTCGAACAACACATAGCCTTTCTGAGGCGCCTTGCCCTTGTAGCGCGCCACCAGCTTGCGGGCCTCTTCAAAGGGCCAGGCTTTGGATTTCAGGGCGGCATCGCGGAAGGCGGACATGGGCAGGGTCACTTCTCTGTGGGGGGCCGATTGGCACAGCGCTTCCTATTGCCCCTCTCGGGCCGCGTCAATATTCTGCACGGCGGCATAGCTTTTGTGCGACAGGAGACAGGATGACGCCCACCCCGCCATCGTTCACACCGCAGGACAGCCTCGTGGCGCTCATGATCGCCGTGTCTGCTGCCGATATGGAGATCCACACAGCCGAGCTTGTGGCCATCACTTCGCTTGTCAATCACCTGCCGATCTTCGGGGATTATGACAGTGACCGGATCAAGCCGGTCGCGCAGACCGTGTTCGACCTGTTCGAGGAAGATGACGGGCTCGATGCCCTGTTCGGCCTGATCCGCGAGAGCCTGCCCGAGCGGCTCCATGAGACTGCCTATGCGCTTGCCTGTGATGTGGCGGCGGCGGATGGCAAGCTCGCGCAGTCCGAGTTGCGGTTGCTCGAGGAAATTCGCCATGAATTGCAGGTCGACCGCTTGCACGCGGCTGCCATCGAGCGCGGTGCGCGCGCGCGGCATATGAAGCTCTAGCGCGACCGGGGGGCGCGGGATCACGCACCCATGGGCAAGCGCCGGGCGATAGGGTATGCCATGGCCATGACACCACAGATGCAGTTGCGCTACTGGGCCATTGCGGGGCTGGGCTTTCTGGCCCTGCTCTGGGCGCTCAGCGAGGTGCTGCTGCCTTTCGTGACCGGCGCGGCGATTGCCTATTTCCTCAACCCGCCTGTCATGCGGCTGGTGCGGGCGGGTCTGCCGCGGGTGCTTGCGGTTTCACTGCTGATGCTGGCGGCGATCGGGGCCGTGGTCCTGGCGGGGCTGCTGATCGTCCCGGCGGTTGTGGCGCAGGCCGTCCAGTTCTCCGAGGCCGCGCCCGATCTGCTGGAGGAGTTGCAGGCGGCCGTGACCGCGCGCTTTCCCGAGTTCGAAGGCTTGGAATCCGCGCTGCAAAGCTCGCTCGCGGCGATGGGCGAGACGATCCGCGACCGTGGCGGCGAACTGGCGCAAGGCGTGTGGCGATCCGTTTCGGGCATCGTGAGCTTTCTGATCTTCCTTGTGATCACCCCGGTCGTGGCATTTTATCTGTTGCTCGACTGGCCGCGCGTGCTCGCGGGTGCGGATGATCTGCTGCCGCGCCAGCATGCAGATGTCATCCGCGATCTGGCAGCACAGATCGACCGCTCCATCGCGGGCTTCGTGCGCGGGCAGGTTACGGTGTGCCTAATCCTTGCGACATATTACGCGCTCGCGCTGGGCCTGTCGGGGCTGCAATTCGGGCTTGCCATCGGGGTCACGGCGGGGCTGATCTCCTTCATTCCCTATATCGGGGCGATTATCGGCGGGATACTCGCTATCGGGGTTGCGCTCTGGCAGTTCTGGGGAGAGCCGGGCAGCATCGCGATGATTGTTGCGATCTTCGCGGCCGGGCAGGTGCTGGAAGGCAATATCCTCGTGCCCCGCATTGTCGGCAATTCGGTGCGCTTGCATCCGGTCTGGCTGCTTTTCGCCATTTCCGCCTTCGGGATGATGTTCGGCTTCACGGGCATGCTCGTGGCCGTCCCGCTGGCGGCTTCAGTTGCCGTGTTGGTCCGCTTCGGGCTCGCGCAATATCAGGCCAGCAGCCTCTATGGCGCGGCAGTGTCTCGCGACGATGAGGACCGGGAAGGATGAGGGAGCCGCGCCAACTCCACATGCCTCTGGATTTGCCGGCAAGCCTGTCGCGCGAGAGTTTCGTTGCAGCGCCCTGCAACGCGACCGCGCTTGCGATGATCGACCAGCCCGACTGGCCCGATGGCAAGCTGGTGCTGACCGGGCCGGAGGGCGCGGGCAAGACGCATATGCTGCATATCTGGGCAGAGCGCGCCGGGGCCGCGCTGACGGATGGCGCATCGCTGGCGCAGGCTGACCCGGAGGCACTCGCATCGCAGGACCGCGTTGCAATCGACAATGCCGAGGCAGTCGCATCCAGCGCCACCGCGCAGCAAAGCCTCTTTCATCTGCATAATCTTTTGGCGGCGCGGCAGGGACGGCTTTTGCTCGCGGCCCGTGCGCCGGTGCGGGATTGGGGTCTGGCGCTGCCCGATCTCGCCTCGCGGCTGCAGGCGGCAACGCATGTGACGCTTGCCCCACCCGATGACACGCTGCTGGCGGCGGTTCTGACCAAGCTTTTCGCGGATCGGCAGATACGCGTCTCCGACGCGCTTATTCCGTTCCTGCTCGCCCGCATGGAGCGCTCGCTCGCCTATGCCCAAACTCTGGTCGCGCAGCTTGATGCAGAGGCGCTGGCCCGAAAAAAGCCTGTTTCCCGGGCACTTGCCGCGGATGTTATGAAAATGTCAATCAATTCACAGTAGAGTGGCGCCGGGGAATCGCGCTTGTGTCAAATCCGGCGCGCTTCTAAGCTGTTACAAAGCTTTTTTTCGCGACGGAGATTGAATTGCTGCGCCTTGTCACCGCCTTGATGTCCTGTGGCCTTTTCGCCACTGCAGCGCTTGCGATCGACGCGCCATCGCGGAGCCTTTCAGGCGAAATTGTGGTTCTGGAGCGAATGGCGCTGCCTGAGGACACAGTCGTTATAGTCGATGTGACCACCGAAAAAGACGCAACTGTAAAAGGTTTGCGCCGTCTGACGCAAGAGGCGCAGAGCCCGTTTCCCTTCTCGCTCGATATCCCTGCCGATCAGCCTCTGGTCCTGCGCGTGGGCCTGCGCAGCATGGAAGATGCGCTCTGGATGAGCGAGCCTGTCCTGATCGAGGCAGGCGAAGACGCGGTCGATATCGGGTCGCTGCGGGCGCAGCGTCTGCCTCAGATGGGATTTGTCGGGCTGCTCTATTGCGGCAATCAGCTCGTCGAAACCGGATTTCTGCCCGACACGGTGCGCATCCGACTGAACGAGCAGGTCATGACGCTGGTGCCGCAACCGGCTGCATCAGGGGCGCTCTATGCCGATCCCGACAACCCCGCGACGACACTGCACATGAAGGAAGATGCGGCCCTGCTGCGCATTGATGGCGCAGAGCTTTCCGAATGCAGCCTGCGCCGCCCGGATATGGATATCACGCAAGGCGTGTGGAATGTCAGCGCCATCGAGGATGCGGCGGTGCTGTTTGCCTCGCGCACCGAACTGGTGTTCTTCCCGGATGGGCGCTTGAGCGCGAGTGTCGGCTGCAATCGCCTGATCGGCAATTATCGCCGACTGGGCGGTGTGCTCACTGTCGGAAGGCTTGCCAGCACCTTGATGGCCTGTCCCGATGGGCTGGGCGAACAGGAGGAACGCTTCAAGGCGATCCTGCCAAAGGTCGATGGCTATGTGCTTGATGCTGAAACCGGGAGGCTGACATTGACTGCCAAGGGGCGCGCTGTGCTGCGTGTGCGGAAATGACTGCGTTCAGGCTTGGGATATGATACTGCGATGCAGCGCTACCACCTCACGCCAACCTCTGCGAATGAGCCTGTGATGCCCGATGATCCACGCAGCCCCCTGATCGAGAATCTCTCGGCCGATTTTCTGAAGGCTGATTTCCCGCCGCCGGTGGAACTGGACGGTTTCGATCCCGAAGGCCCAGAGCGTTTTTTTAACCGCGAGTTGTCCTGGCTCGCGTTCAACTGGCGTGTTCTGGAAGAGGCGATGAACCCGCGCGTGCCGCTTCTGGAACGCGTACGTTTCCTGTCGATTTCGGCGACCAATCTTGACGAATTCTATACGGTCCGCGTGGCTGGTCTGCGCGAATTGGCGCGGGCCGGCAATACCACCCCATCGGAGGACGGACGCAGCCCGGCCCAGCAACTGGTCCTGATCCATGACGATGCGCGCCGCCTGATGGATTATCAGCAGCAGATCTGGGCAGTGCTGCGCCCGCTTCTCGCCGAGGCGGGGATCATCATCCTGTCGCATCATGATCTGATGCCCGAAGACCGCGCGTTTCTGAGCGCGCATTTTCTCGAGCATGTGTTCCCGGTGCTCTCGCCTCTCGCGATCGACCCCGCCCATCCGTTCCCTTTCATCCCGAATGCTGGCTTCTGTTTGGCGCTGGAGTTGCAGGACAAGCGCGGGCGCAAGCTCGACGCGCTGGTGCCCATTCCAAGCCAGATCGACCGTTTCGTGCGCGTCAGTTCCAACCCCATCCGGTTTCTGCCAATGGAGGAATTGGTCCTTGCCGAAATGGACAGTCTGTTCCCCGGCTACAAGCTTCTGGGGTCCTGCACCTTCTCGGTGCTGCGCGATAGCGATCTGGAGGTCGAGGAAGAAGCCGAGGATCTGGTGCGGGAATTCGAGGTTGCGCTCAAGCGCCGCCGTCGCGGCGAAGTGGTGCGCATGAAAATCTCGGCCGGAGCGCCCCCTGCCTTGCGCGATGTGGTGATGGAAGAACTGGATGTGCCCGAAACCGATGTGATCGAAGTTAACGGGATCATGGGGTTTTCCACGCTTAAGGAGCTTGTGCTCGACGAGCGCGCCGACCTGCTCTGGCCCAGCTTCACCCCGCGCGTGCCCGAACGGGTGCAGGATCACGGCGGTGACATGTTCGCGGCGATCCGGCAGAAGGACATGCTGCTCCACCACCCCTACGAGACATTCGATATGGTGGTGCGCTTTCTGGAACAGGCCGCGCGGGACCCGGATGTTCTCGCGATCCGCCAGACGCTATATCGTACCTCGCGCGACAGCCCGATCGTGGCCGCACTGTGCGAGGCCGCCGAGGCAGGCAAATCCGTGACCGCGCTGGTCGAGTTGAAGGCGCGGTTCGACGAAGCCGCGAATATTCGCCAGTCGCGCAGGCTGGAACGGGCGGGCGCGCATGTGGTATACGGCTTCGTGAATTACAAGACACATGCCAAGATCAGCACAGTCGTGCGCCGCGAAGGTGACCGGCTCGTGACTTACACCCATTGGGGCACCGGAAATTATCATCCGATCACGGCCCGGATTTACACCGATCTGTCGCTGTTCACCTGTGATGCGGCTCTGGGGCGCGACGCGACCCGGGTGTTCAACTATGTCTCGGGCTATGCCGAGCCCGAAAGCTTCGAAAACCTCGCCATTTCCCCGCTCACTCTGAAATCGCGCCTGATCGAGATGATCGGACATGAGGCAGACGCTGCGCGCGAAGGGCGCACAGCCCAGATCTGGGCCAAGATGAATTCCATCATCGATCCAGATGTGATTGATGCGCTGTATGCCGCCAGTCAGGCTGGTGTGAAGATCAGCCTTGTTGTTCGCGGGATTTGTGGCTTGCGCCCTGGCATCAAGGGGTTGAGCGAGAATATTCGGATCAAGTCGGTTGTGGGCAGGTTCCTGGAGCACTCGCGGATCGTCTGCTTCGGAAATGGCTGCGCTCTGCCTTCAGATGCGGCGCGCGTTTTCATCTCCTCGGCGGACTGGATGGGGCGTAATCTGGTGCGACGGGTGGAAACGCTCGTCGAAATTCTCAACCCCACAGTCAAGGCGCAGATCGTGCGGCAGATCATGGCTGCCAATCTCGCCGATGAAGCACAAAGCTGGATCATACGCCCGGACGGTCCTGCCTGCCGTAGCCTTCCCGATGCGTCCTCGGACCGCCGCCTGTTCAATTGTCACCGCTTTTTCATGGAGAATCCGTCCCTCTCCGGGCGCGGTTCAGCGGGTGCTGACGATGTGCCGGCGCTGACGCATGCCGATGACTGAGCACGGATGCATTGCACCAGACCATTTTGCGCTCAAATGTTTTCATATGCTGTGGCCTTAAAGAGGTTCGTCTCGGAAAAGCTCGTTCACGAAGACAATCGAGGCGGCCAGAGCTTCCAGGGTAGTCGATGACAAGAACCTTGAGCGTGTTTGTGTTGACACCCGCTCATGGAGCTTGGATGGGGGCGTCGTCCCGGTGATAAGGGGTGATGAGAAATTATCCGGGGATCATTTCAGCCACGGATGCGTAAAGCTTCAAAGCGATAGCTAATCCGACCCATGCGCAACTCGGTGAGCGCGCGCGCCAGAAACTGGTCGCACTGGCACGCGAGGTGGGCATTGATCTGCGGCAGACCTACGCACTGCTCACCTCGCGCCTTGCACGGCAGGTCGGGCATTATGCCGAGCGCGTCAGCGCTGCGTCACAACGGCGGCTGCGCGCCGGTTTCCTTGACCGCTTCCATCACGACATGCGTCGAGGTCGAGGTGACATGCGGCAAATTGGAGATATGTTCTGCCAGAACGCGCCGGTATGACGCGATATCGCGACTGCGTACTTTCAGCAGATAATCGAACGACCCTGCGATCAGATGGCATTCCTCGATCTCGGGCACATTGCGCACCGCCTCATTGAACGCGCAAAGCGCAAGTTCGCGTGTATCCGACAGCTTGATCTCCACAAAGGCGATATGCGCGGCATCAATATGATGCGGATCGATGAGCGCACGATACCCAACAATCACACCCTCCTTCTCCAACCGGCGCAACCGGGCCTGTGCGGGCGACTTGGTCAATCCGATCCGATTGGCCAGTTCGGTCACGCTCATCCGCCCATCCACGGCAAGCTCGCGCAGGATCGCATGATCGAAACTATCCAGTTTGGTTTGGGCCATTTTCCCTCCATAGCGCTCTCGATTACTCTTTATCACTGAATTCTGTGGGAATTAAGGCTGAAAGCAATACTTGAATATGCAATCATGAGAGAAAGCTCCTGAGGAGGCATTGAAATGACCTTAGCCGTCCCAATTCCGCATGAAATCAGCCATCAAAGCCTGCGCGATGAAGCGACGTCCATGGAATGGGCGCAGGCGCAGGCCGCGCTCGAACAGGCGGAGCGTGAGAAGATCGCGCGCGACGCCGCCGAACTGGTGCGCGGCATCCGCAAGAGCGATGCGCCGGGGCTGATGGAGGTGTTTCTGGCCGAATATGGCCTCTCGACCGATGAAGGCATCGCGCTGATGTGCCTGGCCGAGGCGCTCTTGCGCGTGCCCGATGCCGATACGATGGATGAACTGATCGAGGACAAGATCGCGCCCTCGGATTGGGGCAAGCATCTGGGCAAATCCTCCTCAAGCCTCGTGAATGCCTCGACCTGGGCGCTGCTGCTCACTGGCCGCGTGCTCGATGAACGCGGGAAAAGCGCCGCACAGCTTCTGCGCGGCGCGATCAAGCGGCTGGGCGAGCCCGTGATCCGCACCGCTGTCGGGCGCGCGATGCGCGAGATGGGGCGTCAATTCGTGCTGGGCGAGACGATCGACAGCGCCATGAACCGCGCCAAGAGCCTCGAGGCGCGCGGCTACAGCTACTCCTATGACATGCTGGGCGAAGCCGCCCGCACCATGGCCGATGCCAAGCAGTATCACACCGCCTATGCGCGCGCGATCCGCGCCATCGGCCAGCGCGCCACGGGCAATGATATCCGCAGCAATCCCGGCATCTCGGTCAAACTCTCGGCGCTGCACCCGCGCTATGAGGTCGCGCAGCGCGACCGTGTGATGCGCGAGCTGGTGCCGCGGCTGCGCGAATTGGCGCGGCTGGCCTGCGGGCTGGGGCTGGGCTTCAATATCGATGCGGAAGAGGCCGACCGGCTATCACTCTCGCTCGAGGTCATCGGCGCAGTGCTGGCCGATCCGGCGCTTGAAGGCTGGGACGGCTTCGGCGTGGTCGTGCAGGCTTACGGGCCGCGCGCGGGTGATGTGCTCGACTGGCTGGAAGCGACCGCCGAGAAGCTGGACCGCAAGCTGATGGTGCGACTGGTCAAGGGCGCCTATTGGGACACAGAGATCAAGCGCGCGCAGGTGATGGGGCTCGATGGCTTCCCGGTGTTGACCAACAAGGTGGGCACAGATGTCAACTACATCGCCAATGCGCGCAAGCTGCTGCGCGCGCACAAGCGGCTCTATCCGCAATTCGCCACCCATAACGCGCATACCGTCGCCGCGATCCTGCATATGGCCGAGGAAATGAGCGTGCAGCCCCTCGATTACGAATTCCAGCGCCTGCACGGGATGGGCGAGAAACTGCACGACATCGTGCTGACCAAGAACGGGACGCGTTGCCGCATCTACGCCCCTGTCGGCGCGCATAAGGACCTGCTGGCCTATCTGGTCCGCCGACTGCTGGAGAACGGGGCGAATTCCTCCTTCGTCAACCAGATCGTCGATGACGCTGTGCCGCCCGAAGAGGTCGCCGCCTGCCCCTTTGCCGCGCTGGAGAGCCTGCCCAAGGGGCGCAACCCGAAACTTGCCACCGGGCCGGAGCTGTTCGGCAAGGGGCGCCGTAATGCGCGCGGCTGGGATCTGACCTGCGCGCGCGATCTGGACGAGATCGAGGCGGCTCGCGCGCCTTTCGCGACAGCAGAGTTCAACGCCAAGCCGTTGATCGCTGGCACATTGCAGGATGGTGGTCCGCGCTATACCGCGCGCAACCCTTCGCGCCATGACGACACGCTTGGCGAGGTGGTTCAGGCGACCCCGGAGGATGTGAAAACCGCGCTGGAGGCCGCGCGTGCATGGGACGCGGATGCCAGCCTGCGCGCGCAGGTGTTGCGGCGCGCGGCGGATCTCTATGAGGAAAATTTCGGCGAAGCCTTCGCGATCCTTGCCCGCGAGGCCGGAAAATCGCAACTCGATGCTGTGGGCGAGTTGCGCGAGGCGGTGGATTTCCTGCGCTATTACGCATCGCAGGCCGAGACGCTGAAAGCCCCGGCGCGCGGGGTCTTCGCCTGCATCAGCCCGTGGAATTTACCGATGGCGATTTTCACGGGCCAGATCGCGGGCGCGCTGGCCGCTGGCAATGGTGTGCTGGCCAAACCCGCCGAACAAACGCCCTTCATCGCCTCGCTGGCAACACGCCTGCTGCATGAGGCCGGGGTGCCGCGCGATGTGCTGCAACTCCTGCCGGGCGAAGGCGCGACAGTGGGCGCGGCGCTGACCTCGGATCCGCGCGTTGCGGGCGTGGCCTTCACAGGCTCGACCGAGACCGCGCTGGTGATCCGGCGCGCAATGGCCAGGCATCTTGCGCCCGACGCGCCACTGATTGCCGAGACCGGCGGGCTCAATGCGATGATCGTGGACAGCACCGCGCTGCCTGAACAGGCCGTGCGCGATGTGCTGGCCTCGAGCTTTCAGTCGGCGGGGCAACGCTGCTCGGCGCTGCGCTGCCTCTATGTGCAGGAAGACATCGCCGAGGAGTTCAAGACCATGCTCTTTGGCGCGATGGATGAATTGTCGCTGGGCGACCCGTGGCATCTTTCGACCGATGTCGGCCCGGTGATCGACAGCGAGGCTCATGCCCAGATCCGCGCCTATGTGGATCAGGCGCGCGCGGCGGGCCGTGTGCTGCATGAACGCGACGCGCCCGAGGGCGGGTATTTCATCGCGCCCGTGGTGATCGGTGTGGACGGGATCAAATCGCTCGAGCGCGAGGTGTTCGGGCCGGTGCTGCATCTGGCCACCTATCGCGCCGCCGATCTCGACAAGGTAATCGCGGATGTGAACCGAACCGGATACGGGCTGACATTCGGGCTGCACACAAGGATCGACACGCGCGTGCAGCATGTGGTCGAGCGCGTGACGGCCGGGAATATCTATGTCAATCGCAACCAGATCGGCGCGGTCGTGGGCAGCCAACCGTTTGGGGGTGAAGGGCTGTCGGGCACCGGCCCCAAGGCTGGGGGCCCGCATTACCTGACACGCTTCACCAAGGGTGAAGACGCCGCAAAGCCCGCCGAGGTCACCGACATGCCCGGCCCGACCGGCGAGTCGAACCGGCTGCGCCATGTCAAACGCCCGCCGCTGCTGTGTCTCGGGCCAGATCGCGCGCAGGCCGAGGCGCAGGCCGCTGCGGTGCGCGCGCTCGGGGGTGAGGCGCGGATTGCCGAAGCGCAACCCGCTGATCTGGAGAAGATGGACGGGATTTCAGGCGTGCTTTACTGGGGCCCGGAGGCGGAAGCGCGCGCGCATGCCGAGGCGCTGTCGCGGCGCAAGGGGCCGATCCTGCCGCTGATCACAGGCAAGCCCGATGTCGCGCATGTGCTGCTCGAGCGTCACCTCTGCGTGGACACCACGGCCTCGGGTGGCAATGCGCAGCTTCTGGCCGCGATGGGCGGGTAGAGCGCCTCTCTATCGAGTTGCCGCGTCGCCGGTGCGGCAGCGCGCTGTCTGGAGTGAATATGCCCTGTCTCAGGGATGAGCGCGCCTGACGGCGCGCTGCCTTCGGCGAGAGTATTTTGGGCAAGATGAAGTCAGGACGCGCAGCGTGTCAGCGGCTGG
This sequence comes from Paracoccaceae bacterium, assembly GCA_003567315.1. Classification (GTDB taxonomy): domain Bacteria; phylum Pseudomonadota; class Alphaproteobacteria; order Rhodobacterales; family Rhodobacteraceae; genus Roseinatronobacter. The sequence goes on from PWZT01000057.1 coordinate 59,553, forward strand.
CGTAGACTGATCGGAAACGGGGAGAGACCCGCGCTATTCGGCGGCATGCTCCTGCGCGTGGGCCGCCTCGATCTCTTCGGCCTTGCGCTCCACCTGCTCGACGATGTGGTCTATCATCTGGTCGTTCGAGAGCTTGTGGCTCTGCTTGCCCGCAAGATAGACCATCCCCGAGCCCGCGCCGCCGCCCGTGAAGCCGACATCTGTCATCAGCGCCTCGCCTGGCCCGTTGACCACGCAGCCGATGATCGACAGGCTCATCGGCGTCTTGATATGTGCGAGCCGCTCCTCGAGGACGCCCACGGTCTTGATCACATCGAAACCCTGACGCGCGCAGGAGGGGCAGGAGATGATGTTGACCCCGCGATGGCGCAGGCCGAGTGATTTCAGGATCTCATAGCCGATCTTCACCTCCTCGACCGGGTCCGCCGAGAGCGATACGCGGATCGTGTCGCCAATCCCCATCCACAACAGATTGCCCAGCCCGATGGCCGATTTCACCGTGCCCGAGATCATGCCGCCCGCCTCGGTGATTCCGAGATGGATCGGCGCATCAGTCGCCTCGGCAAGCCCCATATAGGCGGCCGCCGACAGGAACACATCCGAGGCTTTCACGCTGATCTTGAACTCGTGAAAATCGTTATCCTCGAGGATGCGGATATGGTCGAGGCCGGATTCGATCATCGCCTCTGGGCAGGGTTCGCCATATTTCTCCAGCAGGTGCCGCTCCAGCGAGCCTGCATTCACCCCGATGCGGATCGAGCAGCCATGATCGCGCGCAGCCTTGATGACTTCGCGTACACGCGCCGCATCCCCGATATTGCCGGGATTGATGCGCAGACAGGCGGCCCCCGCTTCCGCCGCCTCGATCGCGCGTTTGTAGTGGAAATGGATATCGGCGACGATCGGCACCGGGCTTTCGCGCACCACCTCTCGCAGGGCGCGGCTCGCGGCCTGGTCGGGCACCGAGACGCGCACGATATCCGCCCCGGCCTCCGCGCAGGCGAGCACCTGAGCGATTGTGGCGCGCGCATCGCCCGAATCCGTGTTGGTCATGGTCTGCACAGCAATCGGCGCCCCGCCCCCAACAGGCACCGCGCCCACCATGATCTGACGCGAAGTGCGACGGTCTATGTTGCGCCAGGGGCGAATATGGTTGTGGTCCATCAGCGAAAGCCTTCAATGCAGTGTTGATGGAAATGTAAGCCAATAAGCCTGCCTCAGCAATGGCCGCACTGACACACACCGAAAAAGGCCCCCGCTCGGCGCAGGGGCCATCATGCAAATCAGTGACAAAAAATGCCGCCGCGCACTCAGTTTTCGGCTTCGGCCACAGCGATGAATTCGCGCAGGGCCTGATCGCCATCGAGATCCGCGAGTTCGAACCTCTCGGTCACCGCGTCGGGAGACAGGGCGACATTATCGACGACCTGCGCGCCCGGGGCTGTCGGCCCGAAAGGCTCGCCATTGACCAGCATGTAGACCGACCCGGAATTGCCCGCGCGCAATGTTGGCGGGATCTCGGATTGCGGCACAGCGTAGCGCTCGCCCGCGTCGAGCACCTTCTCGAACAACACGGTTCCATCCGCCCCGCGCACGCGAATCCAGCTTGGCCGCACAGCCAGCACCTCAACCGTCGGCTGGCCGTCCTGTGTTACGCGAACAGTGCCGGGCTCCGTCACATCGCGGTCAATCTCCGACAGCGCCATATCGATCGCAGAGCGTATGCTGGCGTCATTGTCTGCCTCAGTGTCGCGCAGATTGATCGCGGAGATCGGGCCGTCACGCGAAACCACTTCCGGCGTGTCCAGCGCCTGCGGCTGATATTCGCGCACAACGCCTTGCGCTGCCGACGCAACACGGTCCCGCGCTTCGCCAATGCGCAGCGCCGGTGACTCGCTGCTATTCGAGTCAGGGGCCGCAGCGCCCATGACAGGGTCAAGCTCTGCAAGCACCGAGGGCGACTGATCCGCAGGCGCAAGATTGACGCGCTGGACCTCTCGCATCACAACCCAACCGCCGAAGCTCAGCCCCACAACGAGGAGCAGCATGACGGCGATGGACCCAATCGCGACCGGATCAATCCGCCGCCAGATCGGGTCTGGTTCCGTGGCCATGGCCGTCCGACCCAGAAGCCCCTGCCCCAGGTCACGCTCAACGTTAACTGTATCGGTACGCGGCAAAGACGCTGCGTTGCGCTGAAGGTCCTTCGAAATCGCAAAGCCGGTTTCCGCGCAGAACTTAGCGTAGGACCAATCCGGGTCCATCCCCAGATAGCGCGCATAGGAACGCACATAGCCTGCGACAAAGCTCGCAGCCTCGAATGCCGACAGATCCCCGGATTCGATCGCTGCGATGTAGGTCGCACGGATATGCAATTCGCGCTGCACGTCCAGCAGCGATTTGCCCAGTGTCGCCCGTTCGCCGCGCATGAGATCGCCCAGGCGCACTTCGTAATCATCGAAGCCCAACACTGACGAGGTATCTTGCGCCGAAGCTTCAGCTTTGGGCTTGTTGCCAAACCATTTCATCAGCCTGCCCTTTACCGCCTGTTTTGTAAGTCTCTACCCTGATCAAGCAGCCGCAGCTTTTTCATCTGCTGACCCCTTCACACAAGCATACTGGAAATAACAGGGATTTGAAGCTTTAATGAAATCCTAAGCCGAAATTTCGGCGCGATTCAGCGCACAGTGCGCCCAGAGCCCATCCATTGCGCGCACGAGATCATCAATCATGCGTGGCGAATGCACGGGCGATGGCGTGAAGCGCAACCGTTCTGTCCCGCGCGGCACTGTGGGGAAGTTGATCGGCTGGACGTAGATCCCGTGCTGCTCCAGCAACATGTCGGAAATATGCTTGCAATGCACGGGATCGCCCACATGCACCGGCACGATATGGCTGCCATGGTCGATGATCGGCATCCCCAGCCCGCGCAGGCGCATCTTCAGGATGCGCGCGTTTTCCTGCTGCTTGTCGCGCAGATATTGCGCAGTCTTGAGGTAATCGACCGACGCCGCCGCCCCCGCCGCAACAGCAGGTGGCAGCGAGGTGGTGAAGATGAAGCCCGGCGCGTAAGAGCGCACGGCATCGCACATTTTCGCCGAGGCCGCGATATAGCCGCCCATCACCCCGTAAGCCTTGGCCAGCGTGCCATTGATAATGTCGATCCGCCCCATCAGCCCGTCACGTTCGGCCACACCCGCACCGCGCGGCCCGTACATCCCGACTGCATGCACCTCGTCGATATAGGTCAGCGCGCCGAACTCATCGGCGAGATCGCAAATCGCCTCGATGGGGCCGAAATCGCCATCCATCGAATAGATCGATTCGAACGCGATCAGCTTCGGCGCTGCAGGATCATCGGCTTCCAACAGCTCGCGCAGATGCGCGACATCATTGTGCCGAAAAATACGCTTCGCCCCACCATTGCGCCGCACGCCTTCGATCATCGAGGCGTGGTTGAGCGCATCCGAGTAGATGATCAGCCCCGGAAAGAGCTTGGGCAGCGTCGACAGAGTAGCGTCATTGGCGATATACGCCGAGGTGAAGATCAGCGCGGCCTCTTTCCGATGCAGATCGGCCAGCGAAGCCTCAAGACGCTTGTGATAAACGGTCGTGCCCGAGATGTTGCGCGTGCCCCCCGAGCCCGCACCCGTCGCATCGAGCGCTTCGTGCATGGCCGCCAGCACGACAGGCTGCTGCCCCATGCCCAGATAATCATTGCCGCACCAGACCACGATATCCTGCTGGCCACCATCCGGGCGCGTCCAGACAGCATGCGGAAAATGCCCTTTACGCCGCTCGATATCAATGAAGGTGCGATAACGGCCTTCATCATGCAGGCGATTCAGGGCCGTTTCGAGCGCAGCAGTATAATCCAAAGCCTTCTCCCTCGCAGTCATGCTCGGCTTGATGTCGATAGTGTCGACACATGTCGCAAATGCAAAGCATCTCGCCGAGTTTGTCGACACCTACCTTCGTGCCACATCGTCAGCTTTGACCTATGTCAAAATGGCCGCGATAACAAACCCGGGAGTACGTGACGCGTCGTCGCATTCGTCCCTCAACGTGCCGCTACCTCCAGCACGACAACACAGCTCTGCCCCCCCTGACGGGCCTCGTCACAGGCATCGGTCGCCCCTTCGCGTGCCGCCTCCGGGCTTTCCATACCCGACAGGGCGATCGCCGACTCGATCGGCGCACCGCCGCGGATGAAGCCTTCATCCGGCGCGACCGCCAGCGCGGAATAGCCGGGGCCTTCGGCGACAAACAGCGCAAGCGCCTCGGGGTTCTGGCCGACAAGCCGCAGCGTATCGACTTCCTCCTCGGTCAGGAAGGGATGCACGGTCACCTGCACATCCGCACCCTCCAGCGCGTAGCTCTCCACGCTTGCCTGCTGTGCCAGCGCAGCGCCTGCCAGCCCCAGTGCCGCAAGACCGACCAAACCGGATTTCCACATGGGCTCACCTCCTCAGAATCATCTCTCGTTCGGGCCGCACTATAGCTACTCGGGCAGGACTGGACACCCCCTCGCGCTCTGATACGCTCCGCTCCAATCAAATGTTACGGAGCTTGCCATGACCAACGCCCTCCCGCCCGTGCTCGACCGGATCGATCAGGACTTGCCGCAATCGCTGGACCGACTGTCCGAATTGCTGCGCATCCCCTCGATCTCCACCGACCCGGCGCATGACACAGACGTGGACCGCGCGGCGGAGTGGCTGGTGGCCGAGTTGGCCGCGCTGGGGTTTGACGCGCGCAAGGATGCAACGGCAGGGCATCCGATGGTTGTGGCGACCGGCGGGGCGGCAGACGGGCCGCATCTGCTGTTCTACGGCCATTACGACGTGCAGCCTGTGGACCCGCTCGATCTCTGGGACAGCCCGCCATTCGAGCCCCGGATCGAAGATACACCCGGCGGCAAAGTGATCCGCGCGCGCGGCGCCTCCGATGACAAGGGCCAGCTCATGACCTTCATCGAGGCCTGCCGCGCCTGGCTGGCCGTGCATGGCGATCTGCCCGTGAAGCTCACCTTCTGCCTCGAAGGCGAGGAGGAAAGCGGCTCGCCCTCGCTCGTGCCCTATCTGGAGGCCAATCGCGACGCTTTGAAAGCCGATCTCGCGCTCATCTGCGACACCGGTCTTTTCGATGCCGAGACCCCGGCGGTCACCACCATGCTGCGCGGGCTCTTGGGCGAGGAGATCATCATCCAAGGCCCTACACGCGACCTGCATTCGGGGGCATTTGGGGGCGCAGCGATGAACCCGGCGCGCGTGCTCGCGCGCATCCTCGCCGATCTGCATGACGATCAGGGCCGGGTGACCCTGCCGGGCTTCTATGATGATGTGCCCGAAATCCCCGATGACATCCGCGCGCAATGGGAGGCGCTCGGCTTCGATGCCCAAGCCTTCCTCGGCGCGGTCGGGCTCAAACACCCCGCGGGCGAGGCCGGGCGCAGCGCGCTCGAGATGGTCTGGTCGCGCCCGACCTGCGAGATCAACGGCATGATCTCGGGCTATACCGGCGCGGGATTCAAGACCGTGCTGCCAGCGCGCGCCTCGGCCAAGGTCAGCTTCCGCCTTGTCGGCCAGCAAGACCCCCATAAGCTGCGCGACGCCTTCCGCGCGTTCGTGCGCGCCCGCGTCCCGGCGGATTGCAGTGTAGAGTTTCGCGAGCATGGCGCCTCCCCCGCATCAGTCATGGAAACCAGCCATCCCGCGTTCGAGGCCGCGCGTCAGGCGCTCAGCGATGAATGGCCCAAACCGGCGGCCTTTGTCGGCGCGGGTGGGTCGATCCCGATTGCCGGATATTTCAAAACCATACTTGGCATGGATTCCATGCTGATCGGCTTTGCCAAGGATGATGACCAGATCCACTCGCCAAATGAAAAGTATGACCTGAGCAGCTTTCATCGCGGCGTCAGGTCATGGGCACGCATTCTGGACGCGGTATCAAGGGCTTGAGCGGGTTTCCTGACCTCCTCTCTCACATCTTGCAAGACCCGCTCGATGCAGGGTTTGTGCAAGATCCCTACCCTGCCTATGACCGGATGCGCGCGGCCGGGCCGCTGGTGTTCTGGCACGAATACAACATGGCCTGCGCGGTCAGCTATACGAGCGCCAATGCGATCCTGCGCGACCGCCGCTTCGGTCGCGTGCCGCTGGCGGCGCGCGCGATCCCCGACCACCTCGCGCCCTTCTACGCGGTCGAGGCGCATTCGATGCTGGAGCTGGAGCCACCCCGCCACACACGTCTGCGCAGCCTTGTGCTGCGCGCCTTCACCTCGCGCCGGATCGCAGCACTCGGCCCCGAGATCGCAGCCTTCTGCGACGATCTGATCGCCCGCTTTCCCGATGGCCCGGTCGATCTGATCGCGCATTACGCCCAACCCCTGCCGGTCACGATCATCGCGCGGCTTCTGGGCGTGCCCGAGGCGATGGCGCCCGATCTTCTGCGCTGGTCGAATGCGATGGTCGGCATGTATCAGGCCGGGCGCACGCGGGCGGATGAAGAGCGCGCCGTCACCGCAACGCAGGAGTTCGTGGCCTTCCTGCGCGGCTATATCGCCAAGCGCCGCAGTGATCCGCGCGATGATCTGATCACCCATCTGATCGCCGCCGAGGAAGATGGCGCGCGACTCTCGACCGACGAGATGATCTCGACCTGCATCCTGCTGCTGAATGCAGGGCATGAGGCGACGGTCCACAGTATCGGCAATGCCGTGAAAACGCTGCTGGAGACCGGGCATTACGCGAAAGCCTCGGTGACCGAGGAACTGGTCGAGGAATGCTTGCGCTTCGATCCGCCGCTGCATCTCTTCACCCGCTGGGCCTATGAGGATATCGACGTGATGGGCCGGATCATCCCCAGGGGCACGCAGATCGCCTGCCTGCTGGGCGCGGCAAATCGCTGCCCGCGCCATTGGGACAGGCCCGACGCCTTCATGCCGGGGCGCAGCCCGAAACCGCATCTGGCCTTCGGCGCGGGGCTGCATTTCTGCCTTGGCGCGCCGCTTGCACGGCTGGAGCTTTTCCACGCGCTCGACAGACTCACCCGCGCCCTGCCCCGCCTGGCGCTGGCCGAGACGCCGCGCTACGCCGATATCTACCATTTTCACGGCCTCACTGCGCTGATCGTGGAGAAGAAATAGGCCCTTTCCCTTGCACCTCGGGCGGATATGTTTCACATCAGGCCGCAGCGGCGAAGGTCAATCAAGGCGAGAGAAAATGACGGCAGTTGAAAAACCCACCGAGGAAATGTCGGTGCGCGATGTCTTCGGGATCGACTCGGACATGAAAGTGAAGGGCTTTGCCGAACCCAGCGAGCGCGTGCCCGCCATCGACCCCACATATAAATTCGACCCCGACACCACGCTCGCGATCCTTGCAGGCTTCGCCTATAACCGCCGCGTCATGATCCAGGGTTATCACGGCACGGGCAAATCCACCCATATCGAACAGGTCGCCGCGCGGCTGAACTGGCCTGCGGTGCGGGTCAATCTCGACAGCCATATCTCGCGCATCGACATGATCGGCAAGGATGCGATCAAGCTCAAAGCGGGCGTTCAGGTCACCGAGTTTCAGGAGGGCATCCTGCCCTGGGCGCTGCGCAACCCTGTGGCGATCGTGTTCGACGAATATGATGCGGGCCGCCCGGATGTGATGTTCGTGATCCAGCGCGTGCTGGAGCATGACGGCAAGCTCACCCTGCTCGATCAGAACGAGATCATCCAGCCGCATCCGTCCTTCCGGCTCTTTGCGACCGCGAACACCGTGGGCCTGGGCGACACGACCGGCCTCTATCACGGGGTGCAGCAGATCAACCAGGCGCAGATGGACCGCTGGTCGCTGGTCGCCACGCTGAATTATCTCAGCCATGACGCCGAAACCGCCATCGTGCTGGCCAAGAACCCGGCCTATAACACCGCCAAGGGGCGGCAGGAGATCAGCCAGATGGTGACAGTCGCGGATCTGACGCGCACGGCCTTCATGAATGGCGATCTCTCGACTGTGATGTCGCCGCGAACGGTCATCAACTGGGCCGAAAACGCGCGGATTTTCCGCTCGATCGGCTATGCCTTCCGGCTCTCCTTCCTCAACAAATGCGACGAATTGGAGCGCCAGACAGTTGCCGAATTCTACCAGCGCTGTTTCGACGAGGAACTGCCCGAAAGTGCGGTCAGCATGGCGCTGGGGTGAGCGACGGGGGCTGCCGATCACAGCCCCCGCGCATGACGCATTGCAAGGTCAGGACGACCGCGTCTGCGGACCAAAGGCGATATAGAGGCTCGCGCCCAACAGCAGGATATGGAACTGGTTGAACATCAGCAGGTCCAGCGGCGGGGCCCAATACGCGACCACGATCACCCCTGCGACGATGATCGCTGCGGCCAGCCCTGTCAGTCTGGTCAGGAGCGCGGCGACCTTATCGCCTACAAACGGTGCGAGAAGCCCTGAAGCGATCAATAGAAACGCGACAGCAAGTTCCCCCACCCCGGCCAGCGCCCAGGCCCAGAACGGTAGCCCCCATCCCGCCGCGGCATCAGCCGAGAGCGGGACTTTATCGAGACCGTATTGCAGCATCACCGCAGCGATGGGCAGGCGCAGCAGCCAATGCGCATGGCGCGTCACGGGCCAGACGCTTGTCGCTTTCGTAAGCCATGTGCCGAGAGTCTGCAGGCGACCCGTGACATGGTTGGAGATATCGGACATGAACACGTTCCTTTCCATATGAAAACAGATACGGTTTGTTCGCGCCACAAATGAGGCCGGATCACCGGACTCGATCACATCGTATTCACATCGAAATCAACGCAACGGATATTCGCGCCTTCCCCGACGCGATTGTGACGCAGCAATGCGCCAACGACAAAACGGAAAAACCGCCAGGCGCCAGAGCCCGGAGAACCTCATCCAAAATGAAATGCTTTTTCATCTTGCGAAAAAATACTCTGGGGGTGAATGCGGCGCAGCCGCAGAGGGGGCAAAGCCCCCTCAGAACGCCCGCCGCGCGCGCAACGCAGCCCCGATTGTCCCGTCATCGAGGAAATCCAGCGCGCCCCCAATCGGCACGCCCTGCGCGAGCGCCGTGACCTGCACCCCCAGCCCGTCCAGCGCATCGGCGATGTAATGCGCGGTCGTCTGGCCATCGACAGTGGCGGGCAGGGCAAGGATCACTTCGCGCAGCTCCTCCGCGCGCACCCGTTCCACCAGATCGGGGATCCGCAAATCCTCCGGCCCCACCGCATCGAGCGCTGACAAGGTTCCGCCCAGCACATGATAGCGGCCCCGAAACACCGCGCCGCGCTCCATCGCCCAGAGATCGGCCACATCCTCGACCACGCAAATCTCGCCGGTCGCGCGCCTGGGATCAGTGCAGATTTCGCACACCTCCAGCGTCGAGATATTGCCACAGTGCGCGCAGCTCCGCGCGCTCTGCGCCACGCGCTCGAGTGCGGCGAGCAGCGGGCGCAGGGACTGGTCCTGTCGCTGCACAAGATGCAGCACGGCACGCCGGGCCGAGCGCTGGCCGAGCCCCGGCAAACGCGCAAGCTGCGCAATCAGCGCCTCGATTTCATTGGGCGCGCGGTCCACCCTGTCGCGGCCTCAGAACGGCATCTGCATGTCGCGCGGCAGCCCCATGGCCTCGGCCATCTTGCCCATCTCCTCGCGCGAGCGCTCATCGGCCTTGGTCTGGGCGTCCTTGATCGCCGCGAGGATCAGATCCTCGACCACTTCCTTGTCATCGGCGTTGAAAATCGACGGGTCGATATCGAGCGCCGTCAACTCGCCCTTGGCGGTCGCCGTGGCCTTGACCAGCCCGGCCCCGGATTCGCCCGTGACCTGAATGGATTTCAGATCCTCCTGAAGCTGGGCCATCTTGCCCTGCATTTCCTGCGCGGCCTTCATCATCTTGGCCATATCGGCCATGCCACCCATTCCTTTCAACATGTCGCTCTCCATATCTCGACGGTTATCTCACATATCCTCAAACGGATCCCAATCGGCCCCTTGCGGCTCTTCCAATTCGGGCAGCGCCTCAATCGCAGCAGCCGCTTCGGCCTGTTGCAAATCACGAATCTCGGTGATGCGCGCCTCGGGGAAGGCTGCGAAGACAGCGGCGACCAGCGGGTTTTGCAACGCGGCCTCGGCCTTGCTGTCATTCTCTGCCGTGCGGCGCTCCGCCAGTGTCGGCCCGCCCCCGGCAGAGGTGACCGAGACCCCCCATCGCGCCCCTGTCCAGGTTTGCAGCCGCCCGGCCAGCCGCGCGGCGAGGTCGGGGGCGGCCTCGGCGGTGGGCTGGAATTCGATCCGGCCGGGGCTGTAGCGCACCAGCCGCAGCGTCGTTTCCACTTCCAGCAGCAGGGCCATATCGCGCTTGTCGCGGATCAGCGCCACCACCGCCTCGAAATCGGGGTATGCCGCTAACGCCGGTGCGGCCCCGGCCAGCGCGGCCTGCGGGCCGTTTGCACCCTGCGGCACGCGCCCGGTTGGGGCTGCGCGCGGTGACGATGGCGGGGCAGGCGCGCGGGCGCCGGGGCCGCCGCCGGGGGGCGGTGGTGTGTCCTGCCATTTGCGAATGATTTCTTCCGGGCTGGGCAGATCAGCGAGATGCGTGAGCCGGATGATCGCCATTTCAGCGGCCATCATGGCATTGGGGGCCTGCGCGACCTCTTCCAGCGCCTTGAGCAGCATCTGCCAGGCGCGCGTGAGCGCGCGCATCGGCAGCGCCTGCGCCATCTGCGCGCCCCGGTCACGCTCCTCGGGCGAGAATGTGGGGTCCTGCCCGGCCTCGGGCGTGATCTTGGTCACGCTCAGCCAATGCGTGATTTCCGCCAGATCGCGCAGCACTGCCATCGGATCAGCGCCGTCGGCATATTGGCTGGCGAGTTCCTCGAGCGCCGCCGCTACATCGCCGCGCATGATGTGATCGAAGAGATCGAGCACCCGCGCCCGATCCGCCAGCCCCAGCATCGCGCGAACCTGTTCTGCTGTCGTCTCACCCGCGCCGTGGCTGATCGCCTGATCAAGCAGCGACATCGCATCGCGCACCGAGCCTTCGGCCGCACGCGTGATCAGCGCCAGCGCGTCCTGCGCCACCTGCCCGCCCTCGGCCTTCGCGATGGCTGCCAGATGGGTCATCATCACCTCGGGCTCTATCCGCCGCAGATCGAAGCGCTGGCAGCGCGAGAGCACCGTGACCGGCACCTTGCGGATCTCGGTCGTGGCAAAGATGAATTTCACATGCGCGGGCGGCTCTTCCAGCGTCTTCAGAAGCGCATTGAAGGCGTTGTTCGACAGCATATGCACTTCGTCGATGATATAGATCTTGTAACGCGCCGAGGCCGCCCGATAGGCAACAGAGGCGATGATCTCGCGGATATCATCGACGCCTGTGCGCGAGGCTGCGTCCATTTCCAGCACATCGACATGGCGGCCTTCGGAGATCGCGCGGCAATGCTCGCACTCGCCGCAGGGCTCGGTGGTAGGGCCGCCCTGCCCGTCCGCGCCGATGCAGTTCAACCCCTTGGCGATGATCCGCGCGGTCGTGGTCTTGCCGGTGCCGCGAATGCCGGTCATGATGAAGGCATGGTGGATGCGGTCGGCTTCGAACGCATTGCGCAGCGTGCGCACCATCGCATCCTGCCCGATCAGATCGGCGAAATTCTCGGGGCGGTATTTCCGCGCGAGAACCTGATAGGGAGTTTGCGTATCGCTCATGCGCGCCTGCCTTGTGCCTGCGCGTTCAAACTAGCGCGCCCGGGGCCGGATGAAAACGGCAATTCCACCCTAGCCGGCCCGGATCATCCGGGCCCGCGCCGGGCCAGCCGGATGAGACGGTATTCATAGCGCTCGGCAAAGCGTTCGGAGCGCTCCGAGGGCCGCACGATCTTGTCCATGCGTCGCCCCAGACCCCATTCGAGGATCCGGCCCAGAACCGGGCGGCTGCGCCGGAACTCGCCCCGCAGCCGGGTCAGAAACGGCGCGACATGGGCGTTCTTGACATGATCGAGGATGACGAAAGTGGGCTGGATGGCCTCGGTCACATCCTCATCATGCGCGATCTGCCAGCCGGGGTTCTGGTCGAGTGCGGCGCAAAACTCGGCATGGGTCTGGCGGCGCCCGCCCCCGGAGTCGACCCCGCGCTCGACGCCGGGGCGGCGGAAATAGTCGAAGATAAGCGCGCTGTGGGTGGCGTAGCGGTCAATGGCGGCCAGCGCCGGGGCAAGCTCGATATAGTGAAAACTCTCGCCAAACAGGCACATATCGAACTGGCGGGGCACATCGAAGCCCTCGAACCCGGTATCATGCACGCGCACGCTCTCGGGCAGCTTGGCCCGCGCCATCGCGTTGAGCTGGGTCGACGGGCTGAGGCATTCGAGCTGGTAGCCGCGCGCTGTGAGCGCCAGCGCATTGGCGCCTGTGCCCGAGCCCACATCGAGGATGGTGGTCACCTGCGACGGGATCTCGGCGACCATGCGATCGAACCACGCCTGCTGCGCGGCCCCCAACGCCTGCAACGAGGGCGTCGCGGGCGGGCCATCGGGAAAATAGCCGTAATGCAGGAAACCATGGCCATAGACGACCTCTGACAGCATCGCTTCGAAGTCGAGGCGAAAATCCTTGAGTTTCATGCGGACACTCCCAGAGCTTGGCCGGCGCGGTGGCAAAAAAGCCGTGTTACGCATGTTTCGCATGGCTTCGTGTCAAGGGCAATCCACGCGCCGGACACGGGCCTGCGCTGTGGCGCGGGCGGTGTATTGAGTATTTTTGGCAAGATGAAGCCCCGTGTCAGGGCTGCAAAAGCGCGTTTTGCTGCAGGAAGCCGGTCAGGGCCTCGGCATAGGCCTGCGGCTGTTCGACATGCGGCAGATGCCCCGCGCCCCGGATCAGGACGAACTCCGCGCCGTCGATCAGATCAGTGGTTTCGCGCACCAGATCGGGCGGGGTCGAGCCATCGCGATCCCCGGCGATCCCGAGCGTGGGCAGGCGCAGGCTGGCCGTCGTGGTGTAGAAATCCGTGCCCGCGATCGCTCCCGCGCAGCCGATCCAGCCTTGGGGCGGGGTGGCGAGAAACATGTTGCGCCAGAGCGCGAGGGCCGGGCTGGCGCGAAATTTCGGCGAGAACCAGCGCTCCATCGTGCCATCCACCAGCGCTTCAAGCCCCTTGCCACGTGCCATCGCCGCGCGCTCGGCCCAGATCTCTGCAGTGCCGATGCGCGCGGCCGTGTTCGACAGCACCATGGCGCGGATCAGATCGGGGCGCTTGACCGCAAGCCCCTGCGCGACCATCCCGCCGATGGAGAGCCCCACGAAGACGCACGACTTCACCCCCAGATGATCGAGCAGCGCCTCTGTGTCGCGGACAAGCTGGCCCATCGTGTAGGGCGCGCCGGGGACGTCCGAGAGCCCATGCCCGCGCCGGTCATAGCGGATGATCCGCAGACCGTCGGGCAAATGCGGCAAGAGCGGCGCCCACATGCGCAGATCGGTCCCGAGCGAGTTCGAGAAGACCACAGGCAGACCATCCTCTGGGCCGTCGATCTGGTAATGCAGCCGGATATGGCCAAGATCAGCGAGGTGCATCCTCTCCCCCTTCCCGCAAGGCGCGCATGAATACCGCGCGGTCCACATTGCCGCCCGAGGCGGTCACGATCACGGCCGCCCCCTCCAGCGCCTCGGGCTGGAACAGGGCCGCGGCCAGCGCGACAGCGCCGCCCGGCTCCAGCACCAGTTTCAGCCGCTCATAGGCCAGCGCCATCGCGCGGAGCACTTGCGCATCCGTGACCACCAGCCCCGGCCCGCAGAGCCGCTTCAGGATCGGCCATGTCAGCTTGCCCGGCGCCGGTGTTACAATCGCATCGCACAGCCCTGTGCGCAGCGGTAGCGTCACGATCTCCCCTCTGGCCAGCGATTGCGCCACATCGTCGAAGCCTTCGGGCTCGACCGTGCGCGGCTGCAAGCCGGGCGCCGCGTCCTCCAGCGCGAGCGCGATGCCGGAGGTGAGCCCGCCGCCACCGCAACAGACCAGAACCTGAGCGCTCTCCACCCCTTCGCCGCGCGCCTGTTCCGCGATCTCGAGCCCGGTCGTGCCCTGCCCGGCGATGACCTGCGGGTGGTCAAACGGCTGGATCAGCTCCAGCCCGCGCTTCTCGGCCAAGGCCGCGCCCAGCGCATCGCGGTCCTCGCGCGCACGGTCATAAAGCACCACCTCGGCCCCGAGCGCGCGGGTATTGGCGACCTTGATCGCGGGCGCATCGGCGGGCATCAGGATGACCGATGGCAGGCCCCGCAGGCGCGCCGCATAGGCCACGCCCTGCGCGTGATTGCCCGAGGAAAACGCCAGCACACCGTGCGCGCGCTCGGGCAAGGCCGTCAGCGCCGACCATGCGCCGCGAAACTTGAAGCTGCCGGTATGCTGGAGGCATTCCGCCTTCACCAGCACGCGCCGTCCGGCGATCTCGTCAAGGAAAGGCGAGGACAGCAGCGGGGTGCGCCGCGCATGCCACTCGAGCCTGCGTGCCGCCGCGCGGATCATCTCGATATTCACAGGCACATCCCGAGCCATTCATGGATCACTGTCAGCGACTCGCGCTCGTCGAGGAACGGCACATGGCCGCGCCCGGGCACCTCCGCAAACAGCATGTCGAGGCGCAATCGCTGCATCTCGGCTGCGGTCTGCGCGCTCAGCAAGTTGGATTCCGCGCCACGGATCAGCGCCAGCGGCAGATCGGCGCATGCCTCGAACATCGGCCAGAGATCGCCGCCGCCCCCCGACATCGCCGCCAGGAACGCCTCGCGCAGCGCCGGGTCGTAATTGATCTGCAAGCCCTGATCGCTGGCCAGAAAATGCCGCTTCGCCTCTTCCATCCAGCGCCCGGGCGGGACATCCGTGACCTCCGGGAAGGCGCGCTCCAGCGCGAGCGCGGCCTCGGCATGGCTGCGTGCCGCCGGGTTGCGGCCGATATAATCGGCGATCCGCGCAAGCCCGGCCTCGTCGATCACCGGGCCCACATCATTCAGGCACAGCCCGCGCAGCCGCTCTTTCGCCACAGCGGCGAGATACATGCCGATGATGCCCCCGCGCGATGTGCCGAGGATCGCCACCTGATCGAGCCCCAGATGATCGAGCAGCGCCAGCACATCCGCGCCTTCCTGTGGGACAGTGTAGCTCTCGGCCCCGGTCCATTGCGATTTGCCGCGGCCGCGATAATCCGGCCGGATCAGGCGCAAGGGCGGCAGATGCGGTGCCAGATAATCGAAATCCGATCCATTGCGCGTGAGCCCCGCAAGGCACAACAGCGTGCGCCCATGCCCCTCATCGCGATAAAACAGCTCTGCCCCGTCGGGCGCCGTGAAAAAAGGCATCCGCACCCCCTATATGCGACGTCACGGCGCAAGGTTGCATGCAGGCGGCGCAAGGAAAACCCCTGCTGCTTCATCTTGCCAAAAATACTCACTGCAACGCAGGCGCAATAGCGCAGCCTCAGCGGTTCAGGCGCTCCAGCCGTGCGCGCACACTCAACCCATGCGCTTCGAGGCTTTCCGAACGTGCAAGCTGCTCCGCCGCAGGCCCGATGGCCGAGAGCGCCTCGGGCGTCATCCGCGCCAGCGTCGTGCGCTTCATGAAATCAAGCACCGACAGCCCCGAAGAAAACCGCGCCGAGCGCGCTGTGGGAAGCACGTGATTGGGGCCGCCGACATAATCGCCAATCGCCTCCGGGGTCCAATGCCCCAGAAAGACCGCGCCTGCGTGGCGGATCCTGTCCAGCAGCGCGTCCGGGTCAGCCACGCAGAGTTCCAGATGCTCGGGCGCGATCCGGTCCGACAGCGCTGCGGCCTCGACAAGGTCGCGCACCACGATCACTGCCCCGTAATCGCGCCAGCTTGCGCCCGCGATAGCGCGGCGCTCCAGCGTCTTCAGCCGCGTCTCGACTGCCTCGGCCACCGCCTGCCCGAACGCTGCATCGGTCGTGATCAGGATGGATTGCGCGCTTTCGTCATGCTCGGCCTGGCTCAGCAGATCGAGCGCGATCCAGTCGGGGTCATTCGCGCCATCGGCAATCACCAGTATCTCCGAAGGCCCCGCGATCATGTCGATGCCCACGCGCCCGAAAACCCGCCGCTTGGCCGCCGCCACATAGGCATTGCCTGGCCCGGTGATCTTGTCCACCGGCGCGATGGTCTCGGTCCCATGGGCCATCGCCGCAATCGCCTGTGCGCCGCCGATGCGGTAGATCACGTCCACGCCTGCAAGCTGCGCGGCGAGCAGCACCAACGGGTTGACCACGCCCTCCGGCGTGGGCGCGCAGATCACCAGCCGCTCCACCCCGGCCACCTGCGCAGGGATCGCGTTCATCAGCACCGAGGACGGGTAGCTCGCAAGCCCGCCCGGCACATAGAGCCCCGCCGCCGCGACCGGTCCCCAGCGCCAGCCCAGCTCCGCGCCGCTCGGATCGTTCCAGCGCGCATCCTCGGGGCGCTGGCGGGCGTGATAGGCGCGGATGCGCTCGGCCGCGAGTTCCAGCGCCGCGCGCTCGGCCTCGGGCACAGCCGCGCAGTGCGTTTCGATCTCCTCTGGCGTGAAGGCCAGCGTCTGCGGCGTCAGATCAAGCCGGTCAAAGCGCTTGGTCAACTCGATCACCGCCGCATCGCCGCGGGCGCGCACATCCGCGATGATTGCAGCGACCGTGTCATCGACATCGACAGCCTCCTCGCGTTTGGCGCTCAGGAGTGCCGCGAATTGCGCCTCGAAATCGGGCGCGCTGCTGTCGAGAAACACGGGCATGTCAATCGTCCTTGTCGAGCGGATGCGCGGGCGCCTTGTGCGAGGGCGCGCGATAGGGCCGGGTCACGTCGGAGAGCATGACATCCACACATTCCACGGCCAGCCGGATTTCCCCGTCGCCTGCAAGGATCAGCGACAGATGCCCGGCCCCGTCCTCGCCCGGCAGAAACTCGATCGACAGAAGCGACAGCACCAGATCCTTGTCATTGCGATCGACGCCCGACGACGCCACGCCCAGCACATCGCGCACCATCAGCACGGCCTGCACCCGCTCGGCTTCGCCCGGGGCACCGGCGCGCACATGGTCCTCCCAGCGAAAGCGATTGATCAGCAGGCCGAATTCGCGCCGCTTGCTGTCCCAGGCCATTTCCGTGGCCGGAAACACGGCGTCCTGCACCAGCGCGGAGATCACTTTCAGATCCTCCGCATCCAGCGCCTGAAGCCTCAGCGGACGCTCGGCCCCGTCCTCGAACCGTGCATCGCTCATGTCTGGATCCGCTCTATCTTCGCCCCGCAGGCGCCGAGCTTCTGCTCGACATGCTCATAGCCGCGATCAAGGTGATAGACGCGGTGCACCACTGTCTCACCCTCAGCGGCAAGCCCCGCGAGGATCAGCGAGACAGAAGCGCGCAGATCGGTGGCCATGACAGGCGCGCCGCGCAGCTTCTCGACTCCGGTGACACGCGCCGTGCCGCCATGCACATCGATCTGCGCACCCATGCGCATCAGTTCGGGCGCATGCATGAAACGGTTCTCGAAGATATGCTCCTCGAGGATCGACTCGCCCTCAGCCGTGCACATCGCGGCCATGAATTGCGCCTGCAAATCGGTGGGAAAGCCGGGGAAAGGCTCGGTCGCGACATTGACCGCGCGCAACCGCTCTGCCTTGCGCGTCACGCGCAGCCCGCGCGCGGTCTCTTCCACCTCGGCGCCCGCATCCCGCAGCTTGTCCACGAAGGCCTGCACCAGATCCAGCCGCCCGCCGATGCACTCGACCGATCCCCCCGCTATGGCAGGGGCGAGCATGTAGGTGCCAAGCTCGATCCGGTCGGTCACCACCGGATGCGTCGCGCCGCCGAGGCTTGCCACGCCCTCGATCGTGACCGTCGATGTGCCCTCACCCTCGATCTGCGCGCCCATGCGGCGCAGGCACTGCGCCAGATCGACGATCTCGGGCTCGCGCGCGGCGTTTTGCAGCACAGTCGTGCCCTTGGCCAGCGTCGCCGCCATCATCGCGTTTTCCGTGGCCCCGACCGAGGCGATGGGGAACTCGAACCGCGCGCCCTTCAACCCGCCGGGGGCTTTCGCGTGGACATAAC
Source organism: Paracoccaceae bacterium (assembly GCA_003567315.1). Classification (GTDB taxonomy): domain Bacteria; phylum Pseudomonadota; class Alphaproteobacteria; order Rhodobacterales; family Rhodobacteraceae; genus Roseinatronobacter. The sequence goes on from PWZT01000057.1 coordinate 77,657, forward strand.
CATCGCGCAGGTCAAGCTCGGCCCCCATCGCCTCGAGCGCGCGCAGATGCAGATCCACGGGCCGCGCGCCAATCGCGCAGCCCCCGGGCAGTGACACCACAGCATGCCCGTCACGCGCGAGCATCGGCCCCAGCACAAGAATCGAGGCGCGCATCTTGCGTACGATCTCGTAATCGGCGCGGTGCGAGGTGAGATCATGGCTCGACAATGCCAGCACCTGCCCGTCCTGCAACGCCGCCACTTCGGCCCCCAGCGAGCCCAGCAATTCCGACATGGTGCGGATATCCGACAGCCGTGGCGCGTTGGTCAGGGTCAGCGGCTGGTCGGTCAGCAAGGTTGCTGGCATGAGCGTGAGACAGGCGTTCTTGGCCCCTGCGATGGGGATCTCGCCCGATAGCGGGCCGTTCCCGGTGACGACAATCGCATCCATCTGCTCTACCCCTTACGCCGTGTCCGCATCGTCAGGCTTTTCCGTAGCGCCGCGTGCGCGGGCCTGCGCCTTGCGCTTGGCGATATTCGCTTTCAGGGCCGCTTTCAACCGCGCCGCGCGCGCCTGCTCGGCGGAAGATGGCCTGGCCGTGTTTCTGGTCTTGTCTGCACCCATGCGCCCCTCCTAGCCCATGTTTGAAAAACCGTCCAGATAAGGCTTGCACGGCGCAGGATTTCGGACTACTCAGCCGCGCATCGGGCTGCTGTAGCTCAGGGGCAGAGCACTCCCTTGGTAAGGGAGAGGTCGAGAGTTCAAATCTCTCCAGCAGCACCATCTTCAATCAGTCCCCGCGCTTGAGCGCTCCGGAAACCGGGGGCCGTGCGACATTGCGCGAAGGTTGGGACAGCGCCGCGTCACGCGTCCCTTGCCCTCGTCACCTTGCCCGACACACCCCCCCGATCAGGGCTTTATCCACGCGGTCGCCTCGACCTCGATCAGGATGTCGGGCGAAGGCATCATGGCGCTGACCTCGACCACGGTCGAGACTGGGGGCGTATCGGGAAAGAACATGCGCCGCACTATATTGTAGCGCGGGAAGTGGTCGAGATTGCGGAAATACTGCACCAGCTTGAACACATCGCCCATCGTGCCGCCCGCATCCTCAATAGTGGCGCGCACGCGGTCGAGCACATACCAGCTTTGCGCGATGATCGGCCCGTCCTTGGCATCCACGCTGAACTCGCCCGTGCGCCCGATGCGATCGGCCACGCCTGCGGGCAAATCCTCATAGCCACGGATGACCTTGCCTGCCCCCGGGTCCACCGCGATGATCCCGGATAGGAATACGAAATCGCCACGCCTTGCATATGCCGAATAGCGCGCGAGGGGCTGGGCTGTCTCGGTCATCTCTGTTGCTCCTGTCTCGGGTGCGTGCCGGGTCACTCAGAACGTCAGGACAAAGCCCAGGACCGCCACAATCAGCCCGGCCCCGACCCCAAGGATGTTGCGCGCCCGTGCACGATCCTGACGGGACCGCGCATCACCGCCGTAATCGAAACGCTCATAGATCACGTTCTGCATCGGCATCCCGAGATCGAGCAGCATGTCGGAGACGCCTGACACCATCGGCCCTGGCCCGCAGATCATGGCCTTGGTCCTGGCCGGATCCAGCCCATCGAGCATCTGTGTCAGATGCTCCGGGGTCAGGCGGCCGGGAAGCATGTCGTCGTCGAGCGGTGGGTCTTCGCTCATCAGCCACAGCTTCAGATCGAGCATCTTGGTTGCCGCGCGCAATTCATCGAGGCAGGCGAAATTCGCAGGCGCACCGACCGCATAGGCCAGCCGCACGGGCCGCGTTTCACCAGTCGCGGCCATATCGCGTACAATGCCCAGCAGTGGCGCGACCCCGACCCCACCGCCGAACAGAAGATAGGCATCTGCCGGATGCGCCTCATGTGAAAATTCGCCATACGGCCCGTCGATGCCAATCACGCGCCCTTCGGGCAAGCTGCCGATCTGATTGGTGAAATCGCCCGCCTCCTTGATCAGCAGGCTCAGCCCGTCGCGACGGGGGCTGTCCGAGATGGAAAACGGATGGTCGAACAAGGGAAAGCGGCGCGTGCCTTCGGTCATCCAGACGAATTGGCCCGCGTGATAGGGCAGCGCGGGCGTGCCCGGCGCGGGCTGGATGTCGAGTTCCCACATGCGATCCGCGCGCTTGACGACCGATGCCAGCCGCCAAGGCCTGCGATGCAGGAGCCACCAGCGCCAGCCATAGAGAATGCCGATAACGCCTAGCACGGCCAGCGCAACCGCGCCCCAGAACCACGCGAGCGGCCCCTCGGCGCTGAACCGGCCTACCGCCCATGCGTGATGCAGCCCAGTCAGCACAGCCACCAGCCCCAGCACCAGATGCACGCCGCGCCATGCCTCATAGGGCCAGGGCAGCGCATCGCGCAGAATCGAGGTCAGGATGATCACCAGCAGCGCACCCAGAGCAATGACGCCCGTGCGATAGGCCGGATCGGTGAGATAGAAATGCAGCCGTATCCAGCCCAGCTCCGGGTCCGCGAGCCATGTCGGCAGGATGTAGGCGAGCGGGTGGAGCACCAGCGCGAGCGCCAGCCAGTAGGCCGCGAATTTGTGGAAGGCCATGATCTTGTCGATGCCAAGCTGGCCCGAGACCACCTCGAACCGGCCCGACGTCACGAATTGCACCGCCATGCCCCAGAGCGCGATCAGCCCCATGGCGGCGGCGGCGTATTCCCACGCCGCCATGGGTGCGACGGCTTGGGTGCGGGCGAGCAGGAGCGGAAGGACCGCCGCGATCAGATAACTGGCCGCAAGCGCCTTGCCGCTGAGGCGGGGAAATGTGTTCTGCATGGTCATTCACCGGGATAGCGGCATGTCTAAACTGTCTTGTCAAGAAATCTTGTCATGCCATGATGTGGATCAAGGGCAGCGCAGGCGCGTGATTCCATTCTGGGAGTCCAGCCTGCATAACCGGAGGATCAGATTGCGATTTCTTTCCATTTTGTTCACCGCGGCACTGGTTCTGCCGGCCCCTGCACGCGCTGATGACCTCGTCGGGCTGGAGCGGCTGATCGCGGCCTGGCTCGACTCGCCGCATGGCGATTACCATTCGCTCTCCTTCACCTATTGGAACGAAGACGGCGCCGTGCCCGAAAATTGTGCGATGTGCCATTCCGAGACCGGGTTTCTGGATTATCTCGGCGTGGGCGACCATACGCCTGGGCAGGTCGATCATCCTGGCACGATCAACACGGTCATCGGCTGCGCGAGTTGCCACACCGAGGAAGCGCACAAGCTTGATACAGTGAGCTTCCCCTCTGGCGTCGATGTGTCGGGGCTTGGCTCCTCGGCCACCTGCATGGTCTGCCATCAGGGCCGCCAGTCCGACGAACAGGTCAAGGCCCGCGTGGACGGCAAGCCGGTAGATGAAATCTCCGAGGAGCTGGCCTTCCTGAACATCCATTACGCCGCCTCGGCCGCGACCATGCTGGGATCCGAGGCACGCCCGGGCTATCAGTATGAGGGTCGCAGCTATGCCGGGCGCTTCATGCATGTGCCGGGCGCGGATACCTGCGTGGCGTGCCACGAGGCGCACAGCACGACCGTCGAGACCGAAGGCTGCGTTGCCTGCCACACCGGCGTCGAGGATATGCGCGACATCCGCACCCAGCATCGTGATTTCGCAGGCACAGGGGATCGCTCGGGCGGCATCCATAGCGAGATCGTGGGCCTCAAGGAGCAACTGCTCGATGCGATCAAGCTTTATGCCGAGGATGTCGCGGGCACACCCATCGCCTATGCAAACAGCTTCCCCTATTTCTTCGCCGATCCGGATGGCACGGGTGAGTTGGCCGAGGATCAGATCACGCGCGACAACCGCTACCAGAGCTGGACGCCGCGCCTGCTCAAAGCCGCCTACAACTACCAGGTCGCGTTGAAGGATCCGGGCGGCTATGTCCATAACCCGCGCTACATGCTGCAAATCCTGCATGACAGTCTCGCGGATCTGGCCGATGTGCTGGAGCTGGATGTCAGCCATATCTCGCGCCCCTGATCGCACCTCCGCATTCCTGCTTGACCTTGGCGCGTCAAAGCCGCATTTGCGATGCCATGGCACAGGCACAGCTCCAGATCGACCTCGCGGCGCTTCAGGCCAATTGGCGCGCGCTCGACGCGCGCTCAAGCGCACAGGTGCAGACCGCAGCGACCGTAAAGGCCAATGGCTACGGACTGGGCGCGGGCCATGTCGCGCATGCGCTTGCGCGGGCCGGAGCGCGGCGGTTCTTCGTGGCGATCGCGGAGGAAGGCGTCGCCATCCGTTCGGCCATCGGGCCGGATCTGCCGATCCATGTCTATGGCGGGCATATGGAAGGCGATGCGCGGCTGATCTCGGAGGCGCGGCTCAGCCCCATGCTCAACTCCGCCGAGCAACTGGCCCGCCATTTCGAAGCCCTGCCCGGCCATCCTTTCGGCATCCAGCTTGATACCGGCATGAACCGGCTGGGCATGGAGCCTGCCGAATGGCAGGCGGTGGCCGAGATCGCCCTGTCACAGGGCCCGGACCTGGTCATGTCACATCTGGCCTGCTCGGATGAGCCCGACCATCCGATGAACCCGCGGCAACTCGCCGTCTTCCACGAGTTGACCGACGGCATTGGCGTGCCCCGCTCGCTTGCCGCGACAGGGGGCGTGCTGCTTGGCCCGGACTATCATTTCGAAATGACCCGCCCCGGAATCGGCCTCTATGGCGGCGCGCCTTTCACGGATGCGCAGCCCGTGGTGCGACTCAGCCTCCCGGTGATCCAGATCCGCGATGTCGCTGAGGGCGAGACTGTCGGCTATGGCAACACCTTCACCGCACCGCAGGATATGCGGCTCGCCACAGTCTCGGCGGGCTATGCCGATGGCATCCAGCGCGTGCTCTCGAATCAGGCGACCCTCTGGGCGGGCGACACCCCCTGCCCGCTTGTGGGCCGCGTGTCGATGGATCTGCTGACCATTGATGTCAGCAATGTCGATGGCACGCCAGACGCGCTCGACCTGCTCGGGCCCCATCAGGGTGTCGATGATATTGCCGAGCTGACCGGCTCCATCGGCTATGAAGTGCTCACCGATCTGGGCTATCGCTACGCGCGCGACTATCGTCCCGGCGCCTGAGCCAGCCCTCCGGCCTCGATCTGCGTGCAAAGCATATCGACAGCCGCCGCGAGCCGCTCATCAATGATATGCAGATATTCGGTCCAGCTATGCAGCCCATCCAGCGGCGCAGCCCCGTCAGATATGCCGCGAAGCACCACCAGCGTCACGTCGAAGCGCTGGCAGGCACGCAGCACGGCGAAGCTCTCCATATCCACCATGTCCTCGGTAATGCCCGCATAGGCCGCGCCCGAGACGATATTGGCCCCGGTCGATAGTGTCGCCGCTGGCAGACCCGCAATTTGCAGGGGCAATTCCACCTGCGCGGGCATGTCGAGAAACGGCGTCACGCCCTTCTCGAAGCCCAGCGCTGTGGCATCCATGTCCCGATACGCCACCGACCGCGCCTGATAGACCGCGCATTGCTCCAGCCGCGCCGATCCGGCAGAGCCCAGCGAGACCACCAGATCCGGCAAACCGCCCCCGCGCGCCAGTTCCGCCAGCATCGCTGTTGCCGTAACCGCGCCCTCGACCGGGCCGACCCCGGTCATCACTGGCGTGAAGCGCGCGCGCAGATGGGGGCCATATTCGGGCTCCGCCGCCATCAGGAACAGCACGCGTTGGCCTGCGATGTCCAGCACCGGCGGAGACATCACACGGTCGAAGGTCTGCGCGCGACATGGACCGCGCATTGCGCGCGGCTCACCACCTTGCTCGCGGTAGAGCCCAGCAGCAGGCTCTGCGTGCCCGGCCGGTGCGAGGCGATGACGATGCAATCCACCGATTGCGCGCGGGCATGTTCCAACACCTCATGCGCGGCATCGCCTTCGGTGACCACAGTCGCGACATTGTCGAAATCAGCTGCGAGGCTCGCGAGATCCGCCTCGATCGCCTTACGCAAATCCTCGCGCCAGCCATCGGGCAGATAGTTGAGCGCAAAGACCGGCGCAGGCTCCATCACATGGATCAGCGTGATCTGCCCGCCTTCGCTCAGCAGGGTCTTGGCGACAGACAGCGACGGGGTCGCATCATGGCCCTCGTCATAGGCGACCGTCACGAGAATATTCGAATACATCGGCGCTCCCTCCAGCATATCCAGTCGCGTCATCTAGAGCAGGAAACTGCGCCAAAGACCAGCCCGAAACCCGCGCTCAGAACCGCCGCGTCACGCCGAAAGACGCCCCGAGATTGCGGTAATCATTGAGGATAATTGTCGATCGCTGGCGCTCATAGGACAGGCGCAGCACTGGCGCGAAGCCGTTCCAGTTCCATTGCGAATGCGCGAGATCCAGCCGCGCGAGACTGCGCCGGTCATCGCGCGCCACACCGAAGAGCGGGTGCAGCCCGTCATAGCGGTTGCGTTCATGATCGAGCGTCAGCCCGAGCTGCACGCCGCCCTCGAAGCGATACTGTGCACCCAGCGTGATCCCCTCCATTCGCCCGGCGAGCGTGTCCTGCGAGGCGCTGCGCCGCTCGACCCGCCCCGCGATCCGGAATTCGAGCTGCGGGTTCAACGCATGCCGTAGCCCGATAGAGCCGAGATTACGCTGCATCCGCGCCCCGGTCCGGTAGCGCAAATGCTCACGCGTGATCTGCCCGTCGAGCCGTGTCGCAGGTGTGAGCCTGCGCGCATGGGCCAGCGTCACGCCCAGCGAGCGCGAATAATCGCGCTTGTCGAGCCAGCGCTGCGTGGCGAAGATCTCGGCGCGGGTCTGACCTGTCTCCAGATGGCCCTGCACGAGCCCCGCGAAAACCCGCGCCGTGTAATCATCCGGCGCGTTGCCATCGAAAAAGCGCAGCCTCGTCGATGCGCCGAAGCGCGCCGTCAGACCATCGCCAAGGCGCGGGCTGGCCGTAAGTCCGGCATTGACCTCGAGCCCAGTTGCAGAGCGCGCGCGCACATTGGGGTTGATGACGAACGGCAAGCCGAACAGCGTCACCTCCGTGGCGCTGGTGCGCTTGGCGGCATTGCTTTCGGGCACGATGGCAAAGCTGATATGGCCGGAAAAAATCTGCGGGTTTTCAAGCTCCTGCGCATAGGCGGCGACACGCCTGTCAACGGCCTCGGGCAAATCGGCACTGCGCGCGATCTCGATATGGTAGAGCGCGCGTTCGGCCTGCCCCAGCCGCCCCAGCGCTGCGGCAAGCTCCAGCCGGTATTGCGGCACGCGCGGATAGGTGGCGACAAGGCGTTCCAGATCCGGCAGCGCGGCGGCAGGTTGGCCCAGCCGCATGTTGGCCAGTGCGCGCAGCCACATCAGGCGCTGCAGGGCCACCGCATCGCCCGCCTGATACTCGGCGACCGTTTGCAACGCCCCTGCCGCATCGCCACCGGCATAAAGCGCTTCGGCCTGCGCCAGCCTTTCCGCAGTCGCTGCCACGCCCCAGAAACTCAGGCAAAAGGACACCAGCACGGCACGCAGCATGGCAGCAGCTTTCGATCTTCAGGCGCTGGCACAGCCCTGGCTGCACCAGCAATGTCTCGGGGCGCGATCAGTCAGACTGGCGGATCAGGAAAAACTCGCCGGCAAATGTGCCATCAGGAACCAGCATGTCCTCATCTTCATAGACTGTTCCACCGACAGTGCCGACCGCCGCAGCGGCATCATCCCCGTAGAAATTGCCGCCGAACAGAAGCCCCACTGTCCCGGAGCCGCCATCGATCGGCTCGGTCAGCGTGCCGGTCATCTCGAAGGACAGGGCACCCACCGCGACATCCGGCACATCGACATCCAGACCAGCATCCGCACCCGCGATTTCCTCGCGTACGATGCCGCCTGAACCCTCCACGACATTCAACTCCCCATCGAGCGCGAATGGCCCTTCATTGCCAGGGATGAAGCTCTCGCCCTGGAAATTCGTGGCCTGCCCGGTGATGTCGGCATTCGCGCCCATGGTCTCGTCCCACTCGATCCCGATGGCAAGATCAGCACTGATCCTGTAGGCGGGCGTATCAGGGTCCGGGGCGTCGGCACTCATCACCTCACCTTCCATGCCCCCTTCATAGTCGGCCTTCAATTCGGTCGGCATGTTGGTGGTTGGCCCCATGGCCTTCACGGCATCAATGTCATCGCCGAAATCGACCGGCCCGGCCGGGCCACCGCCCTCATTGCCCCCGAAGCATCCGGCGAGCCCGAAGGCCGCGCCGAGCACGCAGATTGTTGTCATTCTTGGTAATTGGAATCGCATCTGACCTCCCCCCAGAGATAAAATTAATGTGAGGAGAGTGCGCCGCACCTGTCAACATGTCAACATTTATCGCGGTGTTGGCACAGTGTGTAGTGTCACGCAGGATGTGCGGAGACAGTGTCAAGCAGTTGCGCGAAAATCTCACAGGCGATGGGCAGCAACGCGTCCGGAAAATCGAATGCAGGATCATGCAGCGCGGGTTGTGCGGTGCCGGAGCCGAGAAAGAACATCGCTGTTCGGGTCTCGGCGCTGAAGGCCCCGAAATCCTCCGCCGCACGCATCGGCAGTGCGAAGTCGGCCTGCTCCAGCCCCAGCGCCTGCCCGGCGCGGGCGACATGGGCAGCGGCCTCCGCATCGTTGATCGTGGCGTTGAAATGGTCATGGCGCGTGATCTGTAGCGCCAGCCCGCCCGCATCAGCCTGCGCCCGCGCGCTGACCTCTGCCGCGAAGGCTTCGAGCGCCGCGTCGCTGAGCGCGCGCAAGGTCACCAGCGCCTCCGCCTGCCCCGGCGCAATGCCGAAGGCGCGCGCGCCCATCGACAGATGGCACAGGGTCGCCAAGCGGAACTCCGGGCCCATCGGTCTGGCCACTGTATCAGGCGCCAGCGCCAAGATCAGCGCGGCGAGCGCGGGCGCGGGCGAAGCGCCCTGTTCCGGCACGGAGGCATGCGTCTCGCGGCCCGTGTAGCACAACCGCAGCCCGACCGAGGCGCAGCTTGCAGGCCCCGGCGCGATCGCAATCGCACCAAGCGGCAGGCCGGGCATATTGTGGCAAGCAAAGGCCCAGTCAGGGCGCAGCGCCTTGAACTGCGGATCGGCAAGCACCGCGCGCGCGCCCGCGCCGGTTTCTTCTGCAGGCTGGAACAGCAGGATCACCCGCCCGCGCGCAGGCCGCGCCGCGCCCAGTAGCAGACCCAGCCCGGCAAGACTCGCCATATGCCCGTCATGTCCGCAAAGATGCGCCACGCCCGCGCGCTGCGAGCGATGGGGCAGCGTCGATGCCTCCTCTATCGGCAGCGCATCAAGCTCGGCGCGAAAAAGCACGGTCGGCCCGGGTTCGCGCCCCTCATAGACCACTGCAACCCCATGCCCGCCCAGCCCGGTGACAATCTGATCCGGGCGCGTCGGGCTCAGGAAATCCGCGATGACCCGCGCGGTGTTTTCCTCCTGCCCCGACAACTCGGGCGCCGCGTGCAATGCATGCCGCAGCCGGGCGAGAGCCGTGATCTGGTCATGCGAAAGCTTGGCGGCTGGCATTGGGAGGCCTCACGCGGCGCGACAGGCGGAAACACCAAGGGCCACCCTGAACGGATGGCCCCCGAATTGCTCCGGCAACAGGGCTCAGCTATTGACAGCGTCCTTGAGTGCCTTGGCGATCGTCACCTTCACGGCCTTGTCGGCGGGTTTGGTCATGGTCTCGCCCGTCGCGGGGTTGCGCACCTGACGCTCGGGACGGGCGCGGCACATGATCTTGCCGATCCCCGGCAGCGTGATCGCACCACCATTCGAGACTTCCTGCATGACCAGTTCCGAAATCGCATCCAGTGCAGCGTTTGCGGTTTTCTTGTCGGACTCCATCTTCTCGGAAAGGGCTACGACAAGCTGGGTCTTGGTCATCGGTTTCGCGGTCATGTCATACTCCTCGATATCGCTGGGCTCGGCATCCTGTGCGCCCGCGCTGTCTACGTTGCGGTGCGCATCTAGCCCGGATTCATCGGCACTGGCAATCACCCCGTTGTGAGAAAAACCCCGGATTGGGTCGAAAACACACCTCTTGCGCTACAAAAACGCCGTTTCGCTGAAAGAGCGCAGCTTGCGACTGTGGATCTTCTCCAACGGCATGTCGCGCAAAAGCTCCATCGCGCGAATCCCGATCTGCAGGTGTCGCGCGACCTGGCTCTTGTAGAAGCTCGACGCCATCCCCGGCAGTTTCAACTCGCCATGCAACGGCTTGTCCGAGACACAGAGCAAGGTTCCATAGGGGACACGAAAGCGGAATCCGTTGGCGGCGATGGTGGCGGATTCCATATCGAGCGCAATCGCGCGCGACTGGCTCAGGCGCTGCACCGGGCCGGATTGGTCGCGCAACTCCCAGTTGCGGTTGTCGATCGTGGCCACTGTGCCCGTGCGCATGATCCGCTTGAGCGCGAAGCCCTCAAGCTGCGTGACCTCCGCCACGGCATCCTGCAGCGCGATCTGGATCTCGGCCAGCGCCGGGATCGGCACCCAGACCGGCAGATCGGCATCGAGCACATTATCCTCGCGCAGATAGGCATGGGCGAGCACGAAATCGCCCAGCGCCTGGCTATTGCGCAGCCCCGCGCAATGGCCCACCATCAGCCAGGCATGGGGGCGCAGCACGGCGATATGATCGGTCGCGGTTTTCGCATTGGACGGCCCGACCCCGATATTGACCAGCGTGATGCCTGCGCCGTGGTCGCGCTTGAGGTGATAAGTCGGCATCTGCGGCAGGCGCGGCAGCGCCGGGACCGGCGCATCCGGGTCCGTGATCACGGCATTGCCGGGCGCCACGAAGGCCGTGTAGCCGCTCTCGGGATCGCGGAGTTGCGCGCGGGCGAAGGCCTCGAACTCATCGACATAGAACTGGTAGTTGGTGAACAGGATATGGTTCTGGAAATGCTCGGGTACGGTCGCCGTGTAATGCGCCAGCCGGGCGAGCGAATAATCGATGCGCTGCGCGGTGAACATGGCCAGCGGCAAGGAGCCGTCCTCATTCACGATCCGCGCGCCATTGACGATATCATCATTGGTCGTCTCCAGATCCGGCACATCGAAGATATCGCGCAGCGACAGGGTGAGATCCCCGTTCTCGGGCAACTGCACATCGCCGCGCCCGGCCATCGCGAAATGCAGCGGGATCGGGGTGCTCGAGGGGCCGATGCTGACCGGGACATTGTGGTTCTGCATCAGGAGCGCGATCTGCTGGCGCAGGTAATGGCGGAACAGATCCGGGCGCGTGACTGTTGCGGCATAAGTGCCCGGGTCGGTGACATGGCCGAAACTCAGCCGCGAGTCGATCTGGTCATAGCGCGCGGTCACGAAGCGGATCTCGGGGTAATAGGCGCGAAACCGTGCGGCAGTGCGCTCGCCGCTCGCGGCACGGTTGAACGCGTCGATCAGGAATTTGGTCGCCGTCGCGTAAAGCTCCTCGAGCCGTGCCACGGCCTTGTCAGCATCCCTGAAGAAGCGATGCTCGACAGGCTCGGGCGTCAGAAGGCGCAGGGGTTTTTCGATGGTCATGGTTCATGTCCCTCATGGCTTGCGCTGACAGTGCCACCGCTCCGGCCCTGCCACAAGCGGCGCGCGGCGGAAAATCGCTCTTTCCCCGTCCCGGCCAATCCAGTAGCTTCCCGCCATGACGACTGCATTCCTGACTCACCCCGACGCCAGCCGCCACCAGACCCCCGCTGGCCACCCCGAACAGATCGCGCGGATGGAGGCGATCTCCGCGGCGCTCTCGGCCGCTGAATTCGACGCGCTGCGCCGCTTCGATGCGCCGCGCTGCGAGGAACGCCAGCTTCTGCTGTGCCATCCCCAGCATTATATCGACCGCATCAAGGCCGCGATCCCGCCTGCGGGCATCTACCAGCTCGATGCCGACACGCATGTTTCGCCCGCCTCGCTGACAGCAGCGATGCGCGGCGTGGGCGGGGCCTGCATGGGCGTCGATCTGGTCATGGAAGGCCAGGTGCACAACGCTTTTGTCGCGATGCGCCCGCCCGGCCATCACGCCGAGCGCTCCACCCCGATGGGGTTTTGCCTGTTCGGCACGGTTGCGATTGCAGCGCGCCATGCGATGGAGCGTCATGGGCTGAGCCGCGTTGCCGTGGTCGATTTCGACGTGCATCACGGCAATGGCACGCAGGATCTGCTCTGGGACGAAGGGCGCGCCTTCTTTGTCTCCAGCCACCAGATGCCGCTCTGGCCCGGCACCGGCAAAAGCGATGAACGCGGCGCGCATGGCCAGATCATGAATATCCCGCTGCCGCCCGGCACCGCTGGTACGAAATTCCGGCAGGTCTATGAGGATCTCGTATTCCCGCAGCTCGAACGCTTTGCGCCCGAATTGCTGCTGATCTCGGCCGGGTTCGACGCGCATCGCGACGACCCGCTGGCCCAGCTGGAGCTGGCCACAGAAGATTTCGCATGGGTCACTGGCGCGCTCTGCGATATCGCCGCGCGCCATTGCGAGGGCCGCGTGGTCTCCTGCCTCGAAGGTGGCTATGACCTCGACGCCCTGGCAGCGTCCGTGGCGGCCCATATCCGTGTCCTGATGGAGAAAGGCGCATGAGTGACAAACCGGTAGCCGAGATGAGCTTCGAGGAGGCCCTGCGTGGGCTGGAAGAGATCGTCATCCGGCTCGAGCGCGGCGATGTGGCGCTGGAGGATTCGATTGCGCTCTACGAGCGGGGCGCGGCGCTGAAGAAGCATTGCGAAGAGCGGCTCAACGCCGCGCAGATGCGGGTCGAGGCCATCCGGCTGGCCGAAGACGGCAGCCCCAAAGACACCGAGCCCTTCTCGGCATGAGCGATTTCGCAGCGGCGCTGGCGGCGGCCGCGCAGCGCGTCGAGACGCGCTTGCAAGCCGAGATCGCGACCCTGCCCGAAAGCCGCGTGCGCGATGCGATGGGCTATGCCGCGCGCGGCGGCAAGAAGCTGCGCGGATTTCTGGTGCTGGAATCCGCGCGGCTGCATGGCATCGCCCCCGAGATGGCCGAACACGCCGCCGCCGCGATCGAGGCGATCCATGCCTATTCGCTGGTCCATGACGATCTGCCCGCGATGGATGACGATGATCTGCGTCGCGGCCAGCCCACGACCCATATCCGCTGGGACGAGGCGACCGCGATCCTCGCGGGCGACGCGTTGCAGACGCTGGCCTTCGGGCTTCTCGCGCGCGATGCGGCAGCCCCGACTGCGCAGGCGCGGCTCGATCTCATCGCAAGCCTCGCGCAGGCTTCCGGAGCCGCCGGGATGGTGCTGGGTCAGGCGCTCGACATCGCCGCCGAAAGCGCCGAGGCGCCCCTCTCGCTCGAGGCAATCACTGCGCTGCAGGCCGGCAAGACCGGCGCGCTGATCGAATGGTCCGCCTGCGCGGGCGCGCGGATGGCAGGCGCCGACCCCTCCGCGCTCGCAGCCTATGCACGCGCGCTGGGGCTTGCCTTTCAGATCGCGGATGACATCTTGGATATCGAGGGGGACGCCACCTTGGCAGGCAAGCGCCTGCACAAAGACGCGGACGCGGGCAAGGCCACCTTCGTGTCGTATCTCGGGCTCGACGGGGCCAAGGCCCGCGCGCAGGCACTCGTCGCCGAGGCCGAGGCAGCGCTTTCCCCTTATGGCGAGGATGGCGCCCTGTTGCGGCAGGCCGCGCAATTCGTTATCGCCCGTCGGAACTGAACGCCGCGCACTGCGGGAAAGGTCGTGCCATGCCGCAAACACCGCTTCTGGACCGGGTCCACAGCCCCGCCGACTTGAAGTCGCTCAGCGACCGCGAATTGCACCAGCTCGCCGACGAGCTGCGCGCGGAAACCATCGCGGCGGTGTCGGAAACCGGCGGGCATCTGGGCGCGGGCCTGGGGGTGGTGGAGCTGACGGTGGCGCTCCATGCCGTGTTCGACACCCCGCGCGACCGGCTGATCTGGGATGTCAGCCATCAATGCTACCCGCACAAGATCCTGACCGGGCGTCGCGACCGCATCCGCACCCTGCGCCAGAAGGACGGGCTCTCGGGCTTCACCAAACGCTCCGAGTCGCCCTATGACCCGTTCGGCGCGGCGCATAGCTCGACCAGCATTTCCGCCGCGCTCGGCTTCACCATGGCGCGCGAGTTGGGCGGCGCCCCCAACCCCGCGCTTGGCGATGCGATTGCCGTGATCGGCGATGGCGCGATCAGCGCGGGTATGGCCTATGAGGCGCTCAACAATGCAGGCCATCTCGGCAAGCGCATGTTCGTCATCCTCAATGACAACGAGATGTCGATCGCGCCGCCCACCGGGGCCATGTCAAGCTATCTCTCGCGGCTCTATGCCGACCGCCCCATGCAGGAGATCAAGCACGCCATGAAGGGCGCGCTCTCGCTGCTGCCCCCGCCCTTTCAGGAAGGGGCGAAGCGCGCGAAGGATTTGCTCAAGCACGCCACCATCGGCGGCACACTTTTCGAGGAGTTGGGCTTCAACTATCTCGGCCCCATCGACGGGCATGATCTCGACCAGCTTCTCTGGGTCCTGCGCACATTGCGCGAGCGCGCCGATGAGCCGATGCTCCTCCATGTGCTCACCAAGAAGGGCAAGGGCTACGCGCCCGCCGAAGGCGCCGAGGATCGCGGCCATGCGCGCGCGAAATTCGATGTCGTCACGGGCCAGCAGAAGAAAGCCCCGTCCAATGCGCCAAGCTACACCAAGGTCTTTGCCGAAAGCCTGATTGCAGAGGCGCGGCGCGATGAGCGGATCGTCGCAATCACGGCGGCCATGCCCGATGGCACCGGGCTCGACCTCTTCGCCAAACACTTTCCCAAGCGCATGTTCGATGTCGCGATTGCCGAGCAGCATGGCGTGACCTTCTGCGCCGGGCTCGCGGCAGGGGGCATGAAGCCCTTCTGCGCGCTCTACTCCACCTTCCTGCAGCGCGGCTATGACCAAGTCGTGCATGACGTGGCCATCCAGCGCCTGCCCGTGCGCTTCGCCATCGACCGCGCCGGGCTTGTGGGCGCCGATGGCGCGACCCATGCAGGCAGCTACGACATCGCCTATCTCGCCAATCTGCCGAGTTTCACGGTCATGGCCGCCGCCGACGAGGCCGAGCTTGTGCATATGGTCGCCACCGCGGCTGCACATGATGACGGCCCCATCGCCTTCCGTTTTCCGCGCGGCGAGGGCGAGGGTGTGGAGATGCCAGAGACCGGCATACCGCTCGAGATCGGCAAGGGCCGCCTGATCCGCGAGGGCGCGCGCGTCGCGATCCTGTCATTTGGCGCGCGGCTTGGCGAAGTGCTGCGCGCCTGCGAAAGCCTCCGCCAGAAGGGCATTACCCCCACCGTGGCCGATGCGCGCTTCGCCAAGCCGCTGGACCGCGCGCTGATCCTGAAGCTCGCCGCCGAGCATGAGGCGCTCATCACCATCGAGGAAGGCGCTGTCGGCGGTTTCGGAAGCCATGTCGCGCAGTTGCTCGCCGAGGAAGGGGTCTTCGATCAGGGGCTCAAATTCCGCTCCATGGTGCTGCCCGATATCTTCATCGATCAGGCAAGCCCGCGCGACATGTACGACATCGCCGCCATGAACGCGCCCCATATCGAGGCGAAAGTTCTCGAAGTCCTCAATATCGCCCAGATGGACAAACGCGCCTGAAGCCCGCCCTGCAGGCTTCATCTTGCCAGAAATACTCGATTGAGCGCCCACGGCGCAGCCCGTCGCTGCGGGAGCACTCAGACGTCACGCGCCCTGCCCTCGGGCTCCGCCTGCCGCATATGCGCCAACCGGCTTTCCAGCGTGCCCAGATGAAGCTCCAGCTTGTGCCCATCCGGGTCGAGAAAATAGAGCGACGCGCCCTCGGAGCGGTTGGCCTTCCAGCGGGGCGCCTCCGCCAGCCGCGCGCAAATCGCCTCGAAATCCGCAGCCGCGCAGGAAAACGCGATATGCGTGTCATCCGCGCGTCGGTCGGGCTGGCCCAGCTCCAGACAGAGCCACAGGCTGCCCGCCTCCAGATAGGCAAATCGCGGCCCGCGTGCGCGCAGGACACAGCCCAGCTTTTCGCAATAGAAGGCCAGCGCGCGGTCCAGAGCCGCCACCACCAGCGTCACATGATTGACGCCCGTGACGCGCGGCTCAGAACCCCTGCTCACCGCCCTGCTGCCACGGCTTGACCAGATTGCCGAAGCGGGTGAAGCGGCCCTCGAAGCTCAGCTCGACAGTGCCGATCGGCCCGTGACGCTGCTTGCCGATGATCACCTCCGCCTTGCCATGCACCGACTCCATGACTTCCTGCCATTTGGCCATCCCGTCGAGATCATGATCCGACGGCTTCTCGCGCTCGCGGTAATATTCCTCGCGGAAGACGAACATCACCACATCTGCATCCTGCTCGATCGAGCCCGATTCACGCAAATCCGAGAGTTGCGGGCGCTTGTCCTCGCGGTTCTCCACCTGCCGCGAAAGCTGGGACAGGGCGATCACCGGAATGTTCAGCTCCTTGGCAATCGCCTTGAGCCCCTGCGTGATCTCCGAGACTTCCTGCACGCGGCTGTCCTTCGACAAGCCCCGCAGAAGCTGCAGATAATCCACGATCAGCACATCGAGCCCATGCGTCCGCTTCAACCTGCGCGCACGCGCGGCCACCTGCGCAATCGGCAGCGCGGGCGTGTCGTCGATATAGAGTGGGCAGGCTTCCAGCTCCTTCGCGGCTTCCACAAAGCGGCGGAACTCGGCCTCGGTCATGTCGCCGCGCCGGATCTGCTCGGAGGGGACTTCGGCGGCCTCCGACAATATCCGCGCCGCAAGCTGCTCGGCGCTCATCTCGAGGCTGAAGAACCCCACGACGCCGCCATCAACCGCGCCATCCGTGCCATCGGGGCGCTGGCCATGTTTGTAGTTGCGCGCGATATTGAAGGCGACATTCGTGGCCAGCGAGGTCTTGCCCATCGACGGGCGCCCCGCGAGGATGATCAGATCCGATGGATGCAACCCGCCCAGCTTGCGGTCGAGATCCATCAGCCCGGTGGAGATCCCCGCGAGCCCGCCATCGCGCTGATAGGCGGCATTGGCGACATTCACCGCCTCGGTCACCGCCTTCAGAAAGCTCTGAAACCCGCGCTCGGCCACGCCCTGTTCGGCGAGCTTGTAGAGCCGCTGCTCCGCCTCCACGATCTGCTCGCGCGGCTCGGAGGTCACATCCATCTGCGCCGCACGCGCGGAAATATCCTGCCCCAGCCGGATCAGATCACGCCGCACGGCCAGCTCATAGATCATCTGAGCGTAATCGCGCGCGGCATAGGCCGAGATCGCCGCCGCGGCGATGCGCACAAGATAGGCCGGCCCGCCCAGCTCCTTCAGCCCGGCATCCTCTTCCATGAAGGCCTTGAGCGTGACCGGCGAGGCCAGCGCGTTCTTGCGGATGCGCGCCGACGCGATCTCGTAAATGCGCTGATGGACCGGGTCGAAAAAATGTTCGGGCTTCACCAGCGACGAGATGCGGTCATACACATCGTTATTGACCAGGATCGCGCCCAGAAGCTGCTGTTCGGCCTCTATATTATGCGGCAGCGCCTCGATATCGCCACTCGCCTGCGACCGGATCGCCGAGACCTCGTTCATGCTGTCACCTGCCCTGCACTGCCTTTTTGTGTCGGAACAGTAACAGGATTCGGACGGATCATGCAAATTGTATAAGCCTGTGGGCGGGCTGTGGATAACCTTATCTGGTGGCCGCCTGCGCATGTGCCGCAAGATAATGCGGTCCCTCGCCCGCGCCCACCCCGCGCCCTTGCCCCGCCTGCGCCCTTGGGCTAAGGCCACAGCGAGCACGGGCAAGGAGCGGCGGCGCGATGGCAAAGGGCAAGGGCCAGAGACGTCCCAAGGCGGAAACGCCGAAGGGTTTTCGCGACTATTTCGGCGAGCAAGTCAGCGCGCGCAAGGCGATGCTGGACAAAATCGCTGCCGTCTATCACCGCTACGGGTTTGACGCGCTGGAGACCTCTGCAGTGGAGACAGTCGAGGCGCTCGGCAAGTTCCTTCCGGACGTGGACCGCCCGAATGAGGGTGTCTTCGCATGGGAGGAAGATGGCGACTGGCTTGCGCTGCGCTACGACCTGACCGCCCCCCTTGCGCGGGTCGCGGCGCAATACCGCAACGATCTGCCCACGCCTTACCGCCGCTACGCGATGGGGCCGGTCTGGCGCAACGAAAAGCCCGGTCCGGGGCGATTTCGCCAGTTTTATCAATGCGATGCAGATACGGTTGGTGCCGCCTCGGTGGCCGCCGATGCCGAGATCTGCGCGATGCTGGCGGATGCGTTGGAGGCCGTGGGGATCGAGCGCGGGGATTATGTTGTCCGGGTCAATAACCGCAAGGTGCTGAACGGGGTGATGGAGGTCGCGGGCATACTGGACCCGGCCGACCCCTCCAAGTTCGAGCATGAGCGCGGGATCGTGCTGCGCGCTATCGACAAGCTCGACCGTCTCGGGGTTGAGGGTGTGCGCGCTTTGCTGGGCGAAGGGCGCAAGGATGAGAGCGGAGATTTCACGAAGGGGGCGGGGCTTGGGGCAGCGCAAATCCAAACAATAATGACTTTCGTGGATGTTAGCCCTCAGTTCGGACCCGAAGCTCAAGATCGCGTCAAACAAGTTGCCGCTTCTGGCCGTCCAAAGATGTTTCTTGGTGGCAGCAACCCAACACGCTCTGCTTTGAATTTCCTTTCAGCGGTTGTTAGCGACAGCCAACAAGGTCAGGAAGGCGTTGAAGAACTGAGGCAAATTTCCGAGTTGGTTGAAGCCCAAGGCTACGGCCCCGACCGCATCATCATCGACCCCTCGGTGGTGCGCGGCCTCGGCTACTATACCGGCCCGGTCTATGAGGCCGAGCTGACCTTTGAGATCAAGGACGATAAAGGCCGCCCGCGCCAGTTCGGCTCGGTCGCCGGTGGCGGGCGTTATGATGATCTGGTCAAGCGCTTCACGGGCCAGGCCGTCCCCGCAACTGGCGTCAGCATCGGGGTGGACCGGCTGCTCGCCGCGCTTGCCGCCAAGGGGCGGCTTGAGGCCGAGGCGCAAGGGCCGGTCGTCGTGACCGTGATGGATCGCAACCGCATGGCCGATTACATGGGCATGGTGCGCGATCTGCGCGATGCGGGCATCCGCGCCGAGATGTATCTCGGCAACCCCAAGAATTTCGGCAACCAGTTGAAATACGCCGATAAACGCCGCAGTCCTGTCGCCATCATCCAGGGCGAGGATGAGGCCGCGCGCGGGGTGGTGCAGGTCAAGGATCTGATCCTCGGCGCGAAGCTCGCGCAGGATGCGAGCCTCGAGGAATGGAAATCCCAGCCCGCGCAGGTCAAAGTGCCGCTGGCCGAGATGGTGGCGACAGTGCGCGAGATCATGGGGCGGCACGGATGACCGAGGCCGAGCGGCTTGCGGCGGAGTTGCTGGCGCAGATGCAGGCGGCAGGCGCGCAGCCTGTCGCGACCGAGATCCTGCAACCCGCCGAAACGCTGCTCGATCTTTATGGCGAGGATATCCGCGCGCGCGCCTATGTGACCCATGACCCGCGCCAGGGCGAGATGATGCTGCGCCCTGATTTCACGGTCCCCGTGGTCCAAGCGCATATGCGCATCGGCGCGGAGCCTGCGCGCTATTGCTATGCGGGCCCAGTGTTCCGCATGCAGACCAGCACGCGCGCGCGGGAATATCTACAGGTTGGGTTCGAGCTTTTCGCCCGCGATGACCCGGCCCGCGCAGATGCCGAGGTTTTCGCGCTCTTCACCCGGCTCTTGCAGGGTCATGATCTGCGGCCTGTGACCGGCGATATCGGTATTCTGAAAGCGGCGGTCGAAGGGTTGGAGACAAGCCCCGAGCGCAAGGCAGCACTGCTGCGCCATATCTGGCGGCCGCGGCGCTTTCGCGCGCTGCTCGAGCGGATGGGCGGGCACGGGCCGCTGGCCAAGGCGCGCGCGGAGCTTGTGACGAAGCTGCAAAACGCATCCGCCGAGACGCTGATCGCCGAGGCCGGGCAGATGGTCGGCCTGCGCAGCGCCGAGGAAATCGCCGAGCGTGCGGCGCTTTTATGCGCGGATGCCCAGACGCCCCCGATCCCGCAAGCGCAGGTCGCGCGGCTCGAGCACCTGCTCGCCCTCGCCGCGCCTGCCACCGAGGCGCTGGCCCAGCTACGCGCGCAGGACTGGCCCGCGCTGACCCCGGCGCTCGACCGGCTGGAGGCGCGGCTCAAGGCGCTTGCCGCCGCCGGGATCGACCCCGCTGCGCTGCCCTTCGAGGCCAGTTTCGGGCGCACGACAATGGAATATTACGATGGCTTCGTGTTCGGCTTCATCGCGGGGCGGGCGGATCTCCCGCCGGTGGCCACAGGCGGGCGCTATGATGCGCTGACCGCCGTGTTGGGTCAGGGCCGCGCGATCCCGGCTGTGGGCGGCGTGATCCGGCCCGAGACGCTGGCCTTGCTGGAGGGCAAAGCATGAGCGTGAAGCTGGGCGTGCCCTCCAAGGGCCGGTTGATGGAGCAAACCTTCGATTGGTTTGCTGATCGCGGCGTGAACCTCAAGCGCACAGGCGCGGCGCGCGAATATGCTGGCGCGGTGGAGGGGGTCGATGGGGTGGAGCTGGTGCTGCTCTCGGCCTCGGAGATCCCGCGCGAACTGGCGGCGGGGCGCATTCATCTCGGCGTCACCGGCTCTGATCTGGTGCGCGAGCATCTGGCCGATTGTGCCGCGCAAGTCACCGAGCTTGCGCCGATGGGCTTTGGCCATGCCGATCTGATCATCGCAGTCCCGAAGGTCTGGGTCGATGTCGAGACGCTGGACGACCTCGATGCCGTGGCCAGCCGCTTTCGGGCTGCGCATGGGTTCCGGCTACGAATCGCGACCAAGTATCACCGGCTGGTGCGCGAGTATCTGCGCGCGCATGGGGTCGCGGATTATCAGCTTGTCGACAGTCAGGGGGCGACCGAGGGCACAGTGAAGAACCTCACGGCCGAGGCGATCGCTGACATCACCTCAACCGGCGAGACCCTGCGCGCCAATCACCTCAAGATCCTGCGCGACCCGCCTGTGCATTGCTCGCAGGCAACGCTGTTTGCCGCGCGGGCTGCTGCATGGGACGAGGTCAGCGATGCGATGGCCGCGCTGATGACGCGGCTTGGCCTGCCCGATGATGTGACGCGCTGAAGCGCGCCTACCATAGCAGGCTGCGCAACAACCCGAGCCCTGCGAGCGTGATCAGCAGGATCAGCGTGAATTTCTTGAAATCCTGCGGATTGGCAGAGGCGAAGCGCCGCCCCCCGACCCACAGCCCCAGCGCCATCAGCGGCAGCATCGCGGCGAGGATCACGAGGCTGTCCACACTCAAGAGCCCGGTCCACCACAGCGAGGGCAGCGCGATCAGGCACAAGAGCGTGAGGTAGGCAATCAGGGTGGCGCGGAACACCGATGCCGCGACAGGTTGCGCGGCCAGATAGACAGCGATCGGCAAGCCCCCCGAGGCCGCGCCATTGGCGATGCCGGAGAACATGCCCGCGATCAGATTGCCGCCTAAACCGATCTCGCGCCCGAACTGGACGCCGCGCGCCATGGCCACGCAGATCACCAGCACCATCGCCGAGATCGCCATGCGCGCCACATCTTCGCCCATGCGCGCAATCAGCACGAAACTTGCCGGCATGACGACAGTGGCCCCCACCAGCATCGTCCAGGTCCGCCGCCAGTCCACTTGCGCGATCACGCCCCGCGCCTGACCGAAGCTCAGCACGATCTCGCAAATGACGAGCGTGGCGACAAAGGGCACAGGGTCGGTTACCAGCGCGGCTGAAGTGATGACCAGCGCGGAAAACCCGAAGCCCGAATAGCCCCGCACCCAGGCGGCGAGCAGGATGCACAGGGCGAGATAGACGAGTTGCCAGAGTTCCAAGCCTGCCAGCGTCGTCATCTGCGCCCCGTTATCGGCATTCGCATCAACTCAGAAGTCACACCGAAACCTGCGCCTCTTGCCCGATGTCTTCGAGGATCATGTCGCTGGCCTTCTCGCCGATCATGATGGCGGGCGCGTTGGTGTTGCCCGAGATGATCTCGGGCATCATCGAGCAATCGGCCACACTCAGTCCACTGACCCCGCGCACGCATAATCTGGTATCGAGCACGGCCATGCGGTCGCCCTCGGGGCCCATCTTGCAAGTGCCCGTGGGGTGGTAGATCGTCGTTGCCGTATTGCGCACCCAGTCGAGCAACGCGTCGGTGTCGCTGTCCTCGACCTGCGGGCCGGGGCGATACTCGTCGCGGATCTCGTCACGCAGGGGCGCATGGCGTGCAATCTCGCGCGCCACGCGCACACCTTCGACCATTGTCTGACAATCAGTCGGGGTGGCCAGATAGTTGGGATGGATGATCGGCGCGCGTGCCGGATCGGGGCTTGCAAGCTCCAGATGGCCCCGACTCTCAGGACGCAACTGGCAGACCGATGCGGTGAAGGCCGAGAAGGGATGCACCCCTTCGCTGGGGCTGTCGGCCGACCATGGCTGGATGTGAAACTGGATATCCGGGGTCTCCAGATCGGGCGAGGTGCGCAGGAACGCAGTGGCCAGCGAGGCCGCCATGGTCATGGGCCCGGTGCGGCTGGTGGCGTATTGCAGCGCGATGCCCAGCTTCTTGAGCGGATTGCGCACTTCATCATTCAAGGTCGGGCGGTGGGTGCGGAAGACCAGCCGCGCCTGCAGATGGTCCTGCAGGTTCTGGCCCATGCCCGGCAGATCGACGCGCGGCGTGATGCCCATGCTGCGCAGATGCTCGGCCGGGCCGAGCCCCGAGAGCATCAGGATCTGCGGCGAGCCGATGGCGCCCGCCGACAGCACCACGCGCTGATGCGCCCTGACCTTGCGCAGGTCGCCATCCGGCCCGCGCCATGCCACGCCGATTGCGCGCTTGCCCTCGAACAGCACTTCGGTCGTCTGCGCGCGGGTGACGATCTGCAGATTGGGGCGCTTGCGCACCGGGTTGAGATAGGCGACGGCGGTGCTGCACCGCCGCCCGTTGCGCGCGGTAAGCTGGAAATACCCGACCCCTTCCTGCGTCGCGCCATTGTAATCGGAGTTATACGGGTAGCCCGCCGCCTGCGCGGCCTCGACCCAGGCATCGCAGATCGGCCGTTCCAGACGCGCATTCGTCACCGAAAGCGGGCCGCCCGTGCCGTGATAGTCATCCTCGCCGCGCTCCTGATCCTCGGCGCGCTTGAAATAGGGCAGCACAGTATCCCAGCCCCAGCCGGGATTGCCCATCTGCTGCCAGCGATCATAATCCTGTGGCTGGCCCCGCACATACAACAGCCCGTTGAGCGAGGACGACCCCCCCAGCACCTTGCCGCGCGGCCAGGGCAGGCGACGCCCGTTCAGCCCCGGGTCGGGCTCGGTCATGTAGCACCAATCCAGCGTCGGATCGCCCATGGTGCGAAAATATCCGACCGGCACATGGATCCACGGATTGAGATCGCGGCCCCCGGCTTCCAGCAGCATTACGCGCAATTTCGGATTTGCACTCAGGCGATTCGCAAGCACGCAGCCCGCCGATCCTGCGCCCACAATCACGATGTCAGCTTCGTCATCGAACATCGGTTCCTCCCCCGCCACGATCTCCGCAATGAAATCACTTGACTTGCAAGAATATGGGTGGTTTTTTGATACTGCAAGTTTCAAAAACAAGAAACTTCACACGGTCAGCTTGGGGAGGAAGTCATGGCCGGATGTGCGCAAGCACTATCCCTAGCAATGCCCGACAGGCGGCGTCAGCATGGCTGATTTCGCACGATGATGGGCTGCACCCGAAACAGTGAAGCGCAGATGGCGTCACTGCACGCGCAGTGCTGGACCGGGCCTGAACAAACCCCTGAAACGCTCTCGGAGTGTCGCGACGGGCACCGCCCGCGCGGCTGGGCTGGCAAATGACTGCAAACTTGACTGCAACAGGAGGAGCAAAAATGAAGAAAGATCTGTCCGGCATCTCACGCCGCGATTTCCTGCGTATCACACAGCGTTTCGGGATGAGCTCGACCATGCTGGCGCTCGGCGGGATGGCCGGGGTCATCACGGCGCCGCAACTCGCGAAAGCGGTGGAGTCGACCTATGAAAAGCGCTTCGCCAATGAGCCGCGCCACACGCTGCGCTACGGTGCCGCCGGGTTCAATGCACGAAACCTGATGATCGAGCGCAACGGGATACCGGAATTCGTCCGCGATATCGAGGAACGCACCGATGGCGAAATACGGGTCGAGTTCATAGGCGACAACCAGATCTGCGGACAGCTCGATTGCGTGACCAGAACACAGGAGGGGATTGTCGATCTGTTCTCGGCATCTACCCAGAACTCGGCTGGGGGCGCCCCCTATCTGAACGTGCTGGATTACGCCTACATGTTCCCCTCGGTCGCGTCGCAATATTACTTCATGTATCACCCGGCGAGCATGCAGCTTTTGCGCGAGCCCTATGAGCGGATGCATGGGCTTAAATTCCTGTTCACGCATTGCGAATTGCGCGGCATCCAGTTGGGCAATGCGTGGCGCGACCGTGACAATGTCACCAGCATCACCGATCTCGCGGGCACCCGAAACCGTGTCACCGGCACGCAGCTTGGCCGGATCGCGATGGAGTTGATGGATCTCAACCCCACCCCGATCGCCTGGGAAGAAACGCTGGACGGTCTGCGCCAGGGTCTGATCGACGGGGCCGAGACATGGGCATCCGCTGTGGCCTACGCAAATATGTCGCCTGTCGTGTCGCAGTCTATCGACCTGCGCTTCTTCTGCGGGACCGAGCATACAGCAATGCGGGCCGAAACCTTCGATGCGCTTGAAGGGCATCTGCAGGACGCGGTCATGGAATCATCTTTCCTGGCTCAGATGGCTGCGCAATATGCCAATGAGGCCGCGCTGGTAAACACTGTCGGCTTCTCGGACCCGCAGCTCC
>PWZT01000098.1 GCA_003567315.1 Paracoccaceae bacterium
ATGAAGCCGGTATCGACTGGCTGGTCGCCGCGCTTGCCCGCAAGAATCGTGCGCGCATGGCCACCGAGGTGTGGCTCTGCCTCAAAGAGCGTGACACGATGTCGCTGCGACATGAGCCATGCACTCGCAAGCCCGGAGATGCCCCCGCCGATCACGGCTATATTTCGGGCAGGGGTATCGTTCAGTTCAAAGGGCATGCTCAGGCTCCGTAAGGGTAAGTATCCGGGGGTTTACGCGCCGCGCTCAGAGGCGGATCAATCCCAAAAAGATGCGATTTGGATGCGTGTTTTTTTCTCGGTTCAGAGTGATCCGGTTGCGGCGCACGCGCGTAACCACGACATGTTTGATATGACCGGTGCCTCTCCTGCTGCTCGACAAGGGCTCGATGCTGCGAATAAGATATTCGCAGAGCGAGAGACCAATCGACGTGGAAAAAGGCAGTCGTCAGTGAGGGCAGGCAAGGGGCTGAAATGGGTCACTCTTCTCCGAAGGGTTGCCGACACGCAGGACACCGACGCTTTCGCAGCCTTGTTCGAGCATTTCGCGCCGAGGGTCAAAGCCTTTTTGATCAAGTCGGGCGCGGATCATGCGATGGCCGAGGAATGCGCGCAGGATGTGATGGTGACGGTCTGGCGGAAAGCCGGACAATTCGATGCTTCGCGCGCAAGCGTTGCGACATGGATTTTCACCATCGCGCGCAATCGCCGCATCGACATGCTGCGCCGTGACCGCAGGCCCGAGCCAGAGGATTTGAACTGGGGGCCGGAGGAAGAGCCGGACCAGCTTGACATACTGAGCCTGCAACAGGAAAGCGACCAGCTTGTCGCGGCGATTGCAGAGCTGCCCGAGAAACAACGCGTCATGATCGAGCGCGCTTATTTTGGCGAGCTGTCGCATAGCGAAATCGCAGATGAAACCGGATTGCCACTTGGCACCATCAAATCCCGAATACGACTGGCGCTTGAAAGGCTGCGCCATTCCCTGAGTTGAGAAAGACGACGACGATGATTACCCACCACCTGAGCGACAAATTGTTGATGGCCTATTCGACAGGCACGCTGCCCGAGGCCTTCAATCTGGCCGTCGCAACGCATATCGCGATGTGCGACGAATGCCGCGCCCGCCTTGCGAGCTTCGATGCAGTGGGGGGCGCTGTGCTGGAGGAAGTATCTGAGCCGAGCGTGACGATGCGTGCAGATGCGCTCTCGGCCACGCTAGCGCGCGTGAAGGCGCAGCCGCCGGTGCAGCGCAAAGTGGCAGTGCCGCCAAAGGATGACGTGATCCCGGCACCGCTGCGCGATTATTTGGGCGCGGATGGCGAGATCAGATGGCGCAGCCTTGGCGGCGGGGCCAAGCAGATGGTGCTCGAAACGTCGGAGCACGCGACGGCGCGGCTGCTTTTCATTCCTGCGGGCACGGCTGTGCCCGATCACACGCATGGCGGGCTGGAGTTGACGCTGGTGCTGCAGGGCGCTTTTGCGGATGAGCATGATCGTTTCGGGCGCGGCGATGTCGAGATTGCGGATGAAGAGACGCATCACCAGCCGGTCGCGGAGATGGGCGAGGATTGTATCTGTCTCGCCGTGACCGATGCGCCGTTGAAATTCCGCGGCCTCATCCCGCGTCTTGCACAACCTTTCCTCGGGATTTGACCCAGATCAACGCGCGGGACGGGTGGTCCATGCGACCTCATATGCGTAAAATGATATATGAGGTTACCCGATGGACTACCCAGCGCTGATCGCTGATACCCGCGCCCGCAGCCGCGAACTGGCCAAAACCATCCCTGATGCCATGAAAGGCATGGGCGCGCTCTCGAGCGGCGTCAAGCAAGGCGGCGTTCTGGGTGCGAAGGAGAAGGAATTCGTGGCGCTCGGCATTGCGATCGGGGTGCGTTGCGAGCCCTGCATCGCCTTTCATGTCGATGCGCTGATGAAAGCCGGGGCCACGCGCGAGGAACTGGGCGATGTGCTGGCGATGGCGATCCAGATGGGGGGCGGCCCGGCAGTGATGTATGCGGGCAAGGCGCTCGAATGCTGGGACCAACTGGCCGCGAAGTGATCCAATAGAGCGGCTGCGCCGCAGGTTTATCTGTCACCCCCTGCCCGTTCCGGGCCGGGGGCTCCGGTGGGTCTGTGCCGTGACCGGCGTTCAATACCCCAGCGCGCAGCCATCCTTGCGCGGGTCTGACGCGCCCTCCAGCACACCGCTTGCATGGATACGGATGGCCTGCGCGCCGCCCATCGGGGTCTCGGCGCGCTGGACCTTGTGGCCAAGCGCCGCGAGGGCTGCGCGCGTGGCTTCGGGATAGGGGCGCTCCAGCGTGAGGGTGCCGTTTTCCGCAAAGGCGCGCGGGCCGTCGATCGCGCTTTGCAGATCCATCCCGTAATCGAGCAGGTTGCTGACCAGCCGCGCATGGCCCGTGGGCTGATAGGCGCCACCCATGACGCCGAAGGGCAGGATCACGCGGCCTTCATGGCGCAGCATGGCCGGGATGATCGTGTGCAGAGGGCGCTTGCCGCCCTTGAGTTCGTTCACATGGCCTTCTTCCAGCGTGAAGCCCGCGCCGCGATTCTGGAACAACAGCCCGAAACGGCGCGAGGCGAGACCCGCGCCGAAAGCATGAAAGATCGAGAAGATGAGCGAGACCGCCATGCCCTGCCCATCGACCACTGTGAGATAGACCGTGTCGCGATGCACCTCTTCGCTCAGGGGCGCGGGGTCGGGCAGCACGCGGGAAGGGTCGATCAGCGCGGCGAGGTTTTCGGCGGTGGCGGGGCTGAGCATATGGGCAAGCCGCGTGACATGGTCGGGATCGCCCAGAAAGCGGTTGCGCGCATCATAGGCGAGCTTCGTGGCCTCGGCTTCCAGATGCGCGCGTTCGGGGCCCAGCGGGTCGAGCGCCGCAAGATCGAAATGCGCCAGGATGTTGAGGATCAGATTGGCCGTGGCGCCCTGCCCGTTGGGCGCATGTTCGACCAGCTCATGGCCCTTGTAGGAGCTTTTGACAGGATCGCTGTAATCGCAGCGCGTGGCGGCGAGATCGTCATGGCTATGCACCCCGCCAAGGGCGCGGAGGCTGTCGATCAGGTCTGCGGCGACCTCGCCCTCATAGAAGCCCGCGCGGCCCTCGGCGGCGATGCGGCGCAGGATTTCGGCCTGACCGGGCGCGCGGAAGATCTCGCCCGGGCGCAGCGCGTGGCCATCCTTGAGATAAAAGCCCCGTGCATCGCCTTGCAGATGCGTCGCGCGCGGCCAGTCATGGGCGGTGCGCGGGCCGACCGGGACACCGGCCTCGGTATAGCTGATCGCGGGGGCGAGGATCTCGGCCAGCGGCATCTGGCCCCAATCGGTATTGAGCTGGCAGAAGGCATCGACAGCGCCGGGCAGGGTGACCGATTCCACCCCGTAAAGCGGCACGCTTGCATGGCCCGCCGCGCGCAGTTGCGCAGCATCGAGCGCGGCAGGCGCGCGGCCCGAGCCATTGAGGGCGACCACATCCTCGCGCCCCGCAGGCTTCAGCAGCACGAAGCAATCGCCCGCAAGCCCGGTCATATGCGGCTCGCAGAGCGGCAGAAGCACGGCCGCCGCAAGCGCGGCGTCGGCGGCATTGCCGCCCTGTTGCAGAATGTCGATCGCCGTCTTGGCGGCCAGCGGGTGCGAGGTCGCGCAGATGCCATTGGTTGCGAAAACCGCCGAGCGGCCGGGGGACTGGAAATCGCGCATGGCAAGCCTCTTGTCATTTCACATGTGCAGTATTAGCCACCCGTGCCGCGCAGATCCAGCGGCAAAAAAAGCCCCGCCACGAGGGCGGGGCCAGTGGGCATCCCGGCGGGTAACACGGGACACCGGCGGTAAATCGGAGCACCAGAGCTATTCGGACATCTCGGCCCGGATTTGCTGGCGCAGGAAATCTATGGGAATGAGCTGGCCATCGCGGCGGAACTGCCAATAGGTCCAGCCATTGCACGACGGCGCGCCTTCGAGCGCGGCGCCGACCTGATGGATGGAACCGCGATGCTCGGCGCTGACCAGCGAGCCATCGACGCGCACCTTGGCGGCCTGCCCGCGCGGATTGACCAGCACTTCGCCGGGGCGCAACAGCCCGCGTTCCACCAACTGCCCGAAGGCCACGCGCGGCTGCGCGC
>PWZT01000085.1 GCA_003567315.1 Paracoccaceae bacterium
CAACCCGAGCGCCGGGCGCCCGCCGCTCACCGCGATGGCGAAGCTGACATGGGCGCTGGCGATTGCCTTCATCGCGACCTCGCTTACGCTGACGATCATGGCAGCACAGCAATCGGCGACGACATCAGTGCTCGACCGGCTGGGCGTGCCGACGGCGCCAAGCGCACCGAGCGAGCCAGCGCTGCCTTTGGGCGATGACGGGCTCTTGCCGCCGCCTGCCGCCGATGACAGCCTGATGCCGCCCCCGGCTGCGGATGACGATGCGCTGACCCCGCCGCCAATCGACTGAGCTTCCCACAATCGCTTGTAGGCTGCGCGAAGCTTGCGCGCCTATCTTGCGGGCGTCTTGCAGGATCGGGAAATCTGGCCTATAGCTCAAATCCCGTGATGGTCATTGCCTGCGTGCAGGCGCAAGGCCCGAAACATACCAGATCACGGGGGGCGCATGGCGCGTTACATCTTTATCACTGGCGGGGTTGTGTCGTCCCTGGGCAAGGGGCTGGCATCGGCTGCGCTCGGGGCGTTGTTGCAGGCGCGGGGCTTCACTGTGCGGCTGCGCAAGCTCGACCCTTATCTGAATGTCGATCCCGGCACGATGTCGCCCTTTGAGCATGGCGAAGTGTTCGTCACCGATGACGGGGCCGAGACCGATCTCGACCTCGGCCATTACGAACGCTTCACCGGCGTTGCTGCGCGGCGGACTGATTCGGTGTCCTCGGGGCGGATCTATTCCAATGTGCTCGAGAAGGAGCGGCGCGGCGATTATCTGGGCAAGACCATTCAGGTGATCCCGCATGTGACCAACGAGATCAAGGACTTCCTCGCCATCGGCGAGGATGAGGTCGATTTCATGCTCTGCGAGATCGGCGGGACAGTGGGCGATATCGAAGGGTTGCCATTTTTCGAGGCGATCCGCCAGTTCAGCCATGAGCGCGCGCGCGGGCAGTGCATCTTCATGCATCTGACGCTGCTGCCTTATCTGAGCGCGAGCGGGGAGTTGAAGACCAAACCCACCCAGCACTCGGTCAAGGAGTTGCAGAGCATCGGGATCGCGCCCGATGTGCTGGTCTGCCGCTCCGAACAGCCCATCCCCGAAAAGGAGCGCGGCAAGATCGCGCTGTTCTGCAATGTCCGGCCCGAGGCAGTGATCCCGGCCTATGATCTGCACTCGATCTATGAGGCGCCGCTCGCCTATCACAAGGCCGGGCTCGATCAGGCCGTGCTCGATGCGTTCGGTATCACCCCCGCGCCGCGGCCCAATCTGGCGCGCTGGGAAGATGTGATGGACCGGCTGACCAACCCCGAAGGCGCGGTGCGCATCGCGATTGTGGGCAAATATGTCCAGCTCGAGGATGCCTACAAATCGATCAAGGAAGCGCTGGTGCATGGCGGGATTGCCAACCGGGTGCGCGTGAAGGTCGAATGGATCGACGCCAGTGTCTTTGACACCGATGATCCCGGCCCGGCTTTGGAAGCCTTCCATGCGATCCTCGTGCCCGGTGGCTTTGGCGAGCGTGGGACCGAAGGCAAGATCAAGGCCGCCACATATGCGCGCGAGAAGAAGATCCCCTATTTCGGGATCTGTCTGGGCATGCAGATGGCGGTGATCGAGGCCGCGCGCAATCTCGCCGGGATCGGGGATGCGGGCTCGGAGGAGTTCGATCATGAGGCCGGGGCGAAGCGCTTCACACCGGTTGTCTATCACCTGAAGGAATGGGTGCAGGGCAATCACAAGGTCGAGCGCAAGCTGTCGGACGACAAGGGCGGCACGATGCGGCTCGGCGCTTATAGCGCGTCGCTGAAGGAAGGTTCGCGCGTGGCGCAGATTTATGGCAGCACGCGCATCGAGGAACGCCACCGCCACCGCTATGAGGTCGATACGCGCTTCCGCGAGGCGCTGGAGGGCAAGGGCATGACCTTCTCGGGCATGTCGCCCGATGGCAAGCTGCCCGAGATCGTCGAGCATGAGGATCACCCGTGGTTCATCGGCGTGCAGTTCCATCCCGAGCTGAAATCCAAGCCGTTCGATCCGCACCCGCTTTTTGCTGATTTCGTGCGCGCGGCGGTCGAGGTGTCGCGGCTGGTGTGATCCGAGCGTCGCGCATGGGCGGTTTGATGTCGCGCAAGGACGGGCATTCACGGCGCTGAAACGGCAGGCTCTTCGCATGGAAAACACGGCCCCCGCCCTGCTGCTGTCGGACCGCCCCGCATGGGGCTATCTGCTGCGCGATTTTCTGGAGATGTATCGCACCATCCCCGCAGGCGGCAGCGCCAAGATCCGCGCCCATCAGCGCCTTGTGCGCGAGAAGATCGGGGCCGTTCTGCGCGCCAACCCGCCCCTGCGCGACACTGATGCGGCCGTGAAGCCCGTGACCGCGCATCTGCAACGCGCGCTCGATCAGGGCCGGGATCGCTCCATGAGCCGGGTCAATCGCAGCATCAACGCGGTCGCGGCGCAGTTGTCATGGCAATATGGCTACGACAAGGTGCCGCGCGGGCTCGATCAGAAATACGCCTATGCCGAGCTTCTGGGTCCGACCGGGCCGGTGCCCTCTGATCAGATCATTCTGGGGCTCGTGCTCTTTGCGCCCGGCTGCATCTATCCCACCCATGCGCATGAGGGGATCACGGAGAGCTATATCTGCCTTTCGGGCGCGATGTCGCAGAATGATCAGGGCGTCTATGTCCCGGGCTCGATGATCTTCAACCCGCCCGGGCAGATGCATCGCATCACGGTGGCGGATCAGGAGCCGTCGCTGCTGGCCTATGCCTGGATCGGGCCGCAGGAGCGACTTGTCTCGCAAAAGATGGTTTTCAGCCGCAAGCCGAAGCGCAAAGCCTGAGCTGGGGCTGGCTTTTTCCGCGCCTCTGCGCATAGTGCGCGGGCAAACAGCGACAGACAGGAGCCACACCATGACCAACACCATCGACCAGCGCCTCGCCGAGCTTGGCCTTTCGCTGCCCGACGCGCCAGCGCCTGCGGCCAATTATGTGCCGTTCGTGCAGAGCGGGTCGCTCGTTTTCATCTCGGGCCAGATCAGTTCGGGGCCGGAAGGGTTCATCTGCGGCAAGCTCGGCGCGGATCTGGATGTCGAGCAAGGCGTGAGCGCGGCGCGTGCCTGCGGGCTGGCGCTGATCGCGCAGTTGCGCGCGGCCTGTGGCGGTGATCTGACGCGGCTGCGCCGGGTGGTGAAGCTGACGGGCTTCGTGAATTGCACGCCCGATTTCACCGATCAGCCCAAGGTGGTCAATGGCTGCTCGGACCTGATGGTCGCGGTCTTTGGCGAGGCAGGGCGGCACGCGCGCGCGGCTGTGGGCGCACCGTCGCTGCCGCTGGGGGTTGCGGTCGAGATCGAGGGCATTTTCGAGATCGGGTGACCAGGAGCACCCGCGCGATCACTGGTTGAGCAATTGCAGATGCGCTTTGCCGACCTGCGGGTGCACCCATTGCACGGCCTGCACGATCTGCCCGCTGCCTGTATCGAGCCAGTAGCGATTGGTGAAATCGCCCATATCGCCGGTGCAGGCTTCCTCATAGGCAAGCGTCTGGCGCGATGCGCGGCCCAGTTGCACCTGCGCTTGCCCAAGCGGGCGCACATCGCAGGTGAAGCGCTCGCGGTCCTGCTGGAAATCCGCAGTGAGGTAAGTGTGCGTCCGCTCGGCCTGCCCCGCCGCCCCTTGCGCCATCAGCATCAGCGTCTGGGAGAAATCGGCATTGTTCAGATCATGCCCGAGCCCGCTTGTGCGCGCGAGCATCGTGCCGCCCGACAGGGTGACCGAGATGCGATCGCCGGTAAGCCATGTGACATGCGTGGCCGTCGCGCCCGAGAGCGACAAGAGTGCTTGCGTGTTGCGCTCCTGCATGTAGAGGCCCACCGCTGGCTCTGACTGCGCTGTGGCGATGAGCGTCGGGGCGACCGCGAGGAAGCCGCTCTCGGGAACCTGCGCGGGCGATGGGCGCGACTCGCCGGTCAGGCCGGAAAGCCCTGCATCCAGCGCAATGCGCATGGGGGATTGTTCGGGTGCATTGCCGCAAGCGGCAAGCCCGCCGATGGCCAGAACGCCAAGCAGGTGGCGGAATGTTCCTGTCATTGCAGCACCGCCTCCCAGTTGCTGCGCAAG
>PWZT01000046.1 GCA_003567315.1 Paracoccaceae bacterium
CCATGCTGACCACCTATAACGAGGCCGATATGGGTGGCATCATGGAGTTGCGCAACGAATACAAGGACATGTTCGAGAAGAAGCACGGCGTGAAGATGGGCTTCATGTCCTTCTTCGTGAAAGCCTGCTGCCATGCGCTGATGGAAGTGCCCGAGGTCAATGCCGAAATCGATGGCACGGATGTCGTCTACAAGAACTATGTCCATATGGGCGTCGCGGTCGGCACGCCCAACGGCCTTGTCGTGCCAGTGCTGCGCGATGCGCACAAGATGGGCTTTGCCGAGATCGAGAAGCGCATCGGCGATTTCGGCAAGCGCGCCCGTGATGGCAAGCTGACCATGGCCGAGATGCAGGGGGGCTCGTTCACGATCTCCAATGGCGGGGTCTATGGCTCGCTGATGTCCTCGCCGATCCTGAACCCGCCGCAATCGGGTATTCTGGGGATGCACAAGATCCAGCAGCGCCCGATGGTCGTGAAGGGCCAGATCGAAGCGCGCCCGATGATGTATCTCGCGCTGTCCTATGACCACCGGATCGTCGATGGCAAGGGCGCTGTGACCTTCCTCGTGCGCGTGAAAGAGGCGCTGGAGGATCCGCGCCGTTTGCTGATGGATTTGTGATGCCGACGCTGCGCGCGAGTTTGCGCGCAGTCCTCATGGGCGCTCAACAAAGAGGTTAGTGTTGTGCCAATTGCAGCAATTGTAGACTGGTATGGACCCTACAGGTCGTACGATTGCTTTGTTAGAGGTGCACAGGAAACCTGGAGTGGCCGCTGGCTTTATATGGGTGTCAGCCAGCGACGAGGAGAGTATAAAGTCGAATATATTGGCCGTTCAATGCGACCCGACACAAGGCTTACTCGCCATCATAAGCTTCACGAGGCGAAGCTTAGTGAATACTATTTAGGGGAGATTTGCACGGCTGGCCTATCTGGCCGCAGAAAAAGCAAATGTCCGTCTGACTTGAGGCTCGTCGAGCACGCTTTGATAGGTAGGTTCCAGCCCAAGCGAAATGGAACCTTGTTAAAAAAGCCGACCGACTGCGTGGTAGTTTATTCTAAGTTTTTCGCAACTAGCGAACCGTATCGGCATATGGCTACGCCTGACTGGTTTCATGGAATCGTAGCTTTCAACAGTTGGTCTCAAAGCTGGGAATTGTTTAATTGACCCCTGAACTCACCGCCCTCACACTCGCCGCCCTGCTTCAGGTCGCGCAATACGCGCTCTATGCCATCCCGGCCAATCTCGAACTCGGCACCCGCTACACCGCCGGGTCACGCGATCATGCGCCCGATCAGGACATGTCCAAGCGCACTGCCCGCCTTGGCCGCGCCATGCAGAACCATTTCGAGGGGCTCATCCTCTTTGGCATTGCGGTTACTGTCATCACCCTTTCGGACCAGTCCAGCACTCTGACCGCCATTTGCGCCTATGCTTATCTGGTCGCTCGCATCCTCTATATCCCCGCCTATGCCTATGGGCTGAATCCCTGGCGCTCGCTGATCTGGGCCGTGGGGTTTTTGTCCACATTAATCATCCTGCTGGTTGCAGTTTTCTGATGCGTCTTCATCTTGCCGAAAATACTCTCTGGGGGTGTGCCCAACCATATAATATGGCTGGGCAAGGGGGGCGAAGCGCCCCCTGTCCCTGCAACGGAAAGGAAATCCCATGTCCTACGATCTGATCGTCATCGGTTCCGGCCCTGGCGGCTATGTCTGCGCCATTCGGGCCGCGCAACTCGGGCTGAAAGTCGCCTGCGTGGAAGGGCGCGACACACTGGGGGGCACTTGCCTCAATGTCGGCTGCATCCCTTCCAAGGCGCTGTTGCATGCCACGCATAAACTCCACGAGGCCGAGCATAATTTCGAAGCCATGGGCCTGACCGGCGCGAAACCGAAGCCCGACTGGAAGAAGATGCTTGCCTACAAGGAGGACACGATCGGCCAGAACACCAAGGGCATCGAGTTCCTGTTCAAGAAGAACAAGGTGGACTGGATCAAGGGCTGGGCCAGCATCCCCGCGCCGGGCAAGGTCAAGGTCGGCGACACCACGCATGAGGCCAAGAAGATCGTCATCGCTTCGGGCTCGGAATCCAGCCCGCTCAAGGGGGTGGAGGTCGATGAGAAAACCGTCGTCACCTCCACCGGCGCGCTGGAGCTGGGCAAGATCCCCAAGAAGATGATCGTCATCGGCGCGGGCGTGATCGGGCTGGAGATGGGGTCGGTCTTTGCCCGGCTCGGGGCCGAGGTGACAGTGCTGGAATATCTCGACCGGATCATCCCGGGCAATGATGGCGAGGTCGCCAAGACCTTCCAGCGGATCCTGAAGAAACAGGGGATGGAAATCATCACGGGTGCCGCGGTGCAGAAATCCGAGGCGCTGAAGACCAAGGCCAAGGTCACCTACAAGCTGTTGAAGGATGACAGCGAACATACCATCGATGCCGACACGGTGCTGCTGGCCACCGGGCGGCGGCCCTACACGCAAGGGCTGGGGCTCGACAAGCTCGGTGTGAAGCTGACCGAGCGCGGGCAGATCGCCACTGACAAGCATTTCGCCACCAGCGTTGACGGGATCCATGCCATTGGCGACGCCATCGAGGGGCCGATGCTCGCGCACAAGGCCGAGGATGAAGGCATGGCGGTCGCCGAGATCCTTGCCGGGCAGGCGGGGCATGTGAATTACGGGGTGATCCCGGGCGTGATCTATACATGGCCCGAGGTGGCCTCTGTGGGCGAGACCGAGGAGAGCCTCAAGGAGGCGGGCCGCAGCTACAAGACCGGCAAGTTCAGCTTCATGGGCAATGGTCGCGCGAAAGCGAATTTCGCGGCCGAGGGGTTCGTGAAGATCCTTGCCGACAAGGAGACCGACCGCATCCTCGGCGCGCATATCATCGGCCCTTATGCGGGCGATCTGATCCATGAGATCTGCGTCGCAATGGAGTTTGGCGCGGCCGCCGAGGATCTGGCGCGCACCTGCCATGCGCATCCGACCTATTCCGAGGCGGTGCGCGAGGCCGCCTTGGCCTGCGGGGATGGGGCAATCCACGCTTGAGGCCGTATTGCTTCATGAAAACAACGGCTTGCCGAATAATGTTTCGCATGCGAAACATAAAATTTTAAGGAGTTTGCGATGGTTCTCACACTGGACGAGGCCCGCAGCATCATTGCGGCGACCCGCGCCAAGGGGCGCGAGATGGGGCTCAAGCCGCTCTCGGTGGTGGTGCTGGATGCGGGCGGGCATGTGCTGGCGTTTGAGCGCGAGGATGGCGCGGCGCCGGGGCGGTTCGGCATCGCGCAGGGCAAGGCGTATGGTGCGGTGATGCTGGGCATGGCCGGGCGCGCGCAGATGGCACGGGCCGAGGCGCAGTCCTATTTCATGGCTGCCGTGAATGGCGTCTATGGCGGGCAGGTCGTGCCCGTGCCTGGCGGCGTGCTCCTGCGCCGCGCGGGCGAGGTGATCGGTGCGATTGGCGTGACGGGCGACACGTCCGACAACGACGCCGAGGCCGCGCTGGCGGGCGCTGCGGCGGCGGGGATCGAGGCGGAAGCCTGAGCCGGGTTCAGACGTCGCGCCAATCAAGTGCGAAGATGCGCGCCTGCTCTTCGCGCACACCGTCTTCGTCGAGGCCAGTGTCGCACCAGGTGCCGCTTAAAGTCTCGAAAGATTTTCGCGATGGTAACTCGGTCCCGGATGAGACGATTACCGCGCACAAATCGGGCATCTCCCGTTCGAGGCACACGTCGCGCAATGCCGCCAATAAAGGGCTCAATGCGCGCGCTTGTGACGGATGTTTGCCAAGTGCCACGGCAAGATCAGTATAGGTCCAAAGCCGGGGGCCATTCGCGCGCGCGTCGGCAGCATAGAGTGATATTGCCTCACGGGCCTCCTCGTGCCAGTTGCGCCGCGCCATGGTGCTATCGATCCAGAAAGCTGCGTAATTTCCGCGA
>PWZT01000019.1 GCA_003567315.1 Paracoccaceae bacterium
AGATCCGCGATCCCGTCCGGGCTGCCATCCTCGCGGTCGCGCAGCACGAAAGCATGGGTCGAGCCGCTATCGAACCACACATCAAGAATGTCAAAAACCTGATCATAGGCTTCAGGATCGTGAAGGTTTTCAAGGACGCGCTCCTTGAATCCTTGCACATACCAGACATCAGCGCCTTCGGCCTCGAAAGCCGCGACGATCCGTGCATTCACCTCCGCATCACGCAGCAGGAAGTCAGGGTCGGTCGGCTTCGCGCCGCGTTTGACGAAGCAGGTCAGCGGCACGCCCCAGGCGCGCTGGCGCGAGAGCACCCAGTCGGGCCGCGCCTCGATCATCGAATAGAGCCGATTGCGTCCGGTCTGGGGCGTCCATTTCACCAGCCGGTCGATGCTCTCCAGCGCGCGGGCGCGGATCGTGTCGCCATGCGTGCCCATCCCATCATCGAGCGGCTTGTCGATGGCCGCGAACCATTGCGCGGTGTTGCGGTAGATCAAGGGCGCTTTGGAGCGCCAGCTATGCGGATAGGAATGGCGCAGCTTGCCCTTGGCAAAGAGCGCGCCCGCATAGGCCAATTGCTTGATCACCGCGACATTCGCGCCGCCCGCCTTGCCATCGGGCTTGACGATGACCTCGCCTCCGAACAGCGGCAGGTCGGGGCGGTAGCTGCCATCTTCGAGCACGTTATAGGTCATCGGCAGGCCGTGTTTCAGGCCGATCTGATAGTCGTCATCGCCGTGACTGGGGGCGGTATGGACAAAGCCAGTGCCCGCGTCATCGGTGACATGGTCGCCGGGCAGCATGGGCACATCGAAATCCCATTCGCCCGACGCGCCTTCGACCCCGCGCAGGGGGTGGGCTAGGGTCAGGGCAGCGAGTTCATTCGCAGTCACGTCGCGCGTGCGCGTGGCCGTGACCTTGGCCGCCGCAAAGACGCTCTCGGCCAGCGCATCGGCCAGCACCACCAGCGCGCCGACTTCCTCCTTGCTCCCTTCGAGCAACTCGGTCACCTCATAGAGCCCGTAAGTGATCTCCGGCCCGAAACAGACCGCGCGGTTTTGCGGGATAGTCCAGGGTGTCGTGGTCCAGATAACAACCGACACCGGCTTCATCTTGCCAAAAATACTCAATTCTTCGGCCGCATCCCCGAAAGCCGTCACGGGAAATTTCACCCAGATGGTGTGCGAGGTATGCTCATGATACTCGACCTCCGCCTCGGCGAGCGCGGTTTTCTCGACCGGCGACCACATCACCGGTTTCGAGCCCTGATAGAGCGACCCGTTCATCACGAGTTTCATGAACTCATCCGCGATGACCGCCTCGGCGTGGTAGTCCATCGTGAGGTAAGGCTTGTCCCATTTGCCGGTGATGCCGAGCCGCTTGAATTCGTCGCGCTGCACGTCGATCCAGCCTTCGGCGAAGCGGCGGCATTCCTGGCGGAAATCGACGATATCGACCGCGTCCTTGTCCAGCCCCTCGGCGCGGTATTGTTCTTCGATCTTCCACTCGATGGGCAGGCCGTGGCAGTCCCAGCCCGGCACATAGCGCGCATCGCGGCCCAGCATCTGCTGGCTGCGGGTGATGAAATCCTTCAGCACCTTGTTGAGTGCGTGACCGATATGCAGATGGCCATTGGCATAGGGCGGGCCGTCATGCAGGATAAAGGGGCGGCGTCCTTCGGCCTTGGCGCGCAGGCGGTCATAGATGCGCAA
The DNA here is from genome assembly GCA_003567315.1 of Paracoccaceae bacterium. Lineage (GTDB taxonomy): Bacteria > Pseudomonadota > Alphaproteobacteria > Rhodobacterales > Rhodobacteraceae > Roseinatronobacter. The sequence continues at coordinate 1,710 of PWZT01000019.1, forward strand.
GCGCTCCCAGCGGGCCAGCCAGTCGGGCTCGCGCGCGGGCAGGCCTGCGCGCATCGGGAAATTGGTCTGCGGCAGAAAAAGCGTGTCTTTGTAGTCGAGTGTCTCGGTCATGGCGCGGGTCTTTCGCAAATTGTGGGAGTGGAAGGCGCCAAGGCGCTCCCGGCACTCTGGGCGCGTCAGAGTACCGGGACGCTAATTCGCGAATGGGGCAGAAAATCGCACATGCCCGCCTTATAGGGGCCCATGCTGAGCGCGTCCAGAGGGGCGGGGCTGCGCCCGCGGGCAGTCCCCTCCTCGATATTCGGGCACGGATTAAAGCAGTTGTGGTGGCGCGGGGTCAGTCGCAGCCGCTCACCGCCTGCGTTTCCGAGGCGACCCAATCCGCGACGCCCGGCCCCATTGCCTGCACGGGCAGGGCCACGACGGCGGGCAGATCATAAGGATGATGCGCCGCGATGTGGTGGCAGACTTCGTCGAAGCTGCGGGCAGGTGTTTTCATACGCAGCAGCGTCTCGGTCTCGGAATCGATCTGGCCCTGCCAGCAGAACAGGCTTTCGACCTTGGGCAGAATATTGGCGCAAGCGACCAGCCGGGCCTTCAGGCAGGCCTTTGCGATCGCGCGCGCGCTTTCCTTGTCGGGGCAGGTCACTTCGACTTCGAACAACTCCATCTCGGCCTCCATCATGGCTCATCAGGGCCAGATTGCGCGCATGGGGCCCGCGCGGCCATGATCTGCCTCAAGTTGCGCGAGGTGCGATGTCAGCAATTCGGGACATTCACCGCAAGGCCACCAAGCGCGGTTTCCTTGTATTTCTCGGACATGTCCGCGCCGGTCTGGCGCATCGCCTCGATGCAATTGTCGAGCGGCATGAAATGCGTGCCGTCCCCCCTGAGCGCGAGCGAGGCGGCCGAGACCGCCTTGATCGCGCCGAGGCCGTTGCGCTCGATACAGGGCACCTGCACCAGCCCCTTGACCGGGTCGCAGGTCATGCCGAGATGATGCTCGAGCGCGATTTCGGCTGCGTTTTCAATCTGCTCAGGCGTGCCGCCGAGCACTGCCGCGAGCCCGGCCGCCGCCATGGCAGAGGCCGCACCGACCTCGGCCTGGCAGCCGCATTCCGCGCCCGAGATCGAGGCGTTATGCTTAACGAGCCCGCCGATGGCCGCAGCGGTCAGCAGAAACTCCCCCACGCGCGAGGGCGCAGCACTCGGCACATGGTCGAGCCAGTAGCGGATCGTCGCAGGCACCACGCCCGCCGCGCCATTGGTGGGCGCGGTCACCACCTGCCCGCCTGCCGCGTTTTCCTCGTTCACCGCCATCGCATAGACGCTGATCCAGTCATTAATCGTATGCGGGGGGCCGAGATTCATGCCGCGTTCGGCCTCGAGCGCCGCGCGGATGCCCTTGGCGCGGCGGCGCACATTCAGCCCGCCGGGCAGCGTGCCGTCGGTGTCGAGCCCGCGGTCGATGCAGTCGCGCATCACCGTCCAGAGCCGCGCGAGCCCCTGATCGAGCGTGCCCGGCCCCATCCGTGAAACCTCATTTGCGCGTTTCATCGCCGCGATGCTGAGCCCGCTCTCGCGCGCCATGGCCAGCATCTCGGCCGCGCTCTCGAAGGGATAGGGCACGGGCGGGCCACTGGGGGCGGATTTGCGGTCAAGCTCTGCCTCAGTCACCACGAAACCGCCGCCGACGGAATAATAGGTCTCCTGCGCGATCACATCGCCCTGCGCATCGAGCCCCATCAGCCGCAGACCATTGGCATGACCGGGCAAGGGCAGGCCGTAATCGAAGATCAGATCGCCCTCGGGGTCGAAGCGCAAGCGGCCCAGCCCTTCGGCCTCGACATGCCCGTCGGCCTTGATCTGCGCGAGCATGGCCTCGGCGCGCGCGGCGTCATAGGTCTCGGGGGTGAAACCTGCGAGGCCGAGGATCACGGCGCGGTCACTTGCATGGCCGACGCCAGTGAAGGCGAGCGAGCCATGGAGCGAAGCGCGCAGCCCCGCGACCTTGAAAGAGAGCCCGCGCAGATGCTCGAGAAAGCGCGCGGTCGCCACCATCGGCCCCATCGTATGGGATGAAGACGGGCCAATGCCGACCTTGAAGATCTCGAAAACCGAAAGATACATGCGCCCAAGCCCTCCGCGAATGCCGCAACTCTAGAGGTGTTTCCGCCGCCCTCACAGGTCAAGAGCGACGCAAATCGGCGCATCAGGGACGTCGCGGCCCGG
>PWZT01000099.1 GCA_003567315.1 Paracoccaceae bacterium
ATGGGAAACCCTCTCTCAGCCCCTCAAGCCGCTGCCCCTTGACCTCGCCGCCTGAAAAAACGAACCTTCACATGCTCGGAGCGCGCCGCCAGGGAATTTCCACAGCATTCGCGACAGGACCTCCATATCGTGAAATGGATGCTGTGACGCGACGACATGTTGATCCCTGTCGAGATCGTCCGTGCATAGCGGCAACAACCTTGATATTCGACAGCACGCATATCCGTTGCTTTGACCTCCGGTAGCTCTTCTATGGGATATTAGAGTATTTCCCGATCGAGTTGACGCATATCCTGCATGGCGGCGATATCTCGCGCATTCCTGCGGGGTGAATGCGGCGAGGGCGGATGCGATGGCGCTGCACAGGGTGTCGGCGCATCGGGCGGCGGCGTTTCGGACGAGCGCCGTAGAGCGTGTTGCGATCAATCGGTTTGATAGCCTGCCGCCTTCAAGAAGTTGTAGCATTCCTCTCGGTGAAGAGATCGCAGACATGCCCTGCGGCGCGCCATAGATCGTCGTATGTCCGAGCAGCTGCGCGCCGGATCAAGGCCTTGAGCTTTGCAAATGTCATCTCGATCGGGTTCAGGCCGGGGCTGTATAGCGGAAGGTTGGAGGGATCAGAAAAGGCCCCGGTGGGGCGTTTTCCCCGAACAACAAAACCACGCACCGACATCGCGCATTGCCTGCGCGGCTTTTGGTCTCTTGTGGGATGATAGGTTGTCGAGAAGGATCACGTCGCCCTTGCGCAGAGTCGGGGCGAGTTGGGTTTCGACATAAAGCTCGAACATCTCACGGTTCATCGCGCCATCGATCACCCAGGGCGCATCGAGCCTGTCATGTCGCAAGGCCGCGATGAAGCGTGAGGCGCGCTTGGAAATCTGTCCGGTGGACAGATTTCAGCGCCGAACGGGCGGAGCCCCGGCAGTGCTCCAGTGACGCCACGTTCGGCTGGGTGCGCCTTGTGTCATTGACGGCGCGATTAATGGTAAGCGCGATATGGAGCCATCTTCCTCTGATTGAGGACTTCTGGGGATCCGTCCTTGTCCGGAAACAGGGAAGAAATTTCCTTGCATAAGATACGCCGGGATTTTTCCGGCCGGCGGAGCGGATAGCTCCGCTGCGGGCAGGCGGCACCGGCCGGACTTACTCAAGGCGCAAATCGTGGCAGAGAGGCCCACCGCGTCAGAAAGTGTTGCGTAGTTCGCGCATCGTGAGTGGCGCATCGCATGCCGTTCGCGAAGCCATGCGATGTATTGACGAAAAACCGATTGTGTCTTTGTGGCTTGCGTTGCCAGGGTCTGATCGCAACCGAAATCCAAGGTCGCTTGCATTGGGCGCGCGTCGGCGCGAGCGCAGGCGAGGCATGAAGGGAGGTTTCCCATGAGCAACATGTTCTCCGAAACTTTATCGCGCAGCGCGAGCGCTGAGGCTTCGAACGCACCCGGTCCGGTGACAGGGGCCGCGCGGATCGACACGCTCGATATCCTGCGTGGTTTTGCGCTGTTCGGTATTCTGGTGATCAATATCCAGCTTTTCGCAATGGTCCAGGCCACACTGGTGAACCCGATGGCCGTCGGCGAAATCACCGGGCTGGATTACGCGATCTGGCTGATCTCGCATGTCGCCTTTTTCGAGAAATTCATCGCGATCTTCTCGATGCTCTTTGGCGCCGGTATCGTTCTGATGTCAGACAGGGCCGCGCAAACGGGCATGCTGGGGCTGCATTACCAACGCATGTTCTGGCTGCTCGTGATCGGGCTTGTCCATGCATATTTCATCTGGGCGGGTGATATTCTCGTGTCCTATGCGCTCCTCGGAATGGCCATCGTCTTCGTGCGCAACTGGTCGGTGCGCAGCCTCATGATCCTCGGGGTCGCGTTTCTGGTGCTGAAACTGGCCATTTTCACTGGGCTCGGTTTCGTCATCCCGTTGCTCCCGTCCGAAGAGATCCGCGCGATCGAGATCGAATCCTGGACCCCCGGCGCCACCCAGCTTGCAGCGGAGATCAATGCCTATCAGGGTGGCTTTGCCGAGCAGATGACCATGCGGATCGCCCAAAGCCTCAATTTCCATCTGTTCGTTTTTCCCACCGAGACGCTCCCCTTCGTCGCCGCGATGATGGCCTTCGGGATGGCCGCGATGAAGTCGGGCTACCTGCAGGGGGAATGGTCGCGCGACGCGTATCGCCGGGTGGCCATCCTGGGCCTCGCGCTCGGCCTGCCGCTGATCGCGCTCGGTGTGATGATGAACGAGCGGCACGGCTGGGACATGCTCTTTTCGCTCTATTTCGGGCGCATGTTCAACACGGTCGGGGCGCCGCTGGTCGCGATGGCCTATATCGCCCTTGTCATCCTTGCCACGCGTCGCTTCGGGCAGGTCATGAAGGCGGTCTTCGCCCCGGTCGGACGGATGGCGTTCACCAATTATCTCGCCCAGAGCGTGATCTGCACCTTCATCTTCTATGGTCACGGGCTGGGGCTGTTCATGGAGGTCGGTCGCCTCGGGCAGGTTCTGGTGGTGCTCGGCGTCTGGGTGGCCATGCCGGTCTGGTCACGCGCATGGCTTGCGCGGTTCCGCTTCGGTCCTGCCGAATGGCTGTGGCGCAGCCTGAGCTATCGCCGCCGCCAGCCGATGTTGCGCACGGCCTGATCGGGTCGCCCCGCAGGAGAGGCGCCGTGGCGGGCTCGCCCCCGAGCCCGCCGCGATCAGGTCCTCGAATTGCTTGCATTCGAAACCAAATCTTGATCTTGTGCGCGCATCATCACGGGAGGACGACATGAAACGAACAACCACCTTGCGTCTGGCGCTGGCCAGCGCAGTCTGCAGCCTTGCATTGCCTGCGAGTGCGCAGAATGACTGGCCTTCGGCGCCCTTGCGCGTTTTCGTAGGCTTTCCGGCGGGCTCGTCGCCCGATGTGCTGGCGCGTGTCGTGACCGATAAATTGTCGGAGCGCCTCGGCCAGCCGGTCGTGATCGAGAACCGGCCCGGTGCCGGCGGGGTCATCGGGATCCAGCAGATGCTGGTATCTGCGGGTGACGGGCATACCTTCGGCACCACCATCAACGGGCCGATGACGACGGCACAGCGGATGATGGATGACACGGGCTTCGATGTCGCCGAAGATATTGCGCCCATCACGCTTCTGGCAACCTCGCCGCTGGTGCTGGCCGTGGCGAGCGAAAGCGGGATCGAGGATCTTGAGAGCTTCATCGCCGCCGCCGGGGCGGAGGCTGATGCGCTGAGCTACGGCTCGGTCGGGCAGGGCTCTGGCGCGCATCTGACGGCCGAATTGTTTGCGGCCGAAGCCGGGCTGAGCATGCTCCATATCCCCTTCACCAGCTATGCGGAGGTGACGACTTCGATCATCGGTGGCGAGATCGACGCGGGCTTCATGGCGCCCTCTGCCGCGCTGTCCTTTGTCGAGGCGGGAACGATGAATGTGCTGGGCATCACATCCGCCGAGCCCTTCGGACAGGCGCCCGATGTGCCGGTGATCGCAGGCAGTGCCGGGCTGCCGGATGATTTCCGCGCCGAGTTGTGGAACGCCTTCATCGCCCCGGCGGGCACGGATGAGGCGATCATCGCGCGCCTGAATGCAGAGATCACGGATATTCTGGAGGATCCGGAGGTTCAGGAGCAGATGCTGGGCATGGGCTGGCAGGTCGCCCCCGGCACGCCCGAGGCGATGGCAGAGCGCATCGCGGCCGATACAGAGATGTGGGGCGCAGTGATCGACAGGGTCGAGGCGCAGTAGTCTGAGCCCCGCAATGCAGCGCGACTGGCCAGAGGTCTGGGGCGGTCTGATCCTCGCAATCGTGGGGATCGGCGCCGCCCTCTATGCGTGGCAGAATTACGATATGGGAACCCTGCGCCAGATGGGGCCCGGGTTCTTTCCGGTTGCCATCGGGGCTGCGCTCTGCGGCTTCGGGCTGGTCATTGCGCTGCCCGCGCTCTTGCGACGCGGGGACGGCGCGCCGTTTGATGGCGCGTCACTGCTCCTTGTTCTCACGGCGGTGCTGGTCTTTGGCCTCGCGCTGCCGCGCCTCGGCCTCGTTGGCGCGAGTTTTGTCACGGTGCTGATCGCGACCCTGCCCGCCGAGCGCCGAGGGTGGCTCTGGCGGGGTGTTCTGGCGCTGTCGATCACGCTGGTGACAGTGCTGGTATTCCATCTCGGGCTGCGCATGACGCTGCCGCTCTGGCCGCGCCTGTCATGAGCACCTGGGACAGCCTGCTTCTTGGGCTGAGCTTCGCGCTCCAGCCGCAGGTTCTGATCTATTGCGTGCTGGGCGTGCTGCTGGGCTCCTTCGTCGGTGTGCTCCCCGGTATCGGCGCGATGGCGGCGATCTCGTTGCTGTTGCCGCTGACCTTCTACATGAGCCCCGAAGCTGCGCTGATCATGCTGGCCGGGGTCTATTACGGCGCGCAATATGGCGGCGCGGTGGCGTCGATCCTGCTGCGCCTGCCCGGCACACCGCAATCGGCTGTGACCACGCTCGATGGCTACCCGCTGACGCAACAGGGCCGCGCGGGGCTGGCGCTGTTCACGGCGATGATCTCCTCCTTCACCGGGGCGATGATCGGCATTGTGGTTCTGGTCATGCTGGCGGGCTGGCTGTCGGCGCTGGCGACGCGCTTCGGTGCGGCCGATTACGCGATGATGATGATCTTCGGACTGGTCGCGGCCTCGACAATCGGGGCCACGCGCCCCGTCAAGGGGTTCGCGATGATCGCGCTCGGTGTGCTGCTGGGCTGTATCGGCACGGATGTGAATTCAGGCGCGCAACGCTTCACCTTTGGCCAGACCGAGTTGCTCGATGGCCTGAACCTTGTGGCACTTGCAATGGGGCTCTTCGGCGTGGCCGAGGTGATCGCCAATATCCGCAATCCGGAGCGGCAGAAAACCGCGGCCCGCATATCCCTGCGCAGCCTTCTGCCCACACGCGACGATCTGCGCCGCATTCCCTTGCCGATCCTGCGCGGGGGCGCTCTGGGCAGTTTTTTCGGGGCCTTGCCCGGGACCGGATCGACCCTGTCGGCCTTTCTGGCCTATGCGACCGAGCGGCGGCTGTCGCGCCAGCCCGAACGCTTCGGCAAGGGCGCTGTCGAAGGCGTCGCGGGCCCCGAGGCCGGCAACAATGCCGCCGCGATCACGGCGTTCACGCCGACCCTGACGTTGGGCATCCCGGGCGACCCGATCATGGCGCTGATGCTCGGCGCCCTGATCATCCACGGCATTCAGCCTGGCCCGATGATGCTTGAGGCCCGGCCCGAGATGTTCTGGGGGCTCGTGGCCAGCTTCGGGATCGGAAACCTGCTGCTGATCCTGCTGAACCTGCCCCTGATCGGCATCTGGATCGCGATGCTGCGCATCCCGTTCAATTATCTCTACCCCGCGATCATCGTCTTCCTGTGCCTTGGTGTCTATTCGGTGCGCGGGCTGACATTCGACATCGTGCTTGTCGCCGGTATCGGGCTGGCGGGGTATCTGATGACGCTGGCGAAATTCAGCCCGGCACTGCTGTTGCTCGGCTTTGTGCTTGGGCCATTGATCGAGACCAATCTGCGCCGCGCCCTGCTGATTGCACGCGGCGATCCTATGGTGTTTCTCGAGCGCCCGATCTCTGCTGGGTTTGTGTTCGCGAGTGTGATCCTGTTAATGCTGCCGCTCTGGAGGCTCCGGCGCAGGAAAGCCCGTGCGTATGAAGATAGCATCTAGCGATCTGTGTGCGCTCTTGTCGAGCCTGAGTGCGTCGACCTAGCCGTTTCCCGGTACAGGCCCGTGTCCTCCATCAATGGCGGACCGATTGAGCATCGCAAATACAGCGCGGAACAGTATACCAACTTTGACATCCTGAAAGAGGAACGCCAGATTTCGCAGCTTCTGCGCCGCAAGCCACAGGCTGTGATTGTGACAGGCGGTCAGCATACGCCGCGCCCGCGTCAGCTCTTGAAAAAAGCGGGCGTGCCCGTGATTAAGACATGGGACCTTCCTGAGAAACCGCTCGGTCATGTGGTGGGGTTTTCCAATGCGCACGCAGTGCAAGTCATGGTGGATCATTTTGTAAGCAAGGGACTTAAGCGGATCGCATTCATCGGTGGTGACGCAGATCGCGACACGCGCGGACTGGACCGGCGGCGGGGGTTTGTGGCTGCAATGCAGCGTCACGGGCTGGGCACGGGGCGCCTGAGCGCTGCGGGCACGCCGCCGATTTCCATGCGCGAGGGGGCCGAAGCAATGCACCATCTTCTCGATACCGCGCCTGATACCCAAGCGGTGATTTGCGTATCGGACTTGTCGGCTTTTGGTGCCTTGACAGCATGTCAGCGGCGCAATGTCAGTGTGCCGGAAGAAATCTCGATCGGCGGCTTCGGAAACTGCGAGGTCGGTGCGAGTTGCGCCCCCTCCATCACGACGATCGATCCATCCCCTGCAGTGATCGGAAAGCTCGCCGCGCAACTGGTCCGCAATGGCCAGGACCAGAAATCTGACACGCCGCTGCAACATCACATCACCCCGAGGCTGGTGCTGCGTGAGTTCTCGGTCTAGCGTTGCCTGCACATTCCCGAGTGAACCAACCTGTGCTGTTGTCGGCAAGCGCGGATAGGTTTTCTAGAGTGCTTCACGATCAAGTTGACGCATACCCAGCATGGCGTATGTATCGCGCGCATTCCTTCGAGGTGAAGGCCGCGAGGGCGGATGCGATGGCGCTGCACAGGGTGTCGGCGCATCTGTGCCAAAAGGACCGGTCCGGAGCACGCACAGGCCGTCCGTCATGGTCCAGATATACGGCGCAGCGAGCAGGCTGAAACATTGAGACGCGGATTGTGCTGTTAACCTTGGCATTCCTCCAGCTCTGCGCTATTGCGCTCTCAGCGAACATGGAGCCGGGTGCAAGCCCCGGCTGGCTCTTCCGGCCGCCAATCCGCCGGACAACCTGAAGAAAACCAGACAATGATACCGATGCGCGCCCCACTGGCGCAGCGCGGTCAGGGACAGATTTTGCATGATGTCTTTCGATAGCTACCGCCGGCAATGGACCGGCAATATTCGCGGGGACCTGCTCTCGGGGCTGGTGGTGGCGCTGGCGCTCATCCCCGAGGCGATTGCCTTTTCCATCATCGCGGGCGTGGACCCGAAGGGGGGGCTTTATGCCAGCTTCTCTATTGCCGTGATCACGGCGATCACGGGCGGACGGCCTGCGATGATTTCGGCCGCGACAGCGGCAACGGCTGTGCTGATGGTGACGCTGGTGCGCGATCACGGGCTGCAATATCTGCTGGCCGCAACGGTGCTGGCGGGGCTGCTCCAGATCGGGGCGGGGGTGTTCCGGCTGGGATTCGTGATGCGCTATGTCTCGAAATCGGTGATGACAGGCTTCGTAAATGCGCTGGCGGTCCTGATCTTTCTGGCGCAACTGCCGGAACTCGACCCGCGCGAGGTCACCTGGCTCACCTATCTGCTGGTCGTAGCAGGGCTGGCGATCATCTACCTGTTCCCGCGGCTCACGCGCGCGGTCCCCTCGCCGCTGGTCACGATCATCGTGTTGACCACGCTCGTCTGGGCGCTGGGGCTGGATGTGCGCACGGTGGGTGACATGGGCACGCTTCCCGATACGCTGCCGGTTTTCCTGATCCCGCAAATCCCGCTGACGCTTGAGACGCTGCTGATCACCCTGCCCTATTCGACCGCGATTGCCGTGGTGGGCCTGCTGGAAAGCCTGATGACGCAGAATATCGTCGATGATCTGACGGACACGACATCGAACCGCGATCAGGAATGTGTGGGGCAGGGGCTGGCCAACACCGCGACGGGCTTCATCGGCGGTATGGCCGGCTGCGCGATGATCGGGCAGTCGATCATCAACGTGAAATCCGGCGGGCGCGGGCGGCTGTCGTCCTTTGTTGCAGGCGTGTTCCTGCTGATCCTTGTCGTGGGGCTGGGCGATCTGGTGAGTATCATTCCCATGCCCGCGCTGGTGGCGATCATGATCATGGTCAGTATCGGGACATTCTCATGGTCGTCCATCGCCAATCTGCGCAGCCATCCGCGCTCAAGTTCGGTGGTGATGCTCGCGACCGTGGGGACGGTGGTCTACACGCATAACCTTGCCATCGGGGTGCTGGTGGGGGTGCTGCTGTCAGGCATCTTCTTCGCCGCCAAGATCGCGCAACTCTTCCGCGTCACCAGCGAAATCAGCCCGGACGGGCGCATCCGCACCTATCGCGTGGAAGGGCAGATGTTCTACGGCTCGGTCGAGGATTTCATGGCCGCCTTCGATTTCCGCGAAGCGCCGGAGCGTGTCATCATCGATGTCAGCCGCGCCCATATCTGGGATATTTCCTCGGTGCAGGCGCTGGACATGGCGGTGCTGAAATTCCGCCGCGACGGCGCCGAGGTCGAGATCCGGGGCATGAACGAAGCCTCCGAGACCATCGTCGACAAGCTTGCGGTCCATGACAAGCCCGGCGCGTTGGACAAGCTGGGCGTGCATTGAGGAGGACACGGATATGAGCGAGAAGATTATCGCACTGGTAGATGGTTCTGTGTATGCGGCCTCGGTTTGCGACCATGCCGCGTGGATCGCGGCGCGCACGGAAGCACCGGTCGAGCTGCTGCATGTTCTGGGCCGTCGGGAGGGCGCCGATACAAAAGACAGGTCTGGGGCAATCGCCCTTGGTGCGCGCACGGCGCTGCTGAATGAATTGGCGGCGCTCGACGCGCAGTGCGCGAAACTGATGATGGAGCGGGGCCGCGCCATTCTGGACGATGCGCGCACAAAGCTTGAAGCCGCGGGTGTGACACAGGGCACCACCCGCCTGCGCCATGGAGACATTGTCGAGACCGTGGCCGAGATCGAGGACCAGGCCCGTGTCATCGTGATCGGCAAGCGCGGCGAGGCAGCGGATTTCGCCACTGGGCATCTTGGCTCGAATCTGGAACGCATCTTGCGCAGTTCTCACAAGCCGATCCTTGTCGCCTCACGCGCCTTTCGCCCGATCCATAAGGTGCTGGTCGCGTTTGATGGCGGCACATCGGCGCTGAAGGCTATCGACCATATCGCGCACAGCCCGGTGTTTCAGGGGCTGGATGTGCATGTTGTGACGGTAGGCAATGAAAGCGCTCAGGTGGCAAAGGGGTTGGAGACCGCGCAGGCGATTCTTCGCGCTGCCGGGATCGCCGCCGAAACTTCCGTCCTGCCCGGACAGCCGGAAACAGTCCTCGCGCGGCTGGTGGAAGACGCTGGTTTCGACTTGCTGGTGATGGGCGCCTATGGCCATTCCCGTATCCGAAGCCTGATCATTGGATCGACCACCACCGCCATGATCCGCGCTTGCAAGGTGCCACTGGTTCTGATGCGGTGACCGGGAAAAAATAGCTGTCGCGATTGTCCGATTTTGTGTCGGGCGCTGAGTTTGGGAGGGCGGCCGAACAGCCGTTCACTGCCCATGCGAAGACGCCGATGGGACCAACCCGGCCAGCCCCGAGCCGCCGGTCAATGTCAGTGGTACGCGCCAGCGAGTCTAACCGATCGGCAGTGAGTGCATGTGCCCGAAAGCGTTGTGCGAAGGGTCAGCCCGCCGCAGCAGCAAGGACAGATGGCCGGACCTTGCGTGCGGGCCTGATCTTGTGGTGCCAGGCGCGCAAGATCGGCTTTGCCTTTGCGTGGTCGGCCAGTTGGGTGCGCGTCGCTCTGAACAGGATCCGGCTGGCCTCCTGCTGCGCGGCTTAAAACATCTCCCGCACGGCCTTTTGTTGCTTTGCGACATCGATGGTGGTTTCGCTGAGGGTTTCGAGCGCGCGGTCCGCGAAAGGGTCCGTTTCCGGTGCGGCAGCGCGGCGCTCGGCCAGCACAGCGTCGCGCACAGTTATGAGCGCCGCGATCTGTGGCCGGAATAACCGCAGCAGCGCGGTCAGCCAGCGATTGGTGGGCCAGCTTGGATAGGCATGGTCGATGGCGAAATGCGGCAGCATGCGGATGACATCCGCGCCTGGATACCATGTCTCGCCGGTGACCCATTGGTTTGTCGTGAACAGCCGGATCGGGGCGCCATAGCGGTCCATCGACACTGCGATCAGATGCGCCAAGGCCTTCTCGCCCGAGGGCCAGTCATGCGTCTTGGCCTCGGGAACAGGAGCAACCCCGTCGGGCATGCCGGGCGCGCGCAGGAAGCAATGGAAATGGCCATGCTCGCCACCGCGATGGGCGTGGTAGTAATACTGGCTTTGCGTCTCGCGGTCGAAGACATCGCCCTTGGGGTAATGGCTCATCTTGACGAACTGGCCCTGACCTTTGAGCACTTCGCCCACCGGGTTCAGCCCGGCCTTTTTGAGCACGCGGCTGCACTCGTCGATTTCATCGGCCGCCGCTGCCATGACCTCCAGCGTCGCGCGGTCGAGCTGCGTCAGATCGGGTGCGGTGATCGCTTGCGGCGACGCGCTCATGCCGGAACCCCCGGCCAGCGCAGCACTTGCCGCCCGCACAGCCCCGCAATCGCCGCAATCAACGCCACGGCGCCCACCTGCCAGACCAGCACCATCAGCGCGGCATCCTGGGTGTGAAACAGGCGCAGCGCGAAATTGCCGATGGCGGCGGCAGCGAGCGCGGCCAGCGCCAGTGTCCAGGACGGGCGCAACGGCGCACCCTTGCGCAGCATCAGCACCAGCACCAGCAGCGGCAGCGATCCGATCAGCGCGATATAGACGAAACATTCCGGGTCGGGCGTGATACGCAGCCCGGCGGGCCCCATCTGCGCCCAGTCCCGCAGACAGCCCAGGCCCAGCGTGCCCAGCCAAGCCGCCCCAGGAATGACAGGCAGCCAGCGCCAGAAACGCGCCGCATCGGGCATCGTCAGCGCCAGCGCGGCAAGTGCAGCCGTGATCGCCGTGACAAGCGCTGCGCCCTGTTCGAGCAGGAAGCGCGCCTCCAGTAGCCGTTCTGCCAGATCAGGGCGCGGGCCGATGGCCCAGACCATCGCCAGCGCAAATCCCAGCGCAATCGCGAGCCAGCCACCCAGACGGCGCAAGGGGGATGCCAGCGGCCGCACCGGGCCCGCCTCCCGCGCAAGACTGTCTATCAGCGCATCGGTTTTCATCGGGTCTCCTCGCCATCGCGGTTGATGGCCTTCTTCAATTTACGCGAGGCACGGTGAACGGCAACCTTGATTGCGCCCACGGTGCTGTCCTCTGTTGCCGCAGCTTCCGCGAGGGACATCTCGCGCATGCGCACCAGTTCAAAGGCGCGCCGCTCGCCGGGGCTGAGATCGGACATTGCATGGCGCACGGACATCAGATTGACCACACCCTCCGCGTGACAGTGGCCGCTGGTTGTCGAGAACGCCTCGGCCAGGTCGCTCGCCGCCTGATCGAAGGACTGTCTGCGCTTGTAGCGCCGCGCATGATCGGTCAGCCGATTGCGCGCGATGGCCGCGATCCAAGGCATGAAAGGGCGTGACGGGTCCCAGGTCGCCCGCGCCATATGCAGCGACAGGAGCACATCCTGCACGATATCCTCCACATCCGCCTGCCCGAGCCACGGCGCGCGGCTCGCGATCAGACGTCGCATCCGCAGCGCCACTTCCTGCAGCAGCGCATGGTAGGCCTGCCGGTCGCCCGCCTGTGCTGCACGCATAAGTGTGTCGAGCGCGGCATGTCGACTTTCCTGTGCGCCGCTGCTCCGGGCACCCTCGCTTGCGGAGGTCATGATATCCTGCGTCCCTCTTGCGTCGGCATGGGCCGACTATCGAGTGCATATACGCTCTCCATTCCACAAGGTTACACGCTGGCAGCCCCGTTTCGGGAGATTTCTTGTATCCTGATGTAACCTTTTCCCGTGAGGTAGCGAACCCTGATCACACGCTGTCATTTGGCAGGAGACCATGGTCGTGCGTGCAACACAGAACCAACCCAAGGGAGAGCCCCGATGCAACCGAACCCTGAAGCCGCCCCGTGTCAGTGCCGCTGTCGTCGCAAACCACAGTTCAGGTCGAGCACCGCGCTGGCGTTGGCCCTTGGCATGGGCGCGATGAGCCTTGGCGGCGCGGTGATGGTCGCGGGCCTCGCCACCCCGGCAGTCGCGAATGGCTGCGCGGCCAACCCTTGCGCGGTCTGTGATCCCTGCGCCCCCTGCGCAGCGATGGACTGTGCAGCCTGCGGACCTTGTGCTGCCAATGCCTGCGCGGCCTGTGATCCTTGCGCACCCTGTGACCCTTGTGCTGCCTGTGATCCCTGCGCGGCGGGTGTGGGTGATGCGACCGGCTGCTTCGTGCCGCGTCTGCAAGAGGCTGCCGCCAATCCGTGCGCGGCTGATCCCTGTGCAGCCGATGCCTGCGCGGCCAATCCTTGTGCGGTGTGCGATCCTTGTGCACCTTGCGCAGCGATGGATTGCGCGGCCTGCGGCCCTTGTGCAGCCTGCGGCCCCTGTGGCGCCTGCGGACCATGTGGCCCCTGTGCGGCCGCCGGCCCGCCGCCCGATGTCACCGATGAGGAATTGCAGGCCCTCTATGAGTGCATTATCGAGATGACCGAGGCCATGGATGCCAACGGTCAGACAGAGCCGGTCCTCGCCTCCTGGTCCGAATCCGACCGCGCCGAGGGCAGCGACTTCATGGGTTGGACCAATTTCGCCTCCACGCCGTATATCTCCTTCACGCATGGCGAGCGATTTGCGACCAATCATGCCAATGACATCGCAGCGGAGGTCTATGGCCAGTATGAGGATATCGGGGAAATGCCCGTGGGCGGCGTCGTCGCCAAGCCGACCTTCAGTATCGGCGATGACGGACAGGCTTATTGGGAGACGCTGTTCCTGATGGAAAAGGCCGAGGCGGGGGCCTCGCCCGATACCAATGACTGGATCTATACTGCGATCATGCCCGATGGCAGCCTGATGGGACGGACCCTGGGGATGAACTCCGAGAACATGCAGTTCTGCGCCGCCTGTCACATGGCCGGGGGTGAGGATACCGATGATCTGCTGTTCATGGAAGAACAGTATCGTGTCCAGAACTGACCAAACTGCACCGGGGCTCCCAAGCTCCGGTGCTCCGCATAGGGAGCCGTCGTGAAGTTGACCGTCACAGCGTTGTTCGGCGCCGTTCTGGCGCTGCCAGTCCTGGCGCAGGACGCGCCTGGCGCGTCCGTGCTGCAGTTTGACTTCCCCGGCGCGCCCAAGGCTTTCGCCCCCGTGCCGGGCCGCGCCGGGCTGACGCGCTTCGGCGCGCTGGACGCGCTCAGCATCGAGGGGCAGGCCGGGTCGGCGCGTCTCGTGGTCGAATTCGCGCTGCCGCCTGATGCTGGCCCCGATGCGGCACCTATCGACGCGCGCGTGACCTTTCGCCCTGACGGGTTCACCAATTTCTGGCAGACGGCCGAGATGTCGGGATCTCAGGCCATTCGCCTCACTCAAGTTGCGCTCTCGGGTCCGCAGCCACGCATCGCGGGCAGTTTCGCGGTCACGCTTTGCGCGCGCGCCTCCGTGCTCCGTCCCGCTGATCCCGACACCTGCCAGATCGCGCGAGGCGAGTTCTCGACACAGCTGCAAATCGACTGAGGAGATACGTTGATGATCCGCGCTGCCACCCTTGCCCTAGCCGCCACCTTCATTGCCCTGCCCGCGCTGGCGGATGTACCCGCAGCCTGGCGCGCCGAGTTTCCGATGACTGATTTCGACACACGCAATGTCGATCTGTCCGAGATCAGATCCGGCGGCCCGCCCCGCGATGGCATCCCCGCGATCTGGGAACCTGCTTTCATCCCCGCCGCGGAGGAAACCCGCATCGACCCGCGCGAGCCGGTGATGACCTATGAGGCCGAGGGCGAGGCCCCGCGCGCCTATCCGATCCGCTATCTGATGTGGCATGAAATCGTGAATGATCTGGTGGGCGGCAAACCCATCGCGGTCACTTTCTGCCCGCTTTGCAACTCCGCCATGATCTTTGACGCCCGCATCGACGGGGAGCGGCACACCTTCGGCGTCTCAGGCAAGCTGCGCCATTCGGATATGGTGATGTATGATCGCGAGACCGAGAGCTGGTGGCAGCAGGCCACAGGCGAGGGCATCGTGGGCCAGCATACGGATGAGCTTCTGACTCTCTTGCCAGGCTGGATGGAAAGCTGGGACGAATACATCACCCGCAACCCTGACGGGCTTGTGATGGACGAACCCGAATGGCGCCGCGCCTACGGCTCGAATCCCTATGTCGGCTACGATACCTCGGCCAGGCCCTTCCTTTATCAGGGCGAGGATCCGCCGCATGGCATCTCGCCGCTGGCCCGCGTGGTGCGGGTGGAAAACCGCGCCTGGACCTTCGCGCGGCTGCGCGAGGAGGGTGAGATCCGCGAGGCGGGTGTGGTGCTGAGCTGGACCCCGGGCCAGGCCTCGGCGCTCGACAGCCGCGATATTGCGCGGGGCCGCGATGTCGGCACAGTGCGCGTGCGTGACGAGAGTGGGCGCGATCTGCCCCATGACATCCCCTTCGCCTTCGCCTTCCACGCCCTGTTTCCGCAGGGCGAATGGATGCTGGGCAACTGAACGGCAAAGGCTCGCGGGTTGAGATATGAATTGAGTTTTGACGAGTTGGGAAAGACCTCTGCCTTCGGGCGCTATACCCGGAGGGTTCATCACGAATGGTTGGACCAATTCATCATCGAAAGCATGAAGGAGGCACAGCAAAAACTACCCGAAATGGCCATCGGCGGCATTACACCGGACATGAAAGTGAAAATGGTCGCGCGAAGTCTGCGGATGCACCACCTTAATGAGGAGAGATTGCCAAGGCTTACAACTTCGGACGAAAACCAAAGACCTCAAATGCCTCACACCATACTAGTTCATTTGTAGTCACCGGGCATGAGAGTCAGACCGATTCACTCTTAACCCGCTCCACTAAATCCAGGGACCAAACATCTGGCCCGAGCAACTTTGTGGTGCTTAAATAGCGCTAGATTTTGACGTTGCGTCCTTGACGGGAATGATGTGTCTCAGGTTCGGTGAACAAGAACGCACGAAATTCAACTGTTGAAAGCTCGAATTCACTTGGTCGGAGTGAGAGGATTCGAACCTCCGGCCCCTGCCTCCCGAAGACAGTGCTCTACCAGGCTGAGCTACACTCCGTCCGGATCGAGGCTATAACCACGCTCGCTTCGCTTGGCAAGGGGCCACGAAGCGCGCAACGTTGCCGGGTGGGGCTTTCCAAGCTTGCATATTTTGCCTATGCAACATCCACGGGCAGGCAGGATCAGGCAGTCGGGAATGAAGCTTATCACAACGACGGAAGAGCTTGCGGCTTTCTGCGCGCTGGCCCATGACACGCCTTACGTCACTGTCGATACCGAATTTCTCCGCGAACGGACCTATTACGCGAAACTCTGCTTGTTGCAGATGGCGCTGCCTGGGCCCGAAGGGGCTGACTCCGGGCCTGCGGTGCTGGTGGACCCACTTGCAGATGGGCTCTCGCTGGCGCCGTTCTACGAGCTGCTGCGCGATCAGAGCACAGTGAAGGTGCTCCATGCGGCCCGCCAGGATCTGGAAATTTTCTATATCGAAGGCGGAACCCTCCCGACCCCGCTTTTTGACACGCAGATCGCCGCCATGGTCTGTGGCTTCGGGGACCAGGTCGGCTACGAGACGCTGGTGCGCAAGCTCGCCAAAGGCAGTATCGACAAGAGCTCGCGCTTCACCGACTGGTCGCGCCGCCCGCTGACCGAGGCGCAGCTTGGATATGCGCTTGCCGATGTCACGCATCTGCGCGTCATCTACGAGACCCTTGCCATGCGCCTGCGCGAAACAGGGCGTGCTGCTTGGGTGGCCGAAGAGCTTGCCACGCTCGATGACCCCGAGACTTATCTCACCCGGCCCGAAGACGCATGGAAGCGGGTCAAGACGCGCAACAATTCCGCGCGTTTTCTGGCGCTGGTGCGCGAGCTGGCAGCCTTTCGCGAGGAATATGCCCAGTCGCGCAACGTGCCGCGTTCGCGCGTGTTCAAGGATGACGCGCTGCTTGAGATCGCATCGCTCAAGCCCGCGACGCAGGATGATCTTGGCCGCACACGGTTGTTGTTGCGCGAGGCGCGGCGCGGCGAAATCGCGCAGGGTATTCTCGATGCTGTTGCCCGCGGCCTTGCCTGCCCACCCAAGGATCTGCCGCAGGCGCAGAACGGGCGGGATGATGCGATGCAGGTGAACCCTGCGCTTGCGGATCTGTTGCGCGTGCTGCTGAAGGCGAAATCCGACAAGACCGGGGTTGCCGCGCGGCTGATTGCCCCGAGCGCCGATCTCGATGCGCTGGCCGCCGGACGGCGCGATGTCGCGGCGCTCTCGGGCTGGCGCTCCAAGGTGTTCGGCGACGATGCGCTGCGGCTCTGCGATGGCAAGGTGGCGCTGGCCGTGAGGGGCGAGCGCGTGGATGTGGTGGCGCTGCCCGAGTGATCCGCGCGCTCAGATCGGCAGCCCGCGCATCAGGCGCGGAAGATCGCCCGTAAGCCCGGCCGCCTCGCGCATGAAACGCCGCCGCAGGGCCGGGATCGCGCTGACTGCCCCCATGCCGAGATCGCGCAGCCCCCGCAACAGCGCGTTGTCATTGGAAAACAGCCGGTTCACGCTGTCAGTGCCGACGGCCATCATCATCGTGTCAAACCGGCGCCATTGCTGGTAGCGCTCCAGTACCAGCGGGCTTGCGAAATCCTCGCCGCGCCGGGCGGCGAGGATCAGGACTTCGGCCAGCGCTGCCACATCGCGCAGGCCGAAATTGAAGCCCTGACCTGCAATCGGATGCAGCCCATGCGCCGCATCGCCCACCAGCGCGAGGCGCGGGGCAATGAAGCTGTTGGCGATGGTCAGCCGCAAGGGGTAGGAATAGCGCTTGCCCGCGAGTGCGATCTCGCCAAGGAAATCGCCGAAACGCGGGCGCAGCACTGCAAGATAGGCGTCGTCATCCAGCGCGTGAATGGCCGCGGCCGTCTCGGTGGCCTCGCTCCAGACGATGGAGCTGCGATTGCCGGGCAAGGGCAGGATCGCAAGCGGCCCGGCGGGCATGAAGAACTGATGCGCGCATCCGTGATGTGGGTGCTCATGGGCGACGGCGCAGACCAGCGCGGTCTGGCCATAATCCCAGCCCGAGCGCTGGATGCCCGAGCGCGCGGCGGTGGGGCTTGCGCGCCCGTCGCAGCCGATCAGGAGTCGCGCCGACAATGCCCGCCCGTCGTCCAGATAGACGCTCACGCCGGATGCGGACACAGCCTGCACAGTCACTGCGACACCCGAAATCTGGGTGATCCGCTCTTCGCGGTCCATCGCTGCAAGCAGGGCCGCGCGCAGGAAGCGGTCTTCCAGCATATGACCCATCGGGCCTTCTTCCAGCTCCGTGTGGTCGAAATGCAGGAAGAATGGCGCGGCTCCCTCACCCGCGCGCCCGTCGCTGGCCTTTATCTGCAGGATCGGCTGGGATTGCGCCGCGACCTCTTCCCAGACCCCGATCCCGTCCAGCACGCGGGTCGAGGCCAGCGCCAGCGCGTAAGAGCGGCCGTCGAAATCGGGCATCTCACGGGTCGCCCGCGGCATCGCATCCACGATGATCACCTGCAAGCCGCCTTGCGCCAGCGCCAGCGCCAGTGCCGGGCCATTCAGCCCGCCCCCGACAATCACGATATCTGCATCATATGTCATGCCCCAACTATGGCAGCGAGGGCCGGAAAGTCCATGCGTCAAAAACGGTTCGCGACGCTCTTCCCATTTCATTCGCGCAGAAATACTCTGGCGTCGCGGGGGCAGGCAGCTCGCCGTGCTCTCTCGCAGTAAGCGCAAGGCCAGATCATGACCCCTGACAGTCTCAAGACCCTTTCTGCCAGCGACATGGGCCGTGGAATCGACAATGGCGAGCTCTGCCCGGTTGAGCTGACCGAAGCCTGTCTCGCGGCCATTGACGATCATCCCGACGGCAAGCGCGTCTATGCGCGCCTCACCCGCCAGCGCGCGCTTGACGAGGCGATGGCCGCGCGGGATCGCGCGCGGTTCGGATTGCGGCGCGGGCTGCTTGATGGTGTGCCGCTGTCATGGAAAGACCTTTTCGACACTGCGAATGTGGCGACCGAGGGCGGCAGTGCGCTCCTGCTAGGGCGCATCCCCGCGCGCGATGCCGAGGTGCTGCAACGGCTCACCCATGCCGGCACGATCTGCCTCGGCAAGACCCATCAGACGGAATTTGCATATTCCGGCCTCGGGCTGAACCCGGTGACGGCAACGCCGCCCTGCATCAATGACCCGGACGCGGTGCCGGGCGGGTCTTCCTCGGGCGCGGCGGCCTCGGTCGCGTTCGGGCTTGCAGCACTTGCCATCGGCTCGGACACTGGCGGATCGGTGCGCATCCCTGCTGCGTGGAACGATCTCGTCGGCCTCAAGACCACTGCGGGGCGCTTGCCGCTGGAAGGGGTGCTGCCGCTTGCGCCGAAATTCGACACGATCGGCCCGCTGGCGCGCAGCGTGGAGGATTGCGCGGAAGTTCTCGCAGCAATGGAAGCGCGCCCTGCGCCCGATCTGCGCGGTGCCGCGCTGGCAGGGCGTCGGTTCCTCGTGCTCGAGGGTGCGCCGTTCGAGGATATCCGCGAGGCGCCCGCGCGCGGGTTCGAGCAGGCCGTGGACCGGCTCGCCGCTGCAGGCGCGCAGATCAGCCGCGCAAAGCTCGCCTCGGTTGAGGACGCGCTCGCACTTTCTCCGATCATCTACACGCCCGAATGCTATGCCCAATGGCGCGATCTGATCGAGACCGCGCCGGAACTGGTCTTCGCGCCCATCCTCGAGCGATTCCGCTCGGGGCGCGATCACGGGGCGGCGGATTATGTTGCAGCATGGCAGGCGCTGGAGCGCCACCGCGCCGCTTATCTTGCGCAGACCGCCGGGTTTGATGCGGTGCTACTGCCAACCGCGCCCAACATGCCGCCCGATGCCGCGCGGTTGATGGAAGATCACGCTTATTTCACCACCGAAAACCTGCTCACGCTGCGCAATACACGCATCGGCAATATGCTGGGTCTTTGTGTGCTCACCCTGCCCACAGGCCTTCCATCGGTCGGGATCAGCCTGATGGCGCCGCCAATGGCAGAGGATCACCTGCTGCGCATCGGCGCTGCCGCCGAAACAGCGCTCGCAACAGATTGAGGCAAGCACGCCGCTGATACGCGATATCTGGTGTGTGCATCCGCTGATCTGCGAAAATGCCACAAATCCGCAGGGTTATGCGCCGGTCTGCAACCGTTTTTCTGGACCTGACGCCCGCTGCGCGTTATCCTCGCGCAGTAACAGGGACGTCAGATCCCGAGCACCCGAGGCAGTCCATGGCATTTCCGGAGCGGTTTTCGAACCTGCCTGAATACGCATTTCCGCGCCTGCGCGCGCTTCTGGATCATCACCAACCCGGCGGTGATCCGGTCGTCATGACCATTGGCGAGCCGCGTCACGAGATGCCGCCTTTTCTCGCTGATGTGCTGACTGCCAATCTCGACAGTTTCGCGAAATATCCGGTGAATGAAGGTATACCCCCGCTGCTCGACGCAATCGTGGCCTGGGTCTCGCGCCGCTATGGGGTGACGCTGGGCGCGGATCAGCTGATGGTGCTCAACGGCACGCGCGAGGGGCTCTTCAATGCAGCCTTGGCATTGTGCCCCGAGCAGAAGGCTGGCGCGAAGCCGGTCATCCTGACGCCCAATCCGTTCTATCAGGTCTATGCCGTTGCTGCACTCGCAGTGGGCGCAGAGCCGCATTATGTGCCTGCGACCGACGCTACCGGGCATCTGCCCGATTATGCCAACCTTCCGTCTGATCTGCTCGACCGGGTGGCGATTGCCTATATATGCTCGCCCGCCAATCCGCAGGGCGCGGTTGCCGATGCCGCATATTGGCGTGCGCTGATCGCGCTGGCCGAAAAGCATGATTTCCAGATTTTCGCCGATGAATGCTATTCCGAGATCTATCGCGACACGCCCCCGCCCGGCGTTCTGGAAATCGCGCAATCGATGGGAACCGACCCGGAGCGGGTGCTGAGCTTCCATTCGCTTTCCAAACGTTCCAACCTGCCGGGACTGCGCTCTGGCTTTGTCGCGGGCGGGCATGAGAGCATCCGCCGCATCCGCCAGCTGCGCGCCTATGCGGGCGCACCGCTGCCCGAACCGCTCCAGCATGTCGCTGCCGCCGCGTGGAATGACGAGGCGCATGTGGATCGCTCGCGCGCGCTCTATCAGCAGAAATACGCGCTGGCAGACCGGATTTTCGGCAATGTTCCCGGCTATCAGGGGCCAGAGGCGGGCTTCTTCCTCTGGCTGCCGGTCGAGGATGGCGAAAAAGCTGCGCTGCAGCTCTGGTGCGAAGATGGGCTGCGCGTGCTGCCCGGGGCGTATCTGTCGCGCGATAGCGGCACCGAAAACCCGGGCACGGGCTTTGTGCGCGTGGCAATGGTCGCGCCGATTGACGAGCTTGAAGACGGGCTGCGCCGCCTGCGCGCGGCACTTTACAGATAAACGAGGTCTCAGAGATGGCATCCTACAATTCCCGCTCGCGTGATCCGCTTCTGGACAGCAAGCTTCAGGCCCTGCTGGAGCGACGCGGGCGCGAGCTTGTCGGCATGACGCTGATCGTCCTTGGCCTGGCCTGTGCCCTCATGCTGGGGTCGTATTCACCGAGTGATCCGGGCTGGATGAGTTCATCGAATGTGCCGGTCGAGAATTCGCTGGGCCGCGTCGGGGCTGCGATTGCCTCGCCGCTGATCCTGATCATCGGCATGGCATCATGGGGTCTGGTTGCGTTTTTCCTCGGTTGGGGCCTGAGGCTTCTGACCTCGCGCGGCCATGAGCTTGCGCTTGCGCGCAGCGTCTTCCTGCCGATTGCGCTCGCCATTACCTCGATCTGGTGCGCCACGCTGCTGCCGACAGATAGCTGGGATCCGCTCTATGGCATGGGCGGAGTGTTTGGCGACACTGTGCTGGCCGCTGTGGTGAATGCCCTGCCGATGAGTGCGGCGAGCGGTGTGACCTTCATGGGCGTTGCGATGCTGTTGGTGGCGCTGCTCGCATGGGCCTATGTGATGGGGGTCAACCAATACGAGGCATTCCGGTTCGGGCGTTTCGTGATCGCCGGTTTCGTGCTGTGCTATGCGGGCTGCGTCGCGCTCCTGCGCGGGGGCGCCAAAGGTGGGTTGCGCAGCCTGTCACGCGCGGGTGGGGCCGTGGTGCAGAAGGCGCAGGAAGCGCGCGTCGCGCGCGCGCAGGCGCGTGAGGCGCAGTTTTCGGCCGCGCCTGCGGCAGAATATGATGCGCCTGCCTACCCGCCCCAGCCTGCGCAGCACCGGGCAGGGCCCGATCGCGCCACCGCGCGCCGCAATCCGCCAGTGATCCGCCCGGCGGGCTATGCACCCCAGCCGGAGCCCGCGCCAGAGCCTGAGCTTTTCGAGCAGGAGCCGCCCGAAATCGCGCCGCTTGCAGCGTCGCCCCGCCCGCGCATCACTGCGGAGGCCACAGACACGCAGGGGCAGGGGCTACTGAACCGGCTCAAGGCACTCTCGTCGCGCCCGGCTGCGTCCAGGCCCGAAAGGCCCGCGCCGCCGTTGCGCCCCGAACTGGTCGAGCCCCCGTTGTCGGCGGCAGCGCTTCAGGCCGAGCCTGCGGGTGAGGCGCGGATACGTACCCGCATCGCAGATGCCATCCGCCACCGCAAAAGCGCAAAGCCGGTGATCAAATTCGACCGCGACCGGCACTTGCCGCCCGAGCCGCCTTTGCGCGCCCAAGTCGGGTCAGACCGCGCAGCTCCGCAGCCGCAACCTGCGGTGCATCCGGCGCATGCACCGTACCACGCGGCGCCGCCCGCGCGGATTCAAGCGGATGTCAGCGAAGCCGTCATGTCCCATGTGCCGATGCCCGACTGGATGCGCGCGGCACAGCCCGAGGCGGCAGCGACGCCGGCACCCTCTGCGCAAGCGGGCACGCCGCTTGTGGCAGAGCCGCTCTTCCAGCCGGAGGAGGCCCGGCGCACGCGCCATGTGCTCAACCGCCGCGTCGTCAACACAGCGCAACGCAAGGTGCAGCCCTCGCGTCAGGCACAAGCCGAGGCCGAGCCGGGCTTTCAGTTCGAGCCGCCCGCGCAGGTCTTTGAACTCCCGCCCTTGTCGCTGCTCGAGCATCCAGAGGAAGTGCAGCGCTTTACGCTCAGCGACGAGGCGCTGGAAGAGAATGCGCGGATGCTGGAGAATGTGCTCGACGATTACGGCGTGCGCGGCGAGATCGTCAGCGTTCGCCCCGGCCCGGTGGTCACGCAATATGAACTCGAACCCGCGCCGGGGCTGAAGGCCAGCCGCGTGATCGGGCTTGCGGATGATATCGCGCGCTCCATGTCGGCGCTGTCGGCGCGGGTCTCGACAGTGCCGGGCCGCTCGATCATCGGGATCGAGCTGCCGAATGCGCAGCGCGAAAAGGTGGCCTTGCGCGAGATCCTGTCAGCGCGCGACTATGGCGACGCGAATATGCGCCTGCCGCTCGCGCTGGGCAAGGCAATCGATGGCGAGCCAGTGGTCGCGAACCTCGCCAAGATGCCCCATCTGCTGATTGCAGGGACCACGGGCTCGGGCAAATCGGTGGCGATCAACACGATGATCCTGTCGCTCCTCTATCGGCTTCCGCCCGACGAATGCCGCATGATCATGATCGACCCCAAGATGCTGGAGTTGTCTGTCTATGATGGCATCCCGCACCTGCTCTCGCCTGTCGTGACCGACCCGAAAAAGGCCGTGGTCGCGCTGAAATGGGTCGTGGGCGAGATGGAGGAGCGCTACCGCAAGATGTCCAAGATGGGCGTGCGCAATATCGAGGGCTATAATGGCCGCGTGCGCGAGGCGCTGGACAAGGGCGAGATGTTCAAGCGCACGATCCAGACCGGCTTCGACGATGAAACCGGCGATCCGGTGTTCGAGACTGAAGAGTTTGCGCCCGAGCTTTTGCCCTTCATCGTTGTGATTGTCGATGAGATGGCCGATCTGATGATGGTCGCGGGCAAGGAGATCGAGGCCTGCATTCAGCGGCTGGCGCAGATGGCGCGGGCCTCGGGCATTCACCTGATCATGGCCACGCAGCGCCCCTCGGTCGATGTCATTACCGGCACGATCAAGGCGAACTTCCCGACGCGGATCAGCTTTCAGGTCACTTCCAAGATCGACTCGCGCACCATTCTGGGCGAGCAGGGGGCCGAGCAGCTTCTGGGCATGGGCGACATGCTCTACATGGCAGGCGGCAGCCGCATCGTGCGGGTGCATGGGCCGTTCGTGAGCGATGAGGAAGTCGAGGAGGTCGTCAACCACCTCAAGAGCTTCGGGCCGCCAGACTACAAATCGGGCGTGGTCGATGGGCCGGAATCCGACAAGGAGGCCGACATCGACGCCGTGCTGGGGCTGGGTGGCAACACGACGGGCGAGGATGCGCTTTATGATCAGGCCGTGCAGGTTGTCATTCAGGACCGCAAATGCTCGACCAGCTATATTCAGCGCAAGCTCGGGATCGGCTATAACAAGGCCGCGCGTCTGGTCGAGCAGATGGAGGAAGAGGGGCTGGTGACGCCTGCCAATCATGTCGGCAAGCGCGAGATCCTGATCCCGGAACAGGGGTAGGGGCTTGACGTCTTTACCTTCGGCATGAAACGTTGATCCAAAGTTATTTACCAGAAGGGATTAGTCATGTCTGACGACGTAAGCATCGAAACTGCTGGCGACACTGTTCAAGCTCCCTCGACAGGCACGATACCGTCAAGCGACGTCACGCCCGATCAAATGCTGATTCCGGTGTCGGATGCCTACCGGTTTTTTGAAGGCGTCGCTTCAAACTTCGATAGCTTGGTGACAAACCTACAAGTGTTCGGCAGTGGGTTAGTGGTCCTCGGCCTGATTTTGGCTATCGGTCTGGCGGTAACTTTTGGAAGAGACGGCCAGCGAACGCGTACAGATTTACAACGTCAATTCGGTAAATTTGAAGAAGATCAGAAAGAAGCGCTGGAAAAGATGCAGCTGAACTTTCTGTCGGAACGACAAGAGTCCGAAAAAAGATTGGAGCGCTTTGAAAACAGGCTTTCCGATAGAGTTGGTAGACTCGAGGCCGAACAGAAAAACCATATCTCAGACACCAATAAAAGTCTAGCAGAAACCACCCATAGCATCCAAGAGGCTATTCAGCGCGAAATAGATAGAGTGATTTTTGATAAAGCTAACAAAACTCATGATAGTTTTAATAGTCTATATAAGAAAGCTGCTGACCTTGAACACAATATAAAAGAGATATTTGAACGGTACTCTGAACTTGATAGTGCCGTAAGAGAAGCTGACATCAATGAAAGCGATCCATATTTTAATTATACCTTTGTGTCTTCGATGCCTCAATCGAGCAATAAAGACACAAGCCAGGAAAACAGACAAAGACGAGCAGAGGCTGTGCGGCGCCTTGAGGCGACAATAGCGAAAGCGATTGCAGGCGCGGTTGACAGCAATCTTCTGTTTAATTCGGGCATGGCGGCTTCACGTCTGGAGTTTGAGGATCAAGCCCTGAAGTTGCTGACATTAGCGCACAAGAATTCACCGACAACCAGTCATGCACTTGCAAAATACAGACTACAAATGACCTTGGGTCGCGCTTACCGAATTGATGACAGCGGCGCTTGGATAACGGACGAACGCGCGCCCAAGGATATCGCAGCGGATGCGTTTTCGAATGCACTTAAGGCAGCATCAGCAGCCCCATTGCCGCAGAACGAAATAATCTATGCAGAGCTGTGGAACATGTCGCAAAAGGTTCGGGAAGACGGCGGATATGAACGGATGCTGGATACGCTGATGGCTTCTTATCAAGCGCGCTATGGCGAAGGTATTGCCGAGAATATGTTTTCAGATGCTCGTGATCGCAAGAATTTCGACCAGAATGCTTGGGAGCGGCAAAAGACTTGGGCGATACCTTCGAACCTTCCGGCTAAGATTTCCTCTATACATGCATTGATTGGTACCACCGGTTGGCATGAGAGCTATGTAAAATATCGTGATATTGCGCTTGAGATCGCTTCAAAAGAGAGCGCGATGACGACATGGCGCAGGTCAGCAATTAGAGATATGCGTGAAACCGCTGAAAGAATTGGTGATCTAGATGATTTTGATGCAAAAGCGGAAGCTCTGGGAATAGATCTAAGTGAGTTTGAACGTGAAAACCAAGCTAGGGCTGAAATGCTGTCGCGTCTACAAAGGCTTATTGATCAGACGGCAAGCGCGTGAGGCCCTAAATGACGCAAGATATACCATCATCAGGGAGCGATATTAATAGTATCGTTGAAAAAAAACTAGAGAATATTCGGTTGGAGCAAGCGCGAGACCAATTGCAACTAGATGATCTTGAAAGAAAGATGATAGCTCGGCTAGAAGACAGGATTTATGCTAACAAAAACAATAGTTCAGATACAGAGATATCCAAACAACTTCTAGTCGTCTCGGAGAAGGTTTCTCGCCTAAGTGAATCAGCGAGGGATTCTACAAATAATATTAGTGATATCGGAGCGCGCCTTCAACGCATAGAGTTAGAGAGCAATCAACTTTCAACCAGATTTGACCGTGACTTAATGTCGAAAATAGACGCTGTATTGAGAGAAAAGAGAGGCAAATCAGATCAAATTCGGGATTACTTTATTGCGTTGTTTATAGGTATAATTGGAGCGTTAATTGGAGTATTAGTAGGAATAATGCTCCCAGTTTAGTCGCTCGTTCCTCTTATTTCAACCGCCAACCATGTCGGCAAGCGCGAAATTCTGCTGCCTGAACAGGGTTAGATGCCCGCGAGACACAGGAGACGGACCATGTTCTTGCAGCTCTTTGGCACGATCATCATCGCCGGGATCATCGGCTATGCCAGCGAGCGCAGTGGCTTCACGCATAACGGCTACCTGCCCTCGATCATCATCTGCGTGGGCGGCGCGCTGCTGTTCTTCTTCGTGCGGATCATGTTCGGCATCCGCTTCGGCGCCCCCGGGATCGACGCGATCATTTCCTCGCTGGGTGCGCTTCTGATCGTGCCCACGCATTGGCGGAAATAGCGCGCGATCGGCAACTCTCTGCCTTGTGTGCGCGCGTCAGCGAATCGTGGCTTCCGCTTCGTGGCGAATGCGTTATCTAAGCGGCATGAAGATAGATCGTCGCACACTCCTGATGTCCCTGCCTGCCCTCGCTCTGGCGCGCCCTGCTTTCGCGCAGGCGATCCCGCTGTCCGAGATCTCGCGCTATTTCAACGCATTCCAGACCGCCCAAGGGGAGTTCACACAGATCAACCCTGATGAGACCATCTCCACTGGCCGCCTCTATATTCGTCGCCCGGGGCGCGTGCGGTTCGAATATGACCCGCCCGAGCGCTCGCTGGTCATGGCAGGTGGCGGGCAGGTCGCTGTTTTCGACGCGCGCTCCAATCAGGGGCCGAACCAGTATCCCTTGCGTCAGACACCGCTCAGCCTGATCCTTGAACAGAATGTCGATTTCGAAAACCGCCGTATGGTTGTCGGCCATGACAGTGATGGCACCACGACGACAGTGGTCGCGCAGGACCCCGAGAACCCGCAATATGGCTCGATCCGACTGGTTTTCTCGGCCAACCCGACCGAGCTGCGTCAATGGGTGATCCGCGATGATGGCGGGGCGGAAACAACAGTCATCCTCGGGAATATGGAATTCGGCGGCGACCTCTCGGCGCGGCTGTTCAATATCACCGCAGAGGCCGAGGCGCGGCGGCGTTAACCCGCTACAGGGGCCAGAGTGTCGGGATGGGCTGCCTGCACAGCGGGCAAGGCAAGTGCTGCGGCCTCGATTGCCTTAATACGCGGGAACGCCTCCAGCGACACCCCCCAGCGATGCGCGTTGTAGATTTGCGGCAGCAGACAGATATCGGCGAGCCCGAACTCTGCGCCATGACAAAACGGCCTGGTGTCCTTATCCGCCAGCAAGGCCTCGACCGCTTGCAGCCCGGGCGCGATATGCGTCTGCATCCAAACAGGCACGGCCATGCCGCCCGATGCCTCGACCTGCTTGGCCACGCGCAGATTGCAGACAGGCTGGATCTCCATCGCCACCGCCATGGCCAGCGCCCGCACCCGCGCGCGTCCGGCGGCGTCGTCGGGCAACCAGCCCGCGCCCCGCGTCTCATTGAGGTATTCGAGAATCGCCAGAGATTGCGTCAGGCGCAGCCTGTCGATTTCCAGTGTCGGCACGATCCCTTGCGGATTGCGCGCCAGATTGGCGGCGCTGGTCTGATCGCCCGCCAGCAGATCGACCGAAATGCGTTCATAATCAAGGCCAAGCAGGTTCAGCCCGATCCGCACACGATACGCCGAGGAGGACCGCCAATAGTCATAAAGCCGGATCATTCTGCACCCTCTTTGCCAAGCTGCGGCCAAGATAACCTTGACATCGTTGCAAATGCAACCAATAACAGCAGGATGATGATGCAGGAGAGGGGATTGCCATGACACGCCATGACTTGCCGCAGGGAATGGTCCGCGCGCCGTCCCATTCCGGCCCGCATGAGGGCTACATGCCCGGCTTCGGCAACGATTTCGAGACTGAAGCCCTGCCCGGCGCGCTGCCGCAGGGCATGAACTCGCCGCAGAAATGCAATTACGGGCTTTATGGCGAGCAGCTTTCCGGCACGGCCTTCACCGCTCCCAGCCACCAGAACGAGCGCACATGGTGCTATCGCATCCGCCCCTCGGTCAAGCATTCGGGCCGCTACCGCAAGGTCGATCTGCCCTACTGGAAATCTGCGCCGCATGTGGACCCGGATGTAATCAGCCTCGGCCAATATCGCTGGGATCCGGTGCCCCATAGCGATGCGCCGCTCACATGGCTGACTGGCATGCGCACCATGACGACAGCGGGCGATGTGAACACGCAGGTCGGCATGGCCTCTCACATCTATCTCGTAACAGAGTCGATGAAAGATGCCTATTTCTATTCGGCCGACAGCGAATTGCTGATCGTGCCACAGGAAGGCCGCTTGCGCTTCTGCACGGAACTGGGCGTTATTGATCTGGAGCCGAAGGAAATCGCCATCATCCCGCGCGGCCTGGTTTACCGGGTCGAGGTTCTGGAAGGCCCTTGCCGTGGCTTCGTCTGCGAGAATTATGGCCAGAAATTCGAGCTTCCTGGGCGCGGCCCGATCGGGGCCAATTGCATGGCCAACCGGCGCGATTTCAAGACGCCTGTGGCGGCCTATGAGGATCGCGACGTGCCTTCGACCCTCACTATCAAATGGTGTGGCCAGTTCCACGAATGCGAAATCGGCCATTCGCCGCTCGATGTGGTGGCATGGCACGGAAATTACGCGCCCTGCAAATATGATCTGCGGACCTATTGCCCGGTCGGCGCGATCCTCTTCGACCATCCCGACCCCTCGATCTTCACGGTACTCACGGCCCCCTCGGGCGTGCCTGGCACGGCGAATATCGATTTCGTACTGTTCCGCGAGCGCTGGATGGTGGCCGAAAACACATTCCGCCCGCCATGGTATCACAAGAACATCATGTCCGAGTTGATGGGCAACATCTATGGCCAGTATGACGCCAAGCCCCAGGGTTTTGTGCCTGGTGGCATGTCGCTGCATAACATGATGCTGCCTCACGGGCCGGATCGCAACGCCTTCGAAGGCGCCTCGAATGCCGAGCTGAAACCGGAGAAACTCGACAACACCATGTCCTTCATGTTCGAGACCCGCTTCCCGCAGCATCTGACGGCGTTCGCGGCAAATGAAGCGCCGCTGCAGGATGATTATGTCGATTGCTGGGACGGGATCGAGAAGAAATTCGACGGCACGCCGGGGCTGAAATAACCCCATGCCTCGCGTGGTGATCCTTGGTGCGAAGGGCGGCCCCGCTGTCCGGCAGGGTGGCGCGATGCCGACATCGCTGCTGGTCGAGATGGGCGGCGCTCAGCTTGTGGTCGATTGCGGCCTTGGGGTCACGCGCGGGCTGGTCGAAGCGGGGATGGATCTGCGCGCGCTCTCGCATGTGGTGATCACGCATCTGCATTCGGATCATGTGCTGGAGCTTGGGCCGCTGATCCACACTGCATGGACGACGGGTCTGCAAACCCCGGTCGATATCTGGGGGCCTGAAGGCTTGCGCGATTACTGGGCGGGGTTCATGGCGTCGATGGCCTATGACAACGCCTTGCGCGTGGAAGATGAGGGGCGCCCGCCGCTTGACAGCCTCATCCGCCTGCATGTGCTGGAGGAAAGCCACTGCGACATCGGGCCAGTGCAAGCGCGTGCGCTGCGAGTCCCTCATCCGCCCGTCACCGACTGTTTCGCGATCAGGCTGGAGGCTGAAGGCAAATCCCTCTGCCTCTCCGCCGACACAGCCCCCTTCGCGCCGCTTGCCGATCTGGCCCGCGAAGCCGATCTCCTGCTCCACGAGGCCATGCTGCCCGAGGGTCTGGAGGCCATCATCGCGAAAACCGGCATGGGCGCAAAGCTCCGCGCGCATCTCATGAACAGCCACAGCACCGCCGATACCGCCGCGCGCATCGCCACGCAAGCAGGCGTCGGGCATCTCGCTTTCTACCACCTCATCCCCGCCGATGACCCTGCCTTTACCGAGGCGCATTGGCGCGACGCGATCAAGGGCCATTGGGATGGCCCCTTCACACTGGCCCGCGACGGGCGCGCCATAGAATTCTGAGAGGACATATGCCGCTAGAGAAAAGCTGGATCGAGAGCGCCAATTCCCCCGAAACCGACTTCCCGTTGAACAACCTGCCGCTGGGCGTGTTCACGGCAGACGGCCTGCCCCGCTGCGGAGTGGCCATCGGCGACCGGATCCTTGACGCAACAGGGCTTGAAGAAGCCGGGCTCCTGCGCCTCGATGATGCGCCCGTGCTCGATATCCCCTTCTGGAACGAGGTGATGGAGCTTGGCCCCGAAGCATGGTCCGCCCTGCGTGCCCGCCTGCATGAGTTGCTGCGCGAGGGTGCGCCCGAGAAGGGCAAGGTCGCCCCTTTCCTGCACCCGATGGAGGGCGCTGAATTGCACATGCCGCTCGCTGTGGCTGAGTTCACCGATTTCTACGCAGGCCGCCACCATGCCACCAATGTCGGCACCATGTTCCGGGGCGCGGAAAACGCACTGCCGCCCAACTGGCTGCATATCCCCATCGGCTATAATGGCCGCGCCTCGTCGGTCGTTGTCTCGGGCACGGATATCCGCCGCCCATGGGGGCAGTTGAAAGGCCCCAATGACAACGCCCCGCGCTTCGCCCCGTCCGCCCGCTTCGATCTCGAACTCGAACTCGGCGCGATTGTCGGTCAGAACTCCGATGGCCCAGTGACAGTGGCCGAGGCTGATGAGATGATCTTTGGCTATGTGTTGCTCAATGACTGGTCCGCGCGCGATATTCAGGCCTGGGAATACCAGCCGCTCGGGCCGTTTCAGGCCAAGGCCACGGCGACCACGATCTCGCCCTGGATCGTGATGCGCGCCGCCCTCGAGCCCTTCCGCTGTTCCACTCCCAAACGCGAAGTGCCGCTGCTGCCGCATCTCGAAGAACCCGGCCCCATGCTCTATGACATCGCGCTGGAGGTTGATCTCACCCCCGACGGGCGCGCGCCGACCACCATCGCCCGCACAAATTACCGCGAGATGTATTACTCCTCCGCCCAGCAACTCGCCCATCACACAACGAGCGGCTGCCCGATGAATGTGGGCGACCTCTTGGGCTCCGGCACCATCTCCGGCCCCACCAAGGACAGCCGCGGCAGCCTGCTGGAGTTGAGCTGGGGCGGCAAGGAGCCCATCGCCGTCGGCGATCAGACCCGCAGCTTCCTTGAAGACGGTGACACCATTTCCCTGCGCGGCGCGGCGCAGGGCGCGGGCTACCGCATAGGTTTCGGCCCTTGCACAGGCAGACTCATCCCCGCCCTGTCAGACCCCTATGCCCGCTGATTTCATCTTGCCCCAAATACTCCCGCCGGAGGCACCGACGACAGCCCCAAGGCGCAGCATGAGAAGGACAGACACATGGCCAAGGCATTCGCATCCCAAGGCGATCTGAGCGAGAAAGCGACGAGTTTCACCGAAATCGGTCGCGGGCTTTATGCTTTCACGGCCGAAGGTGACCCCAATTCCGGCGTCATCATCGGCGATGACAGCGTGATGGTGATCGAGGCGCAGGCCACCCCGCGCCTTGCGCAGAAGGTCATCGACTGCATACGCTCCGTCACTGACAAGCCGATCAGCCATCTCGCGCTCACCCATTATCACGCCGTTCGCGTCCTCGGCGCCTCGGCCTATAACGCCCCGCAGATCCTGATGTCCGACACCGCCCGCGCGATGGTGGTCGAGCGCGGGCAGGAAGATTGGGACAGTGAATTCCAGCGTTTTCCCCGGCTCTTTCAGGGCCATGAGGACATCCCCGGCCTGACATGGCCGACCACGACCTTCAGCAAAAGCATGTCCGTCTATCTGGGCCAACGCCGCGTCGATCTCATGCATCTGGGCCGCGCGCATACCGCCGGCGATATCGTCATCCATGTGCCCGATGAAAACGTCATGTTCACGGGCGATATCGTCGAATACCATTCTGCCTGCTATTGCGGCGACGGGCATTTCCGCGACTGGGGCCGCACGCTTGATGCGATCAAGGGCTTCGAGGTCGATGCCATCGCGCCGGGGCGGGGCGATGCGCTGATGGGCCGCGAGATGGTCGATACCGCCATCGAGAACACGCGCGACTTTGTTGCCTCGACTTACGCGCCAGCCGCGAAGGTTGCCGCGCGTGGCGGCTCGCTGAAAGAGGCATGGGACGCCGTGCGCGCCGCTTGTGATCCGAAATTCGCCGATTACGCGATCTATGAGCATTGCCTGCCCTTCAACGTGGCCCGCGCCCATGACGAGGCGCGCGGTATCGACACGCCGCGCATCTGGACTGCCGCACGCGATCTGGAGATGTGGGAGGCGCTTCAGGGCTAGGCTTGACCTGAGTCATTGCCTGCGGCCCCGCCGCAGCTTTACTGACAGAGCCACCAGCCGGGAAGGGAGGCCCATGAACAAGATTTTCGAGATCCCGCTCTACCCCTATGCGCGCCATCCCGATCAGGATGCCACGCATCCCGTGCGCCACAAGGTCATCATCATCGGCGCGGGGCCGGTCGGGCTCGCTGCTGCGATTGATCTTGCACAGCGCGATGTGCCGGTCGTGGTGCTCGATGACAATGACCGCGTCAGTTTCGGCTCACGCGCGATCTGCTTTGCCAAGCGCACGCTCGAGATTCTTGACCGGCTTGGCTGCGGGGAGGCCGCTGTCGAAAAAGGCGTGACATGGAACACAGGCCGCGTGTTCTTCGATGAGCGCGAGATCTACGCATTCGACCTGCTGCCCGAGGATGGCCACAAGCGCCCCGCCTTTATCAATCTGCAACAGTATTATTTCGAGCAATTTCTGTTCGAGCGGGTTCAGCAGCTTGTTGATGCGGGCAAGCCGATCGAAATACGGGGCCGCAACCGGGTGGAGGCGATCGGTGCGCATCCCGATCACGTCCGCCTCGAGATCGAGACGCCCGAGGGCTCTTATGAGTTGCATTCCGACTGGCTGATCGCCTGCGATGGCGCGGGCTCGCCCACGCGGCGCATGATGGGGCTCGATTTCGTGGGCCGCGTCTTCGAGGATAATTTCCTGATCGCCGATGTGGTCATGAAAGCCGATTTCCCGACCGAGCGCTGGTTCTGGTTCGACCCGCCCTTCAATCGCGGTCAATCGGCGCTGCTGCATCGCCAGCCCGACAATGTCTGGCGGATCGACCTGCAACTGGGCTGTGATATCGACCGTGAGGCCGAGAAACGCCCCGAACGCGTGATCCCGCGCCTCAAGGAGATGCTGGGCGAGGAGGTGGAGTTCGAACTCGAATGGGTCTCGATCTACACTTTCCAGTGCCGCCGGATGGAGCGTTTCCGCCATGGCCGCGTGATCTTCGCAGGCGATGCCGCGCACCAGGTCTCGCCCTTTGGCGCGCGCGGGGCCAATTCCGGGTTGCAGGATGTCGACAACCTGTGCTGGAAGCTCGCAATGGTGCTGGAGGGACAAGCGCCCGAGCGGTTGCTTGACAGCTATGACTGGGAGCGCGTCTGCGGCGCGGATGAGAACATCCTGAACTCCACGCGCTCGACCGATTTCATCACACCGAAATCCGACATCAGCAAGGTCTTCCGCAACGCCGTGCTCGATCTGGCCGCGCGGCACGAATTCGCGCGCCCGCTGGTCAATTCCGGGCGGCTGTCGGTGCCCTGCGTCTATGATGAAGGCCCGCTCAACACCGAGGATGCGACCGGCTTGCCCGCGCGCACGCGCCCCGGTGCGCCCGTGGTGGACGCGCCACTGGGTGAGGGGTGGTTGCTCGATGCGCTGGGGCAGGGCTTCACGCTGCTTGCCGTGGATGTATCTATCCCTGAAGACCTGACACTCGCGGGGTTCGCGCTGACAACGCTTTCGGTCAGCGCCGAGGACAACCCAACGCTCCGCGCGCGCTATCTCGGGGACGCGCAGAAAGCGATCTATCTGATCCGTCCCGATCAACATGTGGCCGCGCGCTGGACCGACTACGACGCAGAGGCCGTTACGGCCGCGCTGACCCACGCCATCGCCAAGGCATGAGAGGGGAGGGACCATGTCAGATTTGAAACTCACACGGAACCTGCAGGATCCCGATGGCTTCTACGCCAATCTTCTGGCCATGCATGAGGGGCTGTCCAAGGCAGAGAGCGACGCGTTCAATGCGCGGCTCATCCTGATCATGGCCAACCATATCGGCGATGAGCAACTCCTGGCCCGCGCGCTGCATCTGGCCGCAGAGTCCGCGCCGGAAGGTCGTCACGGGCTCTAGGCACGTAAAACGCGCAACATTGCCATATTTTCTCCGCGATTGAATGCGACACCGTAGAGTGTGCGTGCCGTCATGGCCGTGCGGCGAATGGATGCATCCGTCGGATGCGCAGGCGATCGGGTGTCAGATATGCTACTGAAGCGTTTTGATTTTGCAGAATTTGCCCGCCCGCTCTTCAGTGACCGGGTCGCGATGACTTGGGCAGACCCGCGCGCGCCCTTGCAGCGCCTGATCGGCGATGAGGAACTTGCGCTGGCCGATGTCAACACTGCGCGCGCCCGCGAATTCGCCGCGGGACGCGCGGCGGCGCATTCGGCAATGGAGCAGTTGGGTCATATGCCGCGCCCTGTACTGCAAGGAGATTCGCTGGCACCTGTCTGGCCTGCAGGACTGACCGGATCAATCTCCCACGCGCCACAAGACACGGTCGCTGTTGTCACCGATGATCCCGAGATTCATGCGCTTGGGCTCAAGATCTCGCAGATGCGGTTGCTGCCCTCCACGCGCTGGCCGGATATCTGCACAATGTCCGAACTGCGCTGGCTGAGTTCTCTTGGCCCCTCGCAGCGCGGGCACTTTGCTGCGCTCCTGGAATGCCTCAAGATCGCGATTGCGAAGGCCAGTTTTCACGCACGGGCAAAGCAGCCGGATTGGCATGAGATCGAGGTTGTGGTCGATCTGGGCAGCAACCAGTTCCGCGCGAAGCTCCACCTCGTCGAAAGCCACAGCATGGCAATCAAGGACCTCTCTGGCCGCTTCGCCCTGATGCAGCAGGTCTGCATTGCAGGGGTCGTCTGGCGCTGATTCGTACCCGGTGCCGCCTTTAAGCGATGTCACGGGCTGTGCGGTCCTTTCCCGCAGTCCATGTGTTGTAGCCTCAACGGCTGAGGCCGCAACACCTGTCCTGCCAGCTGTGCCAGCAGCGACAAAACGCCCAAGACCTCATAAATTGTTAGCAAATTTCGCGTCACCTTTGATATTATGGCTATGTCATTGACAGAGGCAGTTCCGACATCGCAACCAGTAACTCGGTCACCAAGAACCGATCATAGCGCGTACGGACAAAACGAAGAACAAGGCAACCTGAAGAGGGCTTTCATGAAACAGATCATCCTTGCTGCGACACTGGCCGTTATCGCCATGCCGCTGGTGCCGACCAGCGCGAGTGCCGGGCCGCTTGAGAACGCCTGTCTGCGGCTGGATCGTGCGCAGGCAACCCGCGCAATGTGCCGCTGCATCGATTCCGTGGCCCAGCGCACATTGACCCGCTCTGAACAACGCCGCGCAGCAGCGTTCTTCCGTGATCCGCAGCGCGCGCAGGATGTGCGCATGTCGAAAAGCGCGCGCGACAATGAGTTCTGGACACGCTATCGCGCATTCGGCGCAGCGGCAGAGCAAGCCTGCGCAGGGCGCTGAGCACCATTCCGCTTAGACGACGGGGCAGCCGCTGTCAGATCAGCGCTGCCCTTTTTCTTGCAGATCGCGCAGCAGGGCATCGGCGCAATGCTCGATCAGGCCCAGCACTCCGTCGAAGTCACCCGTGAGATACGGGTCCGGAACATCCCGGGCCGCGTCGTTGATCAGAGTGCGAAAAAGCCGGGCGGGCACAGTGTTTCCCGGCGGCCTTCGTGCCTCGATATCGCGCAGATTGGTCTGATCCATGGCAAGGATCAGGTCAAAACGGGCGAAATCGTCAGTGCTGAGCTGCCGTGCCCGCAAGTCCGACAGATCATATCCGCGCGCAGCTGCGCTGTGCTGGGCGCGGAGGTCGGGCGGGCTGCCGATATGCCAGTCGCCAGTGCCCGCGCAATCGGTTACGACCTCCAGCCCGGCCGCGCGCGCCTTGGCACGAAACACGCCATGCGCGGTAGGTGAGCGGCAGATATTGCCAAGGCAGACGAACAGCACGCGCACAGGAGTCTGGGTCATGGTAAGGCGCTGCAAAGGGCCGCAGATGCGACCCTTTGCCCTTGCGTGTCAATCATGCGAATGGCCGTGCGAGTGCCCATGAGAGTGGTCATGCCCGTGCGCGGGCATGCGCTCCAGATCCACCGGAATGGTGATTTCAACCTCCGCGCCGTCCTCGAGCATCAGCGTAACGATAAAGTCATCGCCATGCTCCATCGCGCGGGTCAGGCCGAGAAACATCAGATGGTCGCCCCCGCGCTCGAGGCTGTATTCACCGCCCGCCGGGATAGTAAAGCCTTCTTCGACCTCGACCATGCGCATCACACCCGCATCATCCTCGATATGCGTGTGCAACTCCACACGCTGCGCGATATCCGAGCTCGCGCCGATGATGCGGCAGTCCTCGTCGCCCGGATTGGCGAGCATCATGAAAGCCGCGCCCGATTGCGACATCGCCGTCGAGGCGCGGGCATAGGGATCCATGACCTGAAGCCCGTCGCAGGCAAGCGCGGGCAGGGCGAAACTGGCCGCGAAGGCGGCAGGCAAAACGATACGTTTCATAGGGTATGTCCTTGTCCGAGATGAATTGATAGGTGCCTCAGACAGGCAATGGCGGACCACGGCTTTCGGCCCAGAGCCCGGCAGACGCCCCGCACCATAGCGCGGTTTTTTGCGGGTATGGCCGCGCGGATGGGGGCTGAACCACGGGCAGTATGGCAGGCGCGCCTGGAAGCGCGGCGAGCGTGAGAACGCAGTCAGGGCAGGGCAGGCTCTGCTCTACCGGGTTGCCATCGGCATCGAGCGTGACGCGCACCAGGCCGTAGCCTGTGCAGATGACCATGCTGTGCGCACCATGCGCCGCGTGACGAGCCTGCGCGTGCGGCACGCTCGCCAGCGCCACAATCAGCGCCAGCGCAATGGTGGCATATTTCCGCAGGAACCCCGTCATGGGCAATCTTCTAGCCATTTCCGCACGCGTGGCATAGCAGAGTTTGTCACGGAACCATGCGCTTTATTGCCGCCACATGCGAAAGCTGCGCGCCTGCGGCCGCATCTGCGAGGGCCAGAGTCGCGGGCATCAGCTCTTCCGCGGGCACGATCCTGTCGACAAGCCCCCAGTCGCGCGCTTCCTCGGCCGCGATTTTTGCGCCTGCCATCAGGATCATCTTGGCGCGGGCCGGACCGACAAGCGCGCTCAGGCGCCCCGGATCTGATGGTTGCGGCAGGAAGCCCAGCTTTGCGACCGGGTAGAAGAATTTCGCTTCCGCCACGCAAAGCCGCAGATCGCAGGCCAGCGCCATGCCGAAAGCGCCCCCGGCCAGGGTGCCGTTCAGCGCCGCAATGGTCAGGCACTCAGCGCGCGCGATGCGGCTTGAGAGTTCCTCCCACAGCCCCGAGGTCGCAAGCCCTGTGCGCGCTTCCTCCAGATCCGCCCCGGCGCTGAACACGCGCCCCATGCCTGTCAGGATCAGCACCCGCGCCTGTGCCTGCGTCGCGGCATCGACTGCATGGCAGAGCGCGCGCAACATTTCGGCGGTGAGCGAATTGGCCTTGTCAGGCCGGTCCAGCGTCAGGGTCCAGATACCGGCGTCGCGCGCGACCCGGATCATGCGGCAAGCCCGATCCGGCGGCGGACCGCTTCATCGCGCAGGGATACCTCGCGCCCGACATGATCATCAGCATCGGGCGTGCACATCCACATCAGTGCCTTCGCGGGCCAGTCGGGCGGGATATGGGCCGACCAGTCAAGCTGGCTGACCGCATTGATCCCGCTGGCCTTGATGGTGCGCTGCATCTCGGTCGCGACTGTGCCCGGTGAGAGGCTCATCACCCGCACCCCGCGCCCCCGCGCCTCGATATCGCCGACGCGGGTCAGCATCCACGCACCGGCCTTGGAACTGCAATAGGCGCCCCAGCCTTCCAGCGGGTTATGCGCCGCACCAGAGCCGACCGTGATGATCGTGCCGCTGCGCTGCGCCTGCATGACAGGCAAGGCGGCCCGCAGCCCGTGCAGAACGCCCTTGAGGTTGATATCGATCAGCCGCCCGAACTCTGCAGGATCCACGCTTGTCAGCGGCGCGATCGGTTCGATCACCCCGGCATTGTTGATCAGCACATCGAGCCGCCCGAACTCTGCCTGCATCTGCGCGACGACCTGCTCGAAGGCAGCGAAATCGGCCACATCGCAGGGCAGGGCCAGCGCGCCAGTCTCCCCGGCCAACGCCTCCAGCGCGTCGCGGCTGCGCGCGGTGATGCCCACATGCGCCCCGGCATGCGCAAAGGCGCGCGCGGCTTCCATCCCGATCCCGCGGCTCGCGCCGGTGATCAGCACTGCCTTGCCTGCAAGGCTGCTTGCGTCGAATGTCATGCGCCCCACTCCTCAATAGTCGCGTTCGAAAAACAACCCGACGCCCGCGCGCCCTTCGTTATCCACCCGGCCCCGCGCTGTCACGGAAGGCGAGAGATCGATATTTATCGAAACCTCGCTGCTCCCCTGCGGGCTGACCTCGACATCCGTGTAGATGTTTTCTGTCAGATACCGGCCCAACCGAACCGAGGTTTCGCCATCTTCATCCGTGCGCACATCCAGATCGTCGAGCCCGATATTGCGCCGCACGCGCTCCAGCACGCCCTCCCCGCGCCCGGACAGTGTGGCCAGCGAAGAGGCAAGCTGCGCGGCCTGAAACAGCGACAGGGTTTCGAACCCCCGTCCGAATAGCAGAAGCGATACAACTTCCTCCTCGGGCAGCGGCGGCATGGATTCGAAGCGGATCTCGGGTGCATCCGCGCGCCCTTCCAGCACAATCTGCGCCGTGACCCCATCGCGCTCGGTCGAAGCGACGAGCCGCACGAAAGGGACCAGATCGCCCTGAAGGCTGGCAAAACCCTCGTTCAGCGTGAAGCGGTTGCCCAGAAGGTCGAGACGTCCGCGTACCAGCCCGAACTGGCCAATGGGGATCACATCTGCTGTGGTCCCCGTCAGCCGCAATGACCCCCCAAGCTCTGCATCCAGCCCGCGCCCGCGAATGAAAACGCGATTGGGCGCGTCGATGGTCAGATCCAGCGACGCCGGCGTTCGCGTGCGCCCATGCGTTTCGCCTGCAAAGATCCCCGCGCGGTCCCGCGTGCGCCGCGCGCCGGGGCTTTCGCCGACATGGCGGATATTGGGCGGGATATAACCGCTCGTGGCTAGCCCGACGCGCGGGATGCGCAATTCGGTGCGATCCAGCGTCAGCCCG
This sequence comes from Paracoccaceae bacterium, assembly GCA_003567315.1. Lineage (GTDB taxonomy): Bacteria > Pseudomonadota > Alphaproteobacteria > Rhodobacterales > Rhodobacteraceae > Roseinatronobacter. Next base: position 39,057 of record PWZT01000099.1, read on the forward strand.
CCGCTGATGTTCGGGCCTTCGGTCAGCACGCCGGAGATCGCGACATTGCCCGACACTTGCGTCTCGAAAAGCTGCGGGTCGATGATGCGCAACCTTGTCAGCGTCGCGCTCAGATCACCCGTAATCGGCGGGCCAAGATTGATATCGCCGTCCAGCGCGACCCGCCCCCCATTGGCTGAGCGCCCGTTGACATCGATACCGACCCGCGTGCCCGCAATCTGCGCTTGCGCGGCGACATCCGTCAGGCGGATATTCTGCTGTGGTAGCACGACTGTGACATTGCTGGCCTGCGCCTGCCCGCTGAGGGAGCTGAGATCGAGCGGGCCATTGAGCGTGACATCGAATTCCGCAGGCCCCTGGATCGAGCGCGGCTCCAGCCGTGGATTGATGAGCGCCAGATCAGTGCCGCCCCGCGCGCGCAGATTGCCGCGCAGATCCGGTGTTATCGTGCCATCGACCCGCGCATTGAACCCCGCAGGCCCGCCAAGCGTCAGATCCAGCGCATAGGCATCGCCCGTGTCCCGCGCTGTACCTGCGACCGTGACCGCGCCGGGAATGCCCGGCACGATGGCCGCAAGCGAGGCGAGCCGCGCATCGAGCGTGAGCGAGGGGCGGCCATCCACGAGCGTGCCGCTGACATCGGCGTTGAGCTGCGGGCCACTCAGCGTAAGCCGCTCGAGCAGGATATCCTCGGGGCGTTGCGTCACGGCGGCGTTCAGCCGGTGCGTGCCCGCGAGCAACCCGTCTGCCGCCTCATTGCCCAGCCGGAGATTGTTCGCCTCGGCCTCCAGCCGCACGCGCCGGGTCTCACCCTCTTCGCGCAGCCGCGCATCAGCGGTGATGCGCCCGCCGAAACCGGGCCGGATTGCGCCCAGATTGGGCAGCACTGTCCGCACATCCAGCCGCGAGGCGCCGGGATCGAAGCGACCATCCGCGCCAAGCTGCACGGCCGCGTTTTCCACGCGCAGCGCCTCGAGATCAAACGCCAACCCATCGCGCTGGCCTTCGATACTCAGCCGGGTCTCCCCACGCAGCAGGCGATTCGCGTCTTCCTGACCGACTGTCAGATCCCGCGCGACGGCCTCTATGGTCAGGCGCTCGCGGTCCAGCGGCCCCTGCACCGCAAGCTGCGCATCAAGCGCCCCGCCGAAGGCCCCGCCCAGCACCGAGAGATCGGAGAAGTCGAGATCGCCGCGCAGATTGACGGTTTCATCAGCAAACTGACCGCGCAGGACAGCGCGCAATGTGCGTGCGGTCGCCTCAAGCTGGCGCAGCTCGATCTCGCCATCCGCCCCGCGCGCGTCAATCGTGATCTGGCTGCGCCCGGCCAGCAGCAGGTCGACCTCGGTCTGATCGATTGTCAGATCCTGCCCGGCGATTTCGGCCTCGACACTGAAGCGGTCGCGCTCTGGTCCTGCGGTCGCATCGACCCGTGTCTCCACGCTGCCGGACAGATCGCGCCCCGCCAGCGTGGACAGGCGCGAAACATCGCGGAAATTCGCCTGCGCATTGGCGGATACGACACCATCGTCAAGCTGGGCGCGCCCGTTAAGCTCATAGTCGCGCCCCTCGATCTGGAAGCCCGGCACCAGAAACGGGCGACCTTCGCGCCAGATCACCGCAAGCGATCCCGAGACCGCCGGTCCAAGCGCCTCGTTCAGACCGGGGTCGGCGGCTTGCAGCCCCAGCGCCGAAAAGTCGATCAGCGCGTCGACCACGTCGATGTTGTCACCGAAGCCCTCCGAACTGATTTGCCCGATCCCGTCCACCGACAGGCTTTCGACACGAAAATCCTCATTGTCGAAGCCCAGAAGGTCGAGCTTCAATTCCCAGTCCTGACTGACAGAGGCATCGAAAGCGAGTTTCAGATCGGCCGTATCAATGCTGGTGCGCGCGCCCGCCACAGGCAGCAGCACGCGCGATCCGTCGCGCGCCGCGACCTCACCTTCCAGGTTGATCAGTTCGGGCAGCCGATCCGCACCAATCCGCACCCGCCCGGTCAGCCCCAGTTTTTCAGTGCGGATCGAGAGTTCATCAAGCGAGAGCGCCCCATCCTCGAACCGCCGCGCTTCGGTCCGCAAGCGGCTGTCATCGCCGAAAAACGCGTGGAAATCTTCGTCCAGCAGCGGGCGCAGATCGCCCGAGAGGTCGAGCGAAATCGCCTGCGCGACGCCCGGCAGCGCGGTCTGCAATTCGAACTGCCCCTCGACGCGCGGCGTATCATCGGTCGCAAGGGTGATGTCGGCCGCGAAATTCTCGATCGGCCCTTCGCCCTGCACGGTCAGCGCGGCCGAGGGCGCATCGGGGATGTCGAGTAGAGTGACAGCAAGCCCGCCCGGGTCTTCTTCCAGCGCCAGATCGAGGCTGAGGATCCGCGTTTCATTTGAAAAAGCGCCCTCCAAACGGAATTCGCCTGCCAGATCGCCAAGCCGCTCGATGCGTAAATTCGCATCTCCGGCGCCATCGGCGAGCGCCGCAGAGCCTGTGACCCGCGCGCGAAACTCCTCGCCCAGGAAATCTTCGCCAAGCACGACTTCATCCAGTTGCAGTGCACCAATCCGAACCGAGACAGGCAACTCGGGCAACTCGAATTCGGGCAGGCTGAACAACTCCCCGCTTTCGTCTGCAGGCGCATCACTCACGGGTGGGCGAAGCACTGTCAGCCTCTGCGCCGAGATCTCGGCAATCTCGATCCGGCGCTGCAACACGGCCGAGCGGTTCCATTGCAGCGCGGCATCCTCGATCAGAAGCCAGACGCCCTCGTCATCCTCCACGCTCAAGGTCTCGAAGGTCGCGCGCGAGGACAGCGCCCCGCGAAAGCCCGTGATGGTCACATCGCGCCCTGCATCCGACAGGCTGTCCTGCAGCAGGCGGGTCAGGAAACCCGCGTCGCTTTCGCCAGAGCCCGGCAATAAATTGCGCAAGCCCTGCGCGTGGATGGGCGTTGTCAGGATCAGAAGGGCGGCGATGCACCAGCCCATGATATTGCGAATATCGCGCATCAGAAGCTGTGCCCAATTCCCAGATAAAGTTGAATGCCGCGTCCTGTATCCCCGGCGACAGGATAGCCCAGATCGACGCGCAGTGGTCCGACAGGCGTGTCATAGCGCAGGCCCAGCCCCGCGCCTGCGTGCCAGTCCGATGCGCCCGAGAATGGTCCATCCGAGACATAGCCCGCATCGATGAACGCAGCGACGCCGATGGTCTCGGTCGCGCGCACGCGCATTTCGGTCGAAAGCGCTGCAAATCCGCGCCCGCCCGAGCGGACACCGCCCGAGGTCACACCGAGTGACTCGAATGGCTGGCCGCGCACTGTGCCACTGCCGCCCGAGTAGAACAGCAGATCGCGCGGTGTCCGGTCCAGCGCCGCACCGAAGATCGCCCCGGCCTGAACCCGCCCCGCCAGGACCACCCCGTCATCCTGCCCGATCGCCCGGTAGGCGCGCAGATCGGCATAGGCGCGCGCGCCGTTATCGGTGCCGCTCAGCCCCAGAAACGGCATCACTTCGCCGCGCGCAAAGAACCCGCGCGTCGGCGCGCGCATGTCATCGCGCCGGTCCCATTCCACGAAGAGCGGGAGTTGCAGCATGCGGAAATCACGACGGATGCTCAGATCCGGGCCGAAATCGGCGCGCTCCAGCAGGAAGGCTACACCACCGCCGAAGGTTAACTCGTCACTGAAACGATGCTCCAGCCCAACCTCGACCCGCGCGCGCCGCGCCTCGTAATCATCTTCGCGATCAGTCTCGATCAGCGTCCCGAGATTGAGTGTGGTGTCGGGTGTGAAGGTCGCCGGTCGCGAGAATTCGGTCCGCAGGCGATAGTCTATCTTGCCGCTGCGTGCCCCAATACCGCTGATCGTGCCTTCAATGCGGAAGCGTTCGGCCCCGCCCAGAAGGTTGCGATGGAGCCAGAAGGCCGAAAGCTTGCCCCCGGCCTCGGTATCAATCTCGACACCGGCCCCGATCCGCCGCAAGGGCGCTTCCACGACCGAGGCATCTATATCGAGCGTGCCATCGGGATTGGCCTCTTCGGCCTCTCGCAGCGCGACCGAGGCAAAGGTGCCCGTGCGCCGCAACCGGTCGGCGGCGCGCTGCATGTCGTCGGGCGAGAACACCTCGCCCGTGGGCAGGCCCGCGATCGCGACAATGCGACTCGGCCGGGTGCGCTCCTGCCCGTCGGGGCGCAATTCGCCAAATCGCAGCCTTGGCCCTGGCGCGATCTGCACCGACACGTCGAGTTCGCCCGGCGGATGGCGCGCCGTGATGTCCTCACCCGCAACATCTGCCTGCGCATGCCCTTCCGCGCGCCAGCCATCCACGGCCTCGCGCGCCGCGTCGCGGATGACAGTGCTGCGGGCAGGCTCGCCCGAGGCGAAAGCAGGCGGCAATTCCGCGCGCCGCGCCAGCGGGGCAAGCTCGGTGCGGCCAAAGGTGAAAGCGGGCCCTGGTGTGAGTTCCAGCACGATCCGGCCGATCTCTGACGGCGGGTTGAGTGGCGATATATCCGCGGCTTCACGCCCGTCGATGAGAACCGAGATCTCGGGGGCATAGAACCCGGCCTCATAGAATATCCCGATCAACTGGCCATATTCGGCACGCGCAATCGTGAAGACCTCGAAGGCATCCTGCACGCCCTCATCGAATGCCGCGCGCAACAGCGAGGAGCGGCGTAACGCACTGCGCAGCGCGTCGTCATCGCCCTGAACATTGATCTCGAACTCCTCGAAAGCCTGCACGGGTGCAGGCTGAAAGAGTGCAGCAAAGCACAAGGCCAAGGCCGCGCAGTGCTGAAGCTTTGAGCGAAGGCACAGTTTCACGATGGTTCCCTTGCGAGGGCTACACGCATATTGTTATAGCACTTTTGCAGATGCTTCCACGTGCTACAACCCGAAAGCCCCGGACTGGCGCGCTCTTGCTTGCATGCGCGCCTTGTCAGCAATCGGGTCGGGTGCTAGATCGCGCGACAACAAAACGAGATAGAAAAGGACGCCCGGACCATGGCTCTGGACCATATGATCAAGGATATTTCACTTGCGGAATTTGGCCGCAAGGAAATCGATATCGCCGAGACTGAAATGCCGGGCCTCATGGCGCTGCGCGAAGAATACGGCGCCAGCCAGCCGTTGAAGGGCGCACGCATCGCAGGCTCGCTGCATATGACGATCCAGACAGCCGTGCTGATCGAGACCCTGAAGGCACTGGGCGCGGATGTGCGCTGGGCGTCATGCAACATCTATTCCACGCAGGACCACGCTGCCGCAGCGATTGCAGAGGGCGGCACGCCGGTCTTTGCCGTGAAAGGCGAGACGCTGACCGAATACTGGGAATACACTGACCAGATCTTTCAGTTCCGCGAGGGCGCCAACATGATCCTCGATGATGGCGGGGATGCGACCCTCTACATATTGATGGGCGCGCGGGTCGAAGCGGGCGAGACTGACCTGATCGCCGTCCCGACCTCGGAAGAGGAAGAATGCCTCTTCGCCCAGATCCGAAAGCGTCTGGAGGCAAGCCCGGGCTGGTTCACCAAGCAGCGCGACCTGATCCAAGGTGTGAGCGAAGAGACCACCACTGGCGTGCATCGCCTCTATGAGTTGCACAAGAAGGGCATGTTGCCTTTCCCGGCGATCAATGTGAACGATTCTGTCACCAAGTCGAAATTCGACAACAAATACGGCTGCAAGGAATCGCTCGTCGATGGTATCCGCCGCGCGACCGACACGATGATGGCGGGCAAGGTCGCTGTGGTCTGCGGCTATGGCGATGTGGGAAAGGGCTCGGCGGCAAGCTTGCGCGGGGCAGGGGCGCGTGTGGTCGTGACCGAGATCGACCCGATCTGTGCATTGCAGGCCGCGATGGATGGCTATCAAGTGACGACGCTGGAAGATGTGGTCAAGACCGCTGACATTTTCATCACCACCACGGGCAACAAGGACGTCATCCGCATCGAGCATATGCGCGAGATGAAGGATATGGCGATTGTCGGCAATATCGGACATTTCGACAATGAGATTCAGGTCGCTGCGCTGAAGAACCACAAATGGACCAATATCAAGGACCAGGTGGATATGATCGAGATGCCCTCGGGCGCGCGGATCATCATGCTCTCGCAGGGCCGTCTGCTCAATCTCGGCAATGCCACGGGGCATCCGTCTTTCGTGATGTCGGCCTCGTTCACCAATCAGGTGCTCGCACAGATCGAACTCTGGACCAAGGGCAGCGAGTATGCGCCCGGTGTCTATATCCTGCCCAAGCATCTCGATGAAAAGGTCGCGCGCCTGCATCTGGGTCGGATCGGGGTGAAGCTGACGGAGCTGCAGAAAGATCAGGCCGATTATATCGGCGTTCCCGTTGAGGGGCCCTTCAAATCCGAGCATTACCGCTACTGACACGAAATGATTGCAACGAAAAAACCCCGGCAGCGATGCCGGGGTTTTGTCTTGGCGGTAGGCGCGGATCAGGAGAAGAACTGCGCCCCGTTCGCGCTGATGGTCGAGCCATTGATGAAGCTCGCATCGTCAGCCACAAGGAAGCTCACGCAACGCGCGATTTCCTCAGGTTCGCCCAGCCGTCCGGCGGGGATCTGGCCGATGATCGCCTCGCGCACCTTCTCGGGCACTGCCATTACCATTTCCGTGGCGATATAGCCCGGGCAGACAGCATTCGCCGTGATCCCGAACCGTGCGCCTTCCTGCGCGAGGCTCTTGACGATCCCGAGATCGCCTGCCTTTGTGGCCGCGTAATTCACCTGCGCGAACTGGCCCTTCTGCCCGTTGACCGAGGAAATCACCACCACGCGGCCAAACTTGCGCTCGCGCATGCCGGGCCAGACGGGATGGATCGTGTTGAACACACCGGTCAGATTGGTGTCGATCACCTCTTTCCACTGCTCGGGCGTCATCTTGTGGAAGGGCGCATCGCGCGTGATCCCGGCATTGGCGACCACGATCTCGATGGGGCCCAGATCGGCCTCGACCCGCGCCAGCCCGGCCTTGGACGCCTCGTAATCGGCCGCGTTCCACTTGTAGGTCTGGATTCCCGTTTCGTCGGTGAACTTGGCCGCAGCCTCGTCATTGCCCGCGTAGGTGGCCGCGACCTTGTAGCCCTTGTCCTTGAGTTCCTTGGAAATTGCCGCGCCGATCCCGCGCGATCCTCCCGTGACCAATGCCACTCGTGCCATTCTAGCCCCTCCTTTGGAATGTCTGGCGTTGTAAATCAGTTATCCGACACGCCCTGCCTGCGCAACATTGTTGCGCAGGCCGGGCGTAAACGGGTGTCAGCGCTCGAGGCACATGGCCACGCCCATGCCGCCCCCGATGCAGAGCGTGGCGAGGCCCTTCTTGGCGTCGCGGCGCTGCATCTCGAAGAGAAGCGTGTTCAGGATCCGGCAGCCCGAGGCACCGATCGGGTGGCCGATGGCGATCGCGCCACCATTGACGTTTACCTTGTCGGTGTCCCAGCCCATATCCTTGTTCACCGCGCAGGCTTGCGCGGCAAACGCCTCATTGGCCTCGATCAGGTCAAGATCCTCGGGCTTCCAGCCCGCTTTCGCGAGCGCCTTGCGGCTGGCATGGATCGGTCCCACGCCCATCACTGACGGATCGAGCCCGGCGGTGGCGTAGCTCGCAATCCGCGCCAGCGGTGTGAGCCCGCGCTTTTCGGCCTCTTCGGCGCTCATCAGCATCACGGCCGCCGCGCCGTCATTGAGCCCCGACGCATTCGCTGCCGTCACCGAGCCATCCTTGGTGAAGGCCGGGCGCAGTTTCGCCATCCCCTCGAGAGTGGCGCCGTGGCGGATATATTCATCGTCCGCCACGACGATATCGCCTTTGCGGGTCTTCACCGTGAAGGGCGCGATCTCATCCTTGAACTTGCCGGCTTTCTGCGCCGCTTCGGCCTTGTTCTGGCTGGCGACGGCAAACGCGTCCTGTTCATCGCGGCTGATCTGCCATTTCTGGGCCACATTCTCGGCGGTCTGGCCCATGTGGTAGCCGTTGAAGGCATCCCAGAGCCCGTCCTTGATCATCGTGTCGATCATTTTCATGTCGCCCATCTTCTGGCCCGCGCGCAAATGCGCGACATGGGGGCTGAGCGTCATGCTTTCCTGCCCGCCCGCGAGCACGATTTCGGCATCGCCAAGCTGGATGTGCTGCGCCCCCAGTGCGACGGCGCGCAGGCCCGAGCCGCAGACCTGATTGATCGACCACGCCGCCGATTCGATGGGAAGGCCCGCGTTGATATGCGCCTGCCGTGCGGGGTTCTGCCCCTGTCCGGCAGTGAGCACCTGACCAAGGATCGTCTCGGAGATCTCGGATTTGTCGACCCCGGCGCGCGCGACCACGGCTTCGAGAATGGCAGCGCCCAGATCATGCGCAGGCGTATTCGCGAAAGCGCCCCCGAAAGAACCGACAGCGGTACGCGCGGCGGAAACGATTACGACATTGGTCATGGGTTCTCCTCTTTCCATGTGAGCGTGGCCCGGCTGAAGCGTGAACACCCGACCAGACCCTGACAATCGGCCTCCTTTTTATCATGTCGCAGCATCTGTGCAATGACACAGCGCTGTTTGCTGGCGCAAACGCGCAGATGCTCGCCTTGGTTCTACGGTCTACCCGCGGTTTTGTTCTCGCCATGATCATAATATGTTTCCCGCGAATCCGGTCCCGATTCTGGACATCCGGCGATGTAAGTCATACTGTAGGGTCATGAGGGGAAGAATGTATCACGCATTTGCCAAATATCATCTCGGCCAGGTCGTCAGACACCGCAAGCATCCGTTTCGCGGGGTGATCTTCGATGTCGATCCGGAATTCGCAAACACCGAGGAGTGGTATCATTCCATCCCGGAAAGCGCGCGCCCGAGGAAAGATCAGCCTTTCTATCACCTGCTTGCGGAGAATGACGAGAGTTTCTACGTGGCCTATGTCTCAGAGCAGAACCTCGTCCCCGACGATTCGGGTGAGCCTGTCGATCATCCGGATCTGGGGCAACTCTTCGGCGAATTCCGTAACGGGCATTATCCGCTTCAGATGGAGTTCAACTGACCCGATGCGCGCATGTCGCTGGGTAAATACCTCGGGCTGCAACGCGCCTTAGGGGCCTGATCGTAATCGGGTAGGCTTGGCGAGCTCTGGCAAACATCTTGTCAGTTGTGTCCGGGTGAGCAGGACCGGGTGTACGGTGCGCCGTGCCGATGAATTTTATCTTGCACAGCCGTTCACCGGCATCGCGAAGCGCAAGGTATTGATCCCGTTTTCCCGACGGTGGCGCAGCTCCTGCGTCAGGCTGTGGATCAGGAACAAGCCGAAGCCGCCTTCGGGAGCATTCGCAGGGTCCGGTAGGTGATGCGGAACCTCACTGGGATCGAACTCTACGCCCTGATCATGCAGGCAGCATCTTACAAACGCGTCGGTCAGAATGATGTGGCACTGGATCACACCTTCGTCGTGGGGATATGCGTAGCGGGCGATATTGGTCATCGCTTCCGTCAGCACGAGGTTGAGATCGTCGGTCAGCTCGGGCGACGCCCCATGCGCCTTCATGAATTGCTCGATGCGCACCATTGTCGCCCGCACATCCATCAGGTTGCCTTGGCATGTCAGCGCCAGCATCGGCTGCAACAGCGGTGTGTCACACAGTGTCATACCGCTGCAGGTTGCTGGCTGGGCACGGATTTTCAGGCTATTGGAAAAGTCTCTTGGCGCGGTCATCGCAGCGGCCCTGTGTTCGGTGAGGGTGAAGAGAGATGCATCCGTGACGGCGCCCTGACGGGTCAGCCTGCCGCGCGCATCTGAGCGCAGCGCGGTGGACGATCATGAATCTTGAATACTGTATCCATCCGCGTGAGCCGGAAGAGCTTGCGCACTGCGGGGGAGAGGGCGGCGACCTCCAGAGGGCGTTTTGGGCCGAGGAGTTTCATCACCCCGACAATCGCACCCAGCCCCGAACTGTCCAGAAACTGCACCTGTTCGAGATCGAGCACGACCCGGGTTCCCTCCGGCACTGTAAGGCTGCGGACCACATCCTTGAAAGAGATCGCGATAGCCGCATCGAGACGCGGCTCCTCGATCGCTATGACAATGGCGTCTTCCGCCTGTCCAACAAAGACCTTCATTGAAACCCCTTCCCCTTCGAGATGATATGGAGGAAGATACGGCGCAAAAGTTACCAAATCGTTGTTTCAGCGAAATGAAAGGGTTTTGATATGCAGGACGTGGTCATTCTGGGCGCGGCGCGCACAGCGATGGGCGGTTTGCAGGGGATGTTCGCAGGCTGCCCGGCGGCGGAACTGGGGGGTGCAGCGATTTCCGGTGCACTGCGTGATGCCGGAATTGCCCCGGGTGAGGTCGAGGAAGCGCTCATGGGCTGCGTCCTGCCCGCCGGGCAGGGGCAGGCGCCCGCGCGTCAGGCCGGATTCGCGGCCGGGCTGGGCGAGGCGGTTCCGGCGACGACGCTCAACAAGATGTGCGGCTCGGGGATGAAGGCCGCGATGATCGCGCATGACCAGATCGCGCTGGGTCTGACCGGCGTGATGGTCGCGGGCGGGATGGAGAGCATGTCGGAGGCGCCCTATCTCTTGCCGAGGATGCGTGCAGGCGCGCGGCTTGGGCATGGGCAGGTGATCGACCATATGTTCTTGGACGGGCTGGAAGATGCCTATGACAAGGGCCGCCTGATGGGCACATTCGCCGAGGATTGCGCCGCGCATTTCCAGTTCACACGCGAGGCACAGGACGAGTATGCGTTGCGCTCGCTCTCGAATGCGCTGGCGGCGCAGGACTCGGGGGCGTTTGCGCGCGAGATCGCGCCGGTGCACCGCGCGACGCGCAAGGGCGAGGTCGAACTGCGCGAGGATGAGCAGCCGAAATCGGCGCGGCCCGAGAAGATCCCGCATCTCAGGCCAGCGTTCCTCAAGGAAGGGACTGTGACGGCGGCGAACAGCTCGTCGATCTCGGATGGGGCGGCGGCGCTGGTGATGGCATCGCGCGAGAAGGCCGAGGCGTTGGGCGTCGCCCCGCGTGCAGTCATTCGCGGCCATGCGAGCCATGCGCAGGCGCCGGGCTGGTTCACGACCGCGCCTGTGCCTGCGGCGCAGAAGCTGCTCGACCGGCTGGGCTGGAAGGTCGGTGATGTGGATCTCTGGGAGGTGAACGAAGCCTTCGCCGTGGTGCCCATGGCCTTCATGCAGGAAATGGGGCTGCCGCGTGATGTGGTGAATGTCAATGGCGGGGCGTGTGCTTTGGGCCATCCGATCGGGGCCTCGGGCGCGCGGATCATGGTGACGTTGATCAATGCGCTGGAGGCGCGCGGGCTCAAGCGCGGGGTCGCGGCGATCTGTATCGGTGGCGGCGAGGGGACGGCCATCGCGGTGGAACTGCCGTGAAGCTGCGCCTGCAGCGGGGGGCGGCCTTGCCCCCCATCGAGGGGGGCGTGGCCGCGTCGCAAGGGCGCTGCGCTGCTTGCTCCCGCATGTATCAGAGGTAATCTCATGCTCGATTACGAGGCGCTTGCCGACCGTATCCGTGCCCTGACCGAGGGGGAAGACGATGCGGTGGCGCTGATGGCGACCATTGCCTGCGAGGTGCATCATTCGGATGACCGTTTCGATTGGACCGGTTTTTACCGCGTGGTTGCGCCAGAGCTTTTGAAGATCGGTCCCTATCAGGGCGGGCATGGCTGTCTGGTGATCCCGTTTGCGCGCGGGGTCTGCGGGGCCTGCGCGCGCACCGGCGAGGTGCAGCTTGTGCCTGATGTCGAGGCGTTTGCGGGTCATATCGCCTGTTCCAGCTCCACCCGCGCGGAGCTTGTGCTGCCCGTGCGCGACGGGCAGGGACGGCTGATCGCGGTCTTCGATATCGACAGCGACCAGCCCGATGCCTTCAGCGCGCGCGATGCCGCAGCCTTGGGGGCCATTATCGACGAGGTTTTCAGCCGGGAGTTGACATGACTCATCTGTGGATACGGGCCGAGGAGCGGGCGCAGGAAGAGCGCGTCGGCATCCTGCCCGAAGGTGTGGCCGCGCTGGTCGCGCAGGGGTTTCGGGTGACCATCGAGGAAAGCGCGCAGCGCGTGCTGCCGCTTGCGCCCTATCTTGCCGCTGGGGCGGAGCGCGCGGCCTGTGGCGCCTGGCGCGAGGCGCCGCGCGAGGCGATCATCTTCGGGCTCAAGGAATTGCCCGAGGAGGAGATGCCCCTTGTTCATCGCCACATCATGTTCGGCCATGCCTATAAAGGGCAGTCTGCCGGGCAGGCGCTGCTCAAGCGGTTCCGGGCCGGGGGCGGGGGGCTTTATGACCTCGAATATCTGACCGATGACTCGGGGCGCAGAGTCGCGGCGTTCGGCTATTGGGCGGGGTTTGCAGGCGCTGCATTGTCCTGCCTTGCCTATGGCGCGCAGGCGCGCGGCGGGATCTGTGCGCCGGTGGCGCGCTTTGCCGACAAGGATGCGATGCGTGATGCGGCGGCGCTGGCGCTGGACGGGCTGGAGCCGCCGCGCGTGCTGATCATCGGCGCGCTGGGGCGTGTCGGGGTCGGCGCGGAGGATTTGTGCCGCGCCTTGGGGCTGGCGATCACTGGCTGGGACAAGGCCGAGACCGCGCATGGCGGGCCGTTTCCAGAGGTCTTGCAGCATGAGATCTTCCTCAACTGCATTCTTGCCGCGCCAGGAACGCCGGTTTTCGTGCCCGAGTCTGCTCCGAGCGACCCGCGCGCGCTGCGCGTGATCGGGGATATCGCCTGCGATCCTGGCTCGGAATTCTCGCCCATCCGCGTTTATGACCGGGTGACGGATTGGGCGCGGCCTGTTTTACGCGTCGCGGGTCAGCCAGTGCTGGATGTGATGGCGGTCGACAATCTGCCGTCGCTTCTGCCGGTCGAGGCGTCGGAAGATTTCGCAGCCCAGCTGCTGCCGCATCTGATGACCCTTGATCGGCTGGATGAGGGTGTCTGGGCGCGCGCGCGGGCTGTGTTTCATGCGCATGTCTGAGGGGGGAGCGATGGCGTGGATCGATTGGGAGGATGCCTTTGCCAATGGCGCCTATATCGCGGGGGCAGAGGCGTATCCCGCGGCATGGGCCGAGGCCGCAGCCGCGTTTCGGGCGCAGGCGAATGCGCGGTGCGATCTGGTCTATGGTCCGGCCAAGCGCGCGCGCTTCGATCTGTTCCTGCCCGAAGGTCCGCCGCGCGGGCTGGTAGTGTTCGTGCATGGCGGCTACTGGCTGAAATTCGACAAATCCACATGGTCGCATCTGGCGGCGGGCGCGGTGGCGCAGGGCTGGGCCGTGGCGATGCCGAGCTACACCCTCGCCCCCGAAGCGCGGATTGCCGAGATCACGGCGCAGATCGCGCAGGCCATCATCGCGGCCAGCGAGGAAGTTGACGGCCCGATCCTGCTTGCGGGGCATTCGGCGGGCGGGCATCTGGTCTCGCGGATGATCTGTGCGGATAGCGCGCTGCCTGCAGATGTGACCGCGCGCATCAGCCTTGTCATGTCGATCTCGGGCCTGCATGATCTGCGTCCGCTGCTGGCCACGACGATGAATGAGACTTTGCGCCTGACCCAAGAGGAAGCGGCGCGCGAGAGCGCGGTTTTGCTCGAGCCGCTGCCGGGCGTGGCGGTCACGGCCTGGGTGGGCGGGCTTGAGCGGCCCGAATTCCTGCGTCAATCCGCGCTCTTGCGCGATGTCTGGGCGCGCAAGGGCGGGACTGTCCGGCTGGTGGTGGAGGAAGGCTTTCACCATTTCGATGTCATCGCAGGGCTCGCGCAGGCCGACAGCCCGATCACGCAGGCACTGATCGGGACCGTGCAGCCTTCAGAAGTTTGAAGCCTGAAGCTTCAAACTTAAAATATTTGCTTTTCATCCAGAGTTGCGCGACACTCAATCAAAGAATCAAAAAACAGGGAGAGTGACGGATGAACGCTTTGAGGATGACAGCCCTTGCGGCGCTTGCAGTCGGCAGCGTCGGAATGGCCAAGGCCGATCAGGTGACGGTTGGCATGATCACCACGCTTTCGGGCGGCGGCGCAGGGCTTGGTGTGGATGTGCGCGACGGCTTCCAGCTCGCGCTTGATATGGCGGGCGAGCACGATATCCGCCTCGTGGTCGAGGATGACGCGCAGCGCCCCGAACTCGCGGTACAGATCGCCGAGCGGATGATCCAGTCCGAACGCGCTGATATCTTGACCGGAATCATCTGGTCGAACCTTGCAATGGCGGTCGTGCCCTCGGCAGTCGCGCAGGATATCTTCTACCTCTCGCCCAATGCCGGACCTTCGGCGCTCGCCGGGGCGAATTGCCATCCGAATTATTTCAATGTCGCGTGGCAGAATGACATGCTGCACGAGGCTGCGGGCCAGCACGCCAATGAGCTGGGCTATGAAAACACTTTCATCATGGCGCCCAACTACCCCGCCGGGACCGATGCGCTGACCGGCTTCAAGCGTTATTACGAGGGCGAGCTTGCGGGCGAGCTTTTCACGCAGGTCGGCCAGACCGACTACGCGGCGGAAATCGCCGAGATCCGGGCCTCGGGGGCGGATTCGATCTTCATCTTTCTGCCCGGCGGCATGGGGATTTCCTTCATGCGCCAATTTGAGCAATCCGGTGTCGATCTGCCGATCATCTCGGCGGGGTTCAGCTTCGATCAGGACGTTCTGCCCGCGATCGGCGAGGCGGCACTGGGGGTTATCAATACAAGCCAATGGTCGCCCGATCTCGACAATGAGCTGAATGGCGAATTCGTCGCCGCGTTTCAGGACGCCTATGATCGCCTGCCCTCGCTCTATGCCAGCCAGGGCTTTGACACGGCCAATCTGATCCTCTCGGCGATGGAGCAGGCGGATGTGTCGGATATGGATGCCTTCCGCGAGGCGCTGCGCGCGGCCGATTTCACATCGGTGCGCGGCAGTTTCGAATTTGCGCCCAATCAGCACCCGATCCAGACAGTCTATGTCCGCGAAGTGGTCGAGGTGGATGGCGTGCTGACCAACCGCATCATCGGTACGGCCTTCGAGGAACACCGCGACGTTCACGGTGAAAACTGCAACATGTAAGCCGGACAGGGCCCTGGTCCGCGTGACCGGGGCCACTTCGGACCGAGGTTTCCCATGTCTCTCGCGCTGGTGCTCGAGCAGCTTCTCAATGGCGTGCAATTCGGGCTGATGCTGTTTCTCATGTCGGCGGGCCTGACACTGGTCTTCGGCGTGATGGGGCTGATCAATCTCGCCCATGGCTCGCTTTACATGATCGGCGCGTTTCTCTGCGCGGCGATAGCTGCCGCCACCGGGAATTTCTTCATCGGGCTGATGGCGGGGATCGCGGCTGCGGCGGCCGCAGGCGCGCTGATCGAGATACTCGTGATCCGCCGCCTCTATGCGCGCGACCATCTCGATCAGGTGCTCGCGACCTTCGCGCTGATTCTGATCCTGTCGGAAGGTGTGCGGATGATCTTCGGCCCCTTCCCGCTCTATCTCACAGTGCCATCCGTCCTGCGCGGCACGGTCAATCTGGGGATCGTGGATTACTCGCTCTATCGCCTCGCGCTGATCGGTTTCGGGATTGCCGTGGCGCTGGGTCTCTGGGCGCTGATCGCCAAGACCCGGCTCGGCATCCGCATCCGCGCAGGCGAATCCGACCGCGAGATGATCGCCGCCCTCGGCGTGAATATCCGCGTGCTCTACACTGTGGTCTTCGCGCTCGGCGCGGCGCTCGCAGGGCTTGCAGGGGCGCTTGTCGGCGCGATCCAGTCGGTGCAGGTGGGCATGGGCGAGCCGGTGCTGATCCTTGCCTTCGTCGTCATCGTGATCGGCGGTATCGGCTCGATCAAGGGCGCGATGGTCGGCGCACTGCTCGTGGGCGTGATCGACACGATGGGCCGTTTCCTGCTCCCGCGCCTCTTCGCAACCATTTTTGACGCCTCGGCCGCCGCAGGCACCGGGGCGGCACTCGCCTCGATGCTGATTTATCTCCTGATGGCGCTCGTGCTCATCTTCCGGCCCAAAGGACTGTTCCCCGCCCATGGATAACGCGCGCAAGGAATGGCTGCTCAACACCGCAATCGCGCTCGCGCTCTTTGCCGTGCCGCTCTGGGCGTTGCTCGCCGATGAGCCCTTCATCATCACCACCGCCACGCGTATCGCGATCCTCGCCATCGCGGCTGTGGGCTTGAATATCGCGCTGGGGCTGGGTGGCATGGTCAGCTTCGGCCATGCGCTCTATCTCGGCATTGGCGGCTATGTCGCGGGGATCGCCGCGCATCATGCCTTCAGCGGAACCACGGTTCTGGGTCTGCCCGGCACCAACCAGATGCTGCCGATCTGGGCGATCGCGATGATCCTCTCGGGCACCATCGCCGGGATCGTGGGCGCGCTGAGCATCCGCACCTCGGGCATCTTCTTCATCATGATCACGCTCGCCTTCGCGCAGATGGGCTTCTTCTTCACACTGTCATGGCCCGCTTATGGCGGCGAGGACGGGTTGCCCATCTTCGTGCGCAACCAGTTTCCGGGGCTGAACACTGCGCGGCCTTGGGAATTCTTCCTGCTCTCCTATGGCGTCTTGCTGGCAGCGCTCGCGATCTTCGCCATGCTGCGCGCGGCGCGTTTCGGGGCAGCCCTAATGGCGATCCGCCAGAACCCCGACCGCGCCGCCGCCGTGGGCATCTCGCCTTTCGGCATCAAGCTCGTGGCCTTCATCCTCTCGGGCATGATCACGGGGCTTGCGGGTGCGATGATGGCGGATCTGACGCGCTTCGTGAGCCCCGCAATGATGGCCTGGACCATGTCGGGCGAGTTGATCGTGATCATCATCCTTGGCGGTGTGGGCAGGCTCTTCGGCCCGGTGGCAGGCGCGGCGATCCTTGTGTGTTTCGAGGTGCTGTTCGGCGGGCTGACCGAGCATTGGAAGCTCTGGCTCGGCCTCGTGCTGCTGGCTGTTGTGCTTTTCGCGCGCGGCGGGCTGATCGGGCTTCTGGCGGGGAGGGCGCAGCATGGCTGAAACAGTGCTGGAACTGCGCGGGCTCTCCAAGGCCTTCGGCGCGCTCAAGGCCACCGATAATGTGAGCCTTACGCTGAAAAAAGGCGAAATCCACGCGCTGATCGGCCCCAATGGCGCAGGCAAATCCACGCTGATGAGGCTTGTCTCGGGCAAGCTCACCCCGGATGCAGGCGAGGTCTGGCTCGGTGGCGCCGAGATCACCGGCCTTTCGGTCGCGCGCCGCGCCCGCGCCGGGTTGGGGCGCAGCTTTCAGGTCTCATCGCTGATCCCGGACTATTCGGCGCTGCGCAATGTCATGCTGGCGCTACAGGCGCGGCAAGGGCATAGCTATCGCTTCCTGATGCCCGTGATGCGTGACCGTGCCTTGCGCGAAAGCGCGCGCGCCATCCTCGAGCGCGTGGGCCTTGGCCCCCGCGCCTCGGTCGAGGCGGCGGTGCTCAGCCATGGCGAGCGCAGATTGCTGGAAATCGCCGTCGCGCTGGCGCTCGCCCCGCGCTGCTTCCTGCTCGACGAGCCCATGGCGGGGCTCGGCTCGGAAGGCACCGCGCGCCTTGTGAGCTTCCTGCGCGAGTTGAAACAGGAGGCCCCGATCCTGCTCATCGAGCATGACATGGACGCTGTGTTCCAACTCGCCGACCGCATCTCGGTGCTGGTCTATGGCCGCATCATCGCCAGCGGCAGCACGGCCGAGATCCGGGCCGACCCGCAGGTGCGCGCGGTTTATCTGGGCGAGGAGACCACAGCATGAACGCGCTGCTTGAGCTTGAGGATCTGCAGGTCTTCTACGGCGCCTCACAGGCGCTGTTCGGGGTCACGATGCGGGTCGAGGAAGGCCAGGCCGTCGCGCTGATGGGCCGCAACGGGATGGGCAAATCCACCACCATCGCCAGTGCCTGCCGCATGCTGCCCCTGCGCAGCGGCGCGGTGCGCTTCGCGGGTCGCGACATCTCTGCGCTGCCCTCTTTCCGTGCCGCGCGGCTCGGGCTGGGGCTGGTGCCCGAAGGGCGGCGCTGCTTTCCGAACCTGACTGTCACCGAAAATCTGATCGCTGCCGCCCGCCCCGGCTACTGGGATCTCGCCCGCGTCCATGCGTTCTTCCCAAGGCTTGCCGAACGCGCGGACCAGTATGCGCTGACGCTGTCGGGGGGCGAGCAGCAGATGCTCGCCATCGGCCGCGCGCTGATGACGAATCCGCGCCTGTTGCTGCTCGACGAGGCCACCGAGGGCCTCGCCCCGGTCATCCGCCGCGAGATCTGGGCGGCCATCACGCGGCTCAAATCCGAAGGGCTCTCCATCCTTCTGGTGGACAAGACCCTCTCCGAGATCCTGCCCTTTGCCGATCACTGCGTCATCCTCGAGCGCGGCGCAGTCGCCTGGCAGGGCGCGCCCGACGCGCTGACCGAGGATCTCACCACCTCCTATCTCGGTGTCTGAGCTTTCATCTTGCCAAAAATACTCAAGACTGGAGGGCGCCAGCCCTCCAGCCCCCGCTCAGGTAATGCGCGACCGCTGCACGGCCAGAATGCCGCCCATGATCACGACCACCCCGATCACATCGAAGATGCCAAGCGCCTCGCCCAGCAAAACCGCCGCCACGGCCACGCCGAAAAACGGGTTGAGGAAATGGAAGGTCGCCGCCTTGACCGCGCCAATGCGTGCGACCAGCAGGAACCACACCCATGTCGCGGCCAGCCCCGGGATCAGCACCGTATAGGTGAAGGCACCCGCAAGCCGCCATGTCCAGGTCACTTCCGGAACTTCCAGCAGCATCGCCGGCCCGATCAGCATGACCGCGCCCACCAGCATCTGCAGCCCCACGATCATCAGCAGGTTCCCCCCCGCGCCCGAGGCCACGCGCACGCTCAGCGTAGCGACTGTCAGCGAGATCACTCCGATCACGCAGAGCACCACCCCGAAGAGATCCACCCCGCCCGTGATCCGCGCGCCCATGATCAGCGCGACCCCGGCCAGCCCCGCAACCAGCCCCAGCATCGCCATGGGCCTGAGCCGCTCGCGCAGGATCAGCCAGCCGAACAGCGCCACCAGCAGCGGCATGGTCGAGGCGATGATGGCCGCCAGTGACGCTTCGACCGTCTGCATGGCCATGAAATTCAGCCCCAGATAGAGCGCGTTTTGAGAGATGCCGAACAGGATGGTCGCGCGCCATTGATCGCGGGTCAGATACCAGCTTTGCCCCAGCGCGCGCGCAATCGCGATCCCGATCAGCCCCGAGATCAGAAACCGCAGGCTCAGCGCATAAAGCGGCGGCGCATCGGCCACGATCATCCGCGCCGAGGTGAAAGCCGAGGACCACATGAAGGCAAAGGCCAGCCCCATTGCAATCGCGCGCAGATCCATCAGCCCACCTTCGCCTGTGCCCAGGGCCGGGCATCCCCTCGCCCCGGCCCGCGCCAGAAGCGCAGCATCAGCAGCACAGCCGCCGTGCTCAGCCCCACCACCAACCCGGCCCAGACGCCCTCGCCCCCGAAACCCCAATGGATGCCGAACAGATAGCTTGTCGGCAGCCCCACGCCCCAATAGCTGAACGCCGCGACCAGCATCGGCACGCGCGTATCCTGCACCCCGCGCAAGAGCCCCATCGCCATCACCTGCGCCCCATCCGCAAGCTGGAATACCGCCGCCACGATCAGGAAGGAGGCGCCAATCGTGATGATCGCCGCGCGCGCAGGCTCGTCGGGCGACAGGAACAGCCCCACCAGAAACGGCCCGGCCGTGATGTAAAGCACCATCGTCGCGGCCGCGAAGGTCAGCGAGACCACGACGGCCACGCGCGCGCTTGCGCGCAGCGCTGCCTGATCGCGCTGCCCGCGCGCACGCCCCACCAGCACAGTGGCCGCGTTGGAAAAGCCCATATGCACCATGAACAGCATCGCCGTGATCTCGACCGCGATGCCATGGGCGGCCAGTTCATGCGTGCCGATCCAGCCGACCATGATCGCGGTTGCCGAAAACAGACCCGATTCCGCCACCAGCGCCACGCCAATCGGCCAGCCCACGCGCCAGACCTGCGCCATCGCCTGCCAATCCGCCCGCCAGAAACGCTGGAACAGCGCGTAGCGGCGCAGCGCGGGCAGCGCTGCGCAATAGGCGCCAAGCGCCGCGATGGTTGCGAGATTGACAAGGATCGTCGCCACAGCCGCGCCGCGCACCCCCATCTCCTTCAGCCCGAGATTGCCGAAGATGAACATCCAGTTGAGCACGATATT
Source organism: Paracoccaceae bacterium (assembly GCA_003567315.1). Classification (GTDB taxonomy): domain Bacteria; phylum Pseudomonadota; class Alphaproteobacteria; order Rhodobacterales; family Rhodobacteraceae; genus Roseinatronobacter. Next base: position 59,279 of record PWZT01000099.1, read on the forward strand.
CAGCCCGACCGCGCCCACGGTCACCCAGAGTGCCACCTGCGTGCGCCCCAGCGCCGCGAGGTAATTCTTCAGCACCATGACGCAAAGCGCCGGCACCAGCGAAAAGCCCAGGATGCGCATATAGGCTTCGGCCAGCGGCACGACCTCCTCGGGCTGGCGCAGCAGCGTCAGTAGCGTGCCCGAAAACCAGAAAAGCGGCAGCGCCAGGATCCCGAACCCGATCGAAAGCCACAGCCCCATGCGCGTGGCCCGGCGTACATCGGTATCATCCTCCGAGGCCGCCGCTGTCGCCACCATCGGCATCACGGCATTGGCAAAGCCTGTGCCGAAGGTGAAGACCGCGAAGAAAAGCGCGGCACCGATCACCCCGGCGGCAAGATCGGTCACGCCATACCAGCCCAGCATGATCGTGTCGGTGACGGCCAGCATGAACTGCGCCAGATGGCTGCCCGCAAGTGGCAGGCCGAGGGCCAGAACCTTGCGCAGGGGCGAGCCCGATATGGCAGTATCGCGTGTCATCCCGCAGCCCTAGCGCCCTGCGCGCAGAGCGGCAAGATGGGCCTAGAGGATTTTTAACATGTTCAGCGCCACCAGCAGGATGAACAGCCCCGCCAGCATCTCCAAGGCAGGCATGGCCCAGGTCGCGCGCCCCAGCCTGCCCATCCAGCTCAATGCGCCCTCGCGCGCCAGCACTGCCGTTGCGGCCACGCTGATCGTCACCGCCGCTGTGCCAAGCGCCATGATCAGCACCGCGACGATGCCCTGCCAGATCAGATCCATCCGCCAGGTCAGGATCAGAACGAACAGCGCCCCCGTGCAGGGCCGTATCGCAATCGCGCCGATCAGCAAGCCCGTGTCGCGCCAGCCTCTCAGCGCCTGCACCTCATGCAATTCCGGACCGTGCCGATGCCCGCAGCTTTCGCACTGCGCGTGGCCCGCAGGCGAGATGGCAGGCGCGACCGCTGGTCCCGCCATCGTCTGCCACAGCACCTTGCGCGCCGCGCGCGCGACCAGCCACAGCCCGATCAGCGCAATCGCGATCAGGCTGGCACGCTCCAGCCACACATCGCCCGCAAGCTGCAACGCCTCGCGTGAGGCGTTGAACAACAGCACCCCGCCATAGACCAGCGCAATCGCCGTACCCCCCTGCGCCAGCGACGATGCAAGCCCGATCCCGACCATGCGTCCGACAGGCACATCATGCCCTGCGCCATACGCGCCCAGCAGGAACTTGCCATGCCCCGGACCCACCGCATGCACGAAGCCATAGGCAAAGCACAGCGCCCAGAGCGTTGCCAAGGCGCCGGGCTCGCCCGCGCGCAGCGCGCGCAGCCCCAGCGCCATCTGCTCCTGAAAGCCGCGCTGCGCTGATTGCGCCCAGAGCGTCACGCGCTCCATGCCCCCGCCCAGCCAGAAGAGGAGCGCCGCCAGCACAACCACCAGCGCGGTGAAGATCAGGGCGCGGCGCATTCGATCCGCACCTCCTCGGCGAAAAGCGCGCCGACCGCCGGGAAATCCGCTTCGATATCCCCGCCCGCGCCAAGGACTTCATCGAGCGCGGCTTCGAGTTGCGCACCTGCGGCATCCCAGTCGGGCTCGAAAATCCGAGCTGTGCAATCGCTGCGCCCGGTGATCTTGGGCGTGCCGACAATGCCATAGCTGGTGTAATAGGTCGGGTCATAGACCTCGACACTCCATTCCTGCGTCGGGTCTGGCTGGTCGATGAAATGGCGCAGATGGCGTGAATAGAGCTGGCCGTCGCGGTAATCGGACTCCCATTCCAGCGGCCCGGTCAACTCCAGCGGCGCGCCGTCTTGCGAGGCATGGGTGTCGCCGTGGTAATCCTCGATCCAGTTCATGTCGAACCCGTCAAGCTCGGGGCGCTCCTCTTCGGTGATCTCGCCGGTGAAATCCGGGTCCAGCCCCATGTCGGAGACCAGCAGCATCGAGAAGAACGGGTCATAGGCCCATGAAATCCAGACCCCTTTCGGGTCGCCTGCCTCGTCAAACACCACCTCGATTTCGGCATCGACAAAGATATGCGGATGCGCCAGCACGGGCGCAGCATGCAGGGTGGCGACCAGAGCCGGGAGGACAAGGAGACGCATGCCGGTTGGCCTAGCGCAAAGCGCAGGAGCGCTCAAGTCACGGCGCAGCGAGTTGCGCGGGGCTTCGCTCAGAAGCGAAATTCTACCTGTAAGGCAAACTTTACACTTGCGCGACTCGCGGCTGCAAGGCTAAGTTGACAGTATGAGTGCAAGCGATCATATCCCCGTCCGTTTGCCGCAACCAGCGGCCATGCTGGAGTTGATCAAGCCGATCACATGGTTCCCGCCGATGTGGGCTTATCTCTGCGGGATCATATCGGTCGGCATCTGGCCGGAAAGCTGGGCGCTGGTGGTGCTGGGCGTTCTGCTGGCAGGCCCCATTGTCTGCGGCATGTCTCAGGCCGCCAATGACTGGTGCGACCGCCATGTGGACGCCATCAACGAACCCGACCGCCCGATCCCTTCGGGGCGCATTCCGGGGCGCTGGGGGCTCTATATCGCGCTCGCCATGACGGCGCTTGCGCTGGCCGTGGGCTGGCAACTCGGGCCCTGGGGCTTTGGCGCGACGGTCGTGGGCGTGCTCGCGGCCTGGGCCTATTCGGCCGAGCCGATCCGCGCCAAGCGTTCGGGCTGGTGGGGGCCGGGGCTTGTGGGCTTGAGCTACGAGACGCTGCCATGGTTCACGGGCGCGGCCGTCATCGCGGCGGGCGCGCCGCCGTTCGAGATCGTGGCGATTGCGCTTCTCTACGGGCTAGGCGCGCATGGCATCATGACGATCAATGATTTCAAGGCCATCGAGGGCGACCGGCAGATGGGCCTGCGCTCGCTGCCTGTCACCATGGGACCAGTCGATGCGGCCACCGTCGCGGGCACAGTGATGGTGCTCGCGCAGCTTGTCGTTGTCTTCCTGCTCCTGATCTGGGGCGCGCCGATCCATGCTGGCATCATCGCGCTGGGCATCGGCGTGCAAATCTGGGCGCTGGGTCGCTGGCGGCAGGATCCCGCGCGGCTTGCGCCTTGGTTCAACGGCACGGGTGTCGGGCCATATGTGCTGGGCATGATGGTCGCGGCCTTCGCGCTGCGGGGGATCGGCGTATGACACTGAGTTGGGCGCAGATTTTCCGCCTCGGTCTGGTGCAGGCCTGCCTCGGCGCGATTGTCGTGCTGATGACCTCGACGCTCAACCGGCTGATGGTGGTGGAACTGGCATTGCCTGTGGTGCTGCCGGGCTTTCTGGTGGCGCTGCATTACGGCGTGCAGATCACGCGGCCCAACTGGGGCTTTCTTGCCGATCAGGGCGGCAACCGCACGCGCTGGATCATCCTCGGCATGATCATGCTCGCGCTTGGCGGCCTTGGCGCGGCGCTTGCGATTCCAGTGCTGGAGACCAGCCTCGCGCTGGGGCTCTCCCTCTCGATCATCGCCTATGTCGTGATCGGGCTGGGGGTAGGGGCCTCGGGCACTTCGCTTCTGGCGCTCCTCGCCACCGCCACGGCAGAGCATCGCCGCCCGGCGGCAGCCACGATCACATGGCTCATGATGATCGCAGGCATCGCGCTCACGGCGATCACGGCGGGCGCGTTTCTCGACCCCTACAGCCATGGCCGCCTGCTGGTGATCGTGGCGATCATCTGCGCGGGCGCGGTCGCGCTGACGGTGCTCGCGGTCTGGGGCATTGAGCGGCGCGTGATCACGCGCCCTGCGCCCCCGCCCGCGCGGTTTCGCGACGGGATCCGCGACATTTGGGCCGACACACGCGCGCGCCACTTCACCTTTTTCGTGTTCCTGTCGATGACCGCCTATTTCATGCAGGAATTGATCCTCGAGCCATATGCGGGCCTCGTTTTCGGCTTCACGCCGGGGCAATCCACCTCGATGTCGGGCGCGCAGAATGGCGGCGTGTTCCTCGGCATGGTGCTGGTGGGCGTCGCAGCGACAGGGCTGCGGGTGGGAAGCTTGCGCTTCTGGGTGGTCACAGGCTGCATGGGCTCGGCGCTGGTGCTGATGGCGATAGCCTCGGCAGGCGCAATGGCGCTGCCGCTGGTGCCGCTGGTAATCGCGCTGGGGTTCTTCAACGGCATGTTCGCGGTCGCGGCCATCGGCTCGATGATGCAGCTTGCAGGCGAGGGGCGCGACAAGCGCGAGGGCACGCGGGTCGGGCTCTGGGGTGCCTCACAGGCCATCGCGGCAGGTTTCGGCGGGCTGACAGGGGCCGCGCTGGTCGATCTCGCGCGCAGCCTGCTGCCTGTGGCAGAAGCCTTTGGTGCGGTCTTCACTGTACAGGCCCTTATTTTCGTGGCGTCGGCGGCTTTGGCCGCGCGCATCATGGTGCCACGCGCGCCGCAACTCGTTCCGGGGGAATGATCCATGCAATATGATGTCTTTGTCGTGGGCGGTGGCCCTTCGGGCGCCACAGCGGCCGATGATCTGGCCCGGGCAGGCCACAAGGTCGCGCTTCTGGACCGCGCAGGCCGCATCAAGCCCTGCGGCGGCGCCATTCCGCCGCGCCTGATCGCGGATTTCGAGATCCCCGAGGAGCAGCTTGTCGCCCATATCACCACGGCGCGCATGATCTCGCCCACGGGCCGCGCAGTGGATATTCCCATCGAGAACGGTTTTGTCGGCATGGTCGATCGCGAACATTTCGACGAATTCCTGCGCGTGCGCGCGGCGGAACACGGGGCCGCGCGGCTGACCGGAACCTTCCTGCGCGTGGAGCGCGACAAGGACGGCACGCATGTTGTCTGGCGCGACAAGGCAAGCGGTGAAGAGCGCCGCAGTACCACCAAGCTGGTGATCGGCGCGGATGGGGCGCGTTCGAATGTTGCGCGTGCCGAAGTTCCGGGGGGCGACAGGATCCCTTATGTCATCGCTTATCACGAGATCATCAAATCCCCGCCGGCCAATGATGTCTATGACCCTGACCGCTGCGATGTGATCTATGACGGGCGTATCTCACCCGATTTCTATGGGTGGGTGTTCCCGCATGGCACAAGCTGTTCGGTCGGCATGGGTACCGAAAAGCCCGAAGCCGATCTGAAGAAAGCCACAGCCGCGCTGCGCAAGATGGCGGGGCTGGAGGGGTGTGAGACGATCCGGCGCGAGGGCGCGCCGATCCCGCTGCACCCGATGGATCGTTGGGATAATGGCCGCGATGTCGTGCTCGCAGGCGATGCTGCGGGCGTGGTCGCGCCCAGCTCGGGCGAGGGGATTTACTATGCCATGGTCGGCGGGCGTGTCGCGGCGACCGCAGCGCAGGCGGCGCTGAAATCGGGCAAGGCGAAGGATCTGCGGCTGGCGCGCAAGCTCTTCATGCGCGAACACAAGACTGTGTTCCGGGTGTTGCGCCAGATGCAGGATGCCTATTACAAATCGGATGATCGGCGCGAGCGGTTCGTCTCGCTCTGCCATGACATCGATGTGCAGCGGCTGACATTCGAGGCCTATATGAACAAGAAACTGGTGGCAGCGCGCCCGCTTGCCCATATCAAGATCGGGATCAAGAACATGCTGCATCTGACCGGGCTGGTGCGCCCGGGCTATACATGAGCTGGCTCATCCCGGCCTGGGAAGACGACACGCTCAAGCCCATGGACAAGCTTGAGGTGCATCGCCGTGGGCTGCGGCACAAGGCGATTTCGGTGTTCGTGACCGAGGGCGACCGGGTGCTGATCCAGCGCCGGGCGCTGGGGAAATACCACACGCCGGGGCTCTGGGCGAATACCTGCTGCACGCATCCGCATTGGGGCGAGAGCGATCTCGATTGCGCGACGCGCAGGCTCGACGAGGAGTTGGGGATCACCGGGCTTGATCTGCGTCATGCGGGCGAGATCGAATACCGCGCCGATGTCGGGGGCGGGCTGATCGAACATGAGCTGGTGCAGGTCTTCACCGCGCGTGCGATGCCGGATCTCGCGCTCGCGCCTGATCCCGAAGAGGTGGCGGAGACGGATTGGGTGAACCTGCCCGAGCTGCGCTCGGTTGTCGCGCGCCGCCCCGAGCGCTTCACGCCCTGGCTGCGGATATATCTCGCCAAGCATGTGCAGACGATCTTCGGCGCGCATGTGAAGATGCCGCTCGCCGCCGGGCTCTGATCCGGTCAGGCAAAGCGCGGGTTGCGCTGCAGCACCGAGAAATTCAGCGCGCCAGCGATGGTGACCCAGAGCAGATAGGGCGCAAACAGCGCACCTGCGAGCGGGTCGAGCGCCCAGAAGCTGACCATGGTCGCGGCGACAAAGACCCACAGGAAGCACAGGATGATCATGGCCGCGCGCATTCGCTTGAGCCCGAAGAAGACCGGCGACCAGAGCGTGTTGAAGGCGATCTGCGCAGCCCAGAAGGCCAGCGCCTGCTGCGAGCCTTCGATCAGCGCGACCCGCATCGCGGCATAAGACATGGCGATATAGAGGGTGATCCAGACCAGCGGGAAGACGAAGCCCGGGGGGGTCCAGCGTGGTTTGTCGAGATCGCGATACCAGTTGTCGGGCTCGAACATCGAGCCTGTGGCCCCGGCCGCGCCGCAGGCGGCCAGAAATGTCGCAAAGAGCATCCAATCCATCGTCATCCCCTTTCGCCGCTGCGCCAGACCCGCCAGGTTTGACCTGAATGCGCGCCCGTTCCGGGCGCAAGATCTCACTTGGGCGCCCGTGGCCGGGCGCGTCGGGCTGTGCCTCTGGGAGAGGAATGTAGCTCAGGCGCTGCGCCGGTCCAAGCCGAGTTGGTGCTCGCGGCGCGCGATATCATGCGCGCGTAGCCGGGCCAGTGCCGTGATCAGCGTATCCGAGCGGCTGAAGGCTTGCGCATCGCGCGCGGCGGCCTGCACGAGAAAGCTGCATTCCGCCTGCGGGCGCGCGTAGAGCGTGGCCATTTGCGGCAACACCATGCTGGCGCCTGCGCGCAGCCCCGACGTGCCCAGCCAGCCCAGCTTGCGGCTGCGCGAGGTCACGGCGCGCTGGCTGATGCTGTCGCAGCCCTGCGCACGGATCACGCCGCCGATCCCGCCATAGATTGTGCGCGCGGCGAAGATGCCAGGGCGGCAGGCGAGCGGCAGGGCCGAGATGCCGGGCTCTGAGCGCAGATAGAGCCGGTCCGCCTCGCGCAGGAGCCGCTCTGTCATGGCGCGGATTTCGGGCAGGGGGGCCGGGCAGCGGGTGAAAGCCTGCGGGTCGATGCCCGCCTCGCGGAACCACGCAAGCGGCAGGTAAATCCGCCCGCGCCGCGCATCCTCGCCGACATCGCGCGCGATATTGGTGAGCTGCATTGCAAGCCCCAGATCGCAGGCCCGCGCGAGCTTGTGCCGGTCGCGCACGCCCATGAGCACGCACATCATCGCGCCCACCACAGCCGCCACGCGCGCGGAATAGTCGAGCACGCCCGAGAGCGTGTCAAACCGCCGCCCTTCGGCATCCCATGCGAGCCCCTCGAGCAGCGCATCGGGCAGCGCGCGCGGCATCTGGTGGCGCTCGATCATGCGCGCGAAGGCGCGGTCGATGGGCGCGTCATGGGGCCGGCCCGCATAGGCGCTGTCGAGCCTGTCCTGCAGATGCAGCACCGCCTCGACCGGGCTTTCGCCTTCATCGACAGCGTCATCGGCCAGCCTGCAGAAGGCATAGAGCACCAACGCCGGGTCGCGCACGCTTGTGGGCAGGAGTTTCGAGGCGGCGTGAAACGAGAGCGAGCCTGTGCGGATCGCCGCGCGGCAGGCTTCCATGTCAGTCGCGGCGCTCATTCTGCCGCTACCTGCAACGGGGCCACTGGCGCGGCATCGGGGACAAGCTGGGCCAGCACCTCGGCCGTGCCGATAACCCCAGGCACGCCCGCGCCGGGATGCGTGCCAGCCCCTGCGAGATAGAGGCCCGGCAGTTCCTCGGAGACATTATGCGGGCGGAACCACGCGCTTTGCAGGATGCGCGGCTCGATCGAGAAGCCCGCGCCCAGCGGCGAGAGATAGCGGTCGCGAAAGCTCTCGGGCGTGAAGACAAGGCTCTCGCTTATCCGCTCCGTCAGGCCGGGCAACAGCCGGTCTTCGAGCATGGCGAGCATCTTGGCGCGGTAGGGCTCGGCCTCGCGTGCCCAGTCCACGCCGTTTTCATGCCCCAGATGCGGCACAGGCGAGAGCACATAGAAAGTGTCATCGCCGTCGGGCGCCACGGACGGGTCTGTCACGGAAGGGCGGTGGACATAAAGGCTCATATCCTCGGCCAGATGGCCCTTGATGAATATATCGCGGATATGCGCCTGATAGCGCGGCCCCACGACAATCGTGTGATGGCCTACATCGCCCCACATCTCGCGCGTGCCACGCGTGCCGAAATACCACACGAACAGCCCCATCGACCAGCGCGTGCGCTTGAGCTTTGCATCGCTCCAGCGTCGTTTCGACCGCTTGCGCAAGAGCCGCGTATAGGTATGGCCCGCATCCGCGTTGGAGACGACGATATCGGCCCCAAGCCGTGTGCCATCGACCAGCCGCACCCCGCAGGCACGACCGTCCTCGATCAGGATTTCATCGACCTCCGCGCCCATGCGCAACAACCCGCCCTGATCGCGGATCACCTGCGCCATGGCTTTCGCAATCGCCTGCACGCCCCCCATCGCGTAATGCACGCCAAAGGCTTTCTCCAGATGGCTCACCAGAATATACATCGAGGTCACACGGAACGGATCGCCCCCGATGAAGAGCGGATGAAATGACAGCGCGAAGCGCAGGCGCGGGTCGCGCACGCGGCGCGCGGCATGGGCATAGACCGAGCGATCCGCCCGCAGCCAGGCGAAACGCGGCAGCACCTTGATCAATTCCCACAGCTCATTCATCGGGCGGCGGCCGAGATTTTCATAGCCGAACCAGTAACGATCCTCGCTGTCGGAGAGGAATTTGCGATAGCCCTTCAGATCGCCGGGCGCGAGGCGCGAAATCTCGGCCTCCATCGCCGCGTCATCCTGCCGGGCGGTGAAGCAGGAGCCATCGGGCCAGCGGATCTCGTAGAAGGGATCCATCGGCTTGAGCGTCACATCGCGGTCGAAATCGCGCCCGCAGGCGGCCCAGAGGTCGCGCAGCCCTTGCGGCACAGTCACGATGGTCGGGCCAAGATCGAAGCGGTGCCCGCCTTGCGTGATCGACGATCCGCGCCCGCCGGGCAGATCAAGCCGGTCGATCACGGTCACTGCATAGCCCTTCGCGCCCAGCCGCATGGCCGAGGCCAGCCCACCCAGCCCCGCGCCAATGACAATCGCGCGCTCGGGCGCTGCAGAATCAGACATGTTCGGTTCCCATCTTTTCTATTGTGCCCAGCCTACACTGCGGCCAACTGTCAATCAAGATTTACATTCTTTCCTTTACTCTGTCCAGCGCATGTGACAATCTTGATTGACACTTCCAGGGCCGGGAATCGCAATGCAAACTGTCACGCTCAGCCTGTTCCGCTTCGATCGCGCGCTTGCGCGGCTATGGGTGCTGGGCCAGATGGGGGCGGCGCGGTTTTCGCTGCCGCGCGTGGCGGGCTTGCGCTTCTGGAAGCTCTGCGGCTCGGGTACGGGCGAGGGCTTCACGCCAAAGCCCAACTGGAGCACATGGGCCATTCTCGGGGTCTGGAACAGCCGTGATCACGCGGATGAAGGGCTCGAGCGCCGCCCCTTCCGCGCTTGGCGCGCCAGGGCCGATGAGAGCTGCACGCTCTATCTCGAGGCCTTTTCCGCGCGTGGTCACTGGGCCGGGGTCGCACCGTTCCGGCCCGAAGGCACTGCGCCCGATGGCCCCATCGCGGCCATGACCCGCGCCACGGTCAAGCCCGCGCGCGCGCTGCGCTTCTGGGGGCGGGTGCCGGATATTTCGGCCAAGGTGGGTGCGGATCCCAATGTGATGTTCAAGATCGGGATCGGCGAAGTGCCGCTTCTGCATCAGGTCACCTTCTCGGTCTGGCCCGATGCGGCGGCGATGGACGCCTTCGCCCGTCGCGGCCCCCATGCCGAGGCCATCCGCGCCGTGCGCGAGGAAGGCTGGTTCAATGAAGAGCTTTACGCCCGCTTCCGCCTCACCGGGGTCGCGGGCACATGGCAGGGGCGCGCGCCCCTGTCGCAACCGCACAGACAGGAGGCCGCATGACGCCTTTCCCCTTCACTGCCATTGTCGGGCAGGACGAGATGAAAACCGCGATGATCCTGACCGCCATCGACCCGAAGATCGGCGGCGTGCTGGTCTTTGGTGATCGCGGCACCGGCAAATCGACCGCCGTGCGCGCGCTCGCCGCGCTGCTGCCGCCCATCGAGTCCGTGGCAGGCTGCCCGGTCAATTCGGCGCGGCCGGAGGATTGCCCCGACTGGGCCGAGATTACGGACACAACGCTGGTCGAGCGCCCGACACCAGTGGTCGATCTGCCGCTGGGCGTCTCCGAGGATCGCGTCACCGGCGCGCTCGATATCGAACGCGCGCTCACACGCGGCGAGAAGGCGTTTCAAGCGGGGCTGCTTGCGCGCGCCAATCGCGGCTATCTCTACATAGATGAGGTCAATCTGCTCGAGGATCACATCGTCGATCTGCTGCTGGATGTGGCGCAATCGGGCGAGAATGTGGTCGAGCGCGAGGGCATGTCGATCCGCCATCCCGCGCGCTTCGTGCTGGTGGGCTCGGGCAATCCCGAAGAGGGCGAGTTGCGCCCGCAGCTTCTTGACCGCTTCGGCCTGTCGGTCGAGGTCACCAGCCCCAAGGAAATCGAGACCCGTATCGAGGTGATCCGCCGCCGCGACGCATATGAGACTGATCACGCCGGGTTCATGGAAGAATGGCAACCGCAGGATGCCGCGCTGCGCGCGCGCATCCTCGACGCCCGCGCCGCGCTGCCGGAGGTCCGCAGCTCGAATGTCGCGCTACACGACTGCGCCTCGGTCTGCCTCGCCCTCGGCTCCGACGGGCTGCGCGGCGAATTGACCCTGCTGCGCACCGCCCGCGCGCTCGCAGCCTTCGAGAGCGCCCCCGAGATCACCCGCGCCCATATCCGCACGGCGGCCCCCATGGCCCTGCGCCACCGCCTGCGCCGCGACCCGCTCGACGAAGCCGGATCCGGCGCGCGCGTCGCCCGCCAACTCGCCGAGGTGCTGCCGTGAGCCACTGTTCTGCTTCATCTTGCCCCAAATACTCCGGGGGGAGCAGGGGGGCAGCGCCCCCCCTTTGCCGCGGGCAAAACACCCCGCAGCCATGACCCCTTACGACGACACCACTGGCCCGCCCGGCCGCCCTCCGCCCCAGACCGACCCCTGGGCGATGGTGGAGCTTGCGATCACTCTGCTCGCAATCGACCCGGCCGGGCTGCGCGGTCTCTGGCTGCGCGCGCGCGCGGGCCCTGTGCGCGACCGGGCTTTGGCGGGGCTGAAGACCGTTGCGCCGCGCAAGCTGCATCCCTTCACCTCGGATGAGGCGCTGATGGGCGGGCTGGATCTGTCGGCCACGCTCGCAAGCGGCGCGATGCAGCGCCATGCGGGGCTCTTGGAACAGCCCGGCGCGCTGGAGCTGACCATGGCCGAACGCTGCCCCCCGGGCCTCGCCGTGCGCCTCGGCCAAGCGCTGGATCGCGACCCGGCGCTCGCGCTCATCGCGCTCGATGAAGCCTGCGAAGAGGGCGAGGGCCTGCAGCAATCGCTTGCCGACCGGCTGGGGCTGTTTCTCGACCTCGACGGCTTCGCTTGGGGCGAGACCGCAGACATCACCCTCAGCCCCGCGCTGATCGCGACCGCGCAGGCGCGGCTGACCGGCATCGCCTCCGGCACAGCGCTCACCCGGCTCGCCCGTGTCGCCGCAGAGCTTGGTATTGCCAGCCTGCGCGCGCCGCTGCTCGCTCATGCCTGCGCGCGGGCGCATGCTGCCTGGCGCGGGGCGGAGGCAATCGAAGAGGCCGATCTGGAAATCGCCGTGGCGCTGTGCTTCGCGCACAAGGCGCAGCAACTCCCCGAGGATGCCCCCGCGCCCGAAGACAGCCCGCCCGAGCCGCCCGAGGATCAACCCGAGGAGGGCCGCGACCGCGATGAGAGCGAATTGGACATTCCCGAAGACATGCTCATCGAGGCCGCCCGCTCCGCCCTGCCGCCGGGGCTGATCGCGCAGCTTCAGGCCGCGCGCCTTGCCCGCGCGCAGGGCGGCCCATCCGGTGCAGGGGCGAAGCGCAAATCCATGCGGCGCGGACGGCCCTTGCCCTCGCGCGCCGGCAAACCCGGCTCGGGCGCGCGGGTCGATGTGATCGCCACGCTGCGGCAGGCCGCGCCCTGGCAGAAGATGCGCCGCGCGATGCTGCCCGGGCGCGCGCCGGACCGGCTCTTGCTGATGCCCGCGGATATCCGCCTCAAGCGCTATCAGGACCAGACCGATCGGGTGCTGATCTTCGTGGTCGATGCCTCGGGCTCGGCGGCGCTCGCGCGACTGGCCGAGGCCAAGGGCGCGGTCGAGCTGATGCTCGCGGAAGCCTATTCCACACGCGATCATGTTGCGCTGGTGGCGTTTCGCGGCCATCAGGCCGAACTTTGCCTGCCGCCCTCGCGCAGCCTTGTGCAGACCAAACGCCGCCTTGCGGGCCTGCCCGGGGGCGGGGCCACACCGCTTGCCAGCGCGCTGCAACTCGCGCTCGCGACCGCCGAGCAGGCGCGTGGGCATGGCATGACGCCGACGCTCGCGTTTCTGACCGACGGGCGCGGCAATATCGCGCTCGATGGCAGCGCCAATCGCGCCCAAGCCGCCGAGGAGGCCACGCAACTCGCTCGCGCGATTGCCGCGCGCGGCGTGCCGTCGCTGGTAATCGACACCTCGCTGCGCCCCAAGCCGCAGCTGGCGGCCCTGAGCGCCGAGATGCGCGCCACGCTGATCGCCCTGCCACGCGCCGATGCGCGCAGCCTGTCGGCCACGCTCTCTGCCGCGCTGGGGGGCTGAGCCCATGCGCCCGATCCCGGCGGACTGGCCTATGCGCGCGGCCTCTCGCGTGATCCGCTGCCGCCCGCATGAATGGCATGTGCAGGTTCTGGGCGAGGGGCCTGATCTGTTGCTACTGCACGGCGCCGGGGCCTCGGCGCATAGTTTTCACCGCCTCGTGCCGCATATGCCGGGCTATCGGCTCATTATCCCGGATCTGCCGGGGCAGGGGTTTACGCGCGCAGGCGGGATGCTGCGGCTCGGGCTCGATGCGATGGCCGATGATCTGGCGACGCTCTGCGCCGACCAGGGCTGGCAGCCGCAAGCGATCATCGGCCATTCGGCGGGCGCTGCGATTGCACTGCGCATGAGCGAGGTGATGCCCGCGACCCTGCGCGGCGTGGTGGGGATCAATGCCGCGCTGGGGCCGTTCGACGGGTTCGCAGGCTGGCTGTTTCCGAAACTCGCCAAGGCAATGTCGGCCAGCCCTTTCGTCGCGGCCATCGTCACGCGGCTGACCTCGAAGCGGCGTCAGGTCGAAAGCCTTCTGTCGGGGACGGGCTCCAATCTCGATGCCGAGGCCGTGACGCTCTATCAGCGCCTTGTCAGCGATCCGCGCCATGTCGAGGGCACGCTGGGCATGATGGCGCAATGGCAGTTGGAGCCGCTGATCGAGCGGTTCCCGCAGATCGGGCTGCCTGTGCTGCTGATCGCTTCGGACCAGGACCGGGCCGTGCCGCCGCGCATATCGCGAGCTGCGGCCGCGCGGATGGGGCGGGCGGAATATGTGGAAGTCGCAGGCTATGGGCATCTGCTGCATGAAGAAGCGCCCGAACTGGTCGCGGCCCGGATCCTGCCCTTCCTGCAGCGCATGCGCGGGGGGCTGTCGGTGGTCGCGGCTCCGGCGTGAGCGAGAAGCGCCCTCGGGCCGCACCCACCCACCCGACCCTGCACGCCCCGAGGGCGCTGCCCTTGCCTGCGGCAAGGGCATGGGCCGTCACGCGGGGAAGCGCCAGTTGCGTCGCCGCGGCACGCGGACTGCGAGCATTGGCTTCAAAAGCGGTGAGGCGAAGCGGCGCAGATCGAGCGCCTCATGCACGCCGACGCTTTCCTCGCCCTCGATCCGCGTGCGCACGGCCGCGCGGGTGTAAAACGGCGCATCCAGCATCGCGAGTTCCTGCGTTGGCGTGAAGCCCGCATCCGCGCGGGTTTCGCGCCGCACGGCCCAGAGGCTGCGTTTGAACCGGGTCTGCGGGGGCGGTGCGATCTCTTCCATCCGCCCATCGCCATGGAAATGCAGCGCCGTCGCCTGCTTGCGCCCGTCGCGCAGAGTCGCGTCATAGAAGCATGTTGCCCCGCCGCGATTGGGGAAGCGCCCCCATGTCCAGTAATCGAAATCCGCCTCCAGCGCCGCCGTGCCGAAATTGGCGTCGAAATAGCCATGCCCCTGCCAGTGATGGCCGGGCTCCAGATCGACCTCGATTCGTGCAATCGGCGCGAAGGGCTGCCATTGGTGACTGCCATCCGGCGTCAGATCATGGGTCTGGCCGAACAGTGCCGCCGGGTGCAGCGTGATGCGCCCCTTCATGCGGCTGATCAGCGGCGGCGAGGAGATCTCGTTGACCTCGATCACCAGCCGGTCGCCCTCCCAGCGGATCGAGGAGGGGCCGACCTCGAAGGCGTCTTCCGACTGGCGCAGCGCAGGGCGGCCGCGATCGGTCATGGCAAAGCGCCCCTTGGGGCCGTAGGTCGCCACATTGATGCAGCAATGGTTCTGCGGGTCGCGCCGTCCCGACCAGCGATACCAGGGCGAGAAGACCGAGCCGATGAAGCCGATCACCGAGACGGCGCGCGCGCCGTCATCGCTGATCCCGTCGACATACCACCAGGCATAGCCATCCGGCGCGACCGCGCGGCGGAAATCCGGTCGCCGAGAAGCGCCGTCGCGGCATGTTTGCCCGACAGCAGCGCCATCGGCACCCCCGCCCCCGGATGCACCCCCCCGCCCGCGAGGTAGAGCCCCGTGAGCTTCGTGCGCGCTCGCGGGCGCTGGAAAGTCGCCAGCATCCCGTTCGGCGAGAGCCCGTAAAGCGCCCCCTGGCTGTGCGGGAAAAGCTGCGCGAAATCCTGTGGGCGCGTGAGCGCTTCCTGCCGTGGGGCGGGGCTCAGATGCAGGCCGAAACGGGCCAGCCGGGAGAGCGGATCGGTCGGGCATGGGGGCTCCTTGCGAGTGACAGGCGGGGCGTTGAGGATGAACTGGAACCGTTCCGCACCGCCTAGGCGCGCGCTGATGCGGTCCTGCGCGCAGACATAGATCGTGGGCTCATGGGGGGCGCGCCCCTGTCCAAGCGGCCCGAATTCCTGTGCGGGGTCATCGGCGAAAAAGACCGAGTGATAGGCAAGCGCATCGCGCCCCATCCCGTGCGCCTGCACCTCGGCGCTGAAGGTCCAGACCTGCGCCGAAAGGCTGCGCGGCGCGGTGGCGAGGCGCGGTGGGCGTTGGTCGAGCAGCCAGGGCAGGGCGGCCGGATCGCCATTGAACACGATCTGGCGCGCGTCGATCACCTCGCCATCATCAAGCTGCGCACCGCTTATGGCTCCGCCAGCCGTCATGATCCGCGCGACAGGTGTGTTCAGCCGCAGATCACCGCCCAGCGATGCGAACAGATCCGCCAATGCGCCCGCGAGCGCCGCCATGCCCCCGCGCACGGCCCAGACACCGCGCGCCTCGGCCTGCCAGATCAGCCCCAGCACGGCCGGGGCAAGGGTGGGGTTGCCGCCGACATAAGTGGCATAACGCCCGAATAACTGGCGCAGGCGGGGCTCGGAAAACCGCGCTGCGAGCATCGCCTCCAGCGTCCTGCCCGGCGCGAGCCAGGGCCAGAGTGCCGCGCGCGGGAGCATCGCGCGCGCGGCCCCCAGCGCATCGGGGCGGGGGCTGCGCATGATGGGGGTGTCGAAAGCGTCGAACAGCGCGCGGGTCTCGGCCTCGAATCGCTGAAATTCAGCGCATGCGCGCGCGCCGAACACTGCGCCGATCGCCTCGGCATTGGCTTCGGGCGTTGCGAACAAGTCAAGCTGCGTGCCATCCGTCCAGAAATGCCGCGCCAGAACCGAGAGCGGCTCCAGCGACACATGCGCGGCGAGCTCCGTGCCCGCAACCTCGAACAGCTCTGCCAGCACATCGCGCATTGTCAACACTGTCGGGCCTGCATCGACAGGCCCCGCCGCGCTCGGGACCACGCGCATCTTGCCCCCGGCCCAGCCATGCGCCTCGCACAGCGTGACCGCGCGCCCGGCTGCGGCCAGACGGATCGCGGCGGCCAGCCCGCCCATTCCGGCGCCGATGACCAGCACAGAGTCTTTCTGCATCTTCATGTCAGAGATTCTTGACTCTTTACGGCAAACTGTCCAGAATAATTTACAGTCAAATGTCAGTTTATGATGACAGCAACGGGAAAGAGGGCGCCATGGATCTGAGCAAACGTATCGACAAGGCAATGATGTCGGCCATCGCACAGGCCCAGGGCGCGCGCGAGGCCACCGGCAGCGTGCCGGGACGCTTGGCCGCTGCGCTCAACTATGCGGTCACGCCCGGTGGCGCGCGCATCCGCCCCACGATTTGCCTCTCGGTCGCGCGCGCCTGCGGCGATGACCGCCCCGCGCTCTCGGATCGTGCCGCCACTGCGCTGGAGCTGATCCATTGCGCGAGCCTTGTGCATGACGACCTGCCCGCTTTCGACAATGCCGATTTCCGGCGCGGCAAGCCGACCGTGCATCTCGCCTATTCCGAGCCCCTGGCCGTGCTGACCGGCGACAGCCTGATCATTGCGGCCTTCGATGTGCTGGCGGGCGCGGAGGATGCTGACGCTCTGCGCGCACTGCGCCTCACGCGGCTCTTGGCGCATCACACGGGCATGCCGAATGGGATCTGCGCCGGGCAGGGCTGGGAGAGCGAGGCGAATGTCGATCTCGGCGCCTATCACCGCTCGAAAACCGCCGCGCTGTTTGTGGCCGCCACCCAGATGGGTGCGCAGGCCGCAGGCCATGAGCCCGAAGCCTGGGAAGAGCTTGGCGCGCGGCTGGGCGAGGCATTTCAGGTCGCCGATGATCTGCGTGACGCGCTTTATGACGAGGCCGCACTCGGCAAGCCTGCCGGGCAGGATGCGCTCAACCAGCGCCCCTCGGCGGTCGAGGCCTATGGCGTGCAGGGCGCGATCAAGCATCTGCAGGATATCCTGAGCGGCGCAATCGCCTCGATCCCCTCCTGCCCGGGCGAAGGGCAGTTGGCGCAGCTTGTGCGGCTCTATGCCGAACGCATGACCCCGGTCGCCCCTGTCCGGGTCTGAGCAAGTGTCGGACATTCCCGCGCCCGAGGCCCCTTTCCGGCCTGCGGGCCTGTTGAACCGGCTGGTCGCGGCCCCGCGCTTTCAGGCGTTCTGCGCCGCTGTGCCCGGCTTGCGCGGGTTGGCGCGGCGCGAAGGCGCGGCGATTTTCGATCTGATGCAGGGTTTCGTGCAAAGCCAGATGCTCATGGCGTTGGTGGAGTTGCGCGTGCTGCACATGCTCGCTGATGGCCCGATGAGCGCCGAGGCGCTGGCCCCGCGCTGCGATGTGCCCCCCGAGCGGATGCAGATCCTGCTCCAGGCCGGTGCCGCAATGAAGCTTTTGCGTCGCAAGGGCCCGCAGTTCCATCTCGCGCGGCGCGGCGCGGCCTTTCTGGCGGTGCCGGGGCTCGCCGATATGGTGCGCCATCACGATGTGCTCTATGCTGATCTGGCCGATCCAGTGGCCTTTCTGCGCGGCGAGACTCAGCCCGGCCTCGCGCAATTCTGGCCCTATGTGTTCGGCGCGCAGGGCGCGCTGGACCCGGAGCAGACTGCCCGCTACTCGCGGCTGATGGCCGAGAGCCAGCATCTGGTCGCGCAAGAGGCGCTCGCGCATCTCTCGCTCAAGGGCGCGCGCAGGCTGATGGATGTGGGCGGCGGCACCGGTGTGTTCCTGCGCGCGGTGCGGGCGCGCTACCCGTCGCTGGAACTCGCGCTTTTCGATCTGCCCGATGTGGTGGCGCAGGCGGCGCTTCCGGCCGACATCGCGCGCCACGGCGGCTCGTTCCGCGATGATTCGCTGCCCCACGGCGCGGATGTGATCAGCCTTGTGCGCGTGCTCTATGACCATTCCGACGCGACCGTATGCGCGCTTCTGGCCAAGGTTTATGCGGCGCTGCCTGATGGCGGGCGGATTCTGATCATCGAGCCCATGTCCGGCGGTGCACGACCCGATCCCCGGACCGATGTGTATTTTTCGGTTTACACTTTGGCCATGCAGACGGGTCAGACCCGCAGCGCCGCCCGCATCACCGAACTGCTCGCAGAGGCCGGTTTCGCCGAAATATCAAGGGAACAAGGCGATAGGCGTTATGTGACTTGCGTTTTGCAGGCGCGCAAGCCTGTCGCCTCGCCGAAGCCAGATTTAAGTGTCAATAAGAGTTGACAGTTATAGCTGTCGCGTTATGATTACAACATGAGCATGTGACTCGCCGCCTGACACAGGCACCGACACACGCGCTCGCAAAGGAGGGACCCAGTGCAGACCGACGCCATCATCCTGTCCGCCCCGCGCCAGCTTGCTCTGGGACAGGTCGGGCTGAAGGCTCCGGGGCCGCAGGATCTGGTGGTCCGTATCGGGCATTCGGGCATCTCCACTGGCACGGAAAAGCTGTTCTGGTCCGGCGACATGCCCCCCTTTCCGGGCATGGGCTACCCGCTGGTGCCGGGCTATGAAGCGGAAGGTGAAGTCATCGAGGCGGGGGCCGAGACTGGCTTCCGCCCAGGCGAACGGGTCTTTGTGCCCGGCGCGAATTGTTTCGAATCAGGCGAACAGGGGCCGGTCTTCGGCCTCTTTGGCGGCGCAGCGCGAACTCTTGTCACAGATGCAAAGCGGGTCACCCGCATTGATCCCGGCATGGGCGCAGCAGGCGCATTACTGGCACTGGCCGCCACAGCCCGTCACGCAGTGGCGGGCGCGCATGCCACCATGCCCGACCTCGTGGTCGGGCATGGTGTGCTGGGCCGCCTGATCGCCCGGATCGTCATCGCCAGCGGTGCGCCCGCGCCGCAGGTCTGGGAAGTGAACCCGGCGCGGCAGAGCGGGGCGACCGGCTATCCCGTCTGCCACCCCGATGACGACACGCGCCGCGATTACAGCTGCATCATGGATGCCTCCGGCGCGGAAGGGCTGATCGACCAGCTCATCGGGCGGCTGGCGAAGAATGGCGAGCTGGTGCTCGCGGGCTTCTACACCACGCCGCTGCAATTCGCCTTTGTGCCCGCCTTCATGCGCGAGGCGCGGCTGCGCATCGCCGCCGAATGGCAGCCTGACGACCTGATCGCCACGCGCGATCTGATCGACACCGGACGGCTCTCGCTCGACGGGCTGATCACGCATCACGCCCGGCCCAGCGAGGCCGCAACCGCTTACGAGACGGCCTTCAGCGACCCTGACTGCCTCAAGATGATCCTCGACTGGGAGACCCAAGCATGACCCTCGACATTCCGAACCTCAAGGATTTCGACCAGCGATTGCGTGATGAGGCGCAAGAAGAGCCAACGCTTGAAGTGCCCCAGTCGGAACCGACCAAACACACCCAGATCATCGCGATCTATGGCAAGGGCGGCATCGGCAAGAGCTTCACGCTGGCGAATCTGTCCTGCATGATGGCCGAACAGGGCAAGCGCGTGCTGCTGATCGGCTGCGACCCGAAATCCGACACGACTTCGCTTTTGTTTGCAGGCAAGGCGTGCCCGACAATCATCGAGACCTCAACCCGCAAGAAGCTCGCGGGCGAGGAAGTCGCCATCGGCGATGTCTGTTTCAAGCGCAACGGAGTCTTCGCGATGGAGCTTGGCGGCCCCGAGGTTGGGCGCGGCTGCGGCGGTCGCGGGATCATCCACGGCTTCGAGCTGCTCGAGAAACTGGGCTTCCATGACTGGGATTTCGACTACGTGCTCCTGGATTTCCTCGGCGACGTGGTCTGCGGCGGCTTCGGCCTGCCAATTGCCCGCGACATGGCGCAGAAGGTGATCCTTGTGGGCTCGAACGACCTGCAGAGCCTCTACGTGGCCAACAATGTCTGCTCGGCGGTCGAGTATTTCCGCAAGATGGGCGGCAATGTCGGCGTGGCGGGGCTGGTGATCAACAAGGATGACGGCACCGGCGAGGCGCAGGCTTTCGCCAAGGCCGTGGATATCCCGATCCTGGCCGAAATCCCCGCGGCCGAGGATTTGCGCAAGAAATCCGCCAATTACCAGATCGTTGGCACCTCTCAGAGCCAGTGGGGCGCACTGTTTGCGGGCCTCGCCGAGCAGGTCTCGGACGCACCCCCGGTGCACCCGCAGCCGCTGGATCAGGACGGGCTGCTGGCGCTCTTCGACAGCAAGGACACCGGCGGCGATGTCGTGCTGGTGCCCGCCACTGATGCCGATATGCGCGGCAAGAATGCCAAGCCGAAAGAAAGCCTGGAAGTGGTGTATGACGATGCCTGAAGATTTTGGATCGCAGAAGGGGGGCCAGCCCCCCGTCGGCGCAAGCGCCGACTCCCCCCGGAGTATTTCAAGCAAGATGAAGGGCGAGGCCGTCTATGACGCCGCCGCCGAAGCGCCGGTCGAGGAAGTGATCGAACGCGCGCCAGCTTCCGAGACAGCCGAGGGCGTGAAGCCCGACGGCATGGGCTGCCATGCGCCAAGCGAGCAGATGGAAGCGCAGGCGCGCGCGGCGGGCAATGGCGCAGTGCTTGACCAGTTCGCCAAGGACTATCCGACCGGCCCGCATGACAAGCCCGAATCCATGTGCCCGGCCTTCGGGAGCTTGCGCGTGGGGCTGCGGATGCGGCGCGTGGCAACGGTGCTCTCGGGCTCGGCCTGCTGCGTCTACGGGCTGACCTTCGTGTCGCATTTCTACGGCGCGCGGCGCTCGGTGGGCTATGTGCCCTTCAACTCGGAAACGCTGGTCACCGGCAAGCTGTTCGAGGATATCCGCGATTCGGTCCACGAGATGGCCGACCCGGAGCGTTATGACGCGATCGTGGTGACGAATCTGTGCGTGCCGACCGCCTCGGGCGTGCCGCTGCGGCTGCTGCCCAAGGAAATCAACGGCGTGCGGATCGTGGGCATCGACGTGCCGGGCTTCGGCATTCCGACCCACGCCGAGGCCAAGGATGTGCTGGCCGGTGCGATGTTGAATTATGCGCGCCAGGAAGTGGCCGCCGGGCCGGTGCCCGCACCGGCCTCGGGCCGCGATGACCGCCCGACGGTGACGCTGCTGGGCGAGATGTTCCCGGCAGATCCGATGATGATTGGCGCGATGCTGGCGCCCATGGGGCTGGCCGCCGGGCCGGTCGTGCCAACGCGCGAATGGCGCGAGTTGTACGCGGCGCTGGATTGCTCCGTGGTCGCCGCGATCCACCCGTTCTACGCCGCCGCTGTGCGCGAGTTCGAGGAAGCCGGACGGCCCATCGTCGGCTCGGCCCCGGTGGGCGCCGAGGGCACCCATGACTGGCTCGCCGCGATCGGCGACGCGCATGGCGTACCGGCGGCGCAGATCGGGGCGGCGCAGAATGCCTTTGTGCCCGCGGTCAAGGACGCGCTGGCGAAAGCGCCCATCAAAGGGCGGATCACGCTGTCGGGCTATGAGGGCTCGGAGTTGCTGGTCGCGCGGCTGCTGATCGAGAGCGGCGCGGATGTGGCCTATGTGGGCACGGCCTGCGCGGGCTCGCGCTGGAACGCCGCTGACCGCGACTGGCTGGAAGCGCGCGGCGTGGCGGTGAAGTTCCGCGCCTCGCTCGCGGATGATCTGGCCGCCTGTGACGGGCTGGACCCGGACCTCGTGATCGGCACCACCCCGGTGGTGCAGCACGCCAAGGAACGCGCGATCCCGTCGCTTTATTTCACCAATCTGATCTCGGCGCGGCCGCTGATGGGGCCAGCCGGAGCGGGCTCGCTTGGCGAGGTGGTGAATGCCGCCATCGCGGGCAAGGCGCGCATGGACAAGATGAAAGCCTTCTTCGAGGGCGTGGGCGAGGGCGACACTGCGGGCATCTGGGAAGGCGATCCCAACCTGCGCCCCGAGTTCCGCGCCAACCACCAGAAGAAGCTCGACAAGCAAGCGCGCGCCGCCAAGGCGCAGGAGATGATCTGATGCTGGTTCAGGACCATGACCGCGCGGGCGGCTACTGGGGGGCGGTCTATGCCTTCTGCGCCGTCAAGGGGTTGCAGGTGGTCATCGACGGCCCGGTGGGGTGCGAGAACCTGCCGGTGACGAGCGTTCTGCATTACACCGACGCGCTGCCGCCGCACGAGTTGCCGATCGTGGTGACCGGGCTGGGCGAGGAAGAGCTGGGCCGCGACGGCACCGAGGGCGCGATGAAGCGCGCGTGGAAAACGCTCGATCCGGCGCTGCCTGCTGTCGTCGTCACCGGCTCCATCGCCGAGATGATCGGCGGCGGCGTCACGCCGCAGGGCACCAACATCCAGCGCTTCCTGCCACGCACGATTGATGAGGATCAATGGGAAGCCGCCGACCGGGCGATGACCTGGATCTTCACCGAGTACGGCATGACCAAGGGCCGCATGCCGCCCGAGAAGAAGCGCGAGGAGGGCGCGAAACCGCGCGTCAATATCCTCGGGCCGATGTATGGCACCTTCAACATGCCCTCGGATCTGGCCGAGATCCGGCGTCTGGTCGAAGGCATTGGGGCCGAGGTCAATATGGTGATGCCGCTGGGCGCGCATCTCGCCGAGATGCGCAACCTGGTCAACGCCGACGCAAATATCGTGATGTATCGCGAATTCGGGCGCGGGCTCGCGGAAGTGCTGGGCAAACCCTATCTGCAGGCCCCCATCGGCATGGAGAGCACCACGCTCTTCCTGCGCCGTCTGGGCGAGTTGCTGGGGCTCGACCCCGAGCCCTTCATCACGCGCGAGAAGCACTCGACGCTCAAGCCCATGTGGGACCTCTGGCGCTCGGTCACGCAGGATTTCTACGCCACGGCGAGTTTCGCGGTGGTGGCCAATGAGACCTATGCCCGCGGGCTGCGCAATTACCTCGAGAACGATCTGGGCATGCCCTGCGCCTTTGCGGTCGCGCGTGTGCGCGGGGCCAAGACCGACAATGACCGCGTGCGCGCGCTGATGGGCGAGAAACGCCCGCTGATCGTCTTCGGCTCGATAAACGAGAAGATGTATCTCGCCGAGCAGAAAGCCGGCCACGGCCCTGCGCCCGCGTTCATCCCCGCAAGCTTCCCCGGCGCCGCGATCCGGCGGCACACCGGCACGCCAATGATGGGCTATGCGGGCGCGACCTATGTGCTGCAGGAAGTCTGCAACGGGCTCTTTGACGCGCTGTTCCACATCCTGCCGCTGGGCGCGCAGATGGATGCGGCCGAGGCCACGCCATCGACGCTCAGGCGCGATCTGCCATGGTCCGAGGCCGCCAAGCGCGAGCTCGACCGGATCGTGGCCGAGCACCCCATCCTGACCCGCATTTCGGCCGCGCGCACCTTGCGCGATGCCGTCGAGAAGGCCGCGCTCGAACGCGGGGCCGAAGAAGTTGACAGCGATCTGGTCGAGGCGCTCCGCCCCGGTCTGACCCGCGCGTGACCCAGAGAGGAGAGCGACAATGGCCGACTACACAGTGAATGCCCCCCGTCCCCGCAATGAGCGGGCGCAGACATGGGAATACAACCTCTATTTCGGCGTGATCTTCGCACTCGCGCTGGTCACCGGGATCCTGACCTGGTCGTGGCGCGTGCTTACCACGGGCCGCCTGCCAAAGCTCGGCCCGGTGGGGCGCGCGCTCAAGGATGCCAGCGTCATCGCGCCGATCATCTTCCGCAGCTAAGGCGCTGCGACACGAAATTCCCGTAGGCCAGGGTCTGCGGGAGCGGTGGGTCTGCCAGTCCGGCAGGTCCATCATCCCGGCCGCAGGGTGTGCGGCGTCAGTCTTAAGATCCGGAGGATACTATGGCTGAAAACACCGATCTGTCGTTCACAGGTCTTACTGATGAGCAGGCCCAGGAACTGCACTCAGTCTACATGAGCGGTCTCACGCTCTTCGTAGGCGTGGCAGTGGTTGCGCATATCGCGACCTATATCTGGCGCCCGTGGTTCTGAGGAGGGACAATCCATGTCAAAATTCTACAAGATCTGGCTCATCTTCGACCCCCGCCGCGTGTTCGTGGCACAGGGTGTCTTTCTCTTCCTGCTGGCTGCAATGATCCACCTGGTGGTGCTGTCCAACGGCATCAACTGGTTCGCTGCGGCTGCCGAGCGTGCTGCGGGCGGCTGAGCAGGCGAGAGCACATGATCGTCGCGGGCGGGGGGCGTCCCCGTCTGTCGCCCGCGACAACCAAACCACGGGGTTTTGCCCGACGCGACAGGCCATGAGCGGCCTTTCGCCATAACTGGAGAGGGAAGCATGGCACTGCTCAGCTTCGAACGAAAATACCGGGTGCCGGGCGGCACGCTGGTCGGCGGGAATCTGTTCGACTTTTGGGTTGGGCCGTTCTACGTCGGTTTCTTCGGGGTCACGACGATCTTCTTCGCCGTCCTCGGAACTCTGCTGATCTTCTGGGGGGCAGTGCTGCAAGGCACCTGGAACCCCTGGCTGATTTCCATCAATCCCCCACCCCTGTCCTATGGGTTGGGACCGGCACCGCTTCTGGAAGGCGGGCTCTGGCAGATCGTGACGATCTGCGCCATCGGGGCCTTCGTTTCATGGGCGCTGCGCGAAGTCGAGATTGCGCGCAAGCTGGGCATGGGGCTGCATGTGCCCTTCGCCTTTGGCGTGGCGATCTTCGCCTATCTCACACTGGTTGTCATCCGTCCTGTCTGGATGGGCGCCTGGGGGCACGCATTCCCCTATGGCATCTGGACCCATCTCGATTGGGTCTCGAATGTGGGCTATACCTACGGCAACTTCCATTACAATCCGGCGCATATGATCGCGGTGACCTTCTTCTTCACCACGACGCTCGCGCTGGCGCTGCACGGCGCGCTGGTTCTGTCAGCGGCCAATCCGGCAAAGAAGGGCGACACGATGAAGACGCCCGACCATGAGGACACGTTCTTCCGCGACCTGATCGGCTATTCGGTCGGCACGCTGGGCATTCACCGCCTTGGCCTGCTTCTGGCGCTGAATGCCGGGTTCTGGTCGGCGGTCTGTATCGTGATCTCCGGCACCATCTGGTTCGACCAGTGGGTGTTCTGGTGGGATTGGTGGCTCGATCTGCCCTGGTGGCGTGATATCCCAGGAGGCGTCAATGGCTGAGTATCAGAATATCTTTACCCAGGTGCAAGTCCGCGCTGCACCGGAGATGGGGATGGTCGAAGGCGTCGAGCTGGAAAACCGCACCAAATCGGCCAGCTTCTCCAACCTTCTGGGCTGGTTCGGCAATGCCCAACTCGGGCCGATCTATCTCGGCACGATGGGGGTGATCAGCCTCGCCACGGGCATCATCTGGTTCGTGATGGTGGGGCTGTGGTTCTGGGATCAGGCGGGCTACAACCCGGCGGTGTTCCTGCGTGACCTGTTCTGGCTCTCGCTCGATCCGCCGAGCCCCGAATACGGGCTGAGCATTCCGCCGATGCGGGAGGGGGGCTATTTCCTGATCGCCTCGTTCTTCCTGCTGATCTCGGTCATGACATGGTGGGTGCGCACATGGCTGCGCGCTGAGGCGCTGGGCATGGGCAAGCATGTCGCCTGGGCGTTTCTCTCGGCGATCTGGCTCTTTCTCGTGCTGGGCCTCTTCCGCCCGCTCCTGATGGGGTCGTGGTCCGAGGCGGTGCCTTACGGCATCTTCACCCATCTTGACTGGACCAATCTCTTCTCGCTGCAATACGGGAACCTCTTCTACAACCCGTTCCATGCGCTTTCGATCGTGTTCCTCTATGGCTCGGCGCTGTTGTTCGCCATGCATGGGGCAACGATTCTGGCCGTGTCCCGCTTCGGTGGCGACCGCGAGCTGGAACAGATCGTGGATCGTGGTACGGCATCCGAACGCGCCGCCCTGTTCTGGCGCTGGACGATGGGCTTCAACGCCACGATGGAAGGGATTCACCGCTGGGCCTGGTGGTTCGCCGTGCTGACCACGCTGACAGGCGGCATCGGGATCCTGCTCACCGGCACTGTGGTCGATAACTGGGCCGTCTGGGCCGAGGAACGCGGCTTCCGTCCCATCTATGATTAAGGAGCATCGATATGGTTGAACATGACTACATCCAGGAGACCCGCACGCAACGTCTGCGCAACTGGGTCTTGGCAGAGATGCTCCGTGGTGCAGGATATGCGCTGGCCTTCCTCGCCTTCATCGGCGTGATCTACCTGATCATCTGGGGCATTGGCCAATTCATGCCGGACGAGCGTTTGAACGCGCCGCCCCCCATGCCCTTCAGCGCCTATGAAGCGCCGCTGGACCGGGTGGTGGTGTAATGCGGATCGGGGCAGGCAGGTGATGCTTGCCTGCCCCCAACAAGGTTCGGGCCATTAGCCGGTCCGGACGCGGGCTTGTGACGCCCGGTTCCCTTTCCTGTTGGCGACAGGAAACTGGTGCCGTGCGGGGCAGCCCCACGGCACCCTTTTTCTTTCTGAAAGCTTTTTTCGTCAGTTGAAAAAAGATCAGACGAAGCGGGGGCCGCTTTTTTCACATAATGAAAAAAGCTTTCAAAATAAGAGAAAGGGAACCCCGATGGACCTCACTGATGCCCCCCAATCCAAAACACCTTATCTTGACCGCGTGGCCGGCCCTGCCGATCTGCGCGATTTCGATGACCATGAGCTTGAGGCGCTGGCCCAAGAGTTACGCGCCGAGACCATCGAGACTGTCAGCCGAACAGGCGGGCATCTGGGCTCGAGTCTTGGTGTGGTGGAGCTGACCGTTGCAATCCATTCGGTGTTCCGCACGCCCTTCGACAAGCTGGTCTGGGATGTCTCCCACCAATGCTACCCGCACAAGATCATCACTGGTCGCCGCGACCGAATGCCCACGCTGCGCCAGGGCGGCGGGCTGTCGGGCTTCACCAAGCGCAGCGAGTCGGTCTTTGACCCGTTCGGTGCCGCGCATAGCTCCACCAGCATCTCCGCCGCGCTCGGCTTCACCATCGGCCGCGATATGGGCCAGCCTACGGGCGATGCGATTGCAGTCATCGGTGACGGCTCCATCACTGCGGGCATGGCCTATGAGGCGCTCAACAATGCCGGGGCTGAGGGGCGGCGGCTCTTCGTGATCCTGAATGACAATGACATGTCCATCGCCCCGCCCGTGGGCGCGATGAACAGCTATCTCAACCGGCTCAACATGCCGCATGCCTCGCTCTCGGAGGTCGCGCAGGGTTTCATCGCCGCGTTGCCGCAATCCTTGCGCGAGCAGGCCCTCGCCGCGCGTAGCCGTGCCTGTGGCGGGCCGCCTGATGCGACCATGTTCGAGCATCTGGGCTTTACCTATATCGGCCCGATCGACGGCCATTCCATGCCAGATTTGCTGGCGACCCTGCGCATGGCACACGCCCGCGCCGAAGGGCCGGTGCTGATCCATGTGCGCACCGTCAAGGGCAAGGGTTATGCGCCCGCCGAAGCCTCGGAATGCTGCTATCATGGCGTGTCGAAATTCGATGTCGCCTCGGGCACGCAATCGAAGGGTCGCGCCAATGCGCCGAGCTACACCTCGGTTTTCGGTCGTGCCCTCACCGATGAGGCGTCGCGCGACCCCACAATCGTGGCGGTCAATGCCGCGATGCCCAATGGCACTGGCGTCGATATCATGGCCAAACGCTTCCCGCGCCGGGTTTTCGATGTGGGCATAGCCGAACAACACGCCGTGACTTTCGCCGCCGGGATGGCGGCGAGCGGGCTCAAACCCTTTTGTGCGATCTATTCGACCTTCCTGCAACGCGGCTATGACCAGATCGTGCATGATGTGGCGCTGCAAGGGCTGCCCGTGCGCTTCGCCATCGACCGCGCCGGGCTGGTGGGCGCGGATGGGGCGACCCATGCGGGCAGTTTCGATGTGGCCTATATGACCAACCTGCCGGGCATGGTGGTGATGGCCGCAGGCGATGAGGCCGAGCTTGTGCATATGGTCGCGACGGCTGTGGCGCATGACGATGGCCCCATCGCCTTCCGCTACCCGCGCGGCGAGGGTGTGGGCGTTGATCTGCCCGAGCGCGGCGTGCCGCTGGAGATCGGCAAGGGGCGCGTGTTGAAAGAGGGCGACAGCGTGGCCTTCCTGTCTTTTGGCGCGCATCTGCATGAGGTGCAGACCGCGGTCGAGGCGCTGGAGGCGCGCGGGATAAGCTGCACGATTGCCGATGCGCGCTTTGCCAAACCACTCGATACCGATCTGATCACCCAACTTGCGCGCCATCACGCGGCGCTGATCACGGTCGAGCAGGGCGCGCAGGGCGGGTTTGGCGCGCATGTGCTGCATTACATGGCCAATGCGGGGCTCTTGCAATCGGGGCTTGCGATCCGCACCATGACGCTGCCGGATCGCTTCATCGAGCAGGCGAGCCCGGCGGAAATGTATCGCGATGCCTGCCTGACCGCCGATGAGATTGCCGAGACTGCGCTGCAGGCGCTGGGAGTCTCGTCGCTTTCCCGAAACGCGAATCGGGCTAGTATCCCGGGGTAGCGAATTGCTGGCGTAAGGTGAGTTTCAACAGAAGGGAGCTTTGGAATGGCTGAGACGGAAATGAAGAACGCCCCCCCGCTCTATGGCTGGGCGATTGCCTGCGGGGCCGGGGCCGTGGCTTTCGGCGTGTCGCTGGTGCTGATCGGGATTGAGGGCAATGGCTCGGTCTTTATCGGGATCATGATCGCCCTGATCGTGGGCATCATCTTCACGATTGCCGAACGCGGACCGCGCCCGGCCAAGACAAGCGTGAAGGCGGAGCCCGCGCCGACAGTCGCCGATGCCGAGGCCGCCGCGCCCGCTGCTGCCAAGACCGCCGCGCCTGCCGCCTCTGCCGCTCCGGCGGCGGCTGCTTCCGCTTTCGCCGATGCCTCCGACGGCATTGAGGGCAAAAAGCCGCAAGGGCTGGCAAGCGCGCAGGGCGAAGCGGATGATCTCAAGCAGATCACAGGGGTTGGTCCGGTGCTGGAAGGCAAGCTCAATGATCTGGGCATCTTCCATTTCTGGCAGATCGCGAAATGGGGCAAGGATGAGGTCGCCTGGGTCGACGGATTCCTGAATTTCAAGGGCCGGATCGAGCGCGATGACTGGATTTCGCAGGCCAGGACGCTGGCCGAGAGCAGCCCGGCGAAGCCGTCCTGAGACATGCTTCTGGACGATGGCGGCGGCCCCGGATTGCGGGCCGCCAACGGGCATGACTGGCGCTGTGTCACCGATGGGGTGATGGGTGGTGTCAGTGATGCCGTGCTTGTGCGCGAGGAGGTCGCGGGGCGGCGGGCGCTGCATCTGACCGGCGATGTGCGCCTCGAGAACAATGGTGGTTTCGTGCAGATGTCGCTCGATCTCGCCGCGCGCGGGGCGTTGCTGGATGCCAGTCACTATGCGGGGCTGGCGCTGACCGTGCGAGGCAATGGGCAGGATTACAACATCCACCTGCGCAGCCCTGACATGGCGCGGGTCTGGCAGTCCTGGCGGGCGACGTTTCATGCGCCTGCGGAGTGGCGCGAGGTGCATCTGCGTTTCGCGGAGTTCACGCCTTACCGGACCGAGTTGCCTGTCGACCCGGCGCGCCTGTCGCGGATCGGGCTGGTGGCCATCGGCCAGGCGATGCGCGCGGATCTGGCGCTGGCGCGGCTGGCGTTTGTCTGAGGGTCAGAGGGCTTGCGGCTGATCGGCGTCAAAGCGCCCTCGGGCCGCGCCCACCCGCCCGCCCCTGCACGCCCCGAGGGCGCTGCCTGCGCGTGCCGCGCAGGCGGGGCGCGCTGTCAGTAGCGCCGGTCATGGGGCTGCACGATGGTCAGCACAACCGCAGCCCCCTCTGCGCCGATCTCCATGCGCGCCATGCGCAGGTCGCACATCAGATAGCTCTCGGGTGTCTTGTCGATCAGGCTCACGGCCTTCACATCCGCGCCGCTGCCGATCCGGCAATCGGCGAGCCCCAGCGAGATGCGGTCCTGATCGAAGCGGTTTTCGCCCAGATGGCGCAGGTAGTGGATGCCGCTGGTGTCGTTGAAGCGGCGCGGGAACATCTTGCGCAGCTTGTGGTTCTCGGCGGTGACCGCGCCGCTTTCGGGGTCCACCAGCAGTGCCGCCACCGGCATGTCATGAAAGATGGTCTCGAATTTCAGCCGCTCGACCTCGAGCGCGGCATTGGCTTCGCGCAACTGCTCGACCTGCACTTCGATCTCGACCTGATGGGTCAGAAGGTCCAGCGCCAGCTCGTCGAGGCTTACCGATTCGCGCTTGAGCAACTCTTCGAGCGAGGGGAGTTTGCCATTCTGCAAAAGCTCCGAAATCCGCCTGCGGGCGATGGGATCGCGCGTTTTGTCGGAGTTTGCGGACTGACTCATGCCGGGCTCGTTTCCGTCTGGGGGATATTCAGATTGGTGATATCCAGATGTGTGACCACACAGCCACTATCATGCAATGCCGCCGCATGCATCATAAACCACCGCTGCGAATCGGGGCCATGGCAAGGGTAGATCATCGAGAAGCTGGCCGATGCGCCCGCCAGGAGCCCCTCTATCCCGGCCAGCGCGCGCGCGGCGGTCGCGTCGGTCGCGGCCGCGCCGCGCAGCACATCGAGGTAGTTGAGCTTCGCTGCACTCGCCAGCGCCGTGGTGCCGCCATTGTCGAGCGCGAAGCGTTGCCAGGCGCGGTTGACCATCACGATCTCGCCCGCGCCACCCAGCACCGCGAGGTTTTGCGGCGCGGCATCAATGATGGATTGCAGGTAATTCATGGTCTGCACGCTGGAGATGTCGATGAAGGACAGCACCATGCGCGACTCCTCATGCCGACGCGCGGCGAAAGGCTGGATCGAGACCAGCCAGCTGCGCCCGTCGCGCCCGGCGATCTCCTGTTGCAGCGGGCTTTCGCTGCCCTGCGCCCTGGTGATGCAGGCGTCGAGGTCGAAATCCCTGAGGTTATGCGTGATGTCGGGCAGCGGGCGACCGATATCGTTTTCGCGCAGGCGGAAAATCTCGGTCGCCTGCGCGGAAAAACGGGTGATGCGGCCCAGCCCATCGAGGAAGATCAGCGGGATCTTGGCCGCGCGCGAGAGCCCTTCGAGATCGGCATAGGCCTCGTTGAGTTGCAGGATCTTCTCCTGCAATTCGGCATTGACCGTATGCAGCTCTTCATTGACCGATTGCAGCTCCTCATTGGTGCTCTGCAATTCTTCATTGCTGGCCATCAGCTCTTCATTGCCCGCCTGCAATTCCTCATTGGCGCTGCCCAGATCCTCGACTGTGGTTTTCAGCGTGGCGCGGACCTGGGCGAGTTCCTGCTCCAGCTCGCTCGCGCGGCTGGCCGAAAGCGTGGCGATATCCTGCGCCTGCGGGTTGTGCTGGGCATCACCGGGAAGGCGGCGCATGCGCTCGAAGCTGACCAGAAGCTGGCCGGGGCCATCCGCGCCCGGCTGCGTGACCGGGCGGATTTCGATATTCACCGGCACATCGAGGCCGAAATCATCCTCCGTCTCGGGATGGATGATGACCGATTTCATCGCCGACCTGTCGCGCAGCGCCGAATAGATCAGGGTCGAGAGGATCGCGGCCACGCGGGCGGGCAGAAGCTGCATTAGATCGAGCGACGCATCGCCGGGCTTGAGGCGCAGAAACGGGCTCATATCGCCGAAGACATGGCGGATCTCGCGGTTCGGGTCCACCACGACCGAGGGCGGCGCGAAAGCCTTGATCAGGCAGGTGGCGGCCGGGGAAAGCGCCGCGGTCGCATCGCTGAGCGGTGCGGGCGCCTTGTCGCGGTAGCTGTGGCCGCTTTGGGTGCGGGCGGAGGAGGTGAGGAAATCGTCGCTGGACAGATGCCGCAATTCGCCCCGCAGCCGGAACAGCTTGGCGCGCGCCGAGACCGTGTCGAGCAGCGAGGCCAGCCGCCCCGGCGATTCCGATCCGCCCATGAAGAGCGCGCCGCCCGGTTTGAGCCCGAACAGCATCCGCCGCAGCACGCGTTCCTGCGGTTCGGGTTTCAGGTAGATGATCATGTTGCGGCAGACCACCAGATCGAGATGCAGGAAGGGCGGATCATTGAGCACATCATGGCGTGAGAAGACGATCGCGCGGCGCAGCCGGGTCGAGACCTGATATTTCCCGTCTTCAACCGGGTTGAAATAGCGCTCGCGCAGCTCCTTGGGTAGATGCTGGATCAGCTGCTCGGGGTAGAGCCCGGCCGAGGCTTCGGCCAGATAGCTGGGCTCGATATCGGTGGCGAAGACCTTGAGTTCGCCCGCCAGCCCCAGATCGCGCATCGCCTCGAGCGCGACAATGGCGAGCGAATAGGCTTCCTGCCCGGTCGCGCAGCCGATGGACCAGATCCGGTAGCTCGCCTGCGCATCCTTCAGCTTCGCGAGCATATCAGGGCGGATGATATGCTGGGCGAGATCCTCATAGGCGTCCTTGTCGCGAAAGAAGGATGTGACCGGGATCATCATCTCGCGGCGCAGTTTCGCGGCCTCTTCGCGGTCGCGCGTCAGCAGGGCAAGATAGCTGTCGATCTCGTTTTGCCCGGTGGCGAGCATGCGCCGTTCGAGCCGCCGCACCAGCGTTTGCGGCTTGTATTTGGCAAGCTCGATATCGATCAGCTTGCCGATCTGGGCCAGCGTCTCGTCGATG
Organism: Paracoccaceae bacterium; assembly: GCA_003567315.1. Taxonomy (GTDB): domain Bacteria; phylum Pseudomonadota; class Alphaproteobacteria; order Rhodobacterales; family Rhodobacteraceae; genus Roseinatronobacter. Next base: position 92,027 of record PWZT01000099.1, read on the forward strand.
GGGCGGCTGGAGTGCTGCGCGAGCTTGACCATCTCGGGCGCGCGTTTCTCGCGGATCACGCTTTCGACGAAGCGCGCGAGTTCTTCGGGTGTCGCGATTTCATGCGCGAGCCCCGTGGCCATCGCATTGAGCGGCATGCCGTCAAAGGCCGCGCTTGCCGGGCTTTGCACCAAGGCCCAGCCGCCTGCATCGACAATGCTTTGCAGACCTTCGGAGCCGTCCGAGCCGGTGCCTGACAGAACCAGCCCCAGCAGTTGCTCATAGTCGGCCTCGCCCAGCGAGTGGAAGAAGGCGTTTATCGGATGGGCCAACCCGCTATCGGGACGCGGGTCGAGATGGACACGGCCATCGACGACAGTCATCATCACGCCCGAGGGGATGACATAAACCTCGCGCGATTGCAGCAGATCGCCCTCTTCGGCCACGCGCACCTTCATCGAGGTCTTACGGCCCAGAATGCCATCCATCATCGTATTGTGGCTTGGGGAGAGATGCTGGATCACCACGAAAGCGGCATCGAGCGCGGGGTCGATCTCGTTGAAGAAGCGGTCCAGCGCATCAAGCCCCCCGGCCGATGCGCCAAGCGCAACGACGCTCTGTGCCGGTGTCAGCCCGTCTGCATCGGGGGGCGCGCTGTCTCTCATGCGGTTGTGTTCCTGCGGCGAACCTTACCGAGCCTACGCGAGAGCGCGCGTCAATTCAACTGATCTGGGGTGAAGGCTTGACCCAGCACCGTCGCAGCCCTGCCGCAAAAGGGAGAAGAGGGCAACGCGCCTTGACTTCATCTTGCCCAAAATACTCTCGCCGAAGGCAGCGCGCCATCAGGCGCGCTCCCCCCTTGAGGCGGCACTTGCCCTTCAGGTGGCGCGCTGCTCCGCTGGGGACGCCGGGCCGGATGCGTATCGCGGTTGCGCAGTCTGCAAAGGCGCAAGGCGACATCAGCGCCCCGCACTCTCGCGGCGCCCGAAAATCGCCTCGGCCACGGCACTGCCCTTGGGGCGCAGGGTCAGCAGCCCGTCGCGCCGCTCGATCAGGTCGCGGTCATGGGCGCGCAGGATCGCGGCATCGGCGCGGGCTTCGGACCAGCGCAGATGGGTGTTCAGCGCGCTGCGTGTGTTTTCCTCGGCCGCGCGGTCGGTTGCCTGATGGGTGAAAAGATGCGCGACCAGCGCGCGGCAATCGTGATCCAGCCGGGCGCTGCGCGCAGATAGCGCCTGCGCCACCAGCCCGCGTTCGGGCGCAAACAGAAGCGCGAGCGCGAACCAGACCCCGGTCATGCTCGCCATCATGCCGCCGATGGAGACATCGAGGCGTTCCGCCAGCAGATAACCCGCGACGCAGGCGGCAAGTGCCAGCGCGATGGCGATGAGCACCATCAGCCACAGCCGACGGGTGAGCAGATAGGCAGTCGCGGGCGGCACGATGACGAAGGCTATGAAGAGCACGGCGCCCACGGCTTCGAAAGACGCAACGGCCGTGATGCTGGTGAGGCTGAGCAGCGCGTAATGCAGCGCGCCGGGCAGGAAGCCCAGCGCGGCGGCGAGGCCCGGATCGAAGCTCGCGAGTTTCAATTCCTTCCAGAAGGCCAAAACGAAACCGAGATTGACCGCGAGCACGATGGCAAGCGTGACGACAGACACCGGGATAACATGGCCGCCCAGCGTGACCGTGTTGAGCCAGACGAAGCCGATCTCGCCCAGCAGCACCGACTCGACATGGATATGCACATCGCGCGCATGCAGCGAGATGAGCAGAACACCCGCAGCAAAGAGCGCCGGGAAGACAAGCCCGATCGCGGCATCCATGCGCACCAGCTTCGAGCGCGCGAGCAGTTCGGTCAGAACCACGGTCAGGATGCCGGTCAGCGCGGCGCCGATCACCTGCACCGGGCCTGCGATTTCGCGGGTGAGTAGCCAGACGAGGATGATGCCGAAGACGATGGAATGGCTGATCGCATCGGTGAGCATGGAATTGCCGCGCAGCACCAGAAAGCTGCCCAGAAGGGCCGCGGAGCTGCCGACCAGTGCGCCGGTGAGCAGGATCATGGCGGGGATGGAGTCGAAGAACGCGGCGATCATGGGTCTTGGCCTTCGGCGCGGGTCTTGCGGGCCAGGCGGTCGGCCTCGCGATGGCCCGCGCTTGTGAGTTCCCAATGCGGTGTGGTCTCGGGCGGGTGCGTGACCGAGCGGATCAGCCCGCGCGCCTCGAGCCCCTCCAGCCGCGTGCTGCGCGGCATGGCCCCGAGCGCGGTTTTCAGCATGCCGCGCTCGGCCGGGTAGTGGGTGTCGTCATGCGCGGCGGCGAGCCCCTGCAATGTGGCCAGAACGCGCCGGTCGCTGATCCGGGCGCGGGCGCGGCGCGCGGCCAGCGCCTGCCACAAAAGCCCGCGCTCGGGCGCGATGGCGAGCGAGATCAGCACAACTCCGGTCGCGATCAGCACCACCACCGGCCCGGTTGCAAGCCCGCGCTGCGCGGCACTCACAAGCGCCCCGCCTGCGCCCGAGGCCGCGCCGATCAGCGCGGAGAGCGCGACCATCGCGCCCAGCGAGCGCGTCCATTGCCGCGCGGCGGCGGCAGGCGCGATCAGGAGCGCGACCATCAGCACCACACCCACCAGTTGCAGCCCGACCACGATGGCGAGCGCCACGAGCACCGTCAGCGCGGCCTCGAGCGGCAGGACGGGCAAGCCATTGGCGCGGGCGAAATCGGGATCAAAACTGACCAGCTTGAACTCTTTCCACAGCGCCAGCACCACGCCAAGTGCTGCCAGCCCCACGCCCCCCATGATCCACAGATCCGCGCGCAGGATCGCGGCGGCCTGCCCGAAGAGGAAGGTCTCGAGCCCTGCGCTCGCCGTGCGGCCCTGCCCCTGCACATGGGTCAGCAGCACAATGCCCATGGCGAAGAACACGCTGAGCACGATGCCAAGCGCGGCATCGGTCTTGAGCGCGGTGCGGCGTGTGATCAGCATCATGACAAGCGCTGCGAGCGCGCCTGTGAAAAACGCGCCGGCCATGATCGCGCCCAGATCGCGCGCGCCCGCGATCAGAAAACCGAGGCAGACGCCGGGCAGGGCGGCATGGGCGAGCGCATCGCCCAGCAGGCTCTGGCGGCGCAGCACCGCAAAGGCCCCCAGCATCCCGCTGATCGCGCCCAGAAGCGCTGCCCCCATAAGCACAGTCTGCACGATGCCGCTGGAGAGCAACTCAGCCATCGCGGTCCCCGGCCGGGGTGGCGATCATCGCAAGCTGGCGGCCATAGGTCGCGCGCAGGTTTTCGGGCGTATAGACCTCGCGCACCGGGCCTTGCGCGATGACGCGCACATTCATCATCACCAGCCAGTCGAAATAGCTCTGCACGGTGGTCAGGTCATGATGCACCACGATGATCGTGCGCCCCGCATCGCGCAGGCGTTTCAAGAGCGCGATGATGATGGCCTCGGTGCTGGCATCGACACCGGCCATGGGCTCGTCGAGGATCAGGATCGGCGCGTCCTGCACCAGTGCGCGGGCGATGAAGACGCGCTGTTGCTGGCCGCCCGAAAGCTGGCTGATCTGGCGGCCTGCGTAATCCTGCATCCCGAGCTCGGCCAGCGCGTCCATGGCGCGCGCGCGGGCGCGCGCATCGGGGCGGCGCAGCCAGCCGAGGCTGCGATAAAGCCCCATCTCGACCACTTCGCGCGCCGTGATCGGAAAATCCCAATCGACGCTCTGGCGCTGCGGTACATAGCCGATCTGCCCGCGCATCGCGCGAACGGGGCGGCCCAGGAAGCGTACATGCCCGGCCACGGGTTTCACCAGCCCCAGGGCAGTTTTCAAGAGCGTGGATTTGCCCGAACCATTCGGCCCCACAATCGCGCACATCACACTGGGCGGGATGTCGATATCGATGTCCCAAAGCGCTGTGACACTGCCATAGGCGACTGTCAGATCCTCGACATGGAGCGCCTGATCGGGCTCGTGCAGGCTTGTATCCGGGTGGTTATCCGACATGTGCGAAGGTTTCGGTCATGGCGCGGCCCAGTCGGCCAGCGCCTCGGGCCAGTCGGGCAGCGTGCCGCCAAGGGCGCGGGTGATGGTTTCGGTATTGGCGCGGATCATGCCGATATAGCTGCCCTCGGGCGTGCCCTCATCGCCCATCGCATCGGAATAGAGTTCGCCGCCGATGGCGACCTCATGCCCGCGCCCGCGCACTTCCTCGACCAGTGCTTCAATCGTGCGCGGATTGATCGTGGTTTCCACGAAAACTGCGGGGACATTGCGCGCGATCACGAAATCGGCGACCGCGCGGATATCGCCGATACTGGCCTCGGAGGTGGTGGAGATGCCCTCGATGGCCTCGGACGCCTCGATCCCGTAGGCATCTGCGAAATAGTAGAAGGCGTCATGGGCGGTGACCAGAAGGCGCTGGCCTTCGGGGATGGAGGCGATGGCCGCGCCCACCCAGCCATGCAGCGCACCGAGCTTGCCCGTATAGTCCGCCACATTGGCCGCCATAGATTCTGCGCAATCGGGGCGTTGGGCGGCGATGTTCTCGGCGATGACGGGCGCGATCTGCGCCCAGCGGCTGACATCCATCCACAGATGCGGGTCGGGCTGGCCGGGGGCGTCGGGGTCATCGAGCAGCGTGTCGTCTGCGAATGTGGTGGCGAGCAGGCCGACTGTCGGGGTGCGGTCGGACATGCCTGCGAGCACATCGGCCATACGGTCCTCGAGCGCGGCATCGACATAGAAGATGAGCTCGGCGCTTGCGAGCTTGCGCACATCGGACGGGGTGGCGCTGTAGCTATGCGGGTCAGTGCCGGGGCCGAGCAGGCTCTGCACCTCGGCGCAGTCCCCTGCGATATTCTGCGCGACATCGGCGATCATGCCGACAGTGGCGAGCACATTGAGCGGCGCATCCGCCTGCGCCGGTGTGGTGAGAGCAAGCAGGGCAGCGAGGCCAAGCGCGCCGGGTTTGGGGCTGGGGGAGGTCATGGCGTCTCCATCGCGATGTGGGACGTTTATATGCAAATGAAAATCGTTCGCAAGTAAATTCGGGATATTCCGGGGGAAGGGTTTTGTTCGGCGCATCAATTGCGGGGTGCGCTGGCTGCGAGGGGGAAAGCGCCCTCGGGCCGCGCCCACCCACCCGCCCCTGCACGCCCCGAGGGCGCTGCCCTTGCCTGCGGCAAGGGCGGGGGAGCGTGGTGACGGGAGTGCGTTATGCCACCGGATGCTGGAGCGCGCGCACGCCGATTTCGCTTTCTTCCCGCGCCTTGATCGCCATGACCGCCGCGTGGCTGCCTGCGGCTGTGGTGAAATAGGGGATCTTGTCGTAAAGTGCGACCGAGCGGATTTCGCGACTGTCCTCGATGGCCTGCGCGCCTTCGGTGGTGTTGAGCACCATCACGATCTCGCCCGATTTCATCAGATCGACGATATTCGGGCGGCCCTCATAGACCTTGTTGACCACTTCGCAGGCCACATCATGCGCCTGCAACCATGCGGCCGTGCCGCGCGTGGCGACAATCTCGAACCCCCTATCGACAAGTACCTTGGCGGCTTCGAGAGTCAGCGGGCCCTTGTCGAAATCCTTGATCGACAGGAACACGCGGCCCGCAACCGGCAGGGTCACGCCTGCGCCAAGCTGCGCCTTGTAGAAAGCCCGTGCGAAATTGCGCGCCCAGCCCATCACCTCGCCGGTCGAACGCATCTCGGGACCCAGAAGCGTATCGACGCCCGGGAAGCGCGCGAAGGGGAGCACAGCTTCCTTGACCGAGAACCACGGGGTCTGCGGGTCCGCCAGTGTCAGCGGGTCGGCCAGCGGCATCGGCTCGGAATGCGCGACATCGGTCTTGTAGGGCGGGCGCTGCGCGAAGGCCGAGAGCTTCTCGCCCGCCATCAGACGCGCGGCAATCGAGGCAATCGCGCTGTCGGTGGCCTTGGCGACGAAGGGCACAGTGCGCGAGGCGCGGGGGTTCACTTCGAGCACGAAAATCTCGCCATCCTTGATCGCGAATTGCACATTCATCAGCCCCACGACATTGAGCCCACGGGCCAGCGCCTCGGTCTGGCGGCGCAGCTCGGCGATGGTGTCCGCGTCGAGCGAATAGGGGGGCAGCGAGCAGGCCGAATCGCCCGAATGCACGCCCGCCTCCTCGATATGCTGCATGATGCCCGCGACATGGACCGCCTCGCCATCGCAGAGCGCATCGACATCGACCTCGACCGCGCCGACCAGATAGCTGTCCAAGAGCACCGGGTTCTTGCCCGAGACCACCACGGCCTCGCTGATATAGCGCTCCAGATGCGCGTTATCGCGCACGATTTCCATCGCGCGCCCGCCCAGCACATAAGAGGGCCGGATTACCAGCGGGTAGCCGACTTGTTGGGCAATATCAAAGGCCTGCTGGGGCGTGGTGGCGATGCCGTTGACCGGCTGGCGCAGGCCGAGCTTGTGCAGAAGCGCCTGAAAGCGCTCGCGATCCTCGGCCAGATCAATCGCATCGGGGGAGGTGCCGAGGATCGGGATGCCCTCTTCCTCCAGCGCATTGGCGAGCTTCAGGGGCGTCTGCCCGCCGAATTGCACGATCACGCCATGCAGTGTGCCGGCCTCCTGCTCCACGCGCAGGATCTCGAGCACATGCTCCAGCGTCAGCGGCTCGAAATAGAGCCGGTCCGAGGTGTCGTAATCGGTGGAGACTGTCTCGGGGTTGCAGTTGATCATGATGGTCTCATAGCCAGTCTCGGTCAGTGCGAAACAGGCATGGCAGCAACAATAATCGAACTCGATCCCCTGCCCGATCCGGTTGGGGCCGCCGCCCAGAATGACGACCTTCTTGCGCGCGGAGGGCCGCGCCTCACATTCGACCTCGCCCATCACCGGGGTTTCATGCGTGGAATACATATAGGGGGTCTGCGCCTCGAACTCGGCAGCGCAGGTGTCGATGCGCTTGAAGACTGCGTTCACGCCCAGATTGCGCCGTGCGCGGCGGACCTGACCTTCCTCGCGCCCGGTCAGATCGGCCAGCCGCGCATCGGTGAAGCCCATCATCTTGAGCGCGCGCAACCCCTCGGCGCTGACCGGCAGCCCGTCGCGGCGGATTGTCTCCTCGGTGTCGATGATCTCGCGGATGCGGGCGAGGAACCACGGATCGAAGGCAGTGGCGGCCTGGATCTCGTCATTCGACAACCCCTCGCGCATGGCCTGCGCGATCAGCCGCAGCCGGTCGGGGGTCTGGCTGCTGATCGCCTTGATGACAGCGGCGCGGTCGGGCGCGCCGGGGATCGCGATCTCGTCAAAACCGCTCAGGCCCGTTTCCATCGAGGCCAGCGCCTTTTGCAGCGATTCGTGGAACGTGCGGCCGATCGCCATTGCCTCGCCCACCGATTTCATCGCCGTGGTCAGCTCGGGCGTGGAGCCGGGGAATTTTTCGAAAGCGAAGCGCGGGATCTTGGTGACCACATAATCTATAGTGGGCTCGAAGCTCGCCGGGGTCACTTTCGTGATGTCGTTGTCCAGCTCGTCCAGCGTGTAGCCCACGGCCAGCTTTGCGGCGATCTTGGCGATGGGAAAGCCCGTCGCCTTGGACGCCAGCGCCGAGGAGCGCGAGACGCGCGGGTTCATCTCGATCACCACCATGCGCCCGTCGGCCGGGTTGATCGCCCATTGCACGTTCGAGCCGCCGGTCTCGACCCCGATC
>PWZT01000052.1 GCA_003567315.1 Paracoccaceae bacterium
GAAAGCGCCCCGGGGCGTGCAGGGGCGGGTGGGTGGGCACGCCCCGAGGGCGCTTTCTTGTCATCCTTTCGCCATGCCTTCGCGTCGATGAGCCAGACATAGCCACATCATACACCCCGCCAACCGAATGCGTCTAGCGTGGCGAGCGTTTCGCCAGAATCCGCTGCAAGGTGCGCCGATGCATGCTCAGCCGTCGCGCAGTCTCGGACACGTTGCGGTCGCATTGCTCATAGACGCGCTGGATATGCTCCCAGCGCACGCGGTCGGCCGACATCGGGTTTTCGGGCGGCTCGGGTAGGGCGGCGCTGTCCTGCGACAGCAACGCGCGCACCACATCATCGGCATCGGCGGGTTTCGAGAGGTAATCCGTCGCCCCGATCTTTACCGCCGCCACCGCCGTCGCAATCGCGCCATAGCCGGTGAGCACGACGATACGCGCATCCTCGCGCGCGGCGCGCAGCGTCTCGACCACATCGAGCCCGTTGCCGTCTTCCAGCCGCAGGTCGATCACCGCGTAAGCCGGGGGGCGACCTTTTGCGATCGCCTGCCCGGCCACGACGCTGGAGGCGCTCTCCACTGTGAAGCCGCGCCGCTCCATCGCGCGTGCCAGCCGCTTGAGAAAAACCTCGTCGTCATCCACCAGCAGCAGCGAGGTGTCCGGCCCGAGGTCAAGGGTTTGTTCCAACTCTTCCATTTGTGCTCTCACATTCATGGATCAGAAAGTAGAGCGCAGGGATCAGAAGGTCAATTTCTACACGTGATCACGCGTTGTCGATGAAACAGGACAATGTATCCGCCACCTGCTCGGGCGACTGGTCGCGGCGGATGATATCGACAAAGCCATGGCCGGGCAGCAGGAAATAGCTGAAGGTCGAGTGGTCGATCAGATAGAAATCATCATCACTCTCATGCACCGCATAATAGACCCGATAGGCGCGCGCCGCCTCGCGCAACTGCTCTTCCGACCCTGTGAGCCCGACCATTTCGGGGTGCATGAAGCGCACGAACTCGGCCAGCGCCTCCTGCGTGTCGCGCTCGTGATCCACCGATATGAAGACCGGCTGCACGTCATAGCCGCGCTCGGCAAGCAGATCGACCGCCTGGGCATTGCGCGCGGTATCGAGCGGGCAGACATCCGGGCAGAAGGTGTAACCGAAATAGATCAGCACCGGGCGATCCGCGAAATCGGCATCGGTCACTGTCTGGCCCGTGTGATCGACCAGCTCGAACGGCCCACCGATCGCACCCGCGCCCCCGGAGATGGAGGTGCCGCGACATTGGGCCATCATGTCGCCCTGCCCCTGGCCCATAAACACCATATATCCCAGCCCGCCCAGCAGGATTGCGGTCAGGCCGATCGCGAGGAAGGAATAGAGACGAATCATGGCATTCCCCATGCATGCAGTTGATGGACTTGATGCCGCATTCCCGCCGCCCTAACAATCCTGCATCGCGGCACTGTGACACCAAGTCTCAATCGCCACAAAGCAGATCGGAGCGCCCATGACCACCCCGCCCTTTGGCGAGATTTCGCAGGAACATCGCGGCGACTGGGTACGGCTGCGCACCATGGCCTATGTGCGCGCGCTCGCCCTTGGCGGGCAGGCGGTCGCGCTGTTGGTGGCGCATTACTATCTGGGCCTGCGCTTCGATGTGGTGCTGGTGTGGCTGGTGATGGGGGCGGCGGCCCTCTCGATCCTGCTCTCGCTCCTGCTCTTTCCGCAGACAAGGCGGCTGTCGGAGAGCGAGGCGCTGCTGACCTTCCTTTTCGATATCGCCCAGCTTTCCTGCCTGCTCTATCTCACCGGCGGGATCACCAACCCCTTCGCGCTTCTGATCATCGCGCCCGTGGCCGTGGCGGCGATGGCGCTGGGATCGCGGGCGACGCTCTTTCTCGCGGCGATGGCCGTGGCGCTGATCACGCTGATCAGCCTGACCTATCAGCCGTTGCGCTTTGACGATGGCACTGTGCTGATCGTGCCCCCCATCCTCGCCTTCGGTTTCTGGGCAGCCATCGTCATCGGGATCGTGTTTCAGGCCTTCTACGCGCAGCGCGTCGCCGCCGAGGCGACCTCCATGGCCAATGCGCTGCTGGCCGCACAAATGGCGCTTTCGCGCGAGCAGAAGCTGACCGATCTGGGGGGTGTGGTCGCGGCCACGGCGCATGAGCTGGGCACGCCGCTGGCCACGATCAAGCTGATTGCCTCGGAGCTCGAGGCCGAGTTGCGCGCCCAGCCCGAGCTGGCCGAGGATGCCCGCATCCTGCGCGAGCAGGCGGATCGCTGCCGCGATATCCTGCGCTCGATGGGGCGGGCGGGCAAGGATGACACGCATCTGCGCCGCGCGCCGCTGGAGGCTGTGCTGCAAGAGGCCGCAGAGCCGCATCTCGCGCGCGGCAAGCAGGTGCATTTCCTGATCGCGCCCGGCGCCGAGGACGCGGGCGATCAACCGCTGGTGCTGCGCCGCCCCGAAATCATCCACGGGCTGCGCAACCTCATCCAGAACGCGGTCGATTTCGCGCGCGCGGAGGTCTGGGTGCAGGCCGAATGGAGCGATACGCGCCTGCGCATCCGCATCCGCGATGATGGCGCGGGGTTTTCGCCGCAAATCCTCGGGGCGATCGGCGAGCCCTTCATCCGCCAGCGCCGCGACCCGGAGCGCCCCAACCGCAGGCCCGGTTATGACGGGATGGGGCTGGGGCTCTTCATCGCGAAAACCTTGCTCGAACGCTCGGGGGCGGTGTTGCAGGTGGGCAATCAGCAAGGTGTGGCGCGCGATCTGCCGGGCCAGCCGCGCTTGCAGGGCGGGCAGATCACCATCGACTGGCCGCTGGAACACATCCTCGCCGACCGCGACGCGCCGCTCGCCCCCAACCAGCCTCTTTCGGCCTGATCTGTCGGGATTATGCAAAGCGTGAATGGACAAAGCCCCGCATTTTGCTACTCTCCTTTCCAACCAGGAGGATTTCAGATGGCGCTTCCCCTTGCTCCGATTGCCGTAATGGCCGCGAAATATGGCACTGTCGCGCTTGCGGGATACGCGCTCGCCCGGCAGATCCAGCCTGGACGGGTCGATCAGCGCTGCGAGGATGCGCTGGACGAGCTCGGCGAAGGCATATCCGCGCATCGCCCGCGCGACCGTGAGCAGGTGAATGGGGCCGCGCGGTTCCGGCGCGTGATCCGGCTGGGCACCAACGGGCCGGGCATCGAGATCGACGCAAGCGCATTGGCACGGGTCAAGCTGCGCCGCATATGAGCAAGCTCACTCTCTTTCACAGCCATAATTCGCCCTATGTGCGCAAGGTGACCGTGCTTGCGCAGGATCTGGGGCTTGCCGATGAGATCACCCATGTTCCCGCCGCGGGCTCACCGCTCGATCCCGGCACCATGCCTGTGGCCGAAAACCCGCTCGCGAAAGTGCCCACGCTCACGCGCCCCGATGGCGGCGCGCTTTATGACAGCCGGGTGATCTGCCGCTATCTCGATGCGCGCGCGGGCGGGAAATTCTACCCTGCCCCGCCCCGGCTCTGGGACGCGCTGACGCTGGAGGCCACGGCCGACGGCATTCTCGATGCCGGGCTCGCGATAGTCTATGAGGCCCGCCTGCGTCCCGAGGAGATCCGCTTCGCGCCGCTGGTGGAAGGGCAATGGCGGCGCATCGCGCGCACCCTCGACATGCTGGAGGAACGCTGGATGGCGTATCTGGCCGGGCCGCTCTGCATCGGGCAACTCAGCCTTGGCTGCGCGCTGGGGTATCTCGATTTCCGCCTGCCCGATCGCGACTGGCGCAAGGGGCGCGCGGCGCTGGCCGCGTGGCAGGCCCGGTTCGCGGCCCGCGACAGCTATCTCAGCACCCAGCCTCCGGCGTGACCACGATGATTGCGCTCACGGCGGAAAAACATGCGCGCATCGCCCGAAAAATGCGACACGCTGCGACACCTTATCCCGGATTCGCGGCTGGACTGGAAATGCTTTCCCCGCTAAATACGGCGATTGAGAGGCTGCGGGGTTCCCTGTGGCCGTATCATTTGTTGCAGCCTCGAACCCATTGAAAAGGGAGAATGCTCGTGTCCCACGCTGATGACAACGACAGCACCCGCAGGGATTTCCTCTATTATGCCACGGCCGGTGCAGGTGTGGTAACAGCCGGTGCCGCCGTATGGCCGCTGGTCAATCAGATGAACCCCTCGGCCGATGTGGAGGCGCTCTCATCGATCTTCGTCGATGTGGGCGGCCTGGATGAAGGCGGCCAGCTTACGGTCAACTTCCTCGGCAAGCCGGTCTTCATCCGCCGCCGCACGCCCGAAGAGATCGAAGCGGCGCGCGCAACCAGCGTGTCGGATCTGTCCATCGACCGCGACTCGCGCAACCCCAACAAGCCGGGCACTGATGCCTCGGACGAAAACCGCACGCTCGATGATGACGGCGAATGGCTGGTGATGATCGGCGTGTGCACGCATCTGGGCTGTGTGCCGCTGGGCGACGGGGCGGGCGATTTTGACGCATGGTTCTGCCCCTGCCACGGGTCACATTACGATACTGCAGGTCGCATCCGTCGCGGCCCTGCCCCCGAGAACATGCATATCCCGGTGGCGCAATTCGTTGACGAAACGACCATACAGCTTGGTTAAGGGAGAGACGATAGATGTCTGGCATTCCACACGACCATTACGAGCCCAAATCCAACGCCGAAAAATACGTTCATCGGCGGTTGCCGATAATTGGGCTGATCTATGACACGATCATGATCCCCACACCCAAGAACCTGAACTGGATGTGGATCTGGGGCATCGTCCTGGTGTTCTGCCTTGTGCTGCAAATCGTGACCGGCATCGTGCTGGCCATGCATTACACGCCGCATGTCGATCACGCCTTTGCCAGCGTCGAGCATATCATGCGCAACGTGAATGGCGGGCATATGCTGCGGTATCTGCACCAGAATGGCGCGATGCTGTTCTTCCTCGCCGTGTATCTGCACATGTTCCGCAGCATGTATTACGGCAGCTACAAGACCCCGCGCGAGATCACATGGATCATCGGCATGCTCATCTACCTGCTGATGATGGCCACGGCGTTCATGGGCTATGTGCTGCCCTGGGGTCAGATGTCGTTCTGGGGCGCAACCGTGATTACCGGCCTGTTTGGCGCGATCCCGGGCATTGGCGACACGCTGCAGATGTGGATTCTTGGCGGGCCTGCGGTGGATAACGCAGCACTTAACCGCTTCTTCTCGCTGCATTATCTGCTGCCCTTCGTGATCCTCGGGCTGGTCATTGTGCACATCTGGGCCTTCCACACCACGGGCAACAACAACCCCACCGGGGTAGAGGTGCGCCGCGGCTCCAAGGAAGAAGCCGAGAAAGATACGCTGCCCTTCTGGCCGTATTTCGTGATCAAGGATCTGTTCGCGCTGGCAGTCATTCTCGCGCTGTTCTGGGCGCTGGTGGGCTTCATGCCGAACTTCCTGGGCCACACTGATAACTATATCGAGGCCAACCCGCTGGTCACGCCGCCGGAAATCGTGCCGGAATGGTACTTCCTGCCCTTCTACGCGATCCTGCGCGCCTTTACCTCGGATGTCTGGATCGTGATTGCGGTCAACTGGCTGACCTTCGGGATCGTCGATGCGACCTTCTTCGGGGTGCTGGCCATGTTCGGGGCGATCTTTGTCTGGGCGCTTCTGCCCTGGCTCGACACCTCCTCGGTGCGCTCGGGTCGCTATCGGCCGATGTTCAAATGGTGGTTTTGGCTCTTCATCATCAACTTCGTGGTGCTGACATGGGCCGGGGCGATGCCTGCCGAGGGTATCTACACCACCATCGCGCTGATCGGCACAACCTACTGGTTCGCCTATTTCCTCGTGATCATGCCGCTGCTCGGTGTGCTCGAGAAGCCCCTGCCCGAGCCCGAGACGATCGAGCAGGATTTCAAGGAAACCGTCAAGGCGAGCGAGCCCAAAGGCCCCAAAGGCCCCTCGGCCGAACCGATCCCGGCGGAATAACGGCAAACCGAAAGGAAACTGACATGAAACTGAGGACCCTTGCCGTTGCTGCCCTCTCGAGCCTGGTGCTGGCCCTGCCAGCCACCATGGCCGAGGCCACCAAGGTGAAAGGCGAAGTCACCAATTTCGACTTCTCCTTTCAGGGCCTGACCGGCACCTATGACCGCAACCAGCTGCAACGCGGGTTGCAGGTCTATCACGAGGCCTGCGCAAGCTGCCACGGGCTGCAATATGTGGCCTTTCGCACGCTGTCGGACCGCAACGGCCCGGAACTTCCCGAGGACCAGATGCGCGCCTTCGCGGATATGTATGAGGTCTGGGACGAGGAGCTGCGCGACTGGCGTCCGGCCACCGGCCCCGATCATTTCCCCGAATCGCAATTCGAGGGCGCGCCCGATCTCAGCCTGATGACCAAGGCGCGCGCAGGTTTCAGCGGCCCCTATGGTCTGGGCATCAACCAACTCATGAAGGGCATCGGCGGGCCGGAATATGTCGCCTCCTTCCTGCTGGGCTACACGGGCGAGGAAGACTTCCAGGCGGGCTCGATGTTCTATGAAAACGTGGCCTATGGCGGCTGGGTGTCGATGGCGCCCGTGCTGTTCGACGACATGCTGGTCTATGAGGATGGCACGCCTGCCACCGAAGAGCAGATGGCGCTCGATGTTGCGGCCTTCCTGACCTGGACGGCCGAACCGAAGCTGGTCGAGCGCAAGCATGCGGGCTTTGTCGGCGTGATCTTCCTCACTGTGTTCGCGGTGCTGCTCTATCTGACCAACAAGCGGCTCTGGGCACCGATCAAGAATGCAGCGAAAAAGGATTGATCGCGAGCATCATGCCACGATAAAGCGCGCCCATCGGGCGCGCTTTTTGCTTTTCAAACACAGGGAAACGCGATAGCGCTGCCTTTGTTAACCTGTGAAGGATCGTCCCATGTCCGACAATCTGCGCGGCGCCCTGCTGATGGCCATGGCCATGGCCGGCTTCGCGCTGGAGGACATGTTCATCAAGCTTCTGGCCGATGCCCTGCCGGTCGGGCAGATCCTCGTGCTGCTGGGCGTGGGCGGGGCCGTCGCCTTCGGCATCATCGCGCATCGCAAAGGGCAGGATTTGCTCAGCCCCGCCCTGCTCACCCCGGCGCTCCTGCTGCGCAACACCGCCGAGCTGGTCGGCACCATCGGCTTCGTGCTGAGCTTCGTGCTCGCGAGCCTCGCCACCGCCTCGGCCATCCTGCAAGCCGCACCGCTCTGTGTCACCCTCGGCGCCGTGCTGTTTCTGGGCGAGAAAGTCGGCTGGCGGCGCTGGACCGCGATCTGCGTGGGCTTTTTCGGCGTCCTGCTGATCGTGCGCCCTGGCATGGCAGGGTTCGAGCCCGCGGCCCTCTTCGCGGTTATCGGTGTGCTGGGCCTTGCCGGGCGCGACCTCGCCACCCGCGTCATCCCGCGCGAGGTCTCGAGCTACCAGATCTCGAGCTGGGCCTTCGCCATGATCGTCCCGGCCGGGGTGTTCCTGATGCTCGCCATGGGTCACAGCCCGGTCATGCCCGATGCGCTGCAATTTGCCACGCTCGGAGCCGCGCTTGGTGTCGGCGTGCTCGCCTATTATGCGCTTGTGGGCTCGATGCGCGTGGGCGAGTTGTCCTTCGTCACCCCGTTCCGCTACACGCGGATGCTGTTCGCGCTGATCGTGGCCGTGCTCGTCTTCGGCGAACGCCCCGACGCGCTGACCCTGATCGGCGCGGCCATCATCGTGGGCGCAGGCCTCTTTACCCTCTGGCGCGAGACAAAGCGGCCTAGCAAAACCCCGACAGCAGCGTTATAGCGCTGGGGAAACCGCAACCGGGGGATAGCGACATGAGCATCATCATCGACATTATCGGCCGCGAAATTCTCGACAGCCGGGGCAACCCGACAGTGGAAGTGGACGTGATCCTCGAGGATGGCACCATGGGCCGCGCTGCCGTGCCCTCGGGTGCCTCCACAGGCGCGCATGAGGCGGTGGAGCGGCGCGATGGCGACAAGGCCCGCTACATGGGCAAGGGGGTTCTGGAAGCCGTCGCCGCCGTGAATGGCGAGTTGGCCGAGGCGCTGGTCGGCTTCGACGCAACCGAACAGGTCGCCATCGATCAGGCCATGATCGAGCTTGATGGCACGCCCAACAAGGCCCGGCTCGGCGCGAATGCCATTCTGGGGGCTTCGCTCGCCGTGGCCAAGGCGGCAGCCGCAGCGACAGGCCAGCCGCTCTATCGCTATGTCGGCGGCACATCTGCGCGCACCCTGCCCGTGCCGATGATGAATATCATCAATGGCGGCGAACATGCCGACAACCCGATCGACATTCAGGAATTCATGATCATGCCCGTGGCCGCGACCTCGATCCGCGAGGCGGTGCGCATGGGGGCGGAGATTTTCCATACGCTGAAGAAAGAGCTGTCCAGCGCCGGTCTGAATACTGGCATCGGCGATGAGGGCGGCTTCGCGCCCAACCTGTCGAGCACGCGCGACGCGCTGGACTTCATCCTGCGCAGCATTGAAAAAGCGGGCTACACGCCGGGCGAGGATATCTCTCTGGCGCTCGACTGCGCCGCAACCGAGTATTACCGCGATGGCGCATATCACATGAAAGGCGAAGGCGCCGTGCTGAGCAGCAGCGAGAATGCGGCCTATCTGATGGCGCTGGTCAAGGATTACCCGATCATCTCGATCGAGGATGGCATGGCCGAGGATGACTGGGACGGCTGGGCCGAACTGACCACGCTGATGGGCGAGACCTGCCAGCTCGTGGGCGATGACCTCTTCGTCACCAACCCCACGCGCCTGGCCGACGGGATCGCGCAGGGCTGCGGCAATTCGCTGCTGGTCAAGGTCAACCAGATCGGCACGCTGACCGAAACGTTGGCAGCGGTGGATATGGCCCATCGCGCGCGCATGACCTGCGTGATGTCGCACCGCTCCGGCGAGACCGAGGATGCCACCATCGCCGATCTCGCGGTCGCCACGAATTGCGGGCAGATCAAGACCGGCTCGCTCGCGCGCTCGGACCGGCTGGCGAAATACAACCAGCTCATCCGCATCGAGGAAGGCTTGGGCGACAGCGCGCTCTATGCCGGGCGCAATATCCTGCGCTGATCTTCTGCGATCCGCGATTTTCGACGGCCTGCAAGGCGTTGCGGGCCGTTTTTCATGTCACCGTTAAAATGCGTGCTATTTCGGCGCGCCACCTTAACGATTTCGCAAGGCTGTTCTGCCAGCATCACTCGTAAGGGAAAGTCTTTTTTCAAGCGAGATGCCACAATGTCAGGATTGCCACTTACCCCCGTATCGAGCGCGCCGCTGCTGGCGCAACGCGACGCGCCTGCGCCCAGCCAAGCGCCGCCGGGCGCGGCGGCGGCTCTGGTGCGCACCCAGACCGAAGCGGCGCTCCAGCAAGCGACCGCGGCGCGGGCAGCAAACATGCTGTCCGCGCGCAAACTGCCACTCACGCCGGAAAAGCCTGCGCGGCTTGTCGGCCCGCCGCCCGCTTTCGACGTGAACGTGCTGCAGGACCTGCTGGAGACCCGCGCCACTGGACGAACCGAAGCCGAGGCTACGGAGGACACGTCGTCTGCGCACGGCGCCAACGCGCAAAACCAGACCCCGGCCTATGCCGAGAGCTCGGAACTGCACAACTCCCAGGACAGCCGGGCGCCTGCGATGGATCTCGCCCTCTGACCTCGACCCCGCCCTTGCCGCAGGCAAGGGCAGCGCCCGCGAAGCGTACGGGGGCGGGTGGGTGGGTGCGGTTCGCGGGCGCTTGAACGCGGCCCTATCCGCGCAGCACGCCGCCAGTTGCCTTCTGCACTTTCTCGACAATCTTGCGGCTGACCGCGTCGAGATCCTCTTCCGTGAGGCTGCGCGCAACAGGTTGCAGACGCACCGCAATCGCCACGGATTTGCGCCCGTCGCCTAGCTGCGCATCGGCCTTGGGGCCAGTGAACTCGTCAAAGACTGTCACATCCGAAATCAGTGACTTGTCAGCCCCAGCTGCCGCATTCACCACATTAAGCGCCTCGACCTGGGCATCGAGCACGAAGGCGAAATCGCGCTCCACCGCCTGCAGCGCACTGGTAACCAGCGGCTGCCGCGTGGTCTTGCGTGCCTTGGGCGCGGGTGGATTTTCGACATAGGCCGTAAACCCCACCACTGGCCCTTTCAGGTCAAACGCCCGGGTCACGCGCGGGTGCAATTCGCCGAAAACCGCCAGCGGCAGCTTCGGCCCCAGGCTGATCACCCCTGCGCGCCCGGGGTGAAACCACTCCGGCAGCTTGCGATGGAACTGGAATTTCGCAGGCGCCCCGATGGCTGACAGCACCGCCTCGACATCGGCCTTGGCATCGTAGAGATCCACGGCCCTGCGGCTGCCATAGGGATCGCGCGGCGCATTGGCGCCCACCAGAATCCCGGCCGCCTGAATATGCTGCTCGCCCGGCTCGCCCCCGCTGAAGGCCGGGCCGATCTCGAACAGCGCCAGATCCGCGCTCCCGCGCGCCTGATTGCGCGCCGCCGCCTGCATCAGCCCCGGCAGAAGGTCGGGGCGCATATGGGTCATCTCCGACGAGATCGGGTTTTCCAGCCGCACTGCCTCATTCCCGCCGCCGAACATCTGCGCCGCAGCCGCATCGATGAAGCTGTAGGTCACGCATTCATGATAACCCAACCCCGCCAGCATCCGCCGCGCCGCGCGCTCGCGCAGCTGCAGCGGTGTCAGGATCGGGCGCGTCACACCAGCACTCGCGCGCGGCAGCGGCTTGCCCTCCAGCCCGGTCAGCGACGCGACGCGGGCGATTTCTTCAACCAGATCGGCCTCGCCCAGAATATCGGGCCGCCAGCTCGGCGGTTGCGCCTGATCGCCCGTGAGAGTGAAGCCCAGCGCCTCCAGCGTCGCGCGTTGCTGCGCCTCGGGCACATCCATGCCCACCAGCGCGCGCACGCGCAACGGATCGAAGCGATAGCTGCGCGCGGTGTCGGGCACCGCGCCATCCTGCACCACCTCGGACACTTCGCCGCCGCAGATCTCCATCACCATGCGCGTGGCCAGTTCCAACCCATCCAAGGTGAATGCCGGATCGACCCCGCGCTCGAAGCGGTAGCGCGCATCCGAATTGATCTTCAGCGCGCGACCGGTCGCGGCAATGGTGATCGGGTCCCAATAGGCCGATTCCAGAAACACATTGACGGTTTCCTCGGTACAGCCCGAAACCTCACCGCCCATGATCCCGGCGAGGCTTTCCGGCGCATGGTCGTCGGAAATCACCATCTGCCCGGCGGTCAGCCGGTAGGTCTTGCCATCGAGCGCCAGCAATTCTTCGCCGCCCTCGGCCGGGTGGATGCGCAGATTGCCCGACACCTTGTCGGCATCGAACACATGCAACGGGCGGTTCAGGTCGAAGGTAAAGAAATTGGTGATATCCACCAGCGCCGAGATCGGGCGCAGCCCGATGGCCTTCAGCCGCTTCTGCAACCAGTCGGGCGAGGGCCCGTTCTTCACCCCGCGAATGACTCGCCCGGCAAAGAGCGGGCAGCCTTTCGCCTTCAAGGCGGGCGCGATTTCCACGCCAATCGGGCTCGGGAAGCTGCCCGGCACAGGCTCCACCACCAGCGGCTTGAGCACGCCCAGGCCCCGCGCGGCCAGATCGCGCGCAATCCCGCGCACGCCCAGCGCATCGGGGCGGTTGGGGGTGATCGCGACCTCGATCACCGGATCGTTGAGCCCGGCATAATCGATGAAGCGCGCGCCCAGCGGCGCATCCTCGGGCAGATCGATGATGCCGTCATGGTCTTCCGAGAGCATCAATTCGCGCTCGGAACACAGCATCCCGTTGCTCGCCTGCCCGCGAATGACACCGGGTTTCAGATCGACGCCCGTGCCCGGAACATGCGTGCCCACGGGCGCGAAAACCCCGCGCATGCCCGTGCGGGCATTGGGCGCGCCGCAAACCACCTGCACTTCTTCAGAGGCACCCTCCGGCCCCTCGGGCCAGGTCTCGACCCGACACAGGCGCAGCCGGTCGGCATCGGGGTGCTGCACCGCCTCGATCACGCGGGCGATGCGGAAGGCGCCAAGGCTCTGGGCCGGGTCGCTGACCTCTTCCACCTCGAGGCCCAGATCGGTCAGCGCCTCGGCAATCTCATCGACCGTGGCTTGGGTGTCCAGATGATCCCTAAGCCAGGACAGCGTGAATTTCATGTCGTTTCCCCGATTTGGCCTCTTTGTGACATGGCCAGCGGCCTAGCCCAAAACCGGGGGCTTGAAAAGCCGCTTGGCCGCGCGCGCTCAGCGGCCGCGCCTGTCGGTCTCGTCCTCGTCTTCCTCGTCGTCATCGCTGTCTTCGGGCAAGTTGAAGAAGCTGTCGGCATCCGAGAAATCGGCCGGTTTTGACGGCTCGGGGTTTTCGGCATTCAGATCGGCCATCGAGAAATTCTCGAGCGCGGCGATCC
Source organism: Paracoccaceae bacterium (assembly GCA_003567315.1). Lineage (GTDB taxonomy): Bacteria > Pseudomonadota > Alphaproteobacteria > Rhodobacterales > Rhodobacteraceae > Roseinatronobacter. Next base: position 12,474 of record PWZT01000052.1, read on the forward strand.
CGGCGGGCATTTTCGGCTCTGCCTCGGCCTCCAGCGATTGCTCGGTCGAGACCAGCTTGCGCCGCTCCTCATCGCTCATGACCTCGCCCTCGCTCTGGCGTTTGGCGGCGGCCTTCTGCACTTCCTTGTCAAGCTCCGACTGGCGGCACAGCCCCAGCGCCACCGGGTCGATGGGCTGCAGGTTGGAAATATTCCAATGCGTGCGCGTGCGGATCGCATCAATGGTGGCATTGGTGGTGCCGACAAGGCGGCGGATCTGCGCGTCGGTCAGTTCGGGGTGAAACTTGACCAGCCACAGGATCGAGGCCGGGCGGTCCTGACGCTTGGAGAGCGGCGTATAGCGCGGGCCACGGCGCTTTTCTTCGCCCTCGGCGGCGGGGTTGTATTTCAGCTTGAGCGCATAGCGTGCGTCTTTCTCGCCGCGCTCGATCTCGATCGGGTCAAGCTGGTTGTTGGCGACCGGGTCGAAACCTTTCACGCCGCCTGCGACATCGCCATCGGCAATGCCCTGCACTTCCAACTCGTGCAGCCCGCAGAAATCGGCGATCTGCTTGAAGCTGAGCGTCGTGTTGTCGACCAGCCAGACCGCGGTCGCTTTGGGCATCAATGGTTTTGACATGACATGAACTCCTGTCATACGAGCGCTTTCAGGGCGCATGCTTCATCGGGGGCCGGGGCACCGGCTGCAGGGCTGGGCCTGCGAGTCCTCGATTTCGGGGATGCGAGGGTTATAACGCGCAAAGCCGCGAAGGGAAAGACGTAATGCGCAGGATCATGGTATTGGCGCTCCTGGTCGCGGGGCTCGGGGGCATGCTCTGGCCGCAGGCGCGCGCGCAGGAGGATTACCTCGTGCTCGCACTGAGCTGGACACCAAGCTGGTGCGAGGCCGAAGGGGCGGCGCGCGGCGCCGCACGGTGCGAAAGTGGCGCCGGGACAGGCTGGCTGGTGCATGGGCTCTGGCCGCAACACGCCGATGGCGGCTGGCCCGAATTCTGCGACAGCGCCCATCCCGCGCCGGATCGTGCGCTGCTGGCGCGCATGGGCGATGTGATCGGCGCGTCCGGGCTCGCCGCGCATCAATGGCGCAAGCATGGCAGCTGCTCGGGGCTCAGCCCGGCGGCGTATTTCGACCAGACCCGCGAAGCCTTCGCCGCGCTCACCTTCCCCGACACGATCCAGACCGAGGATGCCGCGCGGCGCATGCCGCCCGAGGATCTGCTCGCAGAGTTCCGCGCCGCCAATCCCGGCATCGGCCCCGATATGGTGGTGCTGACCTGCCGCGCCGGGCGGGCACAGGAGATCAGGCTGTGCCTGACCAGTTCGTTGGAGCCACGCCGCTGTGATGATCAGCTTCTTGCGCGCGGCTGTCGGGCCGGGGAGGTGCGCCTGCCGCCGCGTCCGTGAGCGCGGGCGCCGTGCCCCCGAACAGCGCGCTCAGCGCATCATGCAGGCGCTCGAGCTTGAGCGGCTTGGTCAGGCAGCCATCGAAACCCGCCTCCAGATAGGATTGCACCTGATGCGTCATCGCATTGGCGGTGAAGGCCAGCGCCGGGACGCGTTTGCGGCCCGCCTGGGCCTCCTCGGCGCGCAGTTTCTGCAACAGCGTGACCCCGTCGAGCCCGGGCATGGAGATGTCGAGGATGAGCAGGTCGAAATCGCCCGCGCGATACGTCTCCAACGCGGCGAGCCCGTCATCGGCCAGCGTGACCCGTGCTCCCAACTGTCCCAGCATCATGCCGAGGATCATCTGGTTGGTGCGGTTGTCATCCGCCGCGAGCACCTTGAGCGCAGGCAGCGCCCCGTCGCGGACCGGCGCGGGGGCCGACTGCGGCTCGGCGGCTGTGGCAGTGCGCAGCGGCAGCGTGACCGTGACCCGCGTGCCCGCGCCAAGCGCGCTGTCGATCTCGAGCGCGCCCCCCATCATCTCCACCAGCCGCCGCACGATGGACATGCCAAGCCCGGTCCCGCCAAAGCGCCGCGCGATGGAACTGTCCGCCTGCGCAAAGGCTTCGAGCACATCGCGCGCCTGATCCGGCGTCATCCCGATCCCGCTGTCTTCCACGCGCAGGATGACGCGTTCGGTATCCGGCGCCGACAGTTTGACGCGCACATATCCCGATTCGGTGAATTTCTGCGCGTTACTGATCAGATTGTGCAGGATCTGCATCAACCGATGCGGATCGCCCAGCCGCTCCTGCCCGCAGGCGTCGTCCAGCGTGACCGCGAAAGAGATCTGTTTTTCAGAGGCGCGCAGCGTGTGCACCTCTTCCACCCGCCGCGCAAGCTGCGCAAGGTCGAAGGGGATGACCTCGAGCCGCAGCGCATCGGCCTCGATCTTGGTCATGTCGAGCAGATCGTCGATGATCGTCATGAGCAGCTTGCCGGAGTCGCGCAGGATATTCACCATCTGCTGCTGCCCGGGATCGGCCAGCGAGTCGTTGAGGATATCGGCGATGCCCAGAATGCCATTGAGCGGTGTGCGCAATTCATGGCTCATATTGGCGAGGAAATTGGATTTCGCCTGATTGGCGCGATGCGCGTCCGCGAGCGCGGCCTCGCGCGCCTGCTCGGCCTCGACCTGGGCGGTGACATCGGTCACCGCATAGACCACCCGGCGCTTGCCCTTGCGCACGGTGGGGATCGGGGCCGCGTTGATCGAGGCATAGCGCAGCCCGCCCTCGCAATGGAGCGCGACGCGATGGTTGCGCACGATCTCACCCGTGGCGCTGACCTTTGCGAACGGGTGATCCCCCGAGGCGAACTCCGCGCCCGCGAGATCAGAGAGGCGCCACTTGGGCGAATCGAAGCGCTCGCCCAGCAACTCTTCGACCGGAAGCCCCAGCACATCCTCGGTCGCCTCATTGGCGTAGATCGTCACGCCCTGCTCGTCGAACACCAGAAAGGCCGCCGCCTCCGTGCTGACGATGCCTTGCAGGAAGGCGCGCTGGCGGGCCAGTTCATCCTGCGCGCGGCGCATCTCCAGCATCGCCCTGCGCCGCATCAGCACCGCGCGCACCACATCAGCGAAGGCGCGCAGCAGATAAACCTCGGCGCGGTCGAAATCGCCGCGTTCGGTCACGCTGTCAAATCCCACCAGACCAACCAGCCCGGTATCGTCGAGCATGGGCACCATGGCCAGCGAGCGGATTTCCTGCGCGGCCAGCAGATCATGCTCCATGCTACCGGGGCGGAAATCGTCAATATCCGGGATGAGCACCACCTGATTGGCGCTCAGCGGCTCCAGCAATGCCGCGTAATCCTCGCTCGACAGGTTCTGAAGCTGGTCGATCATCGGCGTGATGCCGGGCGCGCACCATTCATGCGTGTTGCTGACAA
>PWZT01000026.1 GCA_003567315.1 Paracoccaceae bacterium
GTCCTGGGCATTGTGAAAGCCTACACCACCCGCGTCGGCGAAGGCCCGTTCCCCACCGAACTGCACGACACCGATGGCGAGCGGCTGGGCACGCGCGGGCATGAGTTTGGCACCACCACAGGCCGCAAGCGGCGCTGCGGCTGGTTCGATGCCTGCCTCTTGCGCCAGACCTGCGCGACTTCGGGCATCACCGGCATTGCGCTCACCAAGCTCGATGTGCTCGACGGGTTCGAGACGCTGAAGATCTGCGTGGGCTATGATCTCGACGGCACGCGGCTCGATTACCTGCCCACTGCCGCCGAGGCACAGGCGCGCTGCACGCCTATCTATGAGGAACTGCCCGGCTGGAGCGAGTCGACCGAAGGCGCGCGAAGCTGGGCCGATCTGCCTGCCAATGCGATCAAATATGTTCGCCGCGTGGAGGAGTTGATCGACTGCCCGGTCGCGCTACTTTCCCCCTCACCCGAACGCGATGACACGATACTTGTAACGGACCCGTTTGCAGATTGATGACACTCTCCTGGAAAGCACGCAGACGCTGGGCGCTCTTTGCGCTGGTGGTGGCCTTGCCGCTCTATATCATCGTGGCCTTGAATGTCGTGATGCTGTTCGAGCGCCCGCCCTTCCTGCTCGAACTCTTGATCTATGTCGTGCTGGGGCTGATATGGGCCTTCCCGCTCAAACGGCTCTTCAAGGGGATCAGCCAGCCCGACCCGGACGCGCCCAAGGAGTGACGCTCAGAGCGGCGGCGACTGGAAGAGTTGCACTTTCAGCCCGCCATGCGGCAAGAGCGGTCCCGGCGTCAGCGGCAGCCCAGTGGCGTGGGCGAGCTTGCGCTCCGAGGGGACAAGCCCGACGCGCCAGCCGCTGAAGCGTTCCTTCAGGACAGAGCCAAGGCTGGCATAGAGCCCGTAAAGCAGCTTCGCATTCCCGATCCGCCCGCCATAGGGTGGGTTCGCGATGATGAGACCCGGCGGCAGATCCGGGCGCGTCAGCGCGCTGATTGGCTGGCAGGCGAACGCCGTGCAGCCTTCGACGCCCGCGCGCGCAGCATTCTCGGTCGCGCTGCGGATGGCCCCCTGATCGCGGTCAAAGCCCAGAAACTGGCGCGGCGCTGTCTTCGGCTTCGTCGTGTGCAAACTGGCGAAGGCGTCAGCGTCAAACCCTGCAAGCTGCTCGAAGGCAAAGGATCGCCCGCGCCCCGCCGCAAGCCGCATCGCGATCTCGGCGGCTTCGATGATGAATGTCCCCGACCCGCACATCGGGTCGATCACCGGCTGGCTGCCATCGAACCCCATCTGTCGCAGAAACAGCGCCGCCATGGTCTCACGCAGCGGCGCCTTGCCAGTGGCGCGCTTATGCCCGCGCTTGTGCAACCCCTCGCCAGAGGTGTCGAGCGAGAGCGTGACCAGATCATCCTCGATCCGCACCATCAGGCGCAACGCCGCCGCGGGATCAACCGGCGCGCCCAGCGTCTCGGTGATGGCGCGCGCCACCCGCTGCGCGGCCGCGCCCTTGTGATAGATGCGCGAGCGCAGGCAGACCGCCTCGACCTTCACGGGCACATCCGCGCGCAGAAACTCGCCCCACGGGAATTTGCGCGCGCGCTTGTCGAGCTGCGCGAGATGTAACGCGCGGAAACTCCCGATCCGCACCAGCACCCGGCTTGCGCCACGCAGCCACAGATTGGCCCGCCAGACATCGCGCCATGTGCCCTGCACCTCCACACCGCCCGCGACAATCGCGGGGTCGGCAAACCCCAGAGCGCCCGCTTCGTCAGCGAGCACCGTCTCAAGGCCCGGAAGGCATGCCAGAAATAAAGGGAAGAACTGATCGCGCATTCAAGCGCGGATAGATGGAAAACCCACGCAGGACCAGTGCAAAAGCGCGCCCGGCGTGGCAAGCGCGGCACGCAGGTGCCGCGCGGGGGTGGGTGGGCGGGCCACGTCGGGCGCGCTTTTCCCCTTACCCGGCGAGTTTGTCCATGCGTTTGGCGAGCTTCACGTCCAGATCCGACAGCCCGCCGATATCATGTGTCGAAAGCGTCACCTTCACGGTCTTGTAGACATTGAACCATTCAGGGTGGTGGTCGAGCTTCTCGGCCACAATCGCCACGCGGCTCATGAAGCCGAACGCCTCGATGAAATTGGCGAAGACGAACTCCTTCTCGATCGCATCGCGCCCCTCGACCATGCTCCAGCCCGCTGCCAGAAGCGGGTCCAGCACGCCACGATCCTCGATTTTCTCAGCCATTCTGCCCTCCGTCGGTCTTGCGAAACGGTGCGTATTCAGACAGCGCGCGCATCTCGTAATCGATCGCACGCCCCTCATCATCCAGATAGCGCGCAACAGCCCGGTGAAACCCGGCCTCGGGAAAAAAATGCAGCGAATGCACTTTCGCAGGCATGTATCCGCGCGCAAGCTTGTGCGTGCCCTGCGCCCCGGCCTCGACCTGCGCGAGCCCGTGCGCAATCGCGAAATCCATCGCCTGATAATAGCAAAGCTCGAAATGCAGGCAGGGGTGATCTTCGATACAGCCCCAATAGCGCCCGTAAAGCGTGTCCTGCGCGATGAAGTTCAGAGCGCCTGCCACAGGCACCCCGTCCCGCTCTGCCAGCACCAGCAGCACATCCTCGCGCATGCTCTCCTGCACCAGATCGAAGAATTGCCGCGTCAGATAGGGCGTGCCCCATTTGCGCGCGCCCGTGTCCTGATAGAACTGCCAGAACGCGTCCCAATGCCCCGGTTGCAGCGCCTCGCCAGTGAGTTGCCGGATCGTGCCGCCAAAGCCCTGCGCCGTGGCGCGTTCCTTGCGGATGGTCTTGCGCTTGCGCGACGACAAGGCCGCGAGAAACGCATCGAAACTGTCATATCCTCGGTTTTGCCAGTGAAACTGCTCGGTCACGCGGTGCAGATAACCAGCCTCCGCCCCGCGCGCAGCCTCCTCTGCCGTGCAGAAGGTCACATGCGCCGATGACAGCGCATTGTCGCGCGCGATCTGCGCCATGGCCTGCAGGATCGCGCCCGCGCCCATCTCATCAAACCCTCGGCGGCACAGAAACCGCCGCCCCGTTGCAGGCGTGAAAGGCACCGCGATCTGGAGTTTCGGATAATACCGCCCGCCGGCCCGCGCATAGCCCTGCGCGAAGGCATGATCGAAAATATACTCGCCCTGCGAATGCGATTTCACATAGAGCGGCGCGCAGGCCACAAGCTGCCCACCCTGATGCACGAGAAGATGGCGCGGCTCCCATCCAGTGCCGGGCCCGACCGAGCCGGATTGCTCCAGCGCGCGCAGAAACCGATGCGTGGTGAACGGGTCAAGTGCCGGTTGCGCGCCCTCTGGGTTGGCGCAGGCGTCCCATGCATCCGGGTCGACCTGCGCCAGATCCTCACTCAACGTGACCGAGAGCGCGCTTCCATCCATCACATCGCCGCGAGCAGCGCTTCGCCGACCGACCGCTCGCAGGCGCCCGGTTTTTCCTCGGTCTGCAACACCGTGACCTTGCCATCCTCGACCACCATGGCATAGCGCTGCGAGCGGTCATGAAATCCGACCACAGGCGCGCTGAACTCCATGCCGAGCGCTTTCGTGAAGCTGCCATCCGCGTCGGCCAGCAAATGCAGCCCGGCCTCTTCTGCCCCGCTCTGCTCGGCCCAGGCTTTCATCACGAAGGGGTCATTGACGGACACGCAGATGATGTCCTCCACCCCCTTTTCGGCCAGCGCGTCCTTGCTGCGCATGAAGCTGGGCAGATGCGCGGCGCTGCAGGTGCGCGAAAAAGCGCCCGGCAGACCGAAAATCACGACCTTGCGACCCTTGGTCAGCGCGGCAAGGTTTACTTCTTCGGGGCCAGACTCCCCCATTTTCAGAAAAGTGGCCTCTGGCAGCGTGGCCCCGGCGGTGATCGTCATATGTGTATCCTCGTTCTGTTATGGATATCCGTGCGCGAGACATAGTATAGCCAGCAGCAGCGACCAGTGGAAAAGGGCAACAGAATGAAGCGGATCGTGGTAGTTGGGGCTGGACAGGCCGGCGCGTTGCTGGTCGCGAAACTGCGCGGGCTGGGCTTTGACGGCCAGATCACGCTGGTCGGCGCGGAACCCGTGCCCCCCTATCAGCGCCCGCCGCTGTCGAAAGCCTATCTGTTGGGCGAGATGGCGCTGGAGCGGCTGTTCCTGCGCCCCGAGAGCTTTTACACGGAACACGACATAGACCTGCGTCTTGGCGCGAAGGTGACATCAATCGACCCGGACGCGCGCAGGCTGCGCCTTGGCGCCGAGGTGGTGGAGTATGACGCGCTCGCGCTCACCACAGGCTCGCTCGCGCGCCAACTGCCTGTTGCGATGGGGGGCGCGCTCCGGGGCGTCCATGTCGTGCGCAGCCTCGCCGATGTCGATGCGATGGCCCCCGAATTCCGGCCTGGACGTCGCGTGATCATCGTGGGCGGGGGCTATATCGGGCTGGAGGCGGCGGCGGTGGCGGCGAAAAAAGGGCTGGAGGTCACAGTTCTGGAAATGGCCCCGCGCATCCTGCAACGCGTGGCCGCGCCCGAGACATCCGCGGCCATCCGCGCGCTGCACGAGGCGCATGGCGTGCGAATCCTGGACTCGACCGGGCTGGAACGGATCGAGGGCGAGGCGGCTGTCACGGGCGTCCGCCTGTCAGAGGGCACCTGGCTCGCAGCCGATTTCGTGATCGCAGGTATCGGTATCCTGCCCGCCACAGAGCTGGCCGAAACCGCAGGGCTCGCGCTCGACAATGGCATCCGCACCGATACGCAGGGCCGCACATCCGATCCGCATATCTGGGCCGCTGGCGATTGCGCCTCCTTCCCGTGGCGCGGCACGCGCATAAGGCTGGAATCGGTGCAGAACGCCATCGATCAGGCCGAGCTTGTCGCCGCCAACATGCTGGGCGCGGGCAAGGATTATGACCCGGTGCCGTGGTTCTGGTCGGATCAATATGACATGAAGCTCCAGATCGCGGGGCTCAATACCGGCTATGACCGCGTTGTGGTCCGCGCGGGCGCGGCGCGCAGCCATTGGTATTACGCAGGCGAGAAGTTTCTGGCAGTCGATGCGCTCAATGACCCGCGCGCCTACATGGTCGGCAAGCGCCTGCTGGAACAGGGCCGCAGCCCGGACCCGGCGGCCATCGCCGACCCTGCCAGTGATCTCAAGGCGTTGCTGCGCGCATGAGGATCGTGGGCGGGCGCGCGCGGGGGCTGAAACTGGCCGATCTCGGTGCGGGCGACGCGCAGGCCCATCTGCGCCCGACTTCGGACCGTGTGCGCGAGGCGATCTTCAACCTGCTCATCAATGGCGCGGACCCGGTCGCGCTGGAAGGCGCGCGCGTGCTCGATCTCTTCGCAGGCACTGGCGCGCTGGGGCTCGAGGCGCTCTCGCGCGGGGCGGCGCAGTGCACTTTCGTCGATGACGGGGCCACTGCGCGCGCGCTCCTACGCCAGAATATCGAGAAGATGCGCGCCATGGGCGTGACCAAGGTATTCCGGCGCGATGCAACAAGGCTCGGCGAGAATCGCGGCCCGGCTTTCAACCTTGTCTTTCTCGATCCGCCCTATGGGATGGGTCTTGGCGAGAAAGCCCTCGCCTCGGCCCATGCAGGCGGCTGGCTCGCGCCGGGCGCGCGCATTGTCTGGGAGGACGCACAGCCCCAACCGGCGCCACCGGGCTTCACCCTGATCGACCAGCGCCGCTATGGTGACACCCATGTCACATTCCTCGCTTGTGAAAGCCCGCATGCGCCCTGATCTTGTCATCTTCGATTGCGACGGCGTCGTTGTGGATAGCGAAGGCATCACCAACCAGTATATCCGCGATGAACTGGCCGAACATGGCCTCGACCTGCCGCTCGGGCAGATCATGTCGCTTTTCGTGGGCGGCACGATTGCCGGGCTTGCAGACCGCGCCCGCGAGATGGGTGCTGCGCTGCCCGAGACTTGGGTCGAGGAGTTTTATCCTAGTGTCTGCGACAGGCTCGCCCAAGGCACGCCAATGATCGAAGGCATTATCGACGTGCTGGAGGCGCTCGATACAGCGCAAGTTTCGTATTGCATCGGCTCGAACGGGCGGCATGCGAAAATGGCGGCCACGCTCGGCCAGCATCCGGAACTTGTGGCGCGGTTCACGCGAAATGTCTTCGCCGCGCAGGATGTTGCAGCGCCCAAGCCCGCGCCCGATCTGTTCCTGCATGCAGCCTGCGTGATGGGCCACAGCCCGGCCAGCGCGGTGGTGATCGAAGACAGCCCGACCGGCGCAAAAGCCGCCCGCGCCGCCGGGATGCGCTGTTTCGGCTATGCGCCCGAAGATGATGGCGCGCGCCTGAAGGCGCAGGGCGCAGAGGTCTTTCACGACATGCGCGATCTTCCCCGCCTGCTGGCGCTCTGAGTCAGACCCGCTCCTGATCAGCCTGCCCCGGCCGATACGAGTCAGCGCGCCTTGCCTTCATCTTGCCCAAAATACTCTCGCCGAAGGCAGCGCGCCCTCAGGCGCGCTTAACCCCCGGAGGCGACACGCACCACATGGCGCGCAGCCGCACCGACGACAGGTGCATGCCTCAACTCGATCGAGCGGCGCACTACTCCCGCGCCAGAGCCTGCGCTTGCGCCACCGTCAGCCCGGGCGACAGCGCATCCGGATCCAGCACCAATTCGATCACCGCAGGCACCCCTGCAGCACTTGCGCGCTCAAAAGCGGGCATGAACTCCTCGGTCCGCTCTACCCGCTCGCCATGCCCGCCATAGGCCCGCGCGAGATCGGCGTAATCGGGGTTGAACATCTGCGTGCCGCTCACCCGCCCCGGATAGGTTTTTTCCTGATGCATCCGGATCGTGCCATATTGGCCATTATTGCACACAACGACCACGATATTCGCCCCGTATTGCCGCGCCGTGGACATCTCGTTAAGCGTCATCTGGAAACACCCATCGCCCGCAAAGCAGATCACGGGTCGGTCGGGGTGCTCCAGCTTCGCGGCAATCGCGGCGGGAAAGCCATAGCCCATCGAGCCCGAGGTCGGCGCGAGATGCCCGGGAAAGGCGCGCGCGCGCAGATAGCGATGCAGGAAGGCCGCGTAATTGCCTGCGCCATTGGTGACGATCGCGTTTTCCGGCAGATGCTCGGAAAGCTGGTGGATGACCTGTTCGAGTTTCACATCCCCCGGTGTCTCGCGCGGCGTCACCCAATCGAGGTAATCCGCCCGCGCCGCTTGCGTCCATGCGCTCCAATCGGCATGCGCGGGCGCCTCGCGCCGCGCCAGCCGCGCGATCACATCGACCGCAGGCGCGGCAAGCCCCAGATCGGGGCGGAACACCCGGCCCAACTCATCGGGGTCAGGATGGATATGCAGGATGGTCTTGCCGGGAGCCGCCGGGTTGACCAGCTCATAGCTGCCCGTCGCGATATCGCCCAGCCGCGCGCCCAGCACCAGCAGGCAGTCGGCCTCGCGCATCCGCTGCGCAAGTTTCGGGTTCATCCCGACGGCCAGATCGCCCGCGTAATTCGGGTGCAGATTGTCGATCCGGTCCATCCGCCGGAAGGTCACGCAGACCGGCAGGCCGAAAGTCTTGGCGAATTGCGCCAGCCCCTCGGCTGCTGCCGTGGACCAGACCGAGCCCCCCGCGATCACCAGCGGGCGCTTGGCCGCGCAGAGCTTTTCCAGCACCGCGTCGATCTGCTCACCACAGACAGAGGGCGGGGCTGCACCGACCGGCGGCAGATCGGGCACATCCGCGCGTGCCGAGAGCATGTTTTCTGGCAGCGCCAGCACGACCGGGCCGGGGCGGCCTGACTGTGCCTGATGGAAGGCGCGGCTGATATATTCCGGCAGGCGCTCGGTATGGTCGATCTCGGCGGCCCATTTCGCGAGCGGCTTGAAAAACTCGCGGTAATTGACCTCCTGAAACGCCTCGCGGTCGCGATGGCGATTGTCGATCTGGCCCACGAACATGATCAGCGGCGTCGAATCCTGCCGCGCCACATGAATACCCGCCGAGGCATTGCTCGCCCCCGGCCCGCGCGTGACGAACACGATCCCGGGCTGGCCCGTCAGCTTGGCATGGGCATCGGCCATCATGCAGGCCCCGCCCTCGTGACGGCACACGATATTCTCGATCCCCGACTCGTAAAGCCCGTCCAGCGCGGCCAGAAAACTCTCGCCCGGAACCGAAAAGACGCGGCGCACGCCCTGCGCCTTGAGTTGGTCCACCAGTATCTGCCCGCCATGCCGTTCTGCCATGTCATCCTCTTCTTCACATGTTCACTTCCAGTTTGCGAGATAACGCAGGCAGGTACAACTGCCAGCATTGCTTTCTGCGAACACTGTCATAGCTAGAGGGGCGAACCGGAATAAGGAGTAATCATGTCTGATTTGAAACTCGTTGGCATCTGTGGCTCGCTGCGCAAGGACTCGTGGAACCGCAAACTTCTCCATGCGGCGCGCGACGCATTCGGCCCTGCGCAATTCACCGAAGGCAATTTGCGCCTGCCGCTGTTCGATGAAGATCTGGAGGCCAAGGGCGTCCCCGAAGAGGTCAAGACGTTGAAATCGCAGATCGAATCGGCCGATGCCGTGATCATCGCCTGCCCCGAATACAACAAGGCCCCGCCCGGCGTGCTGAAAAACGCGCTCGACTGGCTCAGCCGCGGTGGCGCGCCCTGGGCGGACAAGCCTGTCGCCATCGTCTCCGCATCCGCGGGCCGCGCGGGGGGCGAGCGCTCGCAATTCGCCCTGCGCCTGATGATGGTGGCCTTCCGCCCCCATCTGCTGCAAGGCCCGGAAGTGCTGGTCGCCAGCCCGTCCAAGGCGTTCGACGACAAGGGCAATCTGACTGACGAGATGGCGGCGAAACTGCTGGGTGAATTGATGGACGGTCTGCGGCAGGCCGCCGAGGCGCGCACCAGACAGGCCGAGCACGCGTGACGCGCATCGGGAGCGGTCTTTTCACGCTGCCCGGCGACGAAAAACTTGATATGCGGCGCGATATTGGTCACTTTCTGCAATAACAAGCCATCAAGGAGGGAACACGATGGGCATTGTAGAAGAAGCCGGCGCCGCACCGATTGATGTCGCGCGCGATCTGACCGAGAACGACTTGCGCGCGGCGCTGCAGGCGGGCTGGTCCGATTTCAAGGCCAACCCCGCCTTCGGGCTGTTCTTTGCCGCATTCTATGTCATCGGCGGCATGGCACTCTATTTCGGCCTGTTCGCGCGTGGGGAGGCCGCGTGGTTCATCCCCATCGCCGCAGGCTTCCCGCTCTTTGCGCCCTTCGCGGCCGTGGGGCTTTATGAGGTCAGCCGCCGCCGCGAGGCAGGCGAGAAGATGGATTGGGGCGCGATCCTAACAGCCCTACGCGGGCGCGGCGATGAGCAGTTGCTCGTCATGGGCGTCGTGGTGCTGATCATCTTCGGCTTCTGGATCATCCTTGCACGCGGGATTTTCGCGATCTTCATGGCGCAATCGGGCATCGGCGGCGAGTCCCTTGCCCTGCTTGGCACTGGCTCCGGCATCATGATGCTGCTCATCGGCAGCATCATCGGCGCGCTGGTGGCGCTTGCGCTCTTCTCGATCACGGTGGTCAGCCTGCCCATGCTGCTCGATCGCGATGTGGATTTCATGACCGCGATCATCGTGAGCATGGAGGCGGTGCGCTCGAACCCGCAGACTATGCTGAAATGGGCCGCGATCATCGCAGTGGGTCTGTTCGCAGCCATGGTGCCGCTCTTTCTGGGGCTTTTTGTCGTGCTGCCCGTGCTGGGCCATGCGACATGGCATATCTATCGCCGCCTCGTAGCCCCCCCTGCGGCCTGATCGGCACGCGCGCAGCTTGCCTGCGCGCGCCCATTCGGGGCTTGGAAGCCCCGCGCCGCAGACCTATACCTTGGGCAACAAACGTCCCGAGGAGAAGCCCATGCCCAACCCAACCGCCGCCATGCTGGTGATCGGCGATGAAATCCTCTCTGGCCGGACGCGCGACGCGAACATGCACTATCTCGCGGGTGAACTGACCCAGCGCGGCATCGACCTCATGGAAGTGCGGATCGTGACCGACCAGCATGACCGCATCGTGGCCGCGCTCAATGATCTGCGCGCGGGGCATGACCATGTCTTCACCTCGGGCGGGATCGGCCCCACGCATGACGACATCACTGCCGATGCGGTTGCCGCCGCTTTCGGGGTCGCGCTCGGCATCCGCGACGATGCCCGCGCCATCCTGGCCGAGCATTATCAGCGCACCGGGCTCGAGCTCAACGCCGCGCGGCTGCGCATGGCGCGCATCCCCGAGGGTGCGTGCCTGATCGAGAACCCGGTCTCTGCCGCCCCCGGCTTCTCGCTGGGCAATGTGCATGTCATGGCAGGCGTCCCGGCGGTGTTTCAGGCGATGGTCGCGGCGCTGTTGCCGGGGCTGGCAGGGGGCGCGGCGCTTTATGCGCAGAACCTGACCATCCCGCGCGGCGAGGGCGAGATCGCCACCGATCTGCAAGCGCTGGCCAATGACTACCCGCAGCTCTCCATCGGCTGCTACCCTTATCAGCGCGACGGCGCGTTTGGTGCAAATGTCGTCATTCGCGGGGCCGAGAAAGCCGATGTCGATGCCGCCCTCGTGCGCCTGTCGGAGCTTTTCCCGGAGGCGATGGCGTGAGCCTGCCCGACGCGCTGCGCCTTCAGGCCGCGCTTGAGGCAACATGGCCCCCCGCCGCCACCGAGATCCGCAATGGCTGGCTGCTGCGCGAGGGCGCGGGCGGCGGCAAGCGCGTCTCTGCCGCAAGCCCGCTGACCCCGGAGGCCGACCCGGCCATCGCCGAAGCCGCGATGCATGCGCGCGGCCAGAACGCGCTCTTCCGCCTCGGTGCAGGCGATGCCGCGATTGACGCGCAACTCACGGGCCTCGGCTACCGCCTGCTCGATCCTACGCTGATCTACGCGGCCGATGCGGGTGTGCTCGCGCGCAAGCCGGGGCCGGTGAGCCTGTTTGCGCTCTGGCCGCCGCTCGCGATCATGCGCGACATCTGGGCCGCAGGCGGCATTGATGCGCCGCGCCTTGCGGTCATGGCGCGCGCAGACGGCCCCAAGACCGCGCTCATCGCCCGCATCGACGACCGTGCCGCAGGGGCGGCCTTCTGCGCGCTCGATGGCGATATCGCCATGTTGCATGCCATTGAGGTGCTGCCCGAGCACCGGCGCAAGCGCGTGGGCGAGTTGATCCTGCGCGGCGCGGCCGACTGGGCGCAGGCGGCCGGCGCGCGCTGGCTTGCCCTCGCTGTGACCGAGGCCAATACCGGCGCGCGCGCGCTTTATGAACAGGCCGGCATGGAGATCGTCACACGCTACCATTACCGCGAAGAGGTGAAGAATGACTGACCAGGTAACCGCACTCGACCTTCCCCGTGGGGAAGATTTGCCCGAGCGCACCGCGAAATACCTCGCGCTCTGCGAGGAAAAGATCGGCTTCGTGCCCAATGTGCTGCGCGCCTATCTCTTCGATCTCGCCAAGTTCGATGCCTTTGTCGCGATGTATAACGATCTGATGCTGGGCGAGAGCGGGCTTTCCAAGCTCGAACGCGAGATGATCGCGGTGGTGGTCTCGTCCATCAACCGCTGCTGGTATTGTCAGGTCGCCCATGGCGCGGCGGTGCGCGAATTGTCGGGCGATCCCATCCTGGGCGAGGCGATGGTGATGAATTACCGCACTGCCCCGCTCGACCCGCGCCGCCGCGCGATGCTCGATTTCGCAGCCCTTGTGGCAGAGGCCAGCGCCACAGTCAGCGAGGCCGACCGCGCGGCGCTGCGCGCGCATGGCTTCTCCGATCGCGATATCTTCGACATCATCGCCGTGGTGGGCTTCTTCTCGATGTCGAACCGCGTGGCCTCCGCCACCGGGATGCAGCCGAACCCGGAATATCACGCGATGGCGCGGTAGGGGGTTGCGCCTGATACAAATACCCATCGCCACGTCGACCCAATCCAGACAGCGCGCGTTTCCCGCGCGGAATCAAGGCCGCAGGCCGCCGCGCAGCGCCCGACCGCCCCCCGGGCGGGCGCTCCTGACCGTCGCACGCCATTGGACCGCCGGAGGACGCCGCAGCATAAGGCGCCTGCCACAACCGTCGCAGCGCCCCCCCGCGGTCGGGCGCTACGCGGCTCATCCACCTCAGACAGACCATCAGTCTGGTCGCGCGTCTTGAGGCAAAGTGCAGTTTTGTATGAGATACGGCACACCAAAAAAGGGGCGCGCGCCGCCGCGCACGCCCCCGATCATCGCATAGCCCCGCGCTCAGAAATGGATCGCGCGCCCATAAGCGTCGAGCACGGATTCATGCATCATCTCGCTCAGTGTCGGATGCGGGAAGACCGTGTTCATCAGGTATTCCTCCGTGGTTTCCAGGCTGCGGCCCACGACATAGCCCTGGATCAACTCGGTCACTTCCGCGCCCACCATATGCGCGCCCAGCAGCTCGCCGGTCTTGGCGTCGAAGATCGTCTTGATCATCCCCTCGGGCTCACCCAGCGCAATCGCCTTGCCATTGCCGATGAAGGGGAAGCGGCCGACCTTCACGCTATGGCCCGCCTCTTTCGCCTTCGCCTCGGTCAGCCCGACACTGGCCACTTGCGGGTGGCAATAGGTGCAGCCTGCTATCGCGCTCGGCTCCACGGCATGCGGATGCCCGCCCGCGATCAGCTCGGCCACCATGACGCCCTCATGGCTGGCCTTATGCGCGAGCCACGGCCCATTGGTCGCATCGCCGATCACAAAAAGCCCCTCGACCCCAGTGCGGCAATATTCATCGGTCACGGCAAAGGACCGGTCGAGCTTCACGCCAAGCTCTTCGAGCCCCAGCCCTTCGGTATTGGCCACGATCCCGACCGCCGAGATCACCGTGTCGAATTCCTGCGTCTCGGTCTTGCCGCCGCGCTCGATATGCGCTGTCACCTTGCCCTTGGCGCGGTCGAGCTTCTTGACCGTGGCCTTGGACATGATCTTCATGCCCTGCTTCTCGAACTGCTTCTGCGCGAAGGCGGAGATCTCGGCATCCTCCACTGGCAGGATGCGGTCCATCACCTCCACAACGGTCGTATCCGCGCCCAAAGTGTTGAAGAAGCTCGCAAACTCGATCCCGATCGCGCCCGAGCCGATCACCAGCAGCTTCTTGGGCATCCGCTTGGGCTCGAGCGCGTGTTTGTAGGTCCAGACCAGATCGCCATCGGCTTCCAGCCCCGGCAATTCGCGCGCCCGCGCGCCCACCGCCACGATGATGCTCGGCGCGGTCAGCTCTTCGGTGCCCTTGTCGGTCTTGACCGACACCTTTCCCTTCGCAGGCAGGGTGGCCGCGCCCATGATGACGGTGATCTTGTTCTTCTTCATCAGATGGCCGATGCCGCCGGTCAACTGCCCCGCCACCTTGCGCGAGCGCTTGACCACGGCATCCAGATCATAGCTGATGTTTTCCGCCTTCAGCCCGAAATCCTTGGCGCGGTGCATCAGGTGAAACACTTCCGCCGAGCGCAGCATCGCCTTGGTCGGGATGCAGCCCCAGTTCAGGCAGATGCCGCCCAGATGCTCGCGTTCCACGATCGCAACCGATTTGCCAAGCTGGGCTGCCCGGATGGCAGCGACATAGCCCCCCGGTCCGGCCCCGATTACGATAACGTCAAACGATCTGGCAGCCATGCGAATTCCTCCCGTCGCGCCCTGTGCTCAAACTAGTTTGGCATTAAACTATTTTGCGCAATCTCGCAACGCAAAGCGGGAAGGCCCGCCATGCAACGGGTGCATGGCGGCGTGTGTCAGGCCGCTTCCTTGACCGCGTCAACGGCGACGCTGTAGCCGCCCCGCTCCAGAAAGTCGCGCTCGGGCGGGGTGGTCTCGCGCCCCAGCGCGTCATTGCGATAGGGGAAGCGACCGAATTCGCGGATCACCGCGCGATGGGCGCGGGCATGGAGCAGATTATGGGCGCCGGTCTCGGGCATGCGCAGCAGGAACATGCGCACGGCGCGGTCCTGATCCATCTGGCTTTCCGAATGCATCAGCGGCATGTAGAAGAATTGCCGCTCCGGCTCGGGCGTGTGGCGGTCGAAGCCGAGATGACAGGCCCGCGCAGCCACGCGGCGGGCGATGTCGTCAGTGGCGAAGGCGCGCGCATCGTCGCGGAACATGTTGCGCGGGAACTGATCGGCCACGATCAGGAAGGCAAGCGCGCCGCGTGCGCAGGAGGACCAGCGCTCCAGCCGCCCGTCGCGCGCCTTTTCCCACAGCGCCCCGAAACGCTCGCGGATTTCCGCATCGAGCTTCGGATCGACCGCGTACCAGCCCTTGGGTCCGACTTCATCCACCCAGAACGCGATCACTTCATCAACCGTAGACATGTTCTTCACCATGTTCATTTCACCAGTGAATAAAGCGTGCCAGTGATTCGCGCCTCAGACAAGAAATTCGAGGCACGGCCTGGGTGCGCTGGCAAAACTGTGCCGAAAAGGCACTATTTTCGGTCGGCTTCCGTCTGTTGTTCATACAATTCACTGTAAATCGCATCCACTGTTGCCGCAGAGACCGATGGCGTGACAGCCGCGTAGGGCCCGGTCTCGGCAACCGAGGGGGCGGTGCGCTGCGTCATCCGCCAGATGGCGTAGAGCGCGAGCATCAGCGTCAGGAAGATGATATACAGGAAAAAGCCCGACGGCCCGACCGCGCCCAGCAGCCAGCCGATTACCAGCGGCCCGATGATCGCGCCGACGCCATTGACGAACAAGAGCCCGCCCGAGGCCGCCGCCATCTGGTCATGCTCCAGATAATCATTCGTATAGGCCACCAGCAGCGAATAGAGCGGGTTGGAGATCCCGCCGATGATCAGCGCAACGCCCAGAAGCCCTGCAAAAGGCAGATCGAACAGCACTGCCACCGCGCCCCCGGCCGTGCCGATCAGCGCCACGACGACCAGCAGCTTGCGCCGGTCCACCTTGTCGGACAGCCAGCCGATTGGATACTGAAACAGCAACCCGCCGGAATAGATCGCGCCTGTGAAGATCGAGATCTCGAGCACGCTGAGCCCCGCTTGGGTGCCCCAGACCGCCGTCATCCCGAACATCGCCGCGAACACGCCCCCCATCAGGAAAGTGCCCACCACACCCAGCGGCGAGACATGGTAAAGCTCGCGGATCGACATGGAGCGCGTGGTCCCGAACGTGGGGGCAGGGCTGACCGACAGGAGGATCGGTGCGAAGGCCAGCGAGACCAGCACGGAGGGGATGATGAACAGCAGGAAGCCCGCCGGATCGGCGAAGTTGATCAGCGCCTGTGCTGCGATGATGCCGAGCATCTGCACGATCATGTAGAGCGAGAGCGCCTGCCCGCGATTCTCGTTGCTCGCCGTGTTGTTGAGCCAGCTTTCCGCCGTGACATATACCCCCGCGAAGCACACGCCGATCAGCACGCGCAGCAATGTCCAGACAATCCAGTCCGGGATCGCGGCATAGAGCACCAGCACCGCCGAGATGAGCGAACCCAGCGCCGCAAAGACACGCACATGGCCCACGCGGCGGATCATCTCGGGCGCCATGCGCGAGCCGAACAGGAAGCCCGCGAAATAGGCCGACATCACGATCGACATCTGCACGGTCGAGAATCCCTCGATCGCGCCGCGAATCCCCAGCAGCGTGCCCTGCACGCCATTGCCCACCATCAGGAGCATCATGCCCAGCAGTAGCGCCCAGGAGGCAGTGAAAACCTTCAGCATGACGGCTCCAGTCAGTGTTAAACGAAGAGTGTATAGTGATCAGGCGTTAAGATGCTGTGACAGAAGCGACCCCTCGCGAGCGCTATTCCGGCAACAGCAGCGAAGCATCGCCATAGGAGAAGAAGCGGTAGCGCTGCGCGATGGCATGGGCGTAGATCTCCATGATCCGCGCGCGCCCCATCAGGGCTGAAACCAGCATCAGCAGCGTGGATTTGGGCAGGTGGAAATTCGTCATCAACCCGTCGGCGATCCGAAAGCGAAAGCCTGGGGGGATGAAGATATCGGTCTTGCCGGTCCAGGCTGCAATCGCACCAGGCCCGGTCGCCGCCGTCTCGATCAGCCGCAGTGCGGTCGTGCCCACCGGGATGATCCGCCCCCCGCGCGCCCGCGCGGCCATGATCGTTGCGGCTGCCTCGGGCGTGATCTGCCCCCATTCGGCATGCATCCTGTGGTCGCGCACATCATCGACCTTGACGGGCAGAAATGTGCCCGCGCCGACATGCAGCGTCACCTCGGCAAAGCCCACGCCCATTGCGCGCAGTTGTTCCAGAAGCGCGTCATCGAAATGCAGCGAGGCGGTGGGGGCGGCAACCGCCCCTGCCTCGCGGGCGAAAACCGTCTGATAATCCTCGCGATCCTGCGCATCCGCCGCGCGGCGCCCGGCGATATAGGGGGGCAGGGGCATCTCGCCCGCGACATCGAGGGCTGCGTCAAATTCCGGCCCGCTGAGGTTGAAGCGCAGCACCACATCCTCGACCCCGCGCGCGGCGACCTCGGCGCGCAAACCGCCCGCGAACACAATCTCTTCCCCCGCCGCGAGCTTGCGCAAGGGCTTGGCGAGCGCGCGCCAGCTTCCATCGGGTTGCGGCTCGGTCAGGGTGATCTCCACCTTCGCATGCACGAGCCCCTGCGCGGTGGCGCGCGCCCGCTGCCCTGTCAGCCGCGCCGGGATCACTTTGGTGGTGTTGATGACCAGCAGATCGCCGGGGCGCAGAATCTCGGGCAGATCGGCCACATGCCGATCCGCGATCGTATCCCGTGAGGCCACCAGCAAGCGCGCCGCAGGGCGCGGGCGGACAGGGCGGGTGGCGATCAGCGCCTCGGGCAGATCGAAATCGAAATCCGACAGTTTCATGGGGGCCCGGTCCTCAGGCACGAATCACAGGCCGCCCCTTTATCTTGGCCGCCAAGTCGCTACAACTACGCCAAACGCATTCGTGAGTGGGAGATTGCAATGGCTGAGACTGGCGAGATGGCCCCCGATTTCACCCTGCCCGCCAATGGCGGCGGCGAGGTCACGCTTTCGGCGCTGAAACCCTCGACAGTGGTGCTCTATTTCTACCCGCGCGACGACACGCCGGGCTGCACCACAGAGGCGCTGGAATTCACGGCACTGGCCGATGAATTCGCGGCCGCCGATACCAAAATCATCGGCATTTCCAAGGACACGGTCGCCAAGCATGACAAATTCGTGGCCAAGCATGATCTGGGCGTGATCCTCGCCTCGGATGCCGAAAGCGATGTCTGTGAACGCTATGGCGTCTGGGTCGAGAAGAACATGTATGGCAAGAAATCCATGGGGATCGAGCGCGCCACTTTCCTGATCGATGGCGATGGCAAGATCACGCAGGTCTGGCGCAAGGTGAAGGCGAAGGGCCACGCGCAGGAAGTGCTGGCGGCTGTGCGCGGCGTATGACCAGCCTGCGCGACATGGCCGTGGAGGTGCTGACCACGGCGGATGGGCGCGCAAAGACCGCGCGCTCGCACGAACATGCGCGCGCATGGTTCGCCGCGCGCAAATCCGGCACGCCGCTGCCCTTGGGGCAGGCGACCCCGCCTCTGCGCCCGGCGCGGCCCGAGAGGCCCGAATTGCTGGACCCGCGCGACGTGCCGCGCCGCCGCCCCGGCAGCCCGGAGGGCCGCATCGCGCTCTTGCATGCCATCGCGCATATCGAGTTGAACGCGGTCGATCTGCATTGGGACATGGTCGCGCGCTTTCCCGAGGTCGAGATGCCGCTGGGCTTCTTCGACGACTGGGTGAAGGCGGCGGATGAGGAATCCAAGCATTTCAACCTCGTCTGCGATTGTCTGGAAGCGCTGGGCAGCCATTACGGCGCGCTAGCCGCCCATGCGGGCATGTGGCGCGCGGCGGAGGATACAGCGGGCGATATTCTGGGCCGCCTAGCGGTCGTGCCGATGGTGCTGGAGGCACGCGGGCTCGATGTGACGCCGGGCATGATCGAGATTTTCGAGCGCGCGAATGCGGCGCAGGCGGTCGAGGCGCTCAAGGTGATCTATGCCGAGGAGGTGGGGCATGTCGCCTATGGCTCGAAATGGTTCAATTTTCTCTGCGGTCGGCAGGGGCGCGACCCGCAGCCGGTGTTTCTGGAACTGGTGCGGCGCTATTTTCACGGCCCGCTCAAGCCGCCCTTCAACGAGGAAAAGCGCGCACAAGCCGGTCTGCCGCCTGATTTCTACTGGCCGCTGACCGAACCGGCGTGAGCTGTGACCGCGCCACCGGAACAGCGAATTTGCTGAGCCACGCGGGCTTTCAGGCCGAAAACCGCCGCTGGATCGGCAAGAATCTGCTTATTTTCCAACGCGTCGGCCTTGGGGCGCTTTAACCGCAGATTAACATATTGCCCGCGCGCGCCCGGGAACGTAACACATTTCTGCCAGAGTTTCGCGTGTTGGCAGCGTCATTGCGTGTATGACACTCACGAGCGGCAAGCGCCGCACCTCGTGCAAGAAAACAAGACCAAAGCAGGACAGATGCCTTGAAACGACTCCTTGTACGCTTGAACCAGCGTCTCGAACGCAGATTGCCGGAACAGCGCCTCTTCCTGAGATCGGACAACACCACCCGCTATGTGCGCCTGCGTCCCGCCACGCAAGCCGTCGCCATCGCCGGGGTCTCGGGCTTCTTCGCCTGGGGTGTCATCGCCACCTCGATCCTGCTCATGGATGCCATCGGCTCGGGCAATCTGCGCGACCAGGCGCAGCGCGAACAGGCCAATTACGAACAGCGGCTGAACCAGCTCGCGCTTGAGCGCGATTCGCGCGCGACCGAGGCCGAGGCCGCGCAGATGCGCTTCGCCGAGGCGATGGAGCGCATCTCGGAAATGCAGACGCAGCTTCTCAATTCCGAGGAACGCAGGCTGGAGCTGGAAACCGGCATCGACGCGCTGCACGCCAATATCCGCCGCGTCACCCGCGAGCGCGATCAGGCGCGCGCGAGGCTGGATGAGGCCACACGCACGCTCGCCGCGGAAACCGGCTCCGCGCGTACCGCCGCCGACCGCAACCGCGACAATGAGGAAATGCTCGACTATCTGCTCGCCGCGATGGAGCGCACCGCAGAGCAGACCCATGATCTGACCCTGAGTGCCGAGCAGGCGGCCAATCAGGCGCGGCATCTGGCGATGGAGAACGAGCTTCTCAAGGATCGCAACCACATGATCTTCAGCCAGATCGAGGATGCGCTCGATCAGGTCATGGACCCGCTGGAGCGCGTCTTCCGCAATGCCGGTGTCTCGCCCGACCAGATCCGCCGGCTTGTGCGGCAGGGCTCGAACTCGCAGACTGCCTCGCTGCGCCCGCTTGCGGTCTCGACCTCGGGCGTGATCGGGCAGGCGCAGGATATCTCGCGCGCCAATGAGATCCTCGGCAAGATGGCGGATGTGCATGCCTATCGTCAGGGGCTCGACCGTCTGCCCGTCGCGCGGCCCGTGACTGCGGCCAATGTGCGCCAGACCTCGGGCTTCGGCATGCGCCGCCATCCGCTGACCGGGCGCCAACGGATGCATAACGGGCTGGACTGGGCCGGGCCGCGCAACACGCCGATTCTCGCGACCGCCGATGGTGTGGTCAAACAGGCCGGACGGCAGGGCGGATATGGCAATCTCGTTATCATCGAGCATGATTTCGGAATCGAGACCTATTACGCGCATTTGAACTCGGTCAATGTCCGTGCAGGACAAAGGGTCTCGCGTGGGGAGCGAATAGGTGGTATGGGCACGACTGGCGCATCGACCGGCGTGCATCTGCACTATGAAGTGCGCGTGAATGGTCGTCCTGTAAATCCGATCACCTATATAAGGGCTGGACAGAATGTTTTCTAAGAGTCGCATCAACGAACCCGGGCCGAAGGCCGACGCAGAGCAGGCCCCGGCAAAACCTGCCGAATCGGCCCCCTCTTTCCTGCGTCAAAGCGGTGGAGATGCGGCGAGCAGCCATGTGACCAAGGCCAAGCCCGCCGCCTCCGTCCTGGCGTCGGACCTCACGATCACCGGCAATCTCAAGACCTCGGGCGATGTCGTCATCGAGGGCACGGTTGACGTCGACATCCGCGCGCATCTGCTGACCGTGGGCGAAACTGCCACCATCCGCGGCGAGATCGTGGCCGATGACATCGTCATAAATGGCCGCGTCATCGGGCGCGTGCGCGGGCTGAAAGTTCGCCTCACCTCCTCCGCGCAGGTCGAGGGTGACATCATCCACAAGACCATTGCCATCGAATCGGGCGCGCATTTCGAAGGCTCGGTGCAGCGTCAGGACGATCCGCTGCAGACCAATCGCGGCAAGCAGGCCGAGACAAGCGCGGCCCCCAAGCCTGCAGAAAAGCCTGCCGAGAAACCGGCCCCCAGCTACCAGTCGCGCCCCGAGACCTCCGAGGCGATCAAGAAAGCTGCCGAGGCCAAGAAGACCGCGCAGAGCTGAGACCGCCACAGGCCCGTTGATCGCAGAAGCCGCGCCGCAAGGGGCGGCTTTTTGCTTGGGGAGCGCGCCTGACGGCGCGCTGCCTTCGGCGAGAGTATTTTGGGCAAGATGAAATCCGGGCGCAAAGTCGTATCGGCGGGCGCAGGCTGGTCCGGGGGCGGCGCCGAGCTTCTCTTGCAGTCGCAATCATTACGGCGCCTTTCGGGAGTTTCCTGCGGCGCGGGATACCACGCAAAACGCCCCGACCACTGGCCGGGGCGTTTCCTGTCGTCGCGCGGCTGTCTCAGCCGATGATTTCGTTCAGCGTGGCCGAGGGCCGCATCACGGCAGCTGTCTTCGCCGGATCACCGTGGTAATACCCGCCCAGATCGACCGGCTTGCCACGCTCGGCATGCATCTCCGCCAGAATCTGCGCTTCCTTCTCGGCCAGCGCCTTGGCGACAGGCTTGAAATGCGCGGCCAACTCGGCATCCTCGTTTTGCGCGGCCAAGGCATCTGCCCAGTAGCGCGCGAACCAGTAATGGCTGTCGCGGTTGTCGGGCTCGCCGGGCTTGCGCTTGGGTGAGTTGTCATTGTCGAGATAAAGCTGCGTCGCGGCCTCCACAGCCTCGCCCATCAGCCGCGCCTTGGGCGCGCCGCGCGCATCGGCGAGAAACTTGAAGCTCTCCCCCAGCGCGCAGAACTCGCCAAGGCTGTCCCAGCGCAGATGGTTGGTTTCCATCAGCGCCTGCACATGCTTGGGGGCCGAGCCGCCCGCGCCGGTCTCGAACAGCCCGCCGCCATTCATCAGCTTGACGATGGAGAGCATCTTCGCGCTGGTCGCAAGCTCGAGGATCGGGAAGAGGTCGGTGAGATAGTCGCGCAGCACATTGCCGGTAATGGCGATCGTGTTCTCGCCCTTGGTGATCGTCTCGAGGCTCGCGCGGGTGGCCTCGCGCGGGGCCATGATCTCGAAGCGGTCGGCCACGCCCTTGGCCTCGAGGATCGGCTTCACCATCTTGATCAACTCGGCATCATGCGCGCGGTTTTGATCGAGCCAGAAGATCGCGCGATAGCCTGTTGCCTTCTGCCGCTCGATGGCGAGATCGACCCAATCCTCCACCGGCGCCTTGCGCACCGAAGAGGAGCGCCAGATATCGCCCGCCTCGACCTTGTGCTCATGCAGCACTGTGCCATCCTCGAGGATCATGCGCACAGTGCCGTCATGCGGGATCTCGAATGTGGTCGGATGGCTGCCATATTCCTCGGCCTTCTGCGCCATCAGCCCAAGGTTCTGCACAGTGCCCGCCGTTGCCGGATCAAGCGCGCCATTGGCCTTGAAGAACTCGATCGTCTCGTCATAGACCGGCGCATAGGAATTGTCGGGGATCAGGCAATTCGTGTCGTGCTCCTTGCCATCCGGGCCCCAGCCCTTGCCGCCGCCCCGGATCAGCGCGGGCATCGAGGCGTCGATGATGACATCCGAAGGCACATGCAGGTTGGTGATGTCGCGGTCGCTATCGACCATATACATCGGCGGGCGCTCGGCGCGGACGCGCGTGATCTCGGCCATGATCTCGGGCTTGTCCTTCACCCGGGCCAGGAGATCGCCCATGCCGTAGCTGGGATCGACCCCCAGCGCCTTCATCTCGTCGCCATATTTCTCGAAGACTGGCTTGAGCCAGGCGCGCACCGCATGGCCGAAGATGATCGGGTCCGACACCTTCATCATCGTGGCCTTCATATGCAGCGAAAACAGCGTGCCTTTTTCCTTGGTGCGCGCGATTTCGGCCTCCAGAAAATCGCTCAGCGCCTTGGCCGACATGAAGGTGGCATCGACCAC
This sequence comes from Paracoccaceae bacterium, assembly GCA_003567315.1. Classification (GTDB taxonomy): domain Bacteria; phylum Pseudomonadota; class Alphaproteobacteria; order Rhodobacterales; family Rhodobacteraceae; genus Roseinatronobacter. The sequence continues at coordinate 22,296 of PWZT01000026.1, forward strand.
AGTGCCCGCCGGGTAGGAGAGCCCGTCCTTGAGCACGGTTTCGGACCCATCCGCGCCCACCAGCACGATTTTCGCGCCCGTGGCCTTGTCAAGCTGCGCCGATGTCTCATTGGCGAAGAAATCCGCGCCGGGCATGGAGGAGACCTCGGTCTTGCTCTCGGGCGTCCATTTGCCCATGCGATGCGGGTTCGACTGCGCGAAACGCTTCACGGCGGCCGCGGCCCGGCGGTCGGAATTGCCCTCGCGCAGAACCGGGTTCACCGCCGAGCCCTTGATCGCGTCATAGCGCGCGCGGGCATCCTTCTCGGCATCGGTTTGCGGGTTTTCGGGGTAGTCGGGCAGGGCATAGCCTTGCCCCTGAAGCTCGCGAATCGCGGCCACAAGCTGCGGGCCGGAGGCCGAGATATTGGGCAGCTTGATGACATTCGCCTCGGGCGTCTTCACCAGCTCGCCAAGTTCCGCGAGATCGTCATTGATGCGCTGATCTTCGGTCAGATGATCGGGGAAGGCCGCAATGATGCGCCCGGCGAGCGAAATGTCGCGCGTGCCCACGCTGATCCCCGCCGCGGAGGCGAAACTGCGGATGATCGGCAGGAACGAGGCCGAGGCCAGTTCCGGTGCTTCGTCAACCTTGGTGTAGATGATGTCTGGAACAGTCTTGTCGGTCATGTGCTGAGCCCCTCTGATGTCGCGGGCACAATAGGCAAATTTCGCGCCGAGGTAAACAGTGCACAATGGTATACAATCAAAATTTATATGCGATTTTTTCGTCTGCTGAAAAATGATTTCAAAATAATACGAAAAAGGGCGGGAGACCCCGCCCTCTTTTTTCACCTGATGAAACCGTTTTTCAGATACTCGCGTCGAGTGCGGCCACGATGGCATCGCCCATGCCCGAGGTCGAAACCGGCTGCCCGCCTTCCGGCCCCATCAGATCGGCCGTGCGCAGCCCCTCGGCCAGCACCCGCTCGACCGCTGCCTCCAGCCGCGTGGCCTCCGTGCCCTGATCGAAACTGTAGCGCAGCGCCATCGCGAAGCTGAGGATACAGGCGATGGGGTTGGCCTTGCCTTGCCCGGCGATATCGGGTGCCGAGCCATGCACCGGCTCGTAAAGCGCCTTGGGGCGGCCATTGGCCATCGGAGCGCCGAGGCTCGCAGAGGGCAGCATGCCCAGCGAGCCGGTCAGCATCGCGGCCAGATCCGAGAGCAGATCGCCAAACAGGTTATCGGTCACGATCACGTCGAATTGCTTGGGCCAGCGGGTCAACTGCATCGCACCGGCATCGGCATACATATGTGACAGCTCGACCTCGGGGTAATCGCGGCCCACCTCCGTCACCACTTCACGCCAGAGAATCCCCGATTCCATGACATTGGCCTTTTCCATCGAACACAGCTTCTTGCCCCGCTTCATGGCCAGCTCAAAGGCCGATTTCGCCACCCGCGCGATCTCGGATTCGGTATAGCGCTGGGTGTTGATGCCGACGCGCTCATTGCCTTCCTCGAAAATCCCGCGCGGCTCGCCGAAATAAACGCCCGAGGTCAGTTCGCGCACGATCATGATATCGAGCCCGGCCACCACGTCCTTCTTCAGCGAGGAAAAATCCGCAAGCGCATCAAAGCATTGCGCGGGGCGCAGGTTGGAGAAGAGATCCATCTCCTTGCGCAGCCTGAGCAGCCCGCGCTCGGGCTTCACCGAGAAATCGAGCGCATCGTATTTCGGCCCGCCCACAGCGCCCAGAAGCACGGCATCCACCTCCTGCGCGCGCGCCATCGTGTCGTCATGCAACGGCGTGCCGTGCTTGTCATACGCCGCGCCGCCGACGAGGGCTTCGGCGACATCGAAGTGCAGATCACGCTTCGCGCCGAACCAGTCGATGATCTTGCGCACTTCGATCATGACCTCGGGGCCGATACCGTCGCCGGGCAGGATGAGCAGGGATGGGGTCGTCATGGGGGATCCTCTCGCTTGTTGCCCACTCGCTAGAGCCTCCTCACAGGGTCGTCAAGTCAAGCCCGCTTTGGCGCAGCGGTGGTCTTGTGCTATCTTTGATCTACCGAGAAAGAGGAGGTCTCGAAATGTCACGTCACCTGATCGACACACCGCGCGCCACGCGCGGCCAGCGTCTGAGCCGGTTTCTGCGCATCGCCCGCGAAGAGGCACCGCATCTGAGCACCCGCAAGCTGATCGCCCGCATGCGCGCGCAGGCCGGGCAGCGCGTGCCGGCCTATGCACGGATCGCGCGCGGCAAGCAGGTATAGGGCGCGGCTGCGCCGAGCTTCCCCAAATGCACAGCGCGTCGCAGGCGTATGGCACGCCGCTCCCGCGCGGGGGCTTGCCCCCGCGCAGCGCCCTCGGGGCGTGCAGGGGCGGGTGGGTGGGCACGGTCCGAGGGCGCTTTTTCGTTCTGTCCCGACGACCCTCGCAGGCGGGTCAGCCGGACACCGTATCGGTCGCGGAGCGCTCCAGCGGCGCGGGGAATTCGGTGCCGTAGCCCAGCGCCTCGAAATCCGCGGCATAAAGCTTGCGCACCAGCGCGACGCTGTCGGCTGTGTAGAACTGGCGCAGCTTGTCGCTCGAGCCCGTGCGCTTGGTCTTGTCCGAGGGAAAAAGCTCGCGCAAGGCCCCCTCGGGCAGGGCAATGCCGCGCGCCTCCAGAAGCGCGCGCAGCTCATCGCGAAAGCTCTCGAAGCGGATCACGCTGTCATAGCCCGAGAGCGGCAGCATCATCAGCTTGGTCTGCAAATCCCAATGCGCGTCGCGCTTGAGCCCGCCCTGATCGAGCCAGCGCAGGAACTGCTCGAAGCCCTCCGGCGTCAGTGGAAAGGCGCCATGGCGCCGCTGGTAGCGGGGGCTGCGGAACTTGTCGAGAAAGGCCGAGAGCACGCGGCCATAGGGGTTGCGGATGATCACGAAGAGATGCAGCGCATCGAGCCGGTCCAACTCATCGGCGCTCAGATCGAACCAGGTTTTCGCGTTCCATTTCGCATCGTTTCGCTCCTCGACCTGCCCGGCTTCCAACTGGCGCAAGAGGATGATGGTCGAGGTATTGGCGTTTTTCTTGATGCGGTTATAGGCCAGCCCCAGTTCCGGAAAGACTGCGACCCTTGTTGCCGCGCGCAGCCGCACCGGGCCATAGACCGCGCGCAGCCTGCGCAGCGTTGCGGGCATACGCATCGCGATGCGCATGGCGCGCGATAATCGCTGCGATGCCTTGGCGAGTTTCGACATGCTCATGCCCTCCCTGACGGCATGCGGCGCTCGAGCGCGCGGGCGATATATCTGCGCAGGAATGGGGGCAGTGCCATCAGGGCAGGGCGTTCCATGCGCGCCACGGTCTGCGGTGAAAGCCCGATATTCTGCGCGGTGACCGGGGTGAGTGCATCGGGGCGAAAGCCTGCACGTTCCAGAAACCGCGTGCCGGGGCCGAGGCGTGTGCCGAGATCGTCTTCCATCTTGTAGGTTGCTGCACCGCCAAGGGCCGTGGCTATGCTCTCGGCGAATGTCTCGATCTCGAAACCGCTCGCTTCAATGCGCGCGATGAAGTCATCGCGGGTCATCCGCACGCCCCGACTGCGTAGCAGATGGGCATGCAGCGAGATGAGCCAGCGGGTCTGGTCGCGTGTGTAGAGGCAGAATTGTCCGTCATGGCCAGCGACCCCTTCGCGCAGGAAAGGCGCGATCTGCACGGCACTGCCCGCGATGCCGCCAAGACGATGCGGGGCGGGCACAGGGCCGGTGAGCATTTCGCTGGAGACAATCACTTTCTGCGCGCCTTCTGCCTCAGCCTCTTGCAGCACTGCGGCGAGGCTTCGGGCGATCTGCTGCCCGGTCGCGGGGCTGCGTTTGCGTGCGAAGGCGAGGCAGGCGCGCTGGACGGGCATGAGGCGGTCGGAATTGTGGTTGAGAAGCGTGGTCTGCGGGCCAAGCGCTGTGCGATTGGCCTCAAGCACGGCCTGTAGCGTGGTCGTGCCGGTCTTGTGCAGGCCGATATGTAGAAAGACCTCCATGCGCCGCTCTGGTTATGCGGATTTCGCGAGGCGGTCGAAGGCTTGCAGGCGCTCCAGCAGGGCGGGCATCTGCGCAAGCGGCACCATGTTCGGCCCGTCGGAAGGGGCGTTGTCGGGGTCGTCATGCGTCTCGATGAAGAGCCCGGCACAGCCCACGGCCAGCGCCGCGCGCGCCAGCGGTGCCACGAATTCGCGCTGCCCGCCCGAGCTTGTGCCTTGCCCGCCGGGTTGCTGCACCGAATGGGTGGCGTCAAAGATCACCGGGTAGCCCGTCGCGGCCATTGTCGGCAAGGCGCGGAAATCCGAGACCAGCGTGTTGTAGCCAAAGGATGTGCCGCGCTCGCAGAGCATGACCCGTGTATTCCCGGTCGAGGCGACTTTGGCCGCGACATTTTCCATGTCCCAAGGTGCCAGAAACTGGCCCTTCTTGATATTGATGACCCGCCCGGTGGCCCCGGCAGCGAGCAGAAGATCGGTCTGGCGGCTGAGAAAGGCGGGGATTTGCAGCACATCGCACGCCTCGGCGGCCGGAGCGCAATGGCCGGGCTCATGCACGTCCGTGAGCACCGGGCAGCCGAACTCGGAGCGGATCTGCGTGAGTATCTCCAGCCCGCGCTCCATCCCCAGCCCGCGCTGGCCGGAAAGGCTGGAGCGGTTGGCCTTGTCATAGCTGGCCTTGAAGATGAAGGGGATCGCAAGCCGCGCGCAAGCATCCGCAAGCGCCCCTGCGATCAGGCGCGCATGATCGAGCGATTCCATCTGGCAGGGGCCGGAGATCAGCGCGAAGGGCGTGTCATTGCCGATCTCGATCTCGCCAATACGCACGCTCATTCCCGGCCCTCTCGTTTGAGGACGGCCTCGATCCGGGGCACGTCCTCGGGGTTGTTCAGTTCCCAGAATTCGCGGCCCTGCGCCTCGACCTCGACGCAGGTGACCGGCAGGCCGTTATAGAGGAAGCGCAACTGCTCCAGCCCTTCGAGATTTTCCAGCTCGCAAGCCCCGGCGGCCATGTAGCGCGAAAGCGCCTCGGGCGTGTAGGCATAGACGCCGACATGGTGGAAGGCGGGCACCTGTTCGAGCGGGCCGTAGATGCGCCCGGTATAGGGCAGCACTTCCTTGGAGAAATAGAGCGCCGTGCCATCGGCGGCCATCACGGCGGTGGTGCCGCCCACGCGCCCGGCCTTGCGGTCCTCGACAAAGCGCGCATGAGTCTCGGGCGTCAGGCGCAGCACCGGGGTCGCGACCTCGGCCCCGCGCTCGATGCCCGCGATCAGCGCGGTGACGAACCATGCGGGCGTGAGCGGCGCATCGCCTTGCAGATTCACCACCACGCGCGGGGTGATCTCCAGCCGTGCGAGCGCATCGGCGCAGCGTTCGGTGCCATTGGCGCAGTCGATATCGGTCATCACCACCTGCGCGCCGAACGCGGCTGCGGCATCAGCTATACGCGCGTCATCGGTGGCGACATAGACCGCATCCACCCCCTCGACCGCGCAGGCCGCGCGCCAGCTTCGCTCGATCAGGCTTTTCGTCCGGCCCGTCGCGCCCTCGAGCCCGACAAGCGGCTTGCCCGGATAGCGGCTGGAGGCATAGCGCGCCGGGATGAGGATGATCTTCTCGGCCATTCACACCACTCCTGCGCGCAGGCAGTCATGCAGCCGGATCAGCCCCTGCACGCGCCGCGCCTCATCGATCACGCAGAGCGCGTTGACCTTGTTGCCATTCATCACCATCACCGCTTCCGAGACCAGCGCATCCGGGGTGATCGTCTTGGGGTTGCGCGTGGCCACATCGCCCGCGCGGCGGGTCATCAGCCCGTCCATGTTGCGCCGCAGATCGCCATCGGTGATGACCCCGCGCAGCACGCCGCCCTCGGTCACGATCGCCACGCCATAGCCCGTGCCGGTCATGCGCATCAGCACATCGGGCATCGGCGCATCCTCGCCCACCAGCGGCAGCGCGTCGCCGCGATACATCAACTCGCCCACGCGCATGAATTGCGCGCCGAGCTTGCCGCCGGGGTGGAACATGTGAAACCCCGCCGGATCGAAGCCCTTCTGGCGCATCACCGCCACCGCCAGCGCATCACCAAGGGCAAGGCTGAGCGTGGTGGAGGTGGTGGGCGCCATGCCGATGGCGCAGGCTTCGGGGGCATCGGGCAGGATGAGCGCGATGTCGGATTTCTGCGCGAGCGTGCTTTCGGGGTTGCCGGTGATCGAGATCAGGCGGATCCCGAAGCGCCGCGTATAGGAGACCAGATCGCTCAACTCGTTCGTTTCGCCCGATTTCGACAGCAGCAGGCAGGTATCCGCGCCCACGATCATGCCCATATCGCCATGGCTCGCCTCGGCTGCATGGACGAAATAGGCGGGTGTGCCAGTGGAGGCGAAAGTGGCCGCGATCTTGCGCCCGACATGGCCCGATTTCCCGATCCCGGCCACAACAAGCCGCCCCTTGGTCGCGAGGATCATCTCCACCGCCTGCGCGAAAGGGGCACCGAGCCCTGCGGCCATGCGGTAGAGCGCATTGGCCTCGGCCTCCAGCACGCCCTTGCCGGCGGCGATCGCGTCCTCGTTGAGATCGGTCATTTTGCCTTGCACGGTCACGCGCGTCACTCGCTCCTCTCCAGCGCAAGTCAGATGCGGGCAGCTATCGCAGGCGCGGGCCAAAAGTCAACATCAGGCCAGTTGCAGCCGCAGCCGCGCATAGAGCCAGCCCATCACCGCAGGGGTCAGATACATGGGGATCTGATAGAGCCCGATGAAGAGGAAGAGATCGCTCGCCAGTGCCGGCGGCAGCACGCCCAGAAACAGCGCGATATTGCGGTTGCCAGCGCATTGGCTGAAGGCCGCGACCTGCCCGCCCGGCAGGCGGTCTCTCAGCACCAGCAGCGTCGCGATCTGCAAGCCGAAGCCAAGCACGAGGACCAGCGCGAAAACCGGCCAGATTGCGAGGCCCTCCAACAGCGCGGGCCCGACCGCGCCCATCAGCGCGATCACGATGACCGCGAGCAGCAGCGTCGCGCAGCCATCGATCACGGCAAGGCTGTCGCGCGTTTCGCGCACGATCCCGCTCTGGCGCAGCCCCAGACCAAGGGCGCAGGCGAGCGCGATCAGCGCGAGGAGTCGCAGCACGATGGCCCCGACCTCCGCAGGCGGGCCGAGGCCGGGCATGAGCAGAAAGACCGGAAGCGCGGTCGCGGGCAGCAGCAACGTGCCCAGCACAAGCTGGCGTAGCGCGACCGGGGCGCTTGCGCCTGACATGATGGCGAGGTTCGGGCTGCCGGTGATCGGCGCTGCCGCAAGCACGAGGATGACGCCGAGGGCGAGGGCCGTCTCGACCTCGGCCGCGCGCAGCACGAGCGCTGCGAGGACAGGCAGCGCGAGTTGCAGCGCGAGCACGCCCAAGACGCCCCCGCGCCAACCTGCGAGCCCGGCGCGCACCCCCTCGGGCCCGAGCCGCAGGAAGGCGAGGAACAGCAGCGTGGCCACAACCGGCGCGATGATGACCTGCAACGCCTGCGCCAGATCGGGCAGCACGAGCCCTGTGCCGATGCCGAGCGCGAGGCCGACCAGCAGCACGGCCCGCCCCTGTCGGGCGAGTGTTGCGAGCAGGGAGATGATCAAGGGTTTCGGCACATCTGGCCCTTGCGTAGGTATGCGGCACCTGCCGAAGATACCCGTCACGACGTTGGAAGCCATACCGGCCACGTGTTTTTTCGGCGCAGACAAGGCCGCAGGCCGCTGCAGCGTTCGACCGTTTCCAGGGGCGGGGCCTTTCACCGACAAGCAGCGTCGCGCTGCCGGATCATGCCGCTGCATGAACGTCTTGAGAGGGCGGGAGAGCACCCAGCCGCGACAGGGCGCGGCTCTCCTCTTGCCTCACGCCGCCCCGGACCTGTTCCCGATCAGCCAGGGCCAGCCGATACCACCCTGCGCGCCCCGACTTCATCTTGCCCCAAAATACTCTCGCCGAAGGCAGCGCGCCGTCAGGCGCGCTTCCCCCTTTGCGGTGGCCCATGCCCTCCAGGCAATGCGCACCCATACGGGCGCAGGGTCTGCCCGATGTCAGGCTGCGATCCGCTGGCCAGTGCGGGCACGCTTGCCGAATCTGTGCAGCACGCGTATCGAGGGAGGGCTCTGGTCCGAACGCCTTCGGCATGAGGGAACGCGGTGCGCGGCTTGATCGCCGCAATTCCGCGACTGCCCCCGCAACTGTAGGCGGCGAGCGATGTCGGCATATGCCACTGTGACGCGATGTCATGGGAAGGCCCGGCAAAGCTGTGACCCGCGAGTCAGGAGACCTGCCAGAGTGTTCACCCTATCCCGGCGCGGGTGGCGCTGCGGGTAACGGTTTGAACCGTAGCGGTGACATCCTTCGCCGTCTGCGGTGCGCGATTGCACCTGCCAGACATTTCGACAACAGGGCCAGACGGCCCGAGCAGGGGTGTTGCGGGATGATCGACATGGCAGCGCTCATGGCGTTTCTGGAGCGTGGCGGGCCTGCGCTGTGGGTGATCGCGGGGCTCTCGGTGTTCACATTGGCGCTGATCCTGTGGAAATTCTGGGATCTCGCCCGGCTGGGCGCATGGTCGCGCGCACCCTCCGAGCAGGCTGTCGCGGAGTGGCAATCGGGGGCCGCGCGCGAGGCATTGGCGCGGCTCGCAGTGCGAAAGGGTCTGCGCGCGCGGGTCAGCCGCCGGGCGATGCAGACGCGGCTTGCGCCCGAATATGCCGAGGCGGCTGCGCGCGAGGAGACCAGCCGCGTGGGCAAGCGCGCACTGATGGAGGCGCGGCGGGGTCTGCGCGCGCTCGAACTTATCGCGACGATCGCCCCGCTGATCGGGCTGTTGGGCACGGTTCTGGGCATGATCGAGGCGTTTCAGGCGCTGCAGGCGGCGGGCAACCGCGCGGACCCTGCGGCGCTGGCGGGCGGCATCTGGCAGGCGCTGCTGACCACGGCTGCGGGCATGGCCGTGGCGATCCCGGCTGCGATGGCGCTGAGCTGGTTCGAGAGCATCTGCGACCGCGTGCAGGTCGATCTCGAAGATCTCGCCACGCGGATATTTACCAGCGGGGCCGCGTGATGTTTCGCTTTTCCGCCCCGCGCCCCGCGCGTCGCCCCAGCCTGACACCGATGATCGATGTGGTGTTTCTGCTTCTGGTGTTCTTCATGCTGGCGGCGCGGTTCGGGCAGGATATGGGGCTCGCACTCGCGCCCGGTCAGGGCGGGGGCGCGGGCTATGAGGGGCCGCCGCGGCTGGTGGAGTTCGCGGGCGATGCGCTCTGGCTCAACGGGGTCGAGACCGCGCCCGAGGATCTGCCCGAGGCCGTGGCGGCGCTTATGCTCACGCCCGAGGCGCTGGTCGTGCTGCGCCCGCGCGAGGGCGCGAACGTGCAGGATCTGACGCGGGTCACAGAGCTGTTGCAGGGGGCAGGGCTGTCGCGCCTTGTGGTGCTGGCCCCATGAGCGCGCTCGATTTCACCCCGCCCCCCCGCAAGCCTGCGCGCGAGAGCGTGGTGCCGATGATCAATGTGGTGTTCCTGCTTCTGATCTTCTTTCTGATGAGCGCGCAGATCGCCCCGCCGGACCCGGTCGAGGTCGCCCCGCCTGTGGTACGCGAGGCCGAGGCGCTGCCCGAGGGCGCGCGGATGCTGTGGCTGGGCCGCGATGGGGTGCTGCATTTCGACGGGCTGACGGGCGCGGAGGCGCTGGAGGCGCTGGGCGAGGCTCCGGGGCCAGTGAGTTTGCGCACGGATGCGGGGCTGGAGGCGGCTGAATTCGCCCGTGTATTGCAGGCGCTGGGCGAGGTCGGGGTGGAGGCAGTGACGCTGGTGGCCGTGATGGGGGAGCCATGAGGCCCGGGCTGGAGTTTCTGGGCTTCGCCTCGCTCGCGGCGGTGGCGCATCTGGCGGTCTTCGCGGCCACGCTGCCTGACGGCATGGAAGCGGGCGGCGCTGGCGGAGCGCAGGAGGTGACAGTCGCCGCGCCGCTGGGCGGGGCGGATGCCGCGCTTGCCGAGATGGTCGCGCGCTGGGAGGCCCCGCCTGCCATATCCGAGCCAGAAGCCCCCGCCACGACAGCCGCGCCCGCCGCGACCGCGCCCGCGCTGCCTTTGCCCGAGCCGGAGGAGGCCCCTGCACTGCAGGCCGCGCAGCTTCCCGAGATGCGCGCGCCCGAGGCAAGTGCCGAGGCGTCGCGCCCGCCGCCGCCGGTCTTCGATATGCCCGAGACGCGCGAGACCCCGCGCCCGCGCGCGCGGCCCGAACCGCGGCAGGCCGCACCGGCCGCCCCGCCTGCGCAGCGCGCGGCCGGGCAGGGGCAAGCGCGGCAGAGCGGGCAGGGGCAGGCGCGCGAGACCAGCGGTGCGGCGCCGAGTGCCAGCGCGCTGGCGCAATGGGGGGGCGGCATTCGCGCGGCGATCCAGCGCCAGCAGCGCAGCCCCGGGGCGCGTGCACGCGGCACAGTGCATCTGCGTTTGCAGGTCAATGCGGATGGGCGGCTGGCCGGGGTGAGCGTGACGCAAGGCTCGGGCAATGCGCAGCTTGATCGCGCGGCGGTGCAGGCCGTGCAGCGCGCACGCCTGCCGCGCGCGCCGTCGGGCGTGTCAGGGACGCATCAGTTCAATCTGCCGCTCAGCTATCGTTAGCGCGGGTCTCGATCAGGTTGCGGCGTCAAGGCCTCGTCGCTGGGGCAGCGCGCCGCCTTGAGTGCATGCGTCCTCGCGTGGAGAGAAGCGCGCCTGACGGCGCGCGGCCTTCGGCGCGCGTATTTTGGGCAAGATGAAGTCAGGGCGCGCAGGGTGGTTTCGGCTGGCGCAGGCTGATCGGGAGCAGGTCGAGGGCATGAAAAAACGGCAGGGCCGCGCTGGCCTTGCCGTTGTATTTTTCGCCGAGATGGATTGAATCAGCTGCCTTCGGCGGCCTCGTCTTCGTCTTCCTCAACATCGCTGAATTGCGCGAGGAAGGCGATGATGTTGTTCGCGGTATCCTCGTCGCGGACGCGGAAGGACATCTGGCTGCGCGCGCGGTTGTTGTCGAGCGTCTCGCGCAGATAGCCCTGCGGGTCGAGCAGATAGGGCACCATGTTCTCCTGATCCCAGACCAGCCCTTCTTCCCCGGCTTCGACAAGCGAGTTGCCATAGCGGAAATCTGCCGTACCGGCCTGACGGCCGATCACCTGATACAGATTAGGCCCTGTGCGCACATTCGCGCGCCCTGCGAGCACGTCGCCATCCTCATTCACCACATTATGGCAATTCTGGCACTGGCTCTGGAACGCGCTTGCGCCAGCATCAATGTCGCCTGCAAGGGCAGGCATCGCGGTCACGGAGAGTGTGAGGGCCGCCGCCGCCGCACCAATCTTGTGTTTCATGTCCTGTTTCCTCCCGGTTTGTTTTGTCAGGCCAAGCGAAGAAGTGTTCTGTTTCGGTGTCAAGTCAAGACAAGATCATGCGACTGCATGTGCAATCGCGCATTGCTTCCAGAGCGCGGTGAGGGCGGAGACCAGATGGTCGATATCGGCATCCGAATGCAGCGGGCCGGGGGTGATGCGCAGCCGCTCGGTGCCCTTGGGCACGGTCGGGTAGTTGATGGGCTGCACATAGATGCCCCAGTCATTCATCAGGATGTCCGAGATCATCCGGCATTTGACCGGATCGCCGATCATCACCGGGATGATATGGCTCTCATTGGGTATATGCGGGATGCCCTGCGCATCGAGCTTGGCGCGCAGCCGTGCCACGCGGTCGCGCTGGGCCATGCGCTCGGTCTGCGAGGTTTTCAGATGCCGGATGGACGTGGTCGCCGCCGCCGCGATGGCCGGGGGCAGGGCGGTGGTGAAGATGAAGCCGGAGGCGAAGGAGCGGATGAAATCGCATAGCGCATGGCTGCCGGTGATGTAGCCGCCCATCACGCCATACGCCTTGCCCAGCGTGCCCTCGATCAGCGAGATCCGGTCCGCGAGCCCGCGCTCTTCCGAGATGCCGCCGCCGCGCGGGCCATACATGCCGACCGCGTGGACCTCGTCGAGATAGGTGAGCGCGCCATGCGCCTCGGCCACCTCGACGATCTCGCGCATTGGGCAGATATCGCCATCCATGGAATAGACCGATTCGAACGCCACGATCTTGGGGCGGTCGCCCACGGCCTTGAGCTTGCGGTCGAGATCGCGCCAGTCATTGTGCTTCCACAGCACCTTGTCGGCGCGGCTGTGGCGGATGCCCTCGATCATGCTCGCGTGGTTCTTTTCGTCCGAGAGGATCACGGCGTTGGGGATTTTCGCGCCCAACGTCGACAGCGCGGCCCAGTTCGACACATAGCCGGAGGTGAACAGAAGTGCTGCATCCTTGCCATGCAGATCGGCGAGTTCCTCTTCGAGGATGCGGTGGAGATGGTTGTTGCCCGAGATGTTGCGCGTCCCGCCCGCGCCAGTGCCGCAGGCGGTCACTGCGCGCACCATGCTATCCACGACAGTCTCGTGATGCCCCATGCCGAGATAGTCATTCGAGCACCAGACAGTGACCTCCTGCACGCCGGGGCCGTTGAAATGCTTGACCTTGGGGAAGCTGCCGCATTGACGTTCGACCTCGGCGAAGATGCGGTAGTTGCCTTCGCTTTTCAGCGTGTCGAGCGCGGTTTGGAAATGGGTTTCAAAGTCCATCGGGATCCCCTCGGTCATGTTTTTGATTTCGTGTTTGTGGGCGCCGGGATCATCCAGCGCCAGAGTTTGTCATCGCGCACGCGCCAGACCATGAACCAGTGCTCCAGCAGCGCGAGGGCCGTGAGCATGGACAGGAGCGTGAAGCCGATGATTGCGCCCTGATCGGCGGCCTGATGTGCGCGCCAGAGCCGTTCGAGAAAGCAGCCCACGGCAAGCGCCAGCAGCGTGACCGAGAGCGGGAAGAAGCCACTGACCGGGCCTTGCCGGAAGTAGCTGGAGAGATGCGACAGCGGGCGCGGCAGAAAATCGGTATTGATGCGCGGCACGCCGAGAAAGAGGTTGAGCTTGGCCGAGATGCGGGCGGCGAACAGCACAAGGAAGGTCCAGAGCGCGAAGGCGTTGTCGGCGCCGAGCGAGGCGAGCGCCAGCACGATCAGCATGGCCGCGAGCAGCACCTCGTGGAAGGCCACAGTGCGGAAAGCGGCCCAGAACCGTGCGACCGGGGCGAGCCCGGCAGGGCAGGGTCGGGTATTGGGGCCGGTGATGACACCGGAGAGGAAGGCGAGTTCCACCCAGGCCCAGAGCGCGAGTGCTGCGAGGAAGGCGAACCACACGCCCTGCGCGCTGGCATCGCCCAGCGTGGCATGCACCCCGAGCGCGCCTGCCGCCAGTAGCGGCAGCGACAGGATCACGGACCACGCATGTTGATCACGCCCGCCGCGATCTGCGGCATGGACGCGCCAGAGCAGGATGCCCGTGGCAAACCACCACAGAAACAGCGCAGCAAGAGCGGCTATCCAGGGGGTTTCAAACATGCATCGGGCTCCTGTCTGGCGTGCCGGGCGGGCCGCGTGGCCCGCCCGCGCGGCTTAGTAGGCGGGCTCCAGCCGCACCGAGGCGGGGGGCGTGTTCTTCTTGACCGGCAGCAGATAGAGGCGGGCAAAGCCTGCGCCTGCGCGGGCCATGCCGCCCCAGCGCTTCAGCGTGCCGCCCACACCGCCCTGTTTGGTGCCGGCTTCGACATCCTTGTAGGCGGCCTCGATCCTGCGCAGCGTGGGCAGCCAGGCCGGGTGGTCGATGTCCAGCTCCAGAGGGAAGACCTGCCGCGCGATTTCGGAGGTCTTGCGGAAGACTTCCTGATCATACCAGTCGATATCCACGCCAAGCGCCTTGTGGAACTCAGGCCGCGCATGGTCGCGCACATACATCGTGGCATAGACAGCCGTCAGGAAGAAGCGGATCCAGAGCTTGTTGACGAAGCTCTCCGTCAGCTTGGGGTCAGTGCGCATCAGCAGCGCGAAGGCTTCGCCATGGCTGAACTCGTCATTGCACCATTCCTTGAACCACTTGAAGATCGGGTGGAAGCGCTTGTCGGGGTTCGCCTCGAGATGGCGGTAGATGGTGATATAGCGCGCATAGCCGATCTTCTCGCTGAGATACGTCGCGTAGTAGATGAATTTGGGCCGGAAATAGGTGTATTTCTTGGCCTTGGTCAGGAAGCCCAGATTCACCGCCACGCCCGCTTCGCGCAGCGCGTCATTGATGAAACCGGCATGGCGCGCCTCGTCGCGGGCCATATAGTTGAACAACTCGCAGATGTCGGGGTTGTTGCCGCGCCGCTTCATCTCCTTGTAGAGCACGCAGCCCGAGAATTCGGCGGTGCAGGAGGAAACCAGAAAGTCGATCAATTCGCGCTTCAGGGCGGGGTCCATGCCCTCCCAGTCGATATGATCCCACTCTTCGTTCTTCTTGAAATGGCCCTTGTTGGGGTCCGACTTCATCTGTGCGATCAGCTTGTCCCATTCCTCGCGCACCGGGGTCACGTCGATGCGGTCAAGCTCGTCGAAATCGGTGGTGTAGAAACGCGGGTTCAGCAGCGTGGATTCCTGCGCCATGGCATCGGTGTCGAAGCGATCGCCGATTTCTGCGCGCAATTCGTCATGGGCGGTTGCGGGGCTTTGCATGTTCATGCCGCGGCCTCCTTGTTGAGTGACATCTCCTCGGAGAAGGAAAATTCGCACAGCTCGATGAATTCGAAATCACCGGTGAGCTTGGTCCAGACGCGCTCCAGCGCATTGGCGCGGGTGATGGTGGCGACGCGATCCTCCGAGATCACCTCGCCCCATGCCGCGAGCACGGGCGGGCCTTGCACCTGCACCTCGTCGCCCGGATGGATGACCGAGCCGTCATTGAAACGCACATGCGCGTGCAGAGCCTCGAAACGGTGCGACACCTCAACTGTGCAGGGCACCTGTTCGACCTTTCTTGAGAAGAGTGACATTTTTTGATTCCCTTGGTTTTTTTGGTGGTCTTGGTCTTATTGTATGTTCAGCAGCCGTTCGAATGCGGCCTGGTTGTCGCGGCCGAACTGGGTCAGCTCGACGCGGTAGTCGGTCAGCGGGTCGATCGCGGCCAGCCTTCCGTTTTCGAATTGCACGATCTGCAGGGGCAGGGTCGGGTCTATCCCGTGGCGGCGACGCATGGTCATGAGGCCATTCTCGATGACGGTGATGAAGCCGCCATGATCCAGATCAGCCAGCAGATTGCCTTCGGCGTCCAGAACGGTCACAGCCTGCGCATCATGGCCCACAAGGCTGATCGTCCATTCCTGCACGACTGCGGCTGCGGGCGGGATCGCCACGCGCTCGCGGTCGGTGAAGGCAGCGTAAGAGACCAGCGCGAGGGCTGCGACGGGCAGCGCGAACATCATCCGAACGAGCCCGATCGGGATCATGTCATTATTGTCCTTGCGCTTGAAGCCAGGCTTGAATGGGCGTTGGGGATTTGGGTCGATGGTCATGGCGTGGCTCACTCGGCTGCGACCAGATCGCCTGCGGGCGCGCTGGTCTTGCGTTCGACAACAGGTTGCGCGATGCGCGCTTCGGCGGCATCGGCGAGGATGGCGGCGACGTTCTGCGCATCCGGGATGGCGCGCAGCGCGGGCTTGGTCACGCGGACATGGCCCGGGCGGCAATGCGGCCAGAGGATGAGATAGGAGAACTTTGTCTCGCCCAGCGTCTCCAGCGCGAGGGTGCCGGTGCCGCCCTTGCCGAGGTTCAGATCGGCATTGGCGATCTGGCGGAAGGGCAGGTTGAGCGTGACCGTCAGCGCCGCCCCGATGCGCATGGCGACGCGTGCGGTGGTGATGGTGTAGACCGTGCTGCGCGCGGCTACCCAGGCCAGCGAGAGCACCACGCCCATCGCGGCGGCCCAGAGCAGCGCATAGGGCAGGCCGAAGGCTACAGCCCCCGCCAGCCCCGCATCGATCGAGCCGACCGAGGCGCGCCAGACGATGATCACCACGAAATAGCCCGTTATCCAGTTGATCTTGTAGGCGTCGCGCGCCAGCGCCCAAGTGTCGGGCCGGCCCTGCCACAGGATGCGTTCGTGTTCAGGGGGCCTCTCTGGCAACCCCTTTACAGGTTCAAAAGCGAAATCATCATGTGACATGGGCCGGTTCCTTATGGTTATTTATGGTCGTCAGGTGGGCTCAGACCGGGTCGGTCAGAGCCTTGGAGAGCGCTTTCACTTGCGAGGCGCGCTTGTCTGCCGTGTAGAGATAGCCGCCGGCGACATAGCCCGAGACTTTCTCTTCCTCGAGCTTGGTCACCTGGGCATCCGAGGCGAGCGTGGGAATGCCCTTGAAGCTCTCGGAATCGAGGGCGTTGACAACAACGCGGTCGGCCTTGATGCGCACCATCGGCATCGGCACGAGGCGCTTCGAGCCATCGTCGAGCGTGACTTCGAGGTAGCGCACCAGTTGCTCGGGAACATCCACCCACATATCGCTGACCTTGCCGGGGGAGGCGTTGTCATGGCACATGATCGGCATTCCGCGCGGGTCGCGGCCTGCAGCAAGAGCGAAATCGCCGGCTTTGGCCATGGGCTGAATCTTCGGATGGCCATGACCGTCGAGCTCGGGCTCATCGCGGCGCGCTGCCCATGAAGCCGGGCCAACCCCGTCTTTCAGCGGATCGCCGGTCGGCGCGAAGGGAAAGCCGCCTGTGGCCGATGTCGGTGCCAGCGCCAGATCGCGCTGCTCGCGCTCCTCATTGGGGGCTTTGAACTCGCCGCGCCCATGCGGCAGGTTGAAGGTCTTGGGCTCCGGCACCGGCAGCAGCGAATTCGCATGGCTGCCATCGTCGTTTTCCAGCGGGTAGCCTTCGCGCATGTTCTCGCGCTGGATATAGATGATGAGCCCAGCGAAGAAGAACCAGAACAGGTAAAGCGAGATCAGGGCGAGATCGAAATTGCCGAAAAACAGCCAGCCATATGGTGTATCCATGGTGTTTCCTCCTTGAGGGTCAGGTTGGGAAATCGGCAAGGCCGATCCGTTGGTTGCGGTGCTGTGTGGATTGAATGATGCGCGTCTTGACCAGCGGGCCAAGGATGATGAGCGTCACGAAGAGAAGCGCGATCTCGATGTGATAGACGACCGAATAGCCGATATCCGGCGTCATCAGGCCCGCGCCCAGATGGCCTGCATTGGCAAGCCCCTGAACAGTGTCGCGAATGCCGCCGCCCAGTGCGACCGCGAGCCCGGCCGCTGTCGCCTGCGCGGCACCCCAGGCGCCAAGTGCGAGCCCGCCGCCGACCTTGCCGCTGCGGGGCATCTCCATCGCGGCTGTCAGGGTCGCGACCGCGAAGATCCCGAGCCCGAGGCCGATCCCGAAGGCGCCCGCAAAGAAGGTGAAGACCGATTGCAGCGGCCCGGCGAAGATCACGGCCGCGAAGGCGAATATGCCGACCACGATGCCCAGGCCCGCCATGCGGTACTGATCCATGCCCTGCCCGAGCCAGCGCGCCGCAAGCCAGAAGCCGAACAGCGCCCCCACGGCCCAGACCGCCGTCAGCGTGGTGGTGGCGCCCACTGACAGGCCGAGGATCTCGCCGCCATAGGGTTCCAGCAGGACATCCTGCATGTTGAAGGCGAGCCCGCCCACGAACACCACTGCCAGCAGCCGCCCGGCCTGTCCGCCCTTGATGTAGTCATTCCAGGCCTCGCGGAAGGCGGGTTTGGGGGCCTCGCGCTCGGCGCGGGTCTGGGGCTTGATCTTTTCCTGCTTCCACAGCGCGATGACATTGAGCGCAAGCGTGACAACCGCGCAGCCCTGCACCACCTGAATGAGGCGCAGATCGCTGAAATCGCGCAACAGCCAGCCCACGATCAGCGCCGAGACCGCCATGCCCGCGAGGAAGGTGACATAAAGCAGCGCGACCACGCGCGGGCGGGTTTCATCATCGGCGCGGTCGGCTGCGAGCGCGACGCCTGCGGTCTGCGTCATGTGCAGGCCGAAACCGGTCATCAGGAAGGCGAGTGCCGCGATGACCTCGCCCGCGAAGGGCACGTCATGGACCACATCGCCGGTCAGCACCAGAAGCGCGAACGGCATGATCGCGAGCCCGCCGAACTGCCAGAGCGAGCCGAACCACAGATAGGGAATGCGCTTCCAGCCGATAGAGGAGCGGTGATTGTCCGACCGAAAGCCCAAAAGCGCACGGAAGGGCGCGATCAGCACGGGCAGCGCGATCATCACCGCGACCAGCGAGGCCGCGAGCGACAGCTCCACGATCATGACGCGGTTGAGCGTGCCCAGAAGCAGCACGGTCGCCATCCCGACCGAGACCTGAAACAGGCTCAGGCGCAGGATCTGGCTCAGCGGCAGGCCCTCGGAGGCCGCATCGGCGAAGGGCAGCCAATTCATGCCGATCTTGCTGAATATGGCCTTGGGGATGATCATGCGCGCACCTTCAGGCATTCGGAGATGTAGAACCCGCGCGCAACGCGGCCCACACGCGACAATCCCGGCGTGGTGATGCGGCGATGATCATGCGGGATCATGGTGGGCGAGCGATCCGCGCGCGGAAAGACGCGGCCCGCATGCCACATCGCCATCAGAAGCGGCGTGCGCGGGGCGAGGGTGAAGACGATCTGGCCCGCGCGCGCCGAGAGAGTATCGAGCGCGGCTTCGAGATCGGGACGGGTGTAATAGATCAGGCTGTCCATTGCGATCACATGATCGAACTGCCCCAGCGCGGGGCTGAGCATGTCGCCCGCGCGGAAACTGACCGATCCGGGCAGGCCCTGCGGCAGCCGCGCCTGCGCGATCTCGACGAGTTTGGGCGATATGTCGATGGCGGTCACATCCGCCCCGCGCGCGGCCAGTTCCGCCGCGGCCGCACCCGTGCCGCAGCCTGCATCGAGCACGCGTGCGCCCCGCAGATCGGCAGGCAATTCGCCCAGCATCATCGCGCGCATGGTGTCGCGGCCCTCGCGCACAGTCTGGCGGATGCGCGAGACCGGCGCATCCGAGGTCAGCCGTTCCCAGACGCGCGTGGCCGTGCCGTCGAAATAATCGGCGACACGGGCGCGGGTGGCGTCATAGCTGGGGGTGGGCGAGAGGTCGCGCATCAGTCAAATCCCAGAAGCTCGAAGATATCGCGGTCGGGCAGGGGTTGCGGGGTGAACGCCTCGGTCCCGTTATAGAGCGCCTCGGCCAGCCGCATGTATTCATTGCGGCAGGCGAGAATGTCCTCATCGGCATCCATCTCGAAAAGTGTCTTCTTCTTGAGCCGCGAGCGCCGGATCGCATCGACATCCGGCATATGCCCGATCCGGTTGAAGCCCACGGTCTTGCAGAAGCGGTCCACCTCATCGGTCTCGCGCGAGCGATTGGCGATGCAGCCCGCGAGCCGCACCTTGTAATTGGCCGATTTTGCCTGCACGGCGGCGATGATGCGGTTCATCGCATAGATCGAGTCGAAATCATTCGCGGTCACGATCACGGCGCGGTCGGCATGCTGCAGGGGGGCTGCGAAGCCGCCGCAGACCACATCGCCCAGCACGTCGAAGATCACCACATCCGTGTCTTCCAGCAGATGATGCTGCTTGAGGAGTTTCACGGTCTGGCCCACCACATAGCCACCGCAGCCAGTGCCCGCGGGCGGCCCGCCTGCCTCCACGCACATCACGCCGCCCCAGCCTTCGGTGACGAAATCCTCGGGGCGCAGTTCTTCGGCGTGAAAATCCACATCCTTGAGGATATCAATCACGGTGGGCTGCAAACGCCCGGTCAGGGTGAAGGTGCTGTCATGCTTGGGGTCGCAGCCGATCTGCAGCACACGCTTGCCCTGCGCGGCAAAGGCAGCCGACAGGTTGGAGGAAGTGGTCGATTTGCCGATACCGCCCTTGCCGTAGACCGAAAACACTTTCGCGCCCTCGATTTTCTGGCTCGGATCCATATGCACCTGCACTGACCCTTCGCCGTCCTGGCCCTTCAGGACCGGTATCTCATCTCTGGGGCTCATGACGTTCTTCCCTTCATCTTGCGAAAAATACTCCGGGATGCGCGGGAGGCTGGCCCCCCGCCCTCTCCGAAGGGCGTTATGGTCGCGGTCCTGCTCATTCGGCGGCAATCCCTTCGACACGGTCTTCGATCTCATCGGCAGCGTCCTGAAGTGCTGCCAGCGTGGCAGCATCCGGCGCCCAGTAATTGCGCTCCGAGGCCTCGATCAGCCGCCCGGCCAGGCGCGCGGAGGCTTGCGGGTTCATCTCTGCGAGGCGGCGGCGCATGGCTTCATCGAGCACGAAAGTCTCCGACAGGCGCTGATAGACCCAGGGCTCCACATTGCCGGTCGTGGCCGACCAGCCCAGCGTGTTGGTCACATGCGCCTCGATCTGGCGCACGCCTTCGGCCTTGTGGGTCAGCAGCGCCTCGTAGAATTTGGGGTTGAGCGCGCGCGAGCGTGTCTCGAGTGCGATCTGGTCCTTGAGCGTGCGCACCTTGCCCGCGCCGCGCGTCTGATCGCCGATATAGACCGGGGTTTCCTGCCCCCGCGCGCGTTTCACGGCACGGGCGATCCCGCCCAGCGTGTCGAAATAATGGTCAACCGTGGTCACGCCAAGCTCGACGGATTCGAGGTTCTGATAGGCCAGATCGACAGTCTTGAGCGTGGCTTTCAGCAGGTCTGGCTGTGCAACCGGTTTCCCGTTCACACCGTAAGCAAACCCCTTGCGCGCCTGATAAGCGTCGGCGAGTTCATCCTCGTCGCCAAAGGCCGAGCTGTCGACCAGCGCGTTGACGTTGGAGCCATAGGCGCCTTCGGCGTTGGAAAACACCCGCAGCGCGGCGGTTTCGAGATCGACGCCCAACTCGCGCGCGGTTTGCAGCGCGTGGGTGCGGATGAAGTTCTGCGCTTCGGGCTCCTCGGCCATGGCGGCCTTGTAGGCGGCCTCGGCCAGGAGCCGTGTCTGCAAGGGCAGCAGGTCGCGGAAGATGCCCGAAAGCGTCATCACGACATCGATGCGCGGGCGGCCAAGTTTTGCGAGCGGGATCAGATCCGCGCCTGAGAGGCGGCCATAAGCGTCAAAGCGGGGGGTTGCGCCGATCAGCGCGAGGGCCTGCGCGATCGGTCCGCCATCGGATTTGATATTGTCCGAGCCCCAGAGCACCATTGCGACGCTGCGCGGCAGGCTCGGATGCGCCTCCAGCAGCTTTGCCGCTTGGGCCGCCCCTTCGCGCAGCGCGAATTGCGTGGGCATGCGGAATGGATCAAACGCATGGATATTGCGGCCCGTGGGCAGGATTTCGGGCGAGCGGATCAGATCGCCACCCGGCACCGGGGCGATATACTCGGCATTGAGCGCGCGCATCAGCCCGTCAAGCTCGCTGTCGCTCTGCAGGGCCGCGTCCATCGCGGCGCGCTGCTCTTCGCTGGCCTCGACATTGGCCATCAGATGCGCACGGGCATCCGCGTCAAGCCTGCGGCCCATGATATGCAGCCCCTCGGGGATCAGCGCATCCTCGCAGTCGAGCAGCTTGACCCAGAGTGTCTCGGGCGTGCCGCTGAGATCGACCGCTTCGGCCTGCTCCGCGATCAGGGTTTCCAACTCGCCGCGTGCCGGGTCTTGCGGTTCCATCCGCCGCCAGCGGGCGAGGCTGTCCTTCAATTCCTGCAAGCCCTTGTAGAGCCCGGCCTGCGCCACAGGCGGGGTCAGATGCGTGATCGTGACCGCGCCCGAGCGGCGCTTGGCGAGTGAGGCCTCAGAGGGGTTGTTCGCGGCATAGAGATAGATATTCGGCATCTCGCCGATCAGCCGGTCGGGCCAGTCGCGCGCGCCCATCCCGGCCTGCTTGCCCGGCATGAATTCCAGCGCGCCATGCATGCCGAAATGCAGCACGGCATCAGCCTGGTAGGTGTTGCGCAGCCAGAGATAGAATTGCGTGAAGGCATGGGTGGGCGCGAAGCCGCGCTCGAACAAGAGCCGCATCGGGTCGCCTTCATAGCCGAAGGTGGGTTGCACGCCGACAAAGACCTTGCCGAATTGCGCGCCCAGCACGAAAACGCCGCGCCCGTCGGATTGCACGCGGCCCGGAGCCGGACCCCAGACGCTCTCGATCACCGAAAGCGGCGGGCAGTTGCGCACCATCTCCTCGGCCGGGATATGGGCCGCGACATTGGCCTCCTGCCCATACTGCGCGGCATTGCCTTTCAACACGGCCGCGCGCAGCTCATCCGAGGTGGCGGGCGGCGTGATGTCATAGCCCTCGCGCGCCATGCGGTGCAGCGTGTTGTGCAGGCTCTCGAACACATCGAGATAGGCCGCCGTGCCGACCGCGCCCGCATTGGGGGGAAAGCCGAAGAGCACGATGCCGACCTTGCGATCGTGGTTGTCCTTGCGGCGTAGCGCGACCGTGCGGGCGAGTTTCTCGGCCAGCGAGGTGATGCGCTCATGGCAAGGGGCCATCGCGCGGGTGGTGCTGTCCACATGGCAGTTATGCGCGCAGCCCGTGCATTTCTCGGCCCCGTGGCGACCACCGAAGACCGTGGGCGAGGCCGCGCCGTCGATCTCTGGCAGCGCGATGAGCATGGTGGTCTCGACCGGGCCGAGACCCGTGGCCGAGGCCGCCCATTGACCGAGTGTCTGAAACTCCAGCGGATGCGCGACCATATAGGGGACATTCAGCGCGCTCAGCGTCTCGACCGCGGCAGGGCTGTCATTATAGGCCGGGCCGCCGACAAGGCTGAAGCCGGTGAGCGACAAGAGCGCGTCGATCTTGCCCTGATGATATTCCGCAATCGCGGGGCGGCCATCGAGACCACCGGCAAAGGCGGGCACGACTGCGAGCCCCTTGGCCTCCAGCGCGCGGATGACAGCGTCGTAATGCGCCGTGTCCGAGGCGAGGATATAGGAGCGCATCAGCAGGAGACCGACTGTGCCCTGCGCGCCTGCAGGGCGCGGCAGCGCGGCGGCATCAGTGGTGATGCGCTCGGGCAGGTCGGGGTGATAGAGGCCGACCTCGGGGTAGTCGATGGGGGCGGCGGCCTTGATCTCGCGCCATTCGGGGCGGTCGGCGTAGCGGGAGATGAGGAAGCGCATCATCGCTTCGATGTTCTCATCCGAGCCACCGAGCCAGTATTGCATCGACAGGAACCAGGCGCGCAGATCCTGCGCCTTGCCGGGGATGAAGCGGAGGATCTTGGGCAGGCGGCGCAGGAGCGACATCTGCTTGGCGCCACTCGCGGGCTTCGATTTATCGCCGCCGCCGCGCAGTTTCTTCATCAGCTTGGCGATGCCGGAGGCGGGTTTCGCCATGTCCAGCTCGCCCATTTTCGTGAGCTTGACGATCTGCGGATCGGCGATGACACCGACGAAAGCGTCGCAGCGCGCGCGCGCGGCCTGCAATTCGGGCAGGCAGGCGGTGACATGCTCTTCGATGAACAGGAGGTTCGCCACCACGAAGTCAGCGGCGTTGATCGCGGCCTTGGCTTCGGCCAGCGCATTGGGGTTTTCGGCCCATTCGGCCGCGGCGTGGATCGAGACTTCGAGGCCGGGGAAATCGGCGCGCAGGCGCGGCAACACGCGGGCGGCAGGGCCTGCGGCATGGGCGTCGAGCGTGACGACAACAAGCCGGTAGGGCTTGGGGTGGATATGCTGACTATCGAGCATAATGCGCCTTTGCCTCATAGAGCGTATCGACCGAGATTTCGTGCAGGCCCTTTTCGGAGGCGAACTTCTCGGTGTTGCGCCGGGCCTTGCCGCGCACGAAGAAGGGGATCTTCTTCAACTCGCGTTCGGCGCAGGTGAGCCAGATGACATTGTCGGCGGAAGGGGGGGCGGATGGCGGGGGCATCGAGCCCCCTTCATCCGCGGCCGCTTGCGCGGCGGGTGCATCGAGCTCGCGGATCTGCGCCTTGTGGCCGTGATGCGAGGGGCCGGCCTCGTCATGGAACTCGAAATCCTCGCGGAACATGGCGAGCAGATGCTCCTCAAGCCCCATGACCAGCGGATGCACCCATGTGTCAAAGAGCACATTCGCGCCCTCGAACCCCATCTGCGGCGAGTAGCGGGCGGGGAAGTCCTGCACATGCACCGGCGCGGAGATCACCGCGCAGGGGATGCCGAGGCGCTTGCCGATATGGCGCTCCATCTGGGTGCCGAGAATCATCTCGGGCGCGACCTCTTCAATGGCGCGCTCGACCTCGAGATAATCGTCGGTGATCAGCGCCGTGAGGCCGAACTCCCTGGCCATTGCGCGCAAGGGGCGGGCCTGTTCGCGGTTGTAGCAGCCCATGCCTGCGACCTCGAAGCCCATTTCGTCGCGCGCGACCTTGGCAGCGGCCATGACATGCGTGCCGTCCCCGAAGAGGAAGACGCGCTTGCCGGTGAGGTATGTGGAATCGACCGACGCCGCCCACCAGGGCAGACGCAGGCGCGACTCATCGACCGGAAGGGTGGAGCCAGAGAGCGCGCGGACTTCCTCGATGAAGGCGCGGGTGGCGATGGCGCCGATGGGGATGGTCTTGGTGAAGGGCTGGTCGTGCTCGCGCTCGAGCCAGCGCGCGGCGGATTCGGCGGTTTCCGGATAGAGTAGCACGTTGAAATGCGCCTGACCCATGCGCGCGATGTCAGCGGGGCTTGCGCCCATGGGCGCGGCCACATTCACTTCGATGCCCATCTCTGACAGAAGCCCCGTGATCTCGGCCAGATCATCGCGATGGCGGAAGCCAAGCGCAGTGGGGCCGAGGATGTTGCAGGTCACGCGCTCTGTGCGCGCCATGGGCCTGGCCAGAGCGCGGCAGAGTTGCAGGAACGCCTCGTCGCAGCCGAAGTTTTCCTTGCGCTGGTAGCTGGGCAGCTCCAGCGGGATGACCGGGACCGGCAAGCCCATCGTCTCGGCGAGGCCCCCGGGGTCGTCCTGAATCAGCTCGGCGGTGCAGGAGGCCGCGACCAGCAGCGCCTGCGGCTGGAAGCGCGCATGCGCATCGCGCGCCGATTGCATGAAGAGCCCGGCAGTGTCCGCGCCCAGATCGCGGGCCTGAAAAGTGGTGTAGCTGACCGGCGGGCGGTGATCGCGGCGCTCGATCATGGTGAACAGCAGATCGGCATAAGTGTCGCCCTGCGGCGCGTGGAGCACCATATGCAAATCGCGCATGCCGGTTGCGACGCGCATCGCGCCGACATGCGGCGGGCCTTCATATGTCCAGACGGCGAGCTTCATGGCAGGCGTCCTGTTTTGAGTATTTCTGGCAAGATGAAGGGCTGGGTCATTCCGCGGCCTCCATCATGTTGGGGTGCTGGCGCGTCAGAGCCGCGCGGCGGCGCAGGGGCCGTGCGAAGAGCGCGGCGAGGTCGCCCGCCTGCTCGTAGAAATGCACTGGCGTGAAGACGAGCTCGATCGCCCATTTGGTCGATAGCCCCTCGGCCTCCAGCGGGTTGGCGAGGCCAAGGCCGCAGACCGTCAGGTCCGGGCGCGCGGCACGCACGCGGTCGAGTTGCAGATCGACATCCTGGCCTTCGGAGATGACCGGGCCTGCGGCGATCAGATCGAGCTCGGGGCCGTGCAGATCCGCATGGAGATAGGGTGTGCCGATCTCGATGGCCTCCATCCCGCATTCGCGGGTCAGGAAACGCGCGAACGGGATTTCCAACTGGCTGTCGGGCATGAAGAAGATGCGCTTGCCTTGCAGCGTGCTGGCGGCGGCGGCAATGGCTTTTTCGGCCCGCGCGCGTGGGGCGGCCACGACCTGATCGACCTTTTCGGGCGCGATGCCGAATGTCGCCGCGACCGCCTTGAGCCAGAGCGTGGTGCCCTCGGCGCCGAAGGGGAAAGGGGCGGCGATGTGTTGCGCGCCACGACGAATGAGGGCGGCATGGGTGTCGCCCAGGAATGGCTGTGTGAGCGCGAAATGGGTGTTGGGGCCGATGGCCGGGTCAAACGCGGCGCGTTTGGCAGGCAGGCAGCGGACCGGCGAGATGCCGATCTGTGCGAGAAGATCGAGCGCCTGATCCTCGACCACATCGGGGAGCGCGCCGACCAGAAGCAACTCCTTCGCATCCGTCGCAGGCAGGGCCGGGACCATCGAGGCGAGGCAGGCGTCTTCGCCTTGCGTGAAGGTGGTTTCGATGCCCGAGCCCGAGTAGTTCAGCACCCGCACATTGGGGCCATGGATACCGCTGAGCCGCTCGGCGGCGCGGGACAGGTCGAGCTTGATGACCTCGGACGGGCAGGAGCCCACGAGGAAAAGCTGCTTGATATCGGGGCGGCGCGCGAGCAGGCGGGCCACTTCGCGGTCGAGTTCTTCATTTGCATCGGCCATGCCTGCGAGGTCTTTTTCCTCGAGGATCGCAGTGCCAAAGCGCGGCTCTGCGAAGATCATCACGCCAGCGGCCGATTGCAGCAGATGCGCGCAGGTGCGTGAGCCGACGACAAGAAAGAACGCGTCCTGCATCTTGCGGTGCAGCCAGATGATGCCCGTGAGGCCGCAGAAGACCTCGCGCTGGCCGCGCTCTTTCAGGACCGGGGTTTCGCGGCAACCAGTGCTCATGCGACCACCTCATTCATGTTGGAGGACAGCCGCGCCATGCGCAGTTTCCACAGGAACTGCACTGCATTCACGACATAGGCGAGATAGGCCACCAGGGCGAGGATCATCAGGTTTTGTGGCGTCATCGCGCCTGCGATCAGTGCGACCAGATACCATGTGTGCAGTGCGATCACGCCGAAGCTGACGACATCTTCCCAGAAGAAGGCGGGCGCGAGCAGATACTGGCCGAAGACTTCCTTCTCCCAGATCGCACCGGTCACCATGATCGCATAGAGCGCAAGTGTCTTGGCGATGATCGAGATAGTGGCGGCCATGTAGCC
Source organism: Paracoccaceae bacterium (assembly GCA_003567315.1). Classification (GTDB taxonomy): domain Bacteria; phylum Pseudomonadota; class Alphaproteobacteria; order Rhodobacterales; family Rhodobacteraceae; genus Roseinatronobacter. The sequence continues at coordinate 49,118 of PWZT01000026.1, forward strand.
TTCGCCAGTCATCAGGAAGCGGATCGCCAGCACGGCCGAGATGATGCAGATCACGAATTGCACAGGTGCCAGAATGCCTTGCACCAGTGTCCAGCGTGACGCATCGCGACGTTGGCGCTGTTCCGGCGTGTAGAGCGCGGGATACGGATTCTGCGCCATTAGGCCCCCCTGACTTCGATTCCTTCTGGGAGCTTAGCCTTGGAATACAGGGAGTGTCAATTAAAACTTACACATCTAATCTGACAGTGTGAAGTTCTGGATTTACGGCATTTCTTGCGCGTATTTCAGGGAAACATAATTGAAATCAGATACATAGAGAAAGGCGTACCGGCCTTGGGTGGTCTGGGCTGCTGTCAGTGTAAGTTTCATTTGACAATTTATGCGGTTCTTGCGACCCTGACGTGTAACGACTCTGGTCAAGCATCGCGCGATATGGGCGGTAAGCTGACCGGCGATGACGCGGGGGGCTAGGATGGATGGGAATATGCAGTCGGTGGTAGAGATGCGCTGCAACAGCAGCCTGTCCCTGCGCGGCTTCGCGATGCGGGTTGTCTCGGAACTGGCGCGCTCTTCGGAGAGTTGCCACGGGAGCTTCAGCCCCGAGCTTGGCGCGGAAGTCGTGGCTTACGCGCGCACGGGCGATCAGAGCGGGCTCAGCGCGCTTTACGCGCAGCTCAAGCGGCGCCGCGTGACGGCCGAAGACGTGATGGATATCTACCTCCCGCATGCAGTCAGTGTGATCGGTCAGGAATGGCATGATGAAGTGATCGATATCCTTCACGCCTCCATGGCCTGTGCCAGAATGCAGAATTTGTTGCGGGAAATGGGTCGGGCCTGGGTCTCGGATCGCAGCGGTCGCGTTGATGACGGGCGCGTGCTGCTGACATTGCCCGAAGGCGAGCAGCATTCGCTCGGCGCGATGCTTGCCGCGAACCAGCTTCGGCGGCGGGGTGTGTCCGTCAAGGTCGCGCTCTTGCCCAAGCCTGCCGAACTGGCAGAGTTGATGCAGCGCAGCAGGTTTCACGCTGTCTTCATCTCGGCCTCCAATGAGTCGTCGCTTCTGCCATGCGCAAGAATGGTCCGGGATTTGCGCCGTAGCGCAGAATATCATGCTCCGATCATTGTCGGCGGGGGGTTGGTTTCTTCCGCGATAGAAGGTAATGATCCTGCCCGAATCGCGGAAGTTACCGGCGCTGACATGGTTACGAGTGATATCGAGCGCGCCCTTCATGCATGTGGGATACAGCAGGTAAACGTCGCCGCTGAATAGGGGCACCCGTCGCTCTGCAACCGGAATTAACGCTGCACGACAGGCAGCAGGAGGGAAGCGAGTGACCTTGCCGGATCATCGAGACCTGTCTCTGCACAAAGAGATCGCAAGGTTGGTTGATGACCCCTTCACGGCCTCTGTTCTCACAGGGCTTTCCGATCTTTGTGTCTTGCTGGAACCGGATGGGCGGGTCGTCGCGGCCTCTGCCAAGGCGGATTCGGCGCTGGTATCGGTCGTTTCAAGCTGGGCAGGGCGCTCGCTGCGTGACCTGCTCGACGATGTCTCCGCCGAAAAACTGGAGCGCAGGGTCGCGCAGGCGCAGGCTGAGGGGGCCGATCAGGCGCCGCGCTGGGCCGAACTGGTGCATGATCTGGGCGGTGGCGATGTCCTGCCCGTACGCTACGCGCTCTATCTGCTGCCCGACCGCGAGCATCTGCTGATGCTGGGGCAGGATCAGCGCCCGACAATCGAGATGCAACAACTCCTGCTCAATGCCCAGATCGCGCTGGAGCGTGACCATGAGGCGCAGCGCGAGATCGACACGCGTTATCGGTTGCTGATGGATTTCACCACGGATGCGATTGTGCTGGTGGCGACCGCTTCGGGCCAGATCGTCGATATCAACCATGATGCGGCCGCAACGCTGGGGCGGGCGCGCGCTGATATGATCGGCAAGCCGCTGGTCGACTATCTGGTGGGGCTCTCGCGCGAGTCCATGGTCTCTGCGCTGGAGCAGCCAAGCACCGCAGGTGCCGCGGCAGTGCTCGATGTCGAGGCGAAATCGACCCAGCGGAAATTGCAGGTTTCCGGCAAGCTGTTTCGCGCCTCGGGCGAGCAACTGGCGATCCTGCGACTGAAAGATCCCGAAGGCGGCTCGATTGGCGATCAGCGGCTGTCGGACAATCTGCGCCAGCTCTTCAACCATGGCGCCGATGCGATTGTCTTTGCGGATCGTGACGGCAATATTCTGGCGGCAAGTGAGACTTTCCTGAACCTGACCGACGCGCCTTCCAGCGCGGCCGTGCGCGGGCGGTCACTGTCGGAGTTTCTGGCGCGCGGCGTGGTGGATCTGCGCGTGCTTCTGGAAAACGCACGCCGGGCCGGGCAGTTGCGGATGTATGCGACCAAGCTCAACACCGATTTCGGCGCGCAGGTGGGGGTCGAGATCTCGGCCACATGGCTTGATGACCAGTTCGACCCGGTGCTTGGGCTGGTGATGCGCAATGCAGCGACAACCGGAGCGTGGCGCGCGGAGACAACGGGGCAGGACAGCAACATGCAGGGCGTGATCGAGCTTGTCGGCTCCTCGACGCTGAAGGATATCGTGTCCGAGACCACGGATGTGATCGAGAAGATCTGCATCGAGACCGCGCTGGAGTTGACCCGCAACAATCGCGTTGCAGCGGCCGAGATGCTTGGGCTCTCGCGCCAGTCGCTCTATGTCAAGCTGCGTAAATACGATTTGTTGAGCAAAGACGAAAGCTAAGCGCCGCAACTGCGTCGGGCTTGATCTGTGTCAATCAAAATTGTCAGTGCGTGTGTCAATCTTCATTTACACAATGGAGGGAACCCATGCGAATCGTCTTTGTTCACCCGAATTATCACTCTGGCGGTGCCGAGATTGCCGGGAGCTGGCCGCCAGCATGGGTTGCCTATCTGACCGGCTCGCTCAAGGCCGCCGGGTTCGACGATATCCATTTCATCGACGCGATGACCAACCATGTCGATGATGATGCCCTGCGCGCGAAGCTGGCCGAGTTGAAACCTGATGTCGTGGGCACAACCGCCATCACACCGTCGATCTATGTGGCCGAAAACGTCCTGAAAATCGCGCGTGAGGTCGCGCCAGACTGCGTGACGACGCTGGGCGGCGTGCATGCGACCTTCATGTTCCGGCAAGTGCTGTCGGAAGCGCCCTGGATCGACGTGATTGTGCGCGGCGAGGGCGAGGAGATCGTCGTCAATCTGATGCGAGCCATTGCCGAAGGCCGCTGGCCCGAGGACAAGCGCAAGATCCACGGGCTCGCCTTCTTCGATGAGGGTGAGATCGTCGCGACGCAAGCGGCCTCGACTGTCAAGAATCTCGACGGGATCACGCCTGACTGGTCGATCCTGGAATGGGACAAATACATCTATGTGCCGCTGAACCGCAAGGTCGCCATCCCAAACATGGCGCGGGGCTGTCCCTTCACCTGCAGCTTCTGCAGCCAGTGGAAATTCTGGCGCGACTACCGTGTGCGCGACCCGAAAAAGGTCGTTGATGAGATTGAAGATCTGGTGGAAAATCATGGCGTTGGCTTCTTCATCCTCGCCGATGAGGAGCCCACCATCAACCGCAAGAAATTCATCGAATTCTGCGAGGAACTGATCGCGCGCGGCCTGCCCGAGCGGATTCAATGGGGCATCAACACGCGCGTCACGGATATCATGCGCGACAAGGAGCTTCTGTCCTTCTACCGCAAGGCCGGGCTTGTGCATGTCTCGCTCGGCACCGAAGCGGCGGCGCAGCTCAAGCTCGATCAGTTCAACAAGGAAACCACCGTCGCCCAGAACAAGGAGGCCATTCGCCTCCTGCGCGAGGCCGATATCTTCACCGAGGCGCAGTTTATCGTGGGGCTCGACAATGAAACCCCCGAGACGCTGGAAGAGACCTATCGCATGGCCTGGGACTGGCAGCCGGACCTTGCGAACTGGGCGATGTATACGCCCTGGCCCTTCACGCCGCTGTTCCAGGAATTGCGCGATCAGGTCGAGGTGTTCGATTACTCGAAATACAACTTCGTCACCCCGATCATGAAGCCCAAGGCGATGTCGCGCGGACGGTTGCTGGAGGGCGTGCTGAACAATTACCGGCGCTTCTACATGCAGAAGGCACTGTTCCACTATCCGTGGCGCGGGACAGGGTATCGGCGGAAATATCTGCTGGGGTGCCTCAAGGCGTTCCTGAAAGCTGGCGTGCAGCGGCAGTTCTATGACCTGGGCAAGACTGATTATTTCAGCATGAAATCACGCGATGATCTGGATTTCGGGTTTGACATGACCCGCACCATTGCCGATGCGCAGCTTGCCGACTGGGAAGACCACGCCGACAAGAAACGCAAGGCGCAGGAGCGCCGCGAGGCGCTGCGCGCGCAAGGCAAGGCCCGCGCAGCGGAGCGCAGCGCCGTGAAAGCCTGTGGTGGGGGCGGGCAGTTGGAGGATACCGAAGAGGGTCTGCGCCCCTTCAGGATGCCCAATGGCGCGGTCGTGACTGCGCGTGAGCCTGCGGAGTGACAACCATGTCGTCCACCGCGCGCATCGGGCCGAATGCGATCTTGCAGCATTTGCCAGTGCTCGACGCGGCGATTGGCGAGAAGCTGCGTGATGCGCTGCTATACCGTGCGGGTGTAATTGCTCCGCCCGAGGACGCGGGCATGTGGCCCGAGGAAGAGGTCGCGCGGCTGCACCATGCCGTGCGCCTGTTCCTGCCCGACCGTGCTGGGTATATTCAGCGCGCGGCCGGGCTCGCGACAGGGGACTACATCCTTGCCCACCGGATCCCGAGTGCCGCGCAATGGATCATCCGGGCGCTGCCCAAGACTTTGGGCGCGCGGCTGCTGGCCATGGCGATTGCGAAACATGCCTGGACATTCGCGGGCTCGGGGCAGTTTCGCGTTGTCTCGCATGCTCCGCTTACCTTTGAGATCACGGGCAATCCGCTGGCGGAGGCACCAGCCGAGCACCCCATTTGCGACTGGCATGCGGCCGTGTTCGAGCGGTTGTTTTCGCGACTTGTCTGGCCCGATGTAACAGTGCAGGAGCAGACTTGCCGCGCGCTGGGGGACCGTGCCTGTCGGTTCATCTTCCTGCCCGGGTAAGGCGTGCAAAGCCTCAGAAATCGAGCCCCAGATCGAGCACGCGCGCCGAATGCGTAAGCGCGCCGACCGAGATGAAATCCACGCCGGTGGCCGCGACTTCGGCGATGCGCTCCAGCCGCATATTGCCCGAGGCTTCCGTCACCAGCCGCCCCGCGACAGTTTCGACCGCCATGCGCATGTCTTGCGTGGACATATTGTCAAGCAGCACGACATCCGCGCCGCCTGTGGAAAGCACAGCGTCAAGCTGGGCGAGCGTGTCCACCTCGATCTCGATGCGGCGCATATGGCTGGCCGCGTGGCGCGCCTGCGTGAGCACCTGCGCGATCCCGCCTGCGGCAGCGATGTGATTGTCCTTGATCAGGATCGCATCTGACAGCCCGAAGCGATGCGCCGCCCCGCCGCCATGACGCACCGCTTCTTTCTCGACCAGCCGCAGCCCTGGCGTGGTCTTGCGCGTGCAGGTGATGCGCGCCCTGGTGCCTTGCGTCTCGGCCACGAAAGCCGCTGTCAGGCTCGCAATGCCCGAGAGCCTGCCCGCGAAATTCAGCGCCACGCGTTCCGCCATCAGGATCGAGGCGGCTGCGCCTTCGATCTCCATGACAGTCTCGCCCGGTGTGACTGTGGTGCCATCGGGGCGCAGCACGCGCAGGGTCAGGCTAGGGTCCACCAGCCGGAAGGCGCATTCGGCAAGTTGCAGGCCCGAGACAACACCGGCCTCGCGCGCATTGAGCCGCGCGCTGTAGCGCAGCCCGGCGGGGATCACGGCCTGTGTGGTAGCATCGCCCGAGGGGCCGAGATCCTCGATCAGCGCGGCGCGCACAAGTGGCTCGATCAGCAAATGTGGCAGGGGGGCGTGGGTCATGCGTGCTCCGGGGTGTCTGCGCGCGCGGCGGCCAAGGTGGTACGCGAGCGCTGCGCCTGCGCGGGATCGGTGTCGGGGAAATCATCGCGCCAATGCGCGCCGCGGCTTTCGCGGCGCTTGAGCGCTGATGATGCAATGAGCAGCGCTGTCGCGCACATATTCGCGAAATCGGGGCAGTGTGGGTGCGCTGTTTCCAGCGCACGAATGGCAGTGATCGCCTGCGTGAGCCCTGATGCGGTCCTGCGCACGCCGACATGCCGCGTCATCAAATCGCGCAACTGCGCGACCGCTTTGGGGTCGAGCGGCACACCGGCTGGAGTGGCTTCGAGCACGAGTTCGGGCGCATCGCGTAGTGGGAGGCTGCCCGCGATATCCTCAGCCGCGCGGCGCGCAAAAACAAGCGCTTCCAGCACGCCGTTGGAGGCGAGGCGGTTCGCGCCATGCAGTCCTGTTGAAGCAGCCTCGCCGCAGACCCAGAGCCCTCGCAGCGAGGCGCGGCCCTGCGTATCGGTCGCGACCCCGCCCATATGATAATGCGCGGCGGCAGCGATGGGGATGGGCGCGCGGGCCGGGTCGATCCCTGCCTTGCGACACGCCTCTGCAACAGCTGGGAAGCGCGTGTGGATCTCCGCGCCGATAGCGCGAGCGTCGAGCATCGGGCGCTTGCCCGCCTCGCTCTGGGCAAAGACCGCGCGGGCGACGATATCGCGCGGCGCCAGATCGGCCAGCGGATGCGCGCCTGCCATGAAATACGCGCCATCAGCGTTGAGCAGCCGTGCGCCTTCACCGCGCAGCGCCTCCGTCGCCAGTGGCGCAGGGTCGAGGCCCAGATCCATCGCGGTCGGGTGGAACTGCACGAATTCCATATCGGCCATTTCGGCGCCAGCGCGCGCGGCCATGCCCATCACCTGCCCGCGAATGCGCGGCGGGTTGGTGGTGAGCGCATACAGCCCGCCTGACCCGCCACCTGCCAGCAACACAGCCGGCGCGCGTAGGCTGACAGGCTGCGAGGGACCATCCGCCCCAAGCTGCGCAAGGCGCAGCCCGCTCACGCGGCCTTCCTCTACCAGCAGGTCTTGCGCCACTACGCGCTCCATCACCTGCACGGATGGGGCAGCGCGCACCAGCGCGATCAGCGTCTGCATGATCTTGCGCCCGGCCTGGTCACCCTTCACCCGCACCACGCGGGCAATTGAATGCGCGGCCTCATGGTTGAGAACGAATCCGCCTTGCGCGTTACGGTCAAATGGCGTGCCGCGTTCGGTCAGATCGAGAATATGCGCGCGGGCCGCGCCCGTGACCAGCGCGGCGATCTCGGGATCGACCGTGCCTGCGCCGGCCTGCACCGTGTCGCGCGCATGCGCCGCGGGGCTGTCGCCTTCGGCCATCGCTGCGGCGACACCGCCCTGCGCCCATGCCGATGATGCACCTTCGCCAAGCGTTTCGGGCGAGATGACCAGCACCGGAAGCGGGGCGAGCAGCAGCGCCGCATAAAGCCCGCCGAGCCCTGCGCCCACAATCACCACGCGCCCTGTGTCGAGCACAGTCTCAGGCTTTCGGGGCTGACAGATCGATCATGCGCTGCACGGCCAGCCGCGCGCGGTCGGCCACGTCCGGCGCGACCTCGATCTGCGTGGTCATCGTGTGCAGCGACCAGAGCACCTTTTCGAGCGTGATCTTCTTCATATAGGGGCACATGTTGCACGGCCCGATGAACTCCACATCCGGGTGCGCGTCGGAAATGTTGGAGGCCATTGAGCATTCCGTCACCAGCATGGCGCGTTCGGGCCGCTCGGCGCTGACATAATCGAGTATGCCCTTGGTCGAGCCGGAAAAATCAGCCTCGGCCACCACATCCGGCGGGCATTCGGGATGCGCGATGATGCGTGTGCCGGGGTTCCAGTCGCGGAACTCGCGGATATCCTGCGCAGTGTATTGCTCATGCACGATGCAGGAGCCTTCCCACCAGACAATGCGCTTCTCGGGCACCTGCGCCGCGACATTCTGCGCGAGATACTGGTCGGGCGTCATGATGATCGTATCGGCCTCGAGCGCGCGGATGATCTGCACGGCATTGGAAGAGGTGCAGCAGATGTCGGAGGCGGCCTTCACCTCGGCCGTGGTGTTGACATAGCTCACCACCGGCGCGCCGGGGTAGCGCGCGCGCATCTGGGCGACACCTTCGGCAGTGATGCTGTCAGCAAGCGAACAGCCTGCCTCCATGTCCGGCATCAGCACGGTCTTGGCGGGGTTGAGGATTTTCGAGGTCTCGGCCATGAAATGCACGCCGCATTGCACGATCACATCGGCCTCGGTTTTCGTGGCCTCGATGGCGAGCTGCAGGCTGTCGCCTACCACATCGGCGACACCATGAAAGATCTCGGGCGTCATGTAATTATGCGCGAGGATCGTGGCATTGCGCTCTTTCTTCAGCGCATTGATGGCAGCGACATAGGGCGCGTGCATGGCCCAGTCAGCAGGCGAGACCACGCGCGCCATGCGAGCATATTCCGCGGTCATGCTGGCGGCCAGCGTGGGGTTCGGCGCAAGATCGTAGATCTTGTGCAGATCGTGACGGATGGCGGGCATGTCCAGCATTGCAAGGCTCCGATCATGGTTCAGCGCCCAGAGGCAGGCACCAGTGCATATGAGGAGATATGCCCCGAATACAACCCAAAACCGGGCAGCCGCCTCCTCACACGCTGCGTGCGTGGCAGTTAACCTCTCTGTCTCATGCTGTCCAGCAAGCCGCGCGGATATGTCGCTTTGTTCCCGATTTCGCCGCAAACTGGCCAGTGCTGCGCGCCGCCAGGGATTAGGAGAGCAAAAACCCGCGCGGGCAATCGGGAGTGCGTGATCATGTCGGAAACAGCCATAGAGACAGGGCAGCGCGCAGGTGGACGCCGCGGGCGCGGGGCAGGCGGCGGGGCGGCACGGCGCGCGGCGCGCACGGCCGTCAGCATCGAGACTGCGCGCTATATCGAGCGCAATATCCCCAATCTTGAAGTCCTGAACGAAGAGGCGCTTACGATCATCGAGACCAATGCCGAGACTGTGCTGGCCGAGATCGGTGTGAATTTCGTCGATAACCCCGAGGCGCTGACCCGCTGGCGTGACGCCGGGGCCGAGGTGGAGGGCGAGCGCGTGCGCATCCCGCGCGGGCTGGCGCGCCAGCTTTGCGCCACGGCGCCTGCGCGTTTCACGCAGCATGCCCGCAACCCGGAGCGCAATGTCGAGATCGGCGGGAGGAGCCTCGTGCTCGCCCCTGTCTATGGCCCACCTTTCGTGCGCGATGCGGCGGGCGGGCGGCGCTACGCCACGATGGAGGATTTCCGCAATTTCGTGAAGCTCGGCTACATGTCGAAATGGCTGCATCATTCCGGCGGCACAGTCTGCGAGCCCACCGATATTGCCGTGAACAAGCGCCATCTGGATATGTTGCAGGCGCATATGCTTTATTCGGACAAACCCTTCATGGGCTCGGTGACCGAACCGGTGCGCGCTGCAGACTCGGTCGAGATGGCGAAGCTTCTGTTTGGCGCCGAGTTCGTGGACCAGAACACAGTGATGACTTCGCTCATCAATATCAACTCGCCGCTGACATTCGATTCCGTGATGATGGGCGCGCTGGAGGTCTATGCGAAGGCCAATCAGGCCTGCATCATCTCGCCCTTCATTGTGGGCGGGGCCATGGCACCCACGACTGTTGCGGGCACGCTGACGCAGGTTCTGGCCGAAGTCATGGCAGGCGTTGCTTATAGTCAGCTTATTCGCCCCGGCGCGCCGGTTATCTTCGGGGCATTCGTCACCTCGATCGACATGAACTCCGGCGCGCCGACTTTCGGCACGCCCGAGGCCGCGCTGATCACCTATGGCGCAGGGCAACTCGCGCGACGGCTGGGGCTGCCCTATCGTTCGGGCGGCGCGTTCAACGGCTCGAAACTGCCCGATGCGCAGGCGGCCTATGAGACTGCGAACAGCCTGAACATGGCGCTCCTGGCAGGCGTGAACTTCATGCTGCATTCCTGCGGCTGGCTGGAAGGCGGGCTGGTCGCCAGTTTCGAGAAATTCGTCATGGATGCCGACCAGCTCGGTGCGCTGCATCAAATCGCCAAGGGTGTGGATATGTCCGAAAACGGGCAGGCCATGGATGCGATCCGCGAGGTTGGTCCGGGCGGGCATTATCTGGGCTGCGCGCATACACAGGCGAATTTCAAGGACGCGTTCTGGCGCTCGGAGCTTCTGGATTACAAACCCTTCGAGACGTGGGAGGATGAAGGAGGGCGGGATACGCAAGCACTGGCAACCGCGCGTGTTGCGAAGCTCCTTGCCGATTACCAGCAGCCCGCGCTCGATCCCGCAATCGCAGAGTCGCTGCAGGCGTATATCGACGAGCGCAAAGAGTCCGAACCCGACGCATTCGGTTAAGTCATCTCGCTGGCGCTTGCGCATGAAAGAGGGCCGCGACAGTCAATGTCGCGGCCCTCTTTCGGTTGGCTCACGGCTCAGGTTGCCTCATTACGCATGCCCAACCCGCGCTGATATAGGAAGACGGCTCCCGCCACGCCCAGCCCGATCAGATCCGACGTCCAGCCGCCCGCGATCATCGCGAGCGCTGCGATGCCCACCGCCACTCGCAAGGGCCAGGGGATCGACCCGAAGAGCCAGCCCTGAACGGCAGATGCGAGCAGATAGATGCCAAGCGCGGCCGTGATGAAGACATGCAGGATCTCCAGCGGTGCGCCCTGCATCAGGAGCGACGAGCTGTAGAAGAACATGAAGGGCACGACGAAAGCCGCAAGCCCGATCTTGAAGGCTTCCACCGAGGTCCGCATCGGGTCGGATTGCGCAATCGCGGCACCCGCATAGGCGGCCAGCGCCACAGGCGGGGTGATGGCGGACATCACCGCGTAGTAGAAGATGAAGAAATGCGCGGTGAGCGGCTCGATCCCCATGCGGATCAGCCCCGGCGCAATGACCGAGGCCGCAACTGCATAGGCGGCTGTTGTGGGCATCCCCATGCCGAGGATGATGGCCACGCACATCGCGAAGAAGAGCGCGAGAAGCTGGCTCTGCCCGGCAATTGCCATCAGCACACCCGAAAGCCGCACACCGATCCCGGTGATCGCGATGATGCCCACGATCACCCCGGCCGCCGCACAGACCGCGACCAGTTGCAGCGACATCTTGGCGGCGATTTCGAGCGCGTACGGCACCATGCGGAAATGCTCGACCGCCTTGGCGATGCCATTCGCCAGTGGCGATTTCAAGCGCAGGGTCATCATGATGCCGCCGATCGACATCAGGCTGATGATGACCGACACGACAAGCTGCATGGTTGTCCCGTCGCCCCAGCCATCGACGAGGATCTGCGCGCCCACCACCAGCGGCATGGCGGCCAGAACGCACAGGATCAGCCCCATCAGATGGTTCTGGATGCCGTCCTCGCGCCCGTCGACCACAACCCGGATATAGCTGACGGCAAAGGCCGCGATCATGGCATAGGTGCCCGCGCGAATGACCGAATAGCCGATATAGAGCGCGCCGATCAGCATGATGATGGGGATGAACAGATAGGCCTGTTTCGCCATCTCGCGGAATTTCGGCAGGGCGTGGCGCGGCAGGCCCTTCATACCTTTCTTGAGCGCCTCCTTGTCCACCATGAAATAGACCGAGGTGAAATAGAGCGCAGCCGGGATGATGGCCGCGATGACGATCTCGCGGTACTGGATACCCGTGATCTCGGCCATGATGAAGGCACCCGCGCCCATGATGGGCGGCAGGATCTGCCCGCCCGACGAGGCCGCAGCCTCGACGCTCGCGGCGGTCTGGGGCCGGTAGCCCACCTTCTTCATCAGCGGGATGGTCAGCGAGCCGGTGGAGACCACATTGCCCGCCGAGGTGCCGTTGATCATCCCCATCAGGCCCGAGCCGAAGATCGCGACCTTGGCCGGCCCCCCGCGCGCGCCGCCAGCCGCCGCGAAGGCGAAATTGATGAAATACTCGCCCACGCGGCTGGCTTGCAGAAAGGCCGCGAAGGTGATGAAGAGAATGATATAGGTCGAGGAGACGGCCGTGGTCGGCCCGAGCACACCCACATCGGTATAGATGCGCGCGAAGAAGCGCTCGGGGCTGTAGCCGCGATGGTTCAGGAAGCCCGGCAACCACGGCCCGAGAAAGCCATAGGCGACGAACACCACCACGATCACGACCAGCGCGATCCCGGCAAGGCGTCGGGTCAGCTCCAGGATCAGGATGATGCCCGCGATGGCGGCATACATGTCGTTGACATGCGGAAAGACGCCCGCGCGATTGCGCAGAAAGCCTGCATGCGAAATGATGTAGATGCCCACCGCAAGCGCCGCGAAGGCCAGCACGATGTCGGCCAGCGCAATGCGCCCCCTGTCGCGGCCCGGATAGAGCCAGCTTGCCAGCAGCGCCAGCGATGTGCCAGCGACAAGCGGCCAGCCGAAGGTGAGTTTCATCTGATCAGGTGGCGCGCCCGGCCCGATCAGATTATCGGTGAGGACCGCAAGTGTGACCTGCACAAGCGCCACGCCCACACCCAGCGCAGCAAGCGCGACCAGCGCGAGTTCCGGCAGCGAGCGCGATTTGCTGTCATCGGTGCTTTGCGGAAAGACAGTGGCCGAGTATAGCAGGAAGCCGAGAATCAGCCCGCCGGTCACATGGCTCAGACGATAGACCCATGTCTCCAACGGGTAGAGATTCATCGCGATGATGTGGAACGAGGTATAGGCGATACAGGCCAGCGCGATCACGACACCCAGCACGCCCGGCGGCACGCGCTGGTTGGACATGACGATCTCGCGATCCACGCCTTCGGCTATGGTCTCCGGGGGGACATCGCCCTTGAGCAGCTTGTCCGGATCCACCGTGTCTGGTTTCGGGTTCGTCATGTCAGTGGCTCCCCAGTTCTGGCGTCATCGCGTATCGCGGATATGCGTAGGAGGCCGCACAAGGCGGCCTCCTGATCGGGTCAGTGACCCTTCATGTGTCAGCCCTGAAGGTCCGGGTCGATCTCGAACCCGTTTTCCTCGAACCAGCGCACCGAGCCCGGATGGAAGGGCAGGAAGCTGTTATTGGTGAAGTTCTCGGGCAGCGTCGCCGCAGCGGCCGCGTGGATCTGCATCATGCGCTCGTTGTTTTCCATCACCAGCTTGGTGATTTCATAGGCGAGCGACTCGGGCATGTCGGCATGCACGACTGCGAAGTTCCACATGGCGACCGAGTTCTGATCCTCTTCCTGCCCGGAATAGGTGCCAGCCGGAATGGTGAAATCCGACACTTCGGGGAAGGCTTCGAGAACGGCCGCGTGCTCGTCATCGCTGAAGGAGAAGGTGCAGGCATCCGCTTCCGCCGAGATTTGCGAGAAGGCAGCAATCGGCAGACCTGCCGCGAAGACGAACGCATCGATCAGCCCGTCCTGCAACTGGCCGGCCGCATCAGCCGCACCTGCGAAGGAGGTGTTGGCCTCGATGTCCAGCGCTTCGAGAATGCGCGGCCAATAGGTGCCGGGCGTCCCGCCTGCCGGACCAACGCTCACGCGCTTGCCCGCGAGATCGCCGATAGAGTTGATGTTCTGGTTGCACAGCGCGATCCCCTGAAACGGTGTTTCATACATCGGGAACAGTGCGCGCACATCGGTATGCGGCAGGCCGGGGGCCAGTTCGCTTTCGCCATCCCAGGCTTCGAACATCGGGCCCATGGTCACCAGCCCGATATCATGCTCCTGCATCTGCAGCAGGGTGACGTTCTGCACCGGGCCGCCGGTGACTTCGCCCGAGGCATTGATGCCAAGCTCTTCCGAGATGAAAGAGGCAAGCCCGTTGCCATAGACGAAATACACACCGCCCTGGCTCGCGGTGCCGACGGTAAGATCGGATGGCCAGTCCGAGCGGTCATCGGCCTGCGCCACAGACACAGACATGATGGCAGCCGCGGCCAGAGCCGGGAAATTGGTAAGACGCATTAGGACCTCCCTTGGTTGCGTTCTTGTTCACTACACAAAAGCAGGGTGGCAACTTCCACCCGCTTACGCGGCCCCAATAGGGACGGATTCCGACCCGTTATGTCAAGTCACAACAAGCATAAATCAACGCGATTCCATTTCCGAAACGGGGCAGGCCACCGAGAAGTCGAGCTTATTTTCTGGCCGAGAGAGCGCGTGCGGTGCGCGGTTGCGCGATCAGGCGTTGAACAAGAAATGCAGCACATCCCCATCCTTGACCTCGTAGCTCTTGCCCTCGACGCGAAACTTGCCCGCCTCCTTCGCGCCCGCTTCGCCGTTGCAGGCGATATAGTCATCATAGGCCACAGTCTCGGCGCGGATGAAACCGCGCTCGAAATCGCCATGGATCACCCCGGCTGCCTGCGGCGCGAGCGTGCCGACAGGGATGGTCCAGGCGCGGGCCTCCTTGGGGCCGACAGTGAAATAGGTCTGCAGGCCGAGAAGGGTGTAGCCCGCGCGGATCAAGCGGTCGAGCCCGGGCTCCTCCAGCCCCATCTCTGACAGGAACATCTCGGCCTCATCAGGCGAAAGCTGGCTGATCTCTTCCTCGATCTGCGCAGAAATCACCACATGCGCGGCCCCCTGCGCTGCCGCCATCTCGGCCACGCGCGCAGAAAGCGCATTGCCATCGCTGGCCGAGCTTTCCTCGACATTGCAGACATAAAGCACGGGCTTGGCGGTCAGAAGCTGCAGCATGCGCCAGGATTTGCGCTCTTCCTCCGCGATCTCGACTGTGCGCGCAGGCTTGCCCGCCTCGAGCGCCTCGAGCGCGCGGCGCAAGAGCCGGTCCTGCTCGACCGCTTCCTTGTCGCCGCCCCGGATCTTGCGCGAGAGATTGGCCAACCGTTTCTCGATCGATTCCATATCCGCGATCATCAACTCGGTCTCGATGGTCTCGGCATCGGCGACCGGGTCGATCTTGCCCTCGACATGGGTGACATCATCATCCTCGAAGCAGCGCAGCACATGCGCGATGGCATCGACCTCGCGGATATTGGCCAGAAACTGATTGCCCAGCCCCTCGCCCTTGGAGGCCCCGCGCACCAGCCCCGCGATATCGACGAAGGTCATGCGCGTGGGGATGATCTCGCGCGATTTGCCGATCTCGGCGAGTTTGTGGAGGCGTGCATCGGGCACGGCCACATCACCCACATTCGGCTCGATCGTGCAGAAGGGGAAATTCGCGGCCTGCGCGGCGGCGGTCCGGGTCAGCGCATTGAACAAGGTGGACTTGCCCACATTCGGCAATCCGACAATTCCCATTCTGAACCCCATGGCGCATATCCCCTTTCTTGTGACAGCGCCGCGCTTGTAGGGGGCGCTCGAGCGCGTGGCAAGCCCGCCCCGCGCGGCCCATGCGCAAGCATGGTTGATTCCGCCCCGTTTTTCGCACAAACCCTGTGAGCGCCACGCAGGGACAGGACATCATGACCAGAATCGACGCCACATTCGCCAAGCTGAAATCCGAAGGCCGCAAGGCGTTTGTCTCCTATATCATGGGCGGGGATCCGGATCTGGAAACCTCGCTGGAGGTGATGCAAGGCCTGCCGGATGCGGGCGTAGATATCATCGAGCTGGGTGTGCCCTTTACCGACCCTATGGCCGATGGCCCAACGATCCAGCTCGCCGGGCAGCGCGCGCTGGAGGGCGGGCAGACCTTGGAAAAGACGCTCGAGATGGTGCGCCGCTTTCGCGAAACCGATGATGTCACGCCGATCGTGCTGATGGGCTATTACAACCCGATCTATAATCGCGGGGTGGAGACGTTCCTGCGCGATGCGAAAACGGTCGGCGTCGATGGGCTGATCGTGGTTGATCTGCCGCCCGAAGAAGACAGCGAGCTTTGCCTGCCCGCCCAGGCAGCGGGGTTGAATTTCATCCGGCTGGCGACGCCCACCACGGACGACCGCCGCCTGCCGAAAGTGCTGCAGAACACTTCGGGCTTTGTTTACTATGTCTCGATTACTGGCATCACTGGCGCGGCAGCCGCGCAGGCCGCCGAGGTCGGGCCGGAAGTCGCGCGGATCAAGGCCGCGACCGATCTTCCGGTGATCGTGGGCTTCGGGATCTCAACACCCGAGACCGCCGAGCAGATTGCCAGCGTGGCCGATGGCTGCGTTGTGGGCTCCGCCATCGTCAAGGAAATCGGCGCAGGCAGGCCAGTGGCCGAGGTGCTGGACTATGTGCGCGGTCTCGCGGACGGCGCGCATCGGGGCTGAAAAGCGAAAAGGCCGCAGCGCAGGCTGCGGCCGCCAGGTTCCGGCGGAGGGCCTGCGCTCAGAAGCTGGCCATCTGCTGGCTTTCGCTGCCTTCGCCCAGCACCACGGTCCACCAGAGTTTGCCATTATCGTCCTGATGCCAGCCCACACCAATCTCGCGCGCGCGACGGTCGAGAATCACCTGACGGGTTTCAGGCTCCTGCATCCACGCATTCACGGTCTCGAACTCACTCTCGAAAGTCTCCGAGATCAATTCGCCCACCAGGGCGCCGCGATAGCCTGCGCGCTGCACACGGTCCATCGGGCTCGATCCATCAGAGCCCCAATGCCAAGGGCGGCTCTGGAAAGACATGTCCTGCGCATGAGTCGCGGCGGCACTTGCAAGTTCCGCATTGGCGCGCAGCGGCGGCAGGCCGTTTTGCTGGCGCATGGTGTTCAGCCCGTCCTGCATCCGTTCACGCACCCGTGGCGCATCGCTGGGCGAAATACGATAGACCACCTGCTGCGGTCGACCATCCGCCCCCATGGGCACAGAGGCGGGGGCAGGCACCTCACAGGCGGCAAGCCCGGAAGCCACCACGAAAAACGGCAATATTCTGCGAAACATTTCATTTCCTTCTGGGTTCGCGGCTGCTTAGCGACTTCGTCACGGCTTTTCAAATACAACTCACTGTGACTGAGGGTGTTCCTGCGCGCGCGTGGCTTTCCTGCCAGCGTGGCGGTGAAATGGCGGTGGCAGGCCGCCGACTTCCAGCCTCCGCTGCCGGTCTTGCGAAAGTGTTGCGAAATTGTCGAAGCCTACAGAAAGCAAAGCAGGCGGGTGAGCAATCCATTGAACTCAGCGTGAGAAAATGGTTTTCACGAGTCACGACATATCGTCTTGGGAGTTGGCATGTGCTGTCGCGTGCCAATGCTATCTGGAGGTTACCATGAAGAAAATCGCACTTGCTGCCGCGCTGTCGGTTGCTGCCACATCGGCATTTGCTGGTTCGCACAGCAAAATGGGCAAATACTCGGAGCCGGTTATCGAGCCCGCAGTGGTTGTTGAAGAAACCCGCGGCACTTCGGGCGGCATCATTGTCCCGATCATGCTGCTCCTGATCATCGCTGCTGCTGCTGCATCACGCTGATCCGACTGGCATATTGCCGGAATTGACGAAAGGTGGCAGGGATACCGGCCACCTTTTTTCGTGTCTGCACCTGTGTTTGGGTGCGCTGGCGTAGACAGGTCTATCCGCCTGTCCAGCCTTTCAGATTCGATTCGATGATCTCGTTGAGTGCCGCGATGTGAGCGTCATCATCGTTCAGGCAGGGAATATAGGTGAAATGCTCGCCACCCGCCTCCTCGAAGCTTTCGCAGATCTCCTCATTGATCTCTTCCAGCGTTTCGATGCAATCGGCTGAGAAGGCCGGCGCGATCACGGCCAACCGCTTCACGCCCTGTTTCGCCAGATCCGCGACATGATCCACTGTATAGGGCCGCAGCCATTCCTCGCTGCCGAAGACCGACTGGAAGGTGGTCTGGATCTTGCCCTCTTCCCAGCCCAACTCCTCGCGCAAAAGGCGGGTCGTTTTCTGACACTGGCAATGATAGGGGTCACCCTCCAGCAGGTAGCGCTTGGGCATTCCGTGATAGGAGGCCACCAGCACCTCGGGCTTTTCCTCCATCGCATCATAGGCTCGCTGGACTGAAGCCGCGAGCGCCTTGATATAACTCGGATGGTCGAAATAGGGTGCCACGGTCCGTGCGGCGGGCTGCATCTTCTGCTCCATCAGCGCGCGGAAGAACTGGTCGCAGGCCGTGGCCGAAGTCGCGCCTGCGTAATGCGGATAAAGCGGGAAGAAGAGGATCTTCTCGCCCCCCGCCGCGACCATCGCGTCGACCTTGGACTTGGTCGACGGGTTGCCATAGCGCATGCAGAAATCCACCATCACATCATCGCCGAACCGCGCGGCGATCACTTCCGCGAGTTTGGCGGTCTGATCCTTGGTGATGGTCATCAAAGGGCTTTCGCCCTTGTCGTGATTCCAGATGGATTTGTAATTCGCGCCCGAGGTGAAGGGCCGCTTCGTCAAGATGATGAGTTGCAGCAGCGGCTGCCACTTCCACGCCGGGTAGTCGATCACGCGCTTGTCGGACAGAAACTCGTTCAGATAGCGCCGCATCGACCAGTAATCGTAATTGTCGGGCGTGCCGAGATTGGCCAGAAGCACACCGATCTTGGCCTGCGGCACGGGGGGGTGATCCGCGCCCGCATGGGCGAGCCGCCCCTCACCGGGCTGATCCATATGCACCGGGCAGCGCGCGGACTGGCTGTGTGGCTTCGCATCAAGCATGGCGGTGTCCTTCATACCATATCTCCCGGCACAGTTTACGGCTTTTGTTGCCATGTAACGGGTTTGGCCCGGGAATCAATCTTTCCGGGGGATTTTGACCTGATCGGGCAGCGGCGCTTCCTCAGTGCCCAATGCATCGGCAAGCCGCGTGGTCGCTGAGCCAGGGCGCAGCGGCTTGGGCTGGCTGTCATCGGGCGCCCATCCGGTCAGGAAGATCAGATCGAAACTCGCCCGCAGCCGCCCATCCGCATCCATGTGATGCTGCGCGTAAAGCTCGGACGTGCGGGCGAAAAGCGCGCGCGGGGTGAAGCTGCGACGTCTTGCCGCAAGCGCATTGCGCTCGCCCATCCCGCGCAGATCGGCATAGAGGGCGTCGAGCCGTCCATAGGCCACCTGCTGACCGATGAGGTCGGCGACCGGCAGGGCGAAACCTGCGCGCTGCAACAGCCCGCCCAGATCGCGGATCTCGGCCATCGGCAGCACCCGCGGGCTCAGCCCGCCCGTGATCTCGCTCTCCGCCTGCGCCAGACAGGCGCGCAATTCGGCGAGGGTTTGACCGCCAGGCAGGACGCCCAGAAACAACCCGTCGGGGCGCAGCGCGCGGCGCGCCTGCACAAGCTGGCCCACAGGGTCGGCGGCCCAATGCAGCGCCATGGCATGGATCACCAGATCATGCGCGCCCGCTTCCAGATCGAGCACTTCACTGTCCGCGACCAGCCGCGCATCAGGCAGAAACCCGGCCCAGTAGTCAGGATGCCCGGTGATGATGGCGGGCTGCGCGAACTGCCTGTTAACCTCGGCGAGCCTAAACTGAAGCTCCTCGCGGGCGATGTCGTGCAGAAACATCTCGCCCGATGCGCGGGCGCGATGGTGCGCGAGGGCCTTGCGGTCGGTCAGATCGGGCGGGGCGTGTGACATGCTGCGGTGGTCTGTAATGGAGCGACAAGACGAATGCAAAACATTGTGCCGCAGGCGATAAAGGCAAGCCACGCGCTGGCACAGGGCGTTTTGCGCGGGCTCTATCCGCCGCATTGCCTGACCTGCGATGAGCTGGTGGAGGAGCACGGTGCGTTCTGCGCGCGCTGCTGGCCGGAGGTGGCCTTCATCGACGGCACCTGTTGCGACAGTTGCGGCTTGCCGCTACCGGGCCAGTCCGAGGGCAGCCCGATCCATTGCGACGAGTGCCTGACACTCGCTCGCCCCTGGGATCAGGGCCGCGCGGTCATGCTCTATGCGGGGCGTGCGCGCCAGATCGTGCTGGGGCTGAAGCATCACGACCGACAGGATCTCGCCCGCCCGGCCGCGCGCTGGATGGCACGCGTGGCAGCACCCCTGATCCGCCCCGACATGCTGGTGGCGCCGATCCCGCTGCATTGGCTGCGCTTTGCCTTGCGGCGCTACAATCAAGCCGCTTTGCTGAGCAGCCGGTTGGCGCGCGAGCTTTCGCTGGCGCATTGTCCCGATCTGCTGCTGCGCTGCCGTGCCACAGGCAGTCAGGACGGGCGTGGGCGAATGGGGCGGTTTGCCAATGTCGCAGATGCCTTCGAACCCCATCCCCGCCACGTCCACAAGATGGCGGGCCGGGATATTCTGCTGGTCGATGATGTCATGACCGCAGGTGCCACTTTCGCCGCCGCCGCCGAGACCTGCCTTGCCCATGGCGCGGCGTCGGTCCGGGTCCTCGCGCTGGCACGCGTTGCAAGAGCGCAGTGATGAGCTATAGTGCGCGCAAATCCCACCAAAGTGAGCGCGCGCGATGCAAGCAGTCGAAATCTACACCTCGCCGCTATGTGGCTTTTGTCATGCTGCAAAGCGGCTGCTCAAGTCGAAAGGGGCCAGCTTTTCCGAAATAGACCTGGCGCGCCAGCCCGAGCGGCGCTCCGAGATGCTCTCGCGTTCGGGCGGCGCGCGGACGGTGCCGCAGATCTTCATCGGGGAGATTCATGTCGGCGGTTGTGACGAGCTATATGCGCTGGAGAAAGCGGGAAAGCTCGACCCGATGCTGAAAGGCTGACGCCATGACCATCGCGGCGGCGTTGATCCAGATGACCTCGAGCGATGATCCCGCCAGCAATCTGGCCGTCACGCGCGGCTATCTGCAACAGGCCGCCGCCGCCGGCGCGCAGATCGCATTGACCCCTGAGGTCACGAATTGTGTGTCAACCAGCCGAACGCATCAGGACAGCGTGCTGCAGCACGAAGAGGGCGATATGACCCTCGCAGGGCTGCGGCAGGAGGCGCGCGCGCTGGGGATCTGGGTGCTCATCGGCTCGCTCGCGCTCAAGACGGAGGATGCCGAGGGGCGCTTTGCAAACCGCTCGTTCCTGATCGACCCCAAGGGCGACATCAGGGCACGCTACGACAAGATCCATATGTTCGATGTGCAGGTCTCACCGACCGAGACCTATCGCGAATCCGCCGGCTTTCGGCCCGGTGCGGCGGCGGTCACAGTCGAAACCGAGCTTGCGAATTTCGGGCTGAGCGTCTGCTACGATCTGCGCTTTCCTCATCTTTTCCGCGCGCTGGCCAAGGCCGGGGCCGAGATCCTGACCATCCCGTCAGCCTTCAGCCCTGTCACGGGGGCCGCGCATTGGGAAACGCTCCTGCGCGCGCGCGCCATCGAGACAGGCTGTTTCGTGCTGGCCCCCGCCCAGACCGGGCAGCACCCCGCGCAAGCCGGGCGCGGTCGCAAGACGCATGGCCATGCGATGGCCGTGGCGCCCTGGGGGGAGGTGCTTCTCGATATGGGCACCGCGCCCGGCATCGGGATGGTCCAGCTTGATCTGGCCGAGGTGGTCGCCGCGCGCGACCGCGTGCCCGCGCTCTTTCATGACCGCCCGTTCAGCACGCCACATGGCGGATCAGCCGAGGGGTCACGATGAAGAACCCGCGTCGAGATCTCGCCAATGTGCTTTTCAGCGAATTGCTGATGGCCGACCAGCTTGCCCGCAACCGCCTGTCGAAAGTGCTGCCCAAAGGCATGGAATTGTCGCATTTCGGGGTGCTCAACCTGCTCTCGCGGCTGCAAACCGAGATGACGCCCGCCGAACTCGCCCGCGCCTTTCATGTCACGCGCGGGGCCATGACCAACACGCTCAACAAACTCGAATGGGCGGGGTATGTGCATATCCGCCCGGACTGGGATGATGCAAGGCGCAAGATGGTGGCGATCAGCCCTGCGGGGCGTGCCGCGCGCGATGCGGCGCTTGCTGCAATCACGCCGCTTATCGATGATGCTGTCCAGAAGCTCGGTGAAGACCGCGTGCGCCAGACTGTGCCCGTGCTGCGCAGCCTGCGTCAGAGCCTTGGCGCGGATGACGCGCCGTGATGCGCGATCTGTGCCGCATCAAACAGCAAAATCAGCGGGTACACGCAGGAATTACCTGCAATCGGCTTGCAGACTGCCGCTCAGTTGTGCTGTCTTGAGCGGATGCAATTATCAGTGTGTGACACAGCCACAGCCGCACTCCAGTTTGCGTTGCGGGACCATAGGGTGATCGGCGTGAGAGGCAGCGGGCCTGGCGTGCTGTTCCGCGCTGACAAGTCCATGGCGCCGGGACCACGTCACGCATGATCCAGCGCCTTGCGAAATTGCGCGTGCCTGCGCCTCTGCTCCCGCATCCGCGCCTGCCCGCGATGTTTCTGGGGACAGTGTTTTTCATCGCCTCGCTCACGCCCAGCCTTGTGCCGCGTGAAACGCTGGTGCAGGCGGTTTTGAGTGGCGTGAGCCTCGCCGCGGGCTACGCCATCGGCATTATGCTGGCCGCGCTGTGGCATCGGCTGGAGTTTCCGCATCTGCCCGAACGCGCGCAGATCCGCCTGCGCATTGCGATGGGCGCCATATGCGTTCTGGCCGGGGCCGTGGCGCTCTGGCAGGCGTCGGAATGGCAAAACGGTCTGCGCGCCCTGATGGAAATGCCACCCGTGGAGACAGTGCGACCGCTCACCATTGCGGCTGTTTCCGCGCTGGTCTTCCTGCTGCTTGTCTGGGGCGCGCGGCTGTCGTGGTTTCTGGTGCAGAAGCTCGCTGCCATGCTGTCGCGCGTTCTTCCTGGCCCGCAGGCCTTTCTTGTGGCGCTCACACTGACTGCGCTCCTGTTCTGGAATATCGGCAATGGTGTGCTGGTGCGCAGTGCCTTCACCACGGCGGACCGTATCTATGCAGGGCTCGACCGCGCCTTTGAGGAAACAAGCCCGCGCCCTGAAGGCCCGCTCAAGACAGGCGGGCCGGACTCGATCCTGAACTGGGAGGATCTGGGGCGCACAGGCCGCGCGATGATCGCCGCAGGCCCTGATCAGGCCGCGATCGAGGCCGCCACCGGCAGCCCCGCGCTGGAGCCGCTGCGCGTCTATGTCGGCCTCAATTCTGCGCCCGATCCCACCGCGCGGGCGCGGCTTGCGTTGCTGGAGTTGCAACGCATCAATGCGTTCGAGCGCAGCACATTGGTCATCGCCACCCCCACCGGCACGGGGACAGTGAACCGTTTCGGCCAGCAGGCGCTGGAATATGTGCTGCATGGCGATGTGGCGACCGTTTCGGTACAGTATTCCTACGTCGCAAGCTGGATTTCGCTGCTGACGGACCCGGGATATGGCGTCGAGACCGCGCGCGCGGTCTTCTCGGCCATCTATGAGCATTGGCGCAGCCTGCCCGAGGACACGCGCCCGGCGCTCTACCTCAACGGGCTGAGCCTTGGTGCGCTCAATTCCGAACTGAGCCATGATTTGTATCAGGTGGTGGGCGACCCGTTCGATGGCGCACTCTGGGTCGGCCCGCCCTTCAACAGCCCGACTTGGTCCGAGGTCACCCACAACCGCAATCCCGGCACCCCGGCCTGGCGGCCGAGCTACCGCGATGGGCGTGCGGTGCGCTTCATGAATCAATCCGGCGAGACACCCGATGCCCGCGCGCCCTGGGGCAGTTTCCGCATTCTTTATCTGCAATATCCCAGCGACGCCGTGACCTTCTTCGACCCGCGTGCAGTCTGGCGGCGGCCAGCCTGGATGTCCGGCCCGCGCGCGCCCGATGTCTCGCCCGATTTCCGCTGGTTGCCCGTGGTGACATCATTGCAACTCGCGAAGGACATGATGACCGCGATCAAGCCCCCGCGCGGCTATGGCCACCGTTACAGCTTCGACAGCTTCGTGCGCGCCTGGGCCATGATCCTGGATCACGCGGACTGGACGCCCGAGGCCATTGATGCGCTTGTCGCCCATGTCGAGGCGCTGGACGCGGAAGAGCCCGGGGCGGATGAACTGGCCGACGCGCCCCGCGAGGATGCGAGCGACTCCTGAGAAATCCGGCATAAACCCGCCTGAATCCATACCCGCACGGCACTGTGTGTTGCCGGGCGGACCGGGCTTGCTACCTTGCCAATGTATGACCTGACACCTTGCGCCGGGCAGGATGTCTCCGCTCGAAACGCAGACTGACCGAGGGCAAGTCAATGACCAAGGCCAGCAAACAGCGCGACACCAAGCTCGACACGTTGCGGGCAACGGTGCTGTGCGTGGTCGTCATCATGAACATGATGACGCTTTCCGGGCTCGCCTATATGAGCCCCGAAATGCGCGACGACATGCTGGGCGCGGCGGATCGTTGGGCGTGGTCGTTTCTGAACGTGTTTCTGGATGGCAAGGCGCTCGCGGCCTTCTCCTTCATGTTCGGGCTGAGTTTCAGCATGATCCTGCAGCGCGCCGGGCGCGCGGGGGAGACCTTCGTTGCGCGGTTCCTGCGCCGGTTTCTGGTGCTCGGGCTGATCGGGCTGTTCAACGCGATCTTCCTTTTCTGGGCTGATATCCTGATGACTTATGCGCTGCTTGGCTTGGCCCTGCCATTCGCCGCGCGATTGTCGCAGCGGATGCTGGTCACGCTGGGCGCCGGGCTTGTGCTGGCGGGGCCCTTCGCGCTGATTCTGAGCGGGGTGGAGCCACCTGCGCCCGTGCCCGAAGGGCAGACCGAAAGCCTGGAGGCCTATGCCTCGCCTTCTTACGCCGATACGGTCAGCCAGAACCTCGAAATGGTGACCGGGGCAGGGGACACGGCCAGCGGCACGCTGCTCTTGCGTCTCTTTACCCTGTCTGGGCTGTTTCTGCTTGGGCTCGCGGTCGGCCGCAGCCGCCTGCCGGGGCAGGTTACCGAGAAGCGCGCGATGCTTGCGCGTCTTGGCGCGCTATCGCTGGCGCTCGGTCTGAGCGCCGGATTCGCGCTGAAGCTGATCGACACACCGCAGGGCGCGCTCTTCATGCTCTATCTCGAAACCCCGCTGATGGCGCTGGGTTATCTGATGCTGCTGGCCGCCGCGCTTTACGGGCGCGAGACCTGGTTGCACAGCTTGCTCGCGCCGCTTGGGCGGATGAGCCTGACAGGCTATCTCAGCGCCTCGCTTCTGGGCCAGCTCATCTTCTATGGCTGGGGATTCCAGCTGATCGGCGAGCTTGGCACGCTGGGCGTGATCGCGCTCGCGATCGCGACGGTTCTGGTGCTTGCAGGCTTCGCGCAGCTCTGGTTCCGGCATTTCCAGTATGGTCCTTGGGAATGGCTCTGGCGCAGCCTCACCGATCTGCGTCCGCAACCGCTGGCGCGCAACGCCAAAACCGGCGAGAAGGCGTGATCCCACCCGTGATGGGCAAGACCAACTTGCGCTTGGCGCCCATGCCGCCTAGGTTCCCCACAGTCCCGACTAGCCGGAGTGCTTCATGCTGTCCCTGATCCAGATTCTGCTGCTCGTCCTTGGTGTCGCGCAGTTCATCATCATCGTGCATATCATCCTGAGCTGGCTGATAAATTTCCAGGTCCTCAGCCTTGGCTCGCCGATTGTCGCCTCCATCTGGGACGGGCTGAACCGCCTGCTGGAGCCCATATATATGCGCATCCGCCAGTTTCTGCCCGATCTGGGCGGGATCGACCTCGCGCCGCTGGTTGCGCTCCTTGTGGTTTATGCCATCCGTATCGTGCTGATCAACAACATGGCGGTCTTCGTCTGAGACGATGACCGCGCTTGACGCCCCAGCACCGCCTGAAGCCACACTCAAACGTGTCTTCGGGTTTGACGCCTTCCGCCCCGGACAGGCCGAGATCGTGGCCGCCGTGCTCGATGGGCAGGACACGCTCGCGATCATGCCCACAGGTGGGGGCAAGTCGCTGTGCTACCAACTCCCCGCGCTCTGCCGTGACGGGCTGACGGTCGTCATCTCGCCGCTGATCGCGCTCATGCGCGATCAGGTGCGCGGATTGCAGGAGCTGGGCGTGGCGGCGGGGGCGCTGACCTCCGGAAATACCGAGGCCGAGACCGAAGCCGTACATCAGGCGCTGGCCGGGCGCGCGCTGAAACTGCTCTATATCGCGCCCGAAAGGTTGGCCTCGCTCGCCACGCAGGATCTCCTGCGCCGCGCAGGCGTGCGGCTGATCGCGGTGGATGAGGCGCATTGCGTCAGCCAATGGGGCCATGACTTCCGCCCCGATTATCTGCGTATCGGCGACCTGCGCCGCGCGCTCAACGTGCCCCTCGCGGCCTTCACCGCCACCGCCGATGCCGAGACGCGGGCCGAGATCATCAAGCGGCTCTTCGGCGCGCGCCCCCCGCAAATCTTCCTACGGGGCTTCGACCGGCCCAATATCCGGCTCAATTTCGCGGTCAAGAACCGCCCGCGCGCCCAAATCCTCGAATACGCGAAGGCGCAGACAGGCCAGTCCGGCATCGTCTATTGCGGCACCCGCGCGCGCACCGAGGCGCTTGCGCAGGGGCTGCGCGAGGCCGGGCATAATGCGCGCGCCTATCACGGCGGGATGATGGCCGATGAGCGCCGCGCGGTCGAGGAATTGTTCCAGCGCGAGGATGATCTGATCGTGGTGGCCACGGTCGCGTTCGGGATGGGCGTGGACAAACCCGATATCCGCTGGGTAGCCCATGCCGATCTGCCCAAATCCATCGAGAGCTATTATCAGGAAATCGGCCGCGCGGGCCGCGATGGCGCGCCGGCTGACACGCTCACCCTCTATGGCCCCGATGACATCCGCCTGCGCCGTGCGCAGATCGACGAAAGCCTCGCGCCGTTGGAGCGTAAGCAGGCCGATCACGCGCGGCTCAATGCGCTGTTGGGCCTCGCCGAGGCCACGCAGTGCCGCCGACAAGTGTTGCTGTCCTATTTCGGCGAGGTGTCCGAGCCTTGCGGGAATTGCGATCTTTGCGCGCGTCCGGCGAAGTTGTTCGACGCCACGACCCCGGTGCGCAAGGCGCTCTCCGCCATTCTGCGCACAGGCGAGAGTTTCGGTGCGGGGCATCTGATCGACATTCTGACCGGTACGAACACTGCGAAGGTCAAACAGCGCGGGCATGATGCGCTGCCCACTTTCGCCGTCGGGCGCGAGTTGAGCCGCGCGCGCTGGCAGGGCGTGTTTCGTCAGATGATGGGCCGCGATCTGATCCGCCCCGACCCCGAACGCCACGGCGCGCTGCGCATGACCGAGGCTGCGCGCCCGATCCTGCGCGGCGAGGCGGAAATCCATCTGCGCGAGGATACAGTCGCGGCCACGCAGGAGCGCCCTGCCGCCCGCGCGCTGGTGGCAGAGGAAGATGCGCCGCTGCTCTCGGCGCTCAAGGCCAAGCGGCGCGCCCTGGCCGAGGCGGCGCGCGTGCCCGCTTATGTCATCTTCACGGATCGCACGCTGATCGAGATGGCGGAGACCCGGCCCGCGACGCTCGATGCGATGGCGCGGATCTCGGGCGTGGGGGCGATGAAGCTCGAACGCTACGGCGCGACCTTTCTGGCCGTCATCACAGGCGCCAGCCCCGCGCCCCAGCACCCCCAGCGCCGCAAATTGGCCGGGCGGGATGCGGGCGCGCTTTATGACGCGCTGCATGATCTGGCGCGCGATCTGGAGCGCGGGGAGGATGGCACTGCGAAGTTGCTCACGCTCGCGCCCGCCACGCTGCGCGCGATTGCCGAGCGTCGGCCTGCAAGCCTGCAGGCCCTGGGCCAGATCCGCGGGATGGACGAGGCGCGGCTGGAGCGCTTTGGCGCGGCGATCCTCGAGTGCGTGCAGGCCGATGACGGCTAAGCGTGCGCTCTGACGCGACGGCATTGCTTGACCATCCGGCCCACAGCGCCCAAGCCCCGAATAAGACAAGGAGCGCGCGATGTATCCCTTTTTCCGTTTCGCCAAGGAAATGCTGAAGTACCGTAATGCCCCGCCGCTGGGCATCTGCGACACGCATGTCTCGCATCACCGCTGCTGGCCGTGGGATCTCGACCCGTGGATCGAACTGAACAATGGCCGCACGCTGACGCTTTACGATCTCGGGCGGATCCCCATGGCCGCGCGCACGGGGCTGATCACAGTGCTGCGCCAAAATCGCTGGGGCATCACGGTTGCGGGCAACACCACGCGCTACCGCCGCCGCATCCGCGCTTTCGAGCGGTTCGAGCTACGCTCGCGCTGCGTGGGCTGGGACGCCCGCTTCATCTACACCGAGCAGGCAATGTGGAAAGGGCAGGACTGCGCCAACCACATCCTTATCCGCTCGGCGATCACTTCGGCGGAGGGTATCGTGCCGCCTGCGCAGGTCTTGCGCGCCATGGGCCTGCCCGCGCAGAGCCCCGACCTGCCCGGCTGGGTGCAGGCATGGATTAGGGCCGAGACTGAGCGCCAGTGGCCCCCAAGCCTCTGATTTTTTGAAATAAAAAATATTCCCATCAGATACATTTTTAGAATCGCTCCAAATTTGACATGAATCAATGTGCCCCCTCACCCCCCTGTTATCCTCGTGTCATGCGCGCGAAAACCGCATGAAGTAGCTATGAACAGGAGAATTTCATGCCTTCAAGACACCTGCACCGCCTCGGCGCGACTGCGCTTGCCCTTGTGCTTGGTGCCACAGCAGCTCACGCTGACGATATCGCCGAATACATGGATTTCTTTGAGCCGCTGCCGCATCTGCCGCCGATCCCCGCAGACAACACGATGACGCCCGAGAAGATCGAGCTTGGCAAGATGCTGTTCTTCGAGCCGCGGATTTCGGCCTCTGGCGTGATTTCCTGCGCGACCTGCCATAACCCTGCATTGGGCTGGGCCGACCGGATCCCGCGCGCTGTTGGCCATGGCGGTCAGGTGGGCGAGCGCAATACCCCCACTGTGCTGAACTCGGGCTTCCTCGAGTCGCAATTCTGGGATGGGCGCGAGCCGGATCTGGAAGGGCAGGCGCTGGGGCCGATCCAGGCCGATGTCGAAATGGCGATGACGCTCGCCGAGGCCATCGAGCGGCTGAAGGAGTTCGATATCTATCACGAGCATTTCGGCGCGGCTTTCCCGGAAGATCCCGACCCGATCAACCAGCATAATGTGGCACAGGCCATTGCGACCTTTGAGCGCACGCTGAACACGCCCAACTCGCCCTTCGACCGCTTTCTGCGCGGCGACATGCAGGCGATGACCGATCAGCAGGTCGATGGCATGAAGCTCTTTGTGGATGCCGGTTGCGTTGCCTGCCATAGCGGCCCGGCCTTCACCGACAGCAATTTCCACCGCTTCGAGCTTCCTGGCTCCACCGATGAGGGGCGCTTCCTCGTGACGGGCGATGAGGCTGATATGTTCGCCTTCCGCACGCCCACCCTGCGCAATGTGGCTGTGACTTATCCGTATTTCAACAACGGCTCGGTCGAGACGCTGCACGAAGCGACACAGCTCATGGGCCAGCAGATGCTGGGTCAGGATTTCACGGATGACGAGCTCGACAGCCTCGTGGCCTTCATGGATGCGCTGACCGGTGAGATGCCTGACATCACCATACCTGCGCTGCCGTGATATCGGCGCATGCGCGCTTGTTTTGCCGCCCACTGCATCGGTGGGCGGCGCTTTCAGATGCGACATCACCACACAGCAAGCCGCCAAGAGTCTGCTTGTCAAAGCTGTACGACCCATTAATGTAGCTATGCGCTGCGGGTAGTTTCCTGCGAAAAGTCTGTGGAGGGCCGCACACTGGCCTGTCGTACTGGGAGAAAAACATGTCGAAACTGAAATCTGCCGCCATCGCGGCATTCCTTGTGGCCCCGTTTGCCGCGCAAGCAGAGCCGACAGGCGATGCAGATGCGGGCGAGCAGAATTTCCGCCAATGCGCGAGCTGTCACGGGGTGGAATCGCCTGATGGCGAGACTTTCCATCGCCTCGCGCCGACCGGCCCCAACCTCTGGGGTGTTGTCGGGCGCCAAGCCGGCTCCTACGAAGGCTATACGCGTTTTTCAAGCTCCATGGTCGAGGCGGGCGAGGAGCATGGTCTGGTCTGGGATGAGGAAAGCTTCGTCGCCTATCTGCAAGATCCGAGCGGGTACTTGCGCGAAGTCACAGGTGATTCGCGCGCGCGTTCAAACATGAACCACCGTCTGCGCGGTTCGGCGGAAGACCTTTACGCCTATCTCGCGCAGTATAGCGCGGACTGAGCATAACTTCGCGCCACGACGCAGCATCAGGGGGCCATCCGGCCCCCTTTTTCATGTCTTGGCGGCGTAGCGGGCCAGAAACACCGAGATCGCGCCATCAATGATGCGTGTGATCTCGCCCTCCGAAAACTGCATCTGCACACCGCAGATCAGCCGGTCGCTGATCGTGGTCTGGCAAAGCTGGAAAAACTGATCCGCCGCCAGCGCAGTATCCTCGATCTCCAGCGCGCCCCGCGCTTGCATCGCATCAAGATACGCACCGAGCCGCGCGCGCCCCAATTCGGGGCCGTTCTCATAGAACGCGCGCCCGATCTCGGGAAACCGCGCCGATTCCGCCACGCAGATGCGATACATCGCCAGCGCGAAATCCGAGGTCACATAATCGATGATCCGCCGTGCTGCCTCGCGCAGCGCGACCTCCGGCGGGGTGTCGGGCGAAAGCTCAACCGCGCTGTCGGCAAGCCGCAGGATTTCGGTGCGATACATCTCGGTGAAGAGCAGCCGCTTTTCCGGGAAATAGCTGTAAAGCGTGGCTTTGGACACGCCCGAAACCTGTGCGATCCGGTCCACGCTCGCCCGCGCATAGCCCATCTCCATGAAGACCTCGCGCGCGCCCTCCAGCACCTGATCATATTTGCGCCCTTGCCGGATAGCGGCACTCTGTAAGGTCATTGCGGGTCTCCCTGTCCGCATAGATAGAGGCTTGTACCCGAAAGGGAAAGCGGCGCTCTATGGCTCAGCGTCGAATCACATGTTAACACGTTCAGGACATGATTGAGATATTCCTGAAAACCTTGCCCTTTTTCGGGCTTATCGGGCTGGGCTACGGGGCCGGGCGGGGCGGGTTCTTCCCGCCCGAGGCCACGGCATATCTCACGAAATTCGTGTTCTATTTCGCGCTCTCGGCCATGCTTTTCGGCTTTGCCGCCAATCTGACGATCGGCGATCTGCTCGATGCGCGCGCGGCGGCTGCCTATCTCTGGGCCTGCGCGGCGGTCTATGTGCTGGTCATGGCCGTGGCCTTCTTTCGCCGCGCGCGGATGGAAGAGGCGCTGATCGAGGCGCATTGCTCGATCATCGGCAATACCGGCTTTCTGGGTGTGCCGCTGCTGGTGGTGCTTCTGGGGCAGGATTCGGTGCCGATGGTGCTTCTGGTGCTGACCATCGACCTGATCGTGTTTTCCTCGCTTTTCACTGTCATCATCACCCTGTCGCGCGACGGGCGCGTGGATAGTGACCTGCCGCGCAAGCTGCTCGTTGCCGTGGCCAAGAACCCGATGGTGGTGGCGATGGCGCTGGGGCTGGCCTGGTCGGCAACGGGTCTGGGCGTGCCGACGCTGGCCAATGACTTCCTCACGCTGCTCGGCGCTGCCGCCACGCCCTGCGCGCTCTTCGCCATCGGGGCTTCGCTGGCCGACAAGAAGGTCGAGCGGCTGAGCGTGGTGAGCTGGCTCTCCTTCGGCAAGCTGGTGCTGCATCCCGCCCTCACGGCTTTCGCAGCACTTGTGTTGTTCCGGGTGGAGCCGCAGGCCGCAGGCGTGCTCATCGCCGCCGCCGCGCTGCCGGTTGCGGGCAATGTCTTCATCCTCGCGCAACACTACAATGCGGGGCCGGTGCGGGTCTCGGCCACGATCCTTGTCTCCACGCTGGTCAGCATCGCGACCGTGCCGGTTGTGATTGCATGGGTCTCCGGCTTCTGACAGTTTGGGCGCAAACACGGGGGAGTGACCATGGAGACAGTTGCAGAACATGTGGCTTTCGGTGGGGTGCAGGGCGTCTATCGCCATGCCTCCAAGGCGACCGGCTGCGAGATGACCTTCGGGCTGTTCCTGCCCGCAGAGGCGCGGCTGCATCCAGTGCCGCTCTTGTGGTATCTCTCGGGGCTGACCTGCACGCATGAAAACGCCATGACCAAGGCCCATGCGCAGGAACATGCCGCGCGCCACGGGCTGGCCGTGGTCTTTCCCGACACCTCGCCGCGCGGCGAGGGCGTGGCCGATGATGATGCCTATGATCTGGGGCAGGGCGCGGGGTTCTATGTGAATGCGACGCAAGCTCCCTGGACGCCACATTTTCGCATGTGGGATTACATCGCAGAGGATCTGCCGCGCGTGCTGATGGCGAATTTCGCGCTGGAGGAAGACCGGCAGGCGATCACAGGTCATTCGATGGGCGGGCATGGGGCCTTGACACTGGCCATGCACATGCCCGCGCGGTTCGCCTCCGTCTCGGCCTTCGCGCCGATTGCGAACCCGACGCAGAGCGATTGGGGCCGCAAGCAATTCGCGGCCTATCTGGGCGCGGATGAAAGCGCGTGGGCCGCGCATGATGCGACGCTTCTGATGCGCGAGCAGGGTTTGCGCAGCCCGCTCCTGATCGATCAGGGCAGTCAGGACCAGTTCCTCGACCTGCTGCGCCCCGAGGCGCTGGCCGAGGCGATGGCCGCGCGCCGCCAGCCGGGGCAGTTCCGCATGCAGGCGGGCTATGATCACAGCTATTTCTTCGTCGCGAGCTTCATGGCCGATCATATCGCCTTTCACGCACAGGCGCTGGCGCAATGAGCAAGATCAAAGCCGTTGTCTTCGACATCGGCAATGTGCTGGTCGGCTGGCAGCCGGCGCGGGTTTATGACGAGTTCATCGGGCCAGAGCGCCGCCGCGCGCTCTTTGAGGCGGTGGATCTCGAGGCCATGAATGCGCGCGTGGATCGCGGCGCCGCGCTGGGCGACAGCGTGGAGGCGCTATGCGAGGCGCATCCCGACTGGGCTGCCGAAATCCGCATCTGGCATGACCATTGGGATGCGATGTTCGCGCCTGTCATCCCCGAGAACGTGGCGCTGTTGCGCGCGCTCAAGGCGCAAGGCGTGCCGGTCTTTGCGCTGTCGAATTTCGGGGTCGACACCTTCGCGCGGGCGCAGGCAGCGCATGATTTCCTGCATGAGTTCGATCAGAGCTTCATCTCGGGCCATCTGGGCGCGCTGAAGCCCGAGCCCGAGATTTATCAGGCGCTGGAGGCGGCCACAAGATTTTGGGGCGAAAGCCTCTTCTTCATCGACGACCGCGCCGAGAATATCGCCGCCGCCCGCGCGCGGGGCTGGCGCGCGCATCACTTCGCCGACCCCGCCGCTTTGCGCCGCGACCTGTCCGAACTTGGAGTCCTTGCATGAGCCTGCCCATCATCACCCCCGAGATCGAACCGCATCTGGACTGGCGCGCGCTGCTCACGGCGTTCGACGCCGCGCATCGTCTCAGCCCCGCGGAGCTTGACGACACCTTCCTCTATCGCGGCGAGGATACGCTCTTGTCGCGCGCGGCCTGGATCGACGGGATGGGCGCGCTGGTCAAGACGGCGACGATCTTTCCCGGCAACCCGGCGCAGGGGCTGGCTTCTGTCAATGGCGCGGCCGCGCTTTACTCCGACAGCGACGGGCTGTTGCAGGCGATGGTGGACTTTCATCTGCTCACGAAATGGAAAACCGCCGGCGACAGTCTCTTCGCGGCGAGCCTGCTGGCCCGCCCCGAGAGCCGCCGCATCACGCTGGTGGGCGCGGGCACGGTCGCGCGCAGCATGGTGGATGCCTATCGCGCCGTCTTCCCGCAGGCTGAGTTCACTATCTGGGCGCGGCGGGTGGAGAGCGCGGAAGCCTTCGCGCGCGATCTGGAAGGGGTCACGGCCGAGGCGGATTTGCAGCGTGCGGTCGCAGGCGCGGATATCATCTGCACCGCGACCATGAGCCGCGAACCGGTCGTCATGGGCGAATGGCTGCAACCGGGCCAGCATCTCGATCTGATCGGCGCGTTCCGCGCCGATATGCGCGAGGTTGATGACACCGCCCTGCAACGCGCGGCGCTCTTTGTCGACAGCCGCAAGACTGTGCTCGACCATATCGGCGAGATGAAGGATCCGCTCGCCCGCGGGGTGATCGCGCGCGAAGATATCCGCGCGGATTTTTATGACATCGCAAGCGGTCGTTTCACCCGTCCTGCGCCCGATGCGATCACGATCTGCAAGAATGGCGGGGGCGCGCATCTCGACCTGATGACGGCACGTTATATTTTCGATGTGTGGCAAGCGCAGAACTGACCAGCGGCGATGCGCCGCCCGGGCCTCTGCTCTGGCTACTGCGCGCTTTATAAAAAGCGCACTCGGGCCGCACCCACCCACCCTCCCTTGCACGCCCCGAGTGCGCTGCCCGGCGTGGCCGCCGGGCGGGTAACCGGTCGATGTGGTGCATCATGCAGAGGTCTTGAATAGGCTTGACCATGCAAGGAAAACGGCTTAGCGCCGGTGGCATCGGCTTCAGGCCCGTGGCGCTTTGTTTTCCGGATTGCGGGCCACGTTAAACCAACCGCTAAAGAGGTCAGGGCGCAGCCCCCGGCCTGTCGAGAGGTCCGGGGGTTTTTGCATGGCCGAAGGGATCACGCGGCATGACGCAGGATTGGGGCAAGCGCACGAAACTCGTGCATCAGGGCGCGCGGCGCAGCCAGTATGGCGAGGTAGCCGAAGCGATCTATCTCACACAGGGCTTCGTCTATCCGAGCGCCGAAGCCGCCGAGGCGCGCTTTCTCAAGGCGCAGGCGGATGAGTTCATCTATGCCCGCTATGGCAATCCGACCGTCGCCGCCTTCGAGGAACGTATCGCAGCGCTTGAAGACACCGAGGATGCCTTCGCCACAGCCTCGGGCATGGCTGCCGTCTCCGGCGCGCTCATGGCGATGCTGCGCGCGGGCGATCATGTGGTCTCCGCGCGCGCGCTGTTCGGCTCGTGTCTCTACATCCTCGAGGAGGTGCTGCCGCGCTACGGGGTCGAGGTAACCTTTGTCGATGGCACCGATCTGGCGCAATGGCAGGCCGCGTTGCGCCCGAACACCAAGGCTGTGTTCCTGGAGACCATTTCCAACCCGGCGCTGGAGGTTATCGACCTGAAAGCCGTGGCAGCACTCGCCCATGATGCAGGCGCGCAGGTGGTGGTCGATAATGTCTTCGCCACACCCGTTTTCAGCCGCGCGGTCGAGTTGGGCGCGGATGTGGTCATCTATTCGGCGACCAAGCATATTGACGGGCAGGGCCGGGCATTGGGCGGTGTGATATGTGGCAGCCGCGAGTTCATCCGCGCCACGGTCGAGCCCTATATGAAGCACACAGGCGGCGCGCTCTCGCCCTTCAATGCGTGGATCATGCTCAATGGTCTGACAACGCTCGATCTGCGCGTGCGCGCGCAGGCCGCCGCCGCGCAGGCGATCGCCGAGGCGTTCGAGGGCGACCCGCGCCTTGCCCGCGTGCTCTATCCCGGGCTGCCCGCGCATCCGCAACATGCTATCGCGGCCGCGCAGATGGAGGGGTTCGGCACTGTGCTCGCGCTGGACATCAAGGCAGGCAAAGAGGCCGCGTTCCGCTTCCTCAATGCGCTTCAAGTAATTGTTATATCGAATAATCTCGGCGATGCGCGCAGCATCGCCACCCACCCTGCCACCACCACCCATCAGCGCCTGCCGGATGACCAGAAAGCCGCGCTTGGCATCACCGCGGGCCTGATCCGCCTGTCGGTCGGGCTGGAAGATGTGGCGGATCTGATCGCGGATATCCGCGCGGGGCTCGATATGATCTGATTGCGCAATGTGCGCGTAAATGTGTGGAAAAGCAAAAGCCGCTGCCTAAGTCAGGGGCAGACAGGAAGGAAATCCCACCATGAATTTGCATGTCTCCGATCTGAACGCGACGCCCAGTCGCGACCAAGCCGAAGCGGCCCTCGACATCCTGCGCCGCTTCGCGGATGCAGCCCCCGCCGCCGAGCGTGCGCATGTGGAAGCGTCGGTCACGAGCCTGCTGCCCGCGGCGGGCTACCCGGCGCTCAATCGCGATTACCCGAGCGAATTCAAGGCCGACAGCGCCTACAAGCAGGGCTTGCCGGATCTGCAGAATGGTCCCGCCAGTCTGATCGTGGGTGCGAAAGCTTCGATCCAGCATGTCGGTATCTCGAATTTCCGCCTGCCGATCCGCTATCATACGCGCGACAATGGCGATCTGACGCTGGAGACTTCGGTAACAGGCACAGTCAGCCTCGAGGCCGAGAAGAAGGGCATCAACATGAGCCGCATCATGCGCAGCTTCTACGCGCATGCCGAACGCACTTTCAGCCTTGATGTGATCCGCGCCGCGCTTGACGATTACAAGGCCGATCTGGAGAGCTTCGACGCGCGCATCATGATGCGTTTCTCCTTTCCTGTGAAGGTTGAAGCGCTGCGCTCGGGCCTCGCGGGCTACCAGTATTACGATATCGCGCTGGAGTTGGTCGATCAGGGCGGGGTGCGGCAGACATTCGTGCATCTCGATTATGTCTATTCCTCGACCTGCCCCTGCTCGCTGGAACTGAGTGAACACGCCCGGGCGACACGCGGTCAGCTTGCGACACCGCATTCGCAGCGTTCTGTCGCGCGGGTCTCGGTCGAGGTGCTGGAGGGCAAGACGCTCTGGTTCGAGGATCTGATCGAGCTGTGCCGCGCCGGGGTGCCGACGGAAACGCAGGTCATGGTCAAGCGCGAGGATGAGCAGGCATTCGCGGAACTGAACGCGGCCAATCCCATCTTTGTCGAGGACGCCGCGCGCAGTTTCTGCGCGCAACTCGAGGGCGACACCCGTATTGGCGATTTCCGCGTCGTGGCCAGCCATCAGGAAAGCCTGCACAGCCATGATGCGGTCAGCGTGCTGACGCGCGGCCCGAGCTTCGAGGCCGCAAGCCTTGATCCGCGACTTTTCAGCACGCTGTTCCACGTCGGCTAGGCTTGCGCCCCTCTCGCCTTGCGCTAGGCTCGTGGCATGGCCAGCATGACACGCCCGATCCTGACTGTTACGCTTAACCCCGCGCTGGACCTTTCGGCGCGGGTAGCAACCATGTCAGCAGGGCCGAAACTGCGCCTGAGCGCGCCGCGCTATGAGCCCGGCGGTGGTGGCGTGAATGTCGCGCGTGCGATCCAGCGGCTTGGTGGCGCACCCACGGCCTGGGTGGCGCATGGCGGCGCGAATGGCACACAGCATCGCGCGCTGCTGGAGGCGCAGGGGGTCGAGGTCCAGAGCTTCGCCGGACCGGGCGAGACGCGGCAGAACTGGGCGATCACCGATGACAGCGGCGCGCAATACCGCCTGCAACTGCCCGGCGCCGAGTGGGACGCGCGCGTGGCTGAAGATGCGCTCGACGATATCCTCACCCATGCGCGTGATCTCGTCGTCCTGTCGGGCAGCCAGCCACCGGGGCTGTGCGCTGGCTTTCCCCAGAGGCTGATCGCCAAACTCGGGCAAGGGCGCGTGATCATCGACACTTCCGGCGCGGCGCTCGACCAGCTTGCGCATCACCCGCAGCCCGGCGCACGACCGTTCCTGCTGCGCCTCGATCAGGCCGAGGCCGAGGCACTGGCCGGCCATGCGCTCGACACTGCCCCCGACACTGCCACCTTCGCGCAAGCCCTCATAGCCCGGGGTGTGGCCGAGATGGTCTGCCTTGCGCGCGGCGCCGATGGCTCGGTGCTCGCCGGGCCGGACGGCACCTATCACAGCCGCCCGCCGCAAGTCGCGGTCGCAAGCAAGGTCGGCGCGGGCGACAGTTTCACCGGCGCGTTCACCCTCGCCATTGCGCAAGGTGAACCCCCCGAGCAGGCATTGCGCCACGGCACCGCCGCCGCTGCCGCCGCTGTCATGACCGAAGGCACCGAGCTTTGCCGCGCCGCCGATGTCGAAAAGCTTTTGCCCGAATGCAGCCTGACCACGTTCTGAGCCTTGACAGCCCCGATACGCCGCGCAAAGGCTGCGAGCAATGCTGGATCTTCGCCCTGTTTTTCATCTGATTGGCCTGCTTGGCCTGACCCTCGGCATGCTGATGCTGATTCCGGCGGCAGTGGATTTTCAGGCAGGCAACGCGAACTGGCAGGCTTTTGTGCAATGCGCTTTCGTAATCTGCCTTATCGGCGCGACGGCTGCACTCACCACCCGCAACGCGCTCGATCAGGGGCTCGGGCGGCGGCAGTCCTTCATGCTGACAGCAAGCGTCTGGGCCGTGCTGCCCGCGTTGGGGTCGATCCCCTTCATGATCGGCGCGCCCGGTGCGGACCCGACCCACGCGTTTTTCGAGGCTATGTCGGGCTTGACGACCACTGGCACCACAGTTTTCGTCGGGCTCGATGATCTGCCGCCCGGCGTGCTGTTGTGGCGTTCGATGCTGCAATGGCTGGGCGGGCTCGGCATCATCATCGTGGCGCTGGTCTTTCTGCCCGTGCTGCGGGTGGGAGGCATGCAGCATTTCCAGTCTGAAGCCTTCGACACGATGGGCAAGGTGATGCCGCGGGTCTATGATATCTCGGCGGCGCTGCTTCAGGTCTATTTCGGCCTGACGCTCCTGGCGATCATCGCCTATATGGCCTTTGGCATGAGCGGCTTCGACGCGGTCAACCATGCGCTGACAACCATCGCCACAGGCGGGTTTTCCACCAGCGATCAGTCATTTGCGAAATTCACCGGCCCACTCGAATATGTCTCGGTGGCGTTCATGATCCTAGCCGGGCTGCCCTTCATCCGCTTCATTCAGCTTTTAGGCGGTTCCTGGCAGCCCATCTGGCGCGATGTGCAGGTGCGCGCTTTCCTGCGCTGGACCAGCTATGCGGTGGGGGCTGTGATCCTCTACCGTGTCTTTACCAGCGATGCCGCACTTCTCGATATCCTGCGTGGCACGCTTTTCAATGTGGTTACGCTGTTCACGGGCACGGGCTATGGCAGCGAGGATGTCTCGGGCTGGGGCGATTTTCCGCTTCTGGTGGTGGTGCTTGTGGGTTTTATCGGGGCCTGCACGGCCTCGACCGGCTGCTCGCTCAAGATATTTCGCTACCTTGTGCTGTTCGAGGCCATCCGCTCGCAAATGCAACGCCTGCGCCGGCCCAATGAGGTCGTGTCGCTGCGGGTGGGCGGCAAGCGGCTGGAGCCCGATGTGATTTCCTCGGTCATTGTGATGTTCACTGTCTTCGTGGCGAGTTTTATGCTGCTTGCTGTGTCGCTGTCGCTGACCGGGCTGGAGATGCGTACGGCGATCACGGCGGCCTGGACGGCGATCTGCAATGTCGGGCCGGTCTTCGGGCCGGAGGTGGGCGACACGGGGGCGGTGGACGGCTTCCCGACGCTTGCCAAATGGCTGATGATCCTTGGCATGTATGCCGGGCGTCTGGAAATCCTGACTGTGCTTGTCCTGCTGATGCCGCGTTTCTGGCGCGGTTGAGAGGCGGGGGCGGCTTGCGCGCCGGGGCCGCGCGCCGTATCTGTCGGAGGCTGCCGCGCCGCAAGGAGCCGTCATGAAGCCCTTCCTCATCCTGCAACTGCGCCCCGAGACCGAGGCCGCCGATGAGGAATTCGAGGCCCTGACCCGCCGCGCCGAGCTTGCCCCTGCACAGGTCCATCGCATCCGGCTCGACCAGAGTGATCTGCCCGCGACGCTCGATCTCGGCGCCTATTCCGGCGTCATCGTGGGCGGCGGCCCCGGCTGCGTGAGCGACCCGCCGGAGATGAAAGACCCGCTCGAGGCGCGCATCGAGGCGCAGATCCTCGGGCTCATGCCGCGCATCATGGCACAGGAGGTGCCGTTTCTGGGCTGCTGCTACGGGATCGGTATTCTGGGCCGCCACCTCGGCGCGCCAGTCTCGAAAGACTGGCATGGCGAGCCCATCGGCCCGATCACCTGCCAGCGCCGCCCCGAGAGCGCGGGCGATCCGCTGCTCGACGGGCTGCCCGAGGCATTCGAGGCGCTGGTGGGCCACAAGGAGGCGCTCGATGCGCTGCCCGAAGGCGCCACGCATCTGCTCGAGGGTGCGCGCTGCCCGATCCAGATGCTGCGCTACCGCGACCGGGTCTATGCGACGCAATTCCACCCCGAGGCCGATGGCGCGAGCTTCGCCCTGCGCATCCGCGTCTATCGTGAGAAGGGCTATTTTCACCCCGACGAGGCCGATGCGCTCACCGAGCGCTGCGCCCCGGTGCGCACCGAGCTGTCGGGTCGTATCCTGGCCAATTTCGTGCGGCGGTTCGCGGCAGACTAGACCCGTCCACGATCAGCCTCGCGTAGTCGACATGACCCTGCGCGCCCCGATTTCATCTTGCCCCAAATACTCTCGCCGAAGGCCGCGCGCCGTCAGGCGCGCTTCCCCCTTGCGGCGGCACATGCACTCCAGACAGCGCGCGGCACCACCGATCATGCGGTAACGCTCAAAGCTGATCGAGGGGCGCAATAGATTGCATTTTCGAAGAACGTGATTTGCACGCTGCGCGCGCGCGTGGCACGCTGCACGCCATGATTGCGACACCGACACTCGCGGCGATCCGCTTCGGCGCCGGGCTGCGTGCGGAAACCCCACCGCCTGCAGGGCCCGATGCGCTATGGCACAGCCTGCGCGATGAGGCCCGCGACGCGCGCTTCCCGATCACGTCCTGGGAGGTGCGGCTCAAGCGGGGGCGCGAAAGACGCGCACTCCAGCGCGCCCGGCGCGATGATGATGATGACCCGGATCTGCGCGATCAGTTGCACGCGCTCAATCGCGAAGACACGCTCGATAACCTCTCCGATTTGCGTCACAGCATGGCGCGGCTCACCTATGCCGAGACCGGATTTCACGAGCGGCTGGTGCGGTTCTGGGCGAATCACTTCGCCTGCGAGCGGCGCGGGGGCGCGCTCTGGGCCGGTCGCTCGGCCTTCATCGAGGAAGCGCTGCGCCCGCATGTTCTGGGCAATTTCAGTGACATGCTGCGTGCAGCAGTGCTGCATCCGGTGATGCTGCTCTATCTCGACCAGGCGGCCTCGGTCGGGCCGCATAGCCGTGTCGGGCGCAGGCGCGGGCGCGGGCTGAACGAAAACCTTGCCCGCGAATTGCTGGAACTGCACACGCTGGGCACAGCGGGTGGCTATAGTCAGGATGATGTCACCCAGCTTGCCCGGCTGCTGACCGGGCTTGCGGTCAATCTCGAGGAAGGGTTCCATTTCCAGCCGCTCATCGCCGAGCCGGGGATCATAGAGATTTTCGGCACGCGCTATGGTGGGCGCCCGATGACGCTGGCGCATATCACCGATTTTCTGGACGATCTGGCGCGGCGTCCCGAGACGGCCGAGCATCTGGCGCGCAAGCTTGCGCAGCATTTCGTGCATGACGCGCCCGAGCCGCAACTTGTCGCGCATATGGCCGCGCGGTTCGAACAGAGCGGGGGCAATCTGCCGACGCTATATCAGGCGCTGCTGGAGCATCCGTCGGCATGGGACGGGGGGTTGGACAAGACCCGCGCGCCGGTCGAGATGATGGCGGCTTCGCTGCGCGCGACGGGCCTGTCGGAAAGCGATCTGATGGCGCTGCGGCCCTATGAGGTCAGACAGGTCTTCATGGCCCCGCTGCAGGCGATGGGCGAGCCCTTCGACCGCGTGCCAAGCCCTGCAGGCTATGGCGAGGAAGCCGCGTATTTCGTCACGCCCTCGGGGCTTGCCGCGCGGATCGACTGGGCAATGGCGCTGGCCCAACGGCTCGACCCCGCACCCGACCCGCGCGGCTTTGTCGAGGTAGCGCTGGGGGACGCGGCCAGCGAGGGGCTGCGCCGGGCCGCCAGCGGGGCCGAGACGCGCGCGCAAGGCGTCGGGCTGATCCTCGCCGCGCCCGATTTCAACCGCCGCTGAGGGAGGGAGCCTTGCGACAGCTTACGTCAGGATGCAGCGGAAAAAGCGCCCGCGCGACCCATGCCCACCCACCCGCCCCTGCACGGCTCGCGCGGGCGCAGGCGCGGCCTGCTGCCGCACCTGATCACGCCATCACGCTGCCGGAGGTCGCATGCGCCAGGGTCTGAACCGCCGCAGATTTCTGAGCCACAGCCTCGCGCTGGGCTGCTCGCTTGCCGCGAGCCCGCTTGTCACCCCCATCGCGCTCGCCGATGCGCCGGGGGATCATCGCCTTGTCGTCATCATCCTGCGCGGCGCGCTCGATGGGCTCGACCTGCTGCGCCCGGTGGGCGATCGGCATTTCGCGGAGCTACGCCCGACGCTGTTCGACCCGTCCGATCCGGGCCATGCGCTCGATGATTTCTTCACTCTGCACCCTGCACTCGCCGATCTCGCCCCGCTCTGGCGCAAGGGCGAGCTGGCCTTTGCCCCTGCCACCTCCACCCCCTATCGCGACCGGCGCAGCCATTTCGACGGGCAGGATCATCTCGAGGTCGGCAACGCGGGCGAGTTGCCCGCCGCCCTGTCCCGTGATGGCTGGCTCAACCGCATGCTCACGCTCATGCCCGGGATCGATGCGCGCACGGCTTTCGCCGTCGGGCGCGAGCGTATGCTCATTCTCGAGGGCAGCGCGCCCATGACGCAATGGTCGCCCGGCACCGATCTCGATCTCAGCCCGCAAAGCCGCCTGCTGCTCACGCATCTCTTCGACGCCGACCCGCTCTTTGCGGAGGCCGGGCGCACCGCGCTCGAGATGACCGGCGGCGCGATGGCCGAGGCGCTGGAGGAGGGTGAGGACGCCATGATGATGGCCGGCCCTGCGATCAGCGCAGGCGATGCCGATGGGCTGGCCGCCTATATCGCGCAGCAGATGCAGGGGAGCACGCGCATCGCGAGCTTCTCGCTCTCGGGCTGGGACACGCATAACCGGCAGGGCAGCGCGCTGTTGCCGGCGCTGGAGCGGTTGCAATCGGCGATCCTGACCCTGCGCGAGGGGCTTGGGCCGCTCTGGGGCAAGACCACGGTCATGGCGATGACCGAGTTCGGGCGCACCATGCGCGAGAATGGCTCGCGCGGCACGGATCACGGCACCGGTGGTGCGCTTCTGCTGGCGGGCGGCGCCATTCGTGGCGGGCGCATGATCGGTGGCTGGCCGGGGCTCGCCGAGGCCGATCTCTATGCCGGGCGCGATCTGATGCCCTTGCGCGACATTCGGGCCTATTCTGCATGGGCCATGCGCGATCTTTTCGGTCTGCGCGCTTCGGATGTGGAAGCGGTGGTCTTTCCCGGTCTCGATATGGGCGAGTCGCCCGGGCTGTTGCTATAGCGCGCCCAGATCCTGCACGCGCACCTCGCAGCAGGCGCGGCGCGCGATCTCGCACAGATGCGCGTGATGGGTGAGGTAGATCACCTGCCCGGTCCGCGCCATCTCCGCCAGCAGCCGGAAGGCAGCCTCGGCGCGCATGTCGTCGAATGTCTCCATGATGTCATCGGCGATGAAGGGCACCGCCGGGCGCGTGCGGGCAAGTTCCAGATACCCGGCCGCGCGCAGCGCCAGATAAAGCTGGAATCGCGTGCCCTTAGAGAGGCTGTCCACGGGCTTGGCCGCCCCGCCCGCGACTTGCGCGATCAGTTTTTCGCTGCGCCCGTCGGGCTGGGTCGCAAGCCCCGCATAGCGCCCGCTGGTCAGCAGCGCGAAAGCGTCGCTCGCCTGCGCCATCATCTCCGAGCGATGCGTGTCGCGGTAAAGCCGCAGCGCCTGTTCGAGCGCCAGAATGCCCGCCTGCCGCGCCATGTAGTCGCGCGCCTCCTCGGCGATTTGCAGCAACAG
The DNA here is from genome assembly GCA_003567315.1 of Paracoccaceae bacterium. Lineage (GTDB taxonomy): Bacteria > Pseudomonadota > Alphaproteobacteria > Rhodobacterales > Rhodobacteraceae > Roseinatronobacter. Next base: position 92,684 of record PWZT01000026.1, read on the forward strand.
CGTCTGGCGCTCGGCCTCCAGCCGCGCCGCGCCGCCATCGGCCCCGGCGGCATCGCGCGCGGATTGCGCCGCCGCGAGCGTGGCATAGGTCGCGCGCAACGCCTCATCCTGCGCCGAGAGCGTGGCAGTGAGCGTCTCGGCCTCCACCTGCGCCGCCGCGTGATCCAGCGCATCGAGCCGCGCGATCTCTGGCTCAAGCGCCTCGGTGTCCAGATGCGCCGCGAGGTCCGCGCGCAGGCTCTCGCACTCCGCGCCAAGCTCTGCGGCCTGCGCGATGGCGCGCAATTCCTCATCAATCGCGCTGAGGCTCTGGTCGGGAAATGCCGCCCGCAGCGCCTCGGTCGCCTCCGCCAGCCGCGTGCGGCGTTGCTCCAGCGCCTGCATCTGTGCGCGTGCCTGCGCCAATTCGCGCGTCAGCCGCGCGCGCTCGGCCTCTGCCGTCTGCGCCTCGCGCAGCCGCGCGCGCAGTCGCGGCCAGAGCGCCATCGGGTCCGGTGCGGACGGCTCTGACAGGGTGTCTGCCATAGCAGAGAGTTCCGCGTGAAAGCCCGCGACATCCTCTTCGATCCGCCGGATACGGCGCTGCAAGACACCTGCCTGCGGGACGAGCGGGGCAAGCTCTGCGAGCACGCCGAGGATCGCGCGCATGCCCGCACGATCCGGGGCAGGCGCGCCGATCCATGTGCTTGCGCAAAGGCGCTCCCATGCGGCCTGCCACTCTGCCTGTGCCTCCTGCGCGGCCTTCAACGCGCGTTTGCGCGCCTCCAGGTCGCGCCGTGCCCTGGCCTGGGCGCGCAGGGTTTCGGCAGAGGCCAGCACGGCTTCAGCTTCGGCCAGTGCAAGCTCATATTCGTCACTCTCAAGCCCGCTCAGCCCTGTTAGCGCCGCCGCAAGCGTGGCCTGCGTCTGCGCGATCTGCTGCTCCAGCGCGCGCGCCTGCGCCTGTGCCGCCTGCGCTTCTGCCTCTGCCTCCAGCGCCGTGCTACGCCGCGCGAGCCAGCCGCGCAGATCCGCGACGCTCCGCCCCTCGGCATCGACCCCCAGCGCGGCCCAGTGGCGGTGGAGCGCTGCTTTCTGCGCCGCCAGTTCCTCAAGCGCCGCATCGCGCCGCAGGATCGCCTGCTCCAGCGCCGCCTCTTCCTGCCGCAGAAGCGCCAGCTTCTCGGCCATGCGCGCCTGCGCCAGCCGCGCGGCCTGCATCTTGTCGTCAGTGCGCATGGCGGACTCGAACGCCTCCGCACTCTCGGGCGAGAGTTGCGTCTTGTGCGCGCCCCAGGCTGCTTCGCGCGCCGCGCGCGCCTTTTGCACCGCCGCCCCCGAGACAGGGGCCGCCACATCGCCCTCGGCCCGCAGCCGCGCGATGCGCTCTTCCAGCCGCGCGCACTCCTCGCCTGCGCCGCGCGCCGCCTTGTCCGCCGCTGCGAGGGCCTGCTCCAGCGCCAGCAGGCTTTCGGCATCGGGCAGGTCGAGTGCCGCGAGCGTCTTGGCGTCCCCCTGCCACGGGGCAAGCGCGGCGAAAGCCCGGTTGCACACGCTCTGCGCAGTCTCCAGCCGCGCCGCCGCCTCGCGTCGCGCGCGCGGCAAATCCGCGCGCCGCAACTCTGCGACCAGCGGTTTGAGCCGCGCGAGGGCTGCCTCATCCGGGGCCGGGGCTTCGGGGCCATCGGGCAGCGCGGCCTCGGCCCGCGCAAGCTCCTCTGCCGCGCTGCTGGCCTGCGCCTCCAGAAGTCCCGCGCGCTCGATCATCTCGGCCAGCCGCGCCTGCATCTCCTGCGGCAAGAGCGCATCTTCCAGCGCAAGTCCCGGGCGGCCCAGCCGCGCCAGCAACTCCGCCTGTTCGGCCTCCAAAGCGGCGAGTTCCGCGCGGCGCCGGGGCAGATCCGCCTGCTCGGCGGCAATCGCGCCGAACCGTCCCTCCAGATCATCGAGCCGCGCGACATACGGCGCGGCTGCGTCATCCTCGGGCAGGGCCTCCAGCGCCGCTTCGAGCGCGCCGACCGCATCGCGCGCGGCAGGGAGCAGCGCGGCAAGCTCGGCCTCCTCGCGCAGCCAGCCCGGCAGCCCGGCGCGCCATTCCGGCGCAATCGCGCGCGGGGCGGGCAGATCGCGCAAGCGGTCCTCCATGCGCCGCAGCCGCGCCAGCATCGGGCGCGCATCGAGATCGCGGCGCACCGCCTCGAGCCGCGCCTGCGTCTCGGCGCGCCTATCCCGCGCGTCGCGGTAGCTGGCCTCGGCCTGCGCGACTGCCTCCACCAGCTTGCGCCAGTCGCTGACCGCCAGATCGACCGCGCGCCGCTCTGCCGTCAGTTCCGCCAGCCGCGCTTTCAACGCGGCCAGCGCATGTTTGCGCCCCGAGGGCTTGAACCACTCCGCGCAGGCTGCCTGCTGCGCGGCAAGTTCCGCGCTCAGATCGGCCAGCCCGCTGCTCGCGGCGAACAGCAATTCGCCCAGCTCGCCCTTACTGTCGAGAATGCTCTGCCCCCCGGCCTCGATGGTGTCGTCATCGAGCGAGAACATCGTCGTATAGGCCGCGCGGTCGAGCCCGCCAAGCGCCGCGCTCAGCGTGGCCTCGGGCAGGGCCGCGTCGCTGCGCAGGTCGAGCAGCGTGTTCTTGTTGCCCTTGGTCCGCGCCACCGCAAGCGGCCCCTGCGCTGTCGCGATCTCTGCCTCCAGCCGCAAGGTGCTGTTGTCATGCAGGAAATTGTAGCCGGTGCGCGCAGGGATGCCGAACAACAGATCGAGCCAGCCCGAAAGCAGCGTCGATTTGCCCGCCTCATTCGGCCCGTAGATCACATGCAGATCGGGCGCGCCCTCGGGCACAGGCGGAAAATCCAGCCTTGCGCCAGTGAAATGGCCATAGCGCACAAGGCCAAGCGCGTTCAGCCTCATGAGGCCTGCCCGCGCAGATGGGCAAGGATCTCGGCGACACCTTCCGCGATCATTTCATCGGGCAGTCTGGCGATCTCGTCCCGCGCTTCTTGCGGCAAGGCGCTCTCCAGCGCCGCGCGCGTCTCTTCCAGCGCCAGCGCATAGGCCGCGCCGGGCAGAACCTCCGTCTCGATCAACCCGGCCAGATCGGCCAGCGCGCCCGTCGCGGGCCGCTCTGCGCCAAGATCGAGCACGAGCTTTTCCACCCAGACGCCGCCCAACCCGCGCGCGACCTCCTGCGCTTCGGCCAGCGCCAGATCGCGGTCGCGGCGCAACCGCGCGGCCAGCGGGGTCGCCCCGCGCAGGATCACACGCGCGACCAGATGCGGGCAGGGCAGCCGCGCGCCCTCGAGCGCGTGCTGCACCGCGCGGCGCAGATCGCCCCACGCCTCCAGCCCGCCGATATCGACCACGACCGGCGCGAATCCCGCCAGCGCCACAACCCGCGCCTCGGTCGTGATCGCGCCCGCATCATCGATCTGCACAAGCGTCACACTGCCCGCGCCCGCCTCGCCGATGTCGCGGCCCTGCGGGATGCCGGGCATGGTGACATGGGCCTGCCCCGGATATTCCAGCCGCTTGTGGATATGCCCCAGCGCCCAGTAATCGAACCCGCTGGCCCGCAGATCGGCCAGCGCGCAGGGCGCGTAAGCGTCATGGCCCGCCGCCCCGCCCAGCGAGGTATGCATCAGCCCGATATTGAGCGCATCGGGCTCGGGCGGGCGGTATTTCGGCAGCAGGCTCTCGGGCGCGTGGCGGTCGCGAAAGCTCAGCCCGTGGATGGCGACGCGCTTGGGGCGCGCCTCGATGATCTCCAC
>PWZT01000045.1 GCA_003567315.1 Paracoccaceae bacterium
CATATCCGCATGATGGGCGACAAGATCACCGCGAAGGAGACGATGAAAGCGCTTGGCGTGCCATGCGTGCCGGGCTCGGATGGCGGCGTGCCGGATTTCGAGACAGCGCGCAGTGTCGCCGCCGAGATCGGCTATCCCGTGATCATCAAGGCGACTGCGGGCGGGGGCGGGCGCGGCATGAAACTCGCGCGCAGCGAGGGCGATTTGGAGAGCGCCTTTCGGACCGCGCGCGCCGAAGGCAAGGCGGCTTTCGGCAATTCGGAGGTCTATCTCGAGAAGTATCTGGGCGCGCCCCGGCATATCGAAATTCAGGTCTTCGGCGATGGCAAGGGGGGCGCGGTGCATCTGGGCGAGCGCGACTGCTCGCTCCAGCGCCGTCACCAGAAGGTTTTCGAAGAAGCCCCCGGCCCGGCCATCGACGCCGAGACCCGCGCGCGCATCGGCCAGACCTGCGCCGAGGCCGTGGCGCGCATCGGCTATCGCGGCGCGGGCACGATCGAGTTTCTGTACGAGAATGGCGAGTTCTACTTCATCGAGATGAACACCCGCCTGCAGGTCGAACATCCCGTCACCGAGGCGATTTTCGGCGTCGATCTCGTCCGCGAGCAGATCCGGGTGGCGGCGAACCAGCCGCTCTCGTTTGCGCAAGAGGATCTCGTGCTCAATGGCCACGCCATCGAGGTGCGCATCAATGCCGAGCGCCTGCCCCAATTCACCCCCTGCCCGGGACAGGTCGAGACCTATCACGCGCCCGGCGGGCTGGGCGTGCGCATGGATTCGGCGCTTTATTCGGGCTACACGATCCCCCCCTATTACGACAGTCTGATCGCGAAGCTGATCGTGCATGGCCGCGACCGGCCCGAGGCGCTTGCGCGGCTCAACCGCGCGCTTGGCGAGTTGATCATCGACGGGGTGGAAAGCTCCGTCCCGCTCTTCCGCGCGCTGCTCGCCGAGCCCGATATTCAGACCGGCGCCTATGACATCCACTGGCTGGAAAGCTTCCTCGCCCAGATCACCGATAGCTGACTCCCCTGTTGTCTTGATTGCTCCGGTTACCCTCGGTGGTCGGGGCTGACAGCCCCTTGCCACAGCAACGCCGGTTTCTGCGGTGCGGCGCAATGGCGTGAGGTGGTGTCTGTTGTCATCCGATACGACGCTGGCGCGATCTCGCAAAATGAAATGATTTTTCGCCCTGCGAAAAAAGCAAAGCCTCGCGCGCGCGCTCATTTTTCACAGGGTGAAAAAGGATTTCAAAAAGCAACAAGGTCTCAGGAATGCGCCGCCGCCCAGCGATAGAGCAGTTGCTGCTGCATGTCGCGCGCCGCGCGCGACCAGGCTGCGGTGCCGTCGGGGCGGTCCACCCCGCCGCCCGCCACCCGCGCGCGCCGCGCCAGATCGGCCGCGCCAATCGCAAAGGCGAGTTCACGCCCGCCCGGGCCGCGCAGATACCCCCCGAGCGCGGAGACGAAATAGAGCGTCCCGGTCTTTGCCCGCACATCGAGCGGAGGGTTCGGGATGATCCGGTTATTGGCGTCGCGGATCGGATGCTCGCGCAGGATCGAGCGCAGCACGCCATCATCGCCCGCCAGCCGGAACATATTGGCCAGATCGACCATCGACAAGCGCGAGGCCGCGCCCAGCCCCGAATGATCGACCAGCCGCGCGCTCGACATGCCATAGCGCCCGCGCGCCCAGTTCGACATCTGCGCCGCAGAGGCGCGCAGCGTGGCAGGGCGCCCCGCGCTGGCGCTGGTTGCCATCATGCCCACGGCCTCGGCGCTGATATTGGTCGAAAACCGCAGCAGATCGCGCAGCACGATCTGCAAGGGTTGCGAGCTATGCGTGACCAGATCGCGCCCCGAGGGCGCGGCGCTCATGGCGCTCGGCGCCGAAAGCTCGATCCCGCGCCCTGCCGCCAGCGCGCGAAACACCTCGCCCGCGTAAAGCTCGGGGTGGCGCACAGGCAGCCAGCGCGAGCCGCTATTGCCGAGGGCACTGCGCGCGACGGTCCATTCATCGCGGCTTGCCGTGCGGCGATAGGTGTAGATCGGGGTCGAGCGCGCCGCGACCTCCATCCGGGCCATGCTGACTGCAGGCCGATGCGTGTTGGACCGCGCATCCATCGACACCCGGTAATCCCCGCCCGCGCGCTGCCATTCGAAATGCACGCGGTTGAAATTGAGGTTGAGCCCCGAGATCGACGGGTTGTAACCCGCCTGCGCGGACTGATCATCCGCGATTTCCTGCACGAAGGGCAAGGCCCCGCCCCAGACCAGAAACCGCCCGCTGACCTGACGCACGCCTGCCGCGCCCAGATCCCGCGCCATCGCGGCCAGATCGTCGGTCTGAAGCGTCGGATCCCCGCCCCCGGCCAGCACCAGATCGCCGCGCAGCACACCATCGCTGACCGGGCCGGTCGCAATCAGCCTTGTGCGGAACTGATACCCCGCGCCCAGCGTGTCGAGCGCATAAAGCGCCGTGATCGCCTTGGCGACACTTGCAGGCGGCAGCGGCGTGTTGCCGGACTGCCCTTCGAGCAGATTGCCCGAGCGCATATCGACCACGGCGAAAGCCAGATCACCGCCAAGACCCGCGCGCGAAACGATCGCATCGACCGGGGTGGCGGGTTTGAGTTGCGGGCGCAGCGAGCGGTCGGGCGCGTTGGCACAGGCAGGCATCGCCAGAAGCGCGGAGCCCCCCATGAGAAGCTGCAACATATTGCGGCGATGGAGAGGCGTGTGCATTCCTGACGGTCCCACCCCGCATGTCTGACTGGGGTGGCAGGGCCGCCATGTCAGCGCGGGCAATAGTGCTGAAAACAATACCGCAATATCAGCAAGTTTTTGCCGCTCAGGCAAGGACTTCCTCTGCCTTGCGCGATCACATCTCGCGCCCGGGTGCGATGATCGGCGCGACGCTCAGCCGCGCCAGACCCCTTTCGCGCGCAATTCGCTGGACGATGTGTCCAGCATCGGCATGTTGAGGAAACACCATGCAGGCGCTTGCATCCGGCCCAGATCCCCGGCTGCGCGCGCTGGCACACGCGCTGTCGCATAAGCACGCGCGGCCACGGAGGAGAGCGCCGCGAGGCGCTGGCCCGGGCGCGCCATGACAGCGACCGGCACGCGGCGCATGATTGCGTGCCAATTGTCCCAGCGATGCAATCCGGCCAGATTATCCGCCCCCATCACCCAGACGAAGCGGCGCTGCGGATAGAGCTTTTGCAGGGCTGCAAGCGTGTCGGCGGTGTAGCGCGTCCCAAGCGTGCGCTCGACGGATGTGATCTGCACGCGCGGATGCTGCATGAGCGTGCGCGCATGGGCGAGCCGCTGCTCCAGCGCGGCCGGACCATGCGCCTTGAGCGGATTGCCCGGCGAGACCACCCACCAGAGCTGGTCGAGCCGCAGGCTTGTGAGCGCATGCTGCGTGACTTGCACATGGCCACGATGCGCAGGATCGAAAGAGCCACCAAAGAGCCCGATCACCGCGCCTTTGGGCGCATGCGGCAAGACATGACGGGGCAGGACAGGCATTTGGTGCAGGTCTTTCCAGCAAAAGCGAAGTTGCAGCGCCAGATACGCCGTTGGCGGCGAACAGGCAAGCTGCGGCAGATGCGGGCTGAAGTGGTACCGCCTCCCCGGCTTGAACGGGGGACCTCTGGATCCACAATCCAGCGCTCTAACCAACTGAGCTAAGGCGGCACTGCGCGCGATTTAGCCCCGCGTCGCGGCAAATGCAAGAGGTCGCAGCTTGAATTCACTGTCGTCTGGTCTTATCGCCGGAGATGTCTCCAGAGAGGAAGGACTCCGCGACATGGGCATCAATTCGGAAAGCGACGTCACTGCCAACCTTCAGATCGGCCCGACCACCCTGGGCCGCGTGCGGATTTACGTGGCCGGGGACGGGATCGACCTGCCGCTCGACTTCGAGCCGGAGGAAGCCGAGGAAATCGCGGACGAATTGCGCGCTGCCGCCGCATCGGCGCGCAAGATGGGGGACAGCCCGAAGGGCCGGAAACGCTGATCGCGGTGGCGCTTGCTGCGCTGTGTCATGCCCGCCCGGGCCTGCCGCGACCCGATGTTACACAGGGTCACAATCTGTGAATTGCACCCTGCCCCCCAATAGTTAAGATCTCGTCAAACAAAAGACGAAATCAGGCGGGCATGGGGATGCAACACACATTTATCCGCGACCGGGAAATCATCGGGACCGGGCTGCACAGCGGCAAGCCCGTGCGCCTGCGCCTGCGCCCTGCTCCGGCCAATACGGGCGTGCAGTTTCACCGCATGGATCTGGCACGCGCAGAACGGATCATCCCTGTCAGCCCCGCATCCTGGGTGGAAGCCTCGCTCTGCACGGTTCTCGAGAACGCGCATGGCGCGCGCGTGAGCACGGTGGAACATCTGCTCGCGGCGCTGCACGGGTGCGGCGTGCATAATGCCATCATCGAGATCGACGGGCCGGAAGTGCCCATTCTCGACGGCAGCGCGGACCCTTTCGTTGACCATATCCTCGCCGCCGGGCTGCGCGCGCAAGGCGCGCCCGCGAAAGTCCTGCGCGTGCTCAAGGCCGTGGAAGTCAGCAAAGGCGATGCCGCGGCGCGTCTGGTGCCGGCCGAGAATTTCGAGATCGCCTTCGAGATTGATTTTGCCGACCCTGCCATCGGGCGACAGCAAAAACAATTCGACATGGCCAATGGCGCTTTCCTGCGCGAATTGAGCGATTGCCGCACCTTCTGCCTGCGCAAGGATGTCGAGACCATGCAGGCGCATGGGCTGGCGCTGGGGGGCACGCTGGACAATGCGGTTGTCTTTCATGAGGGCCGCGTGCTCAGCCCGGGCGGGTTGCGCCGCGCGGATGAGCCGGTGCGTCACAAGATGCTCGATGCGATGGGTGATCTCTATGTCGCGGGCTACCCGATGATCGGCCGCTATGAGGGTATTCGCGCGGGTCATGCGCTGACCGGGCGTCTGCTGCAGGCGCTTCTGGCGGACCCTGCGAATTACGAGATCGTGGCCAGCGAGCCTGCCCTGCAGCGCAAGCTCCCCGGGCGCGGCGCCTCTGCCGACGACCTGCGTCTGTCGGCCTGATTACCCCCGCACCACACTGCCTTGCGAACCCTCAAATGGCGTTTTGCGCCCCCCATTTTTCTATGCTAACACGTTGCCAGACGACAAAAGCTATGGGGTGGCAGGGGATGAACGCGAAGGCTGGAGTAAGGCGTCTCGGCATGACTGCCACGGTCGTGGCAGCCCTCGCAGCCTGCGACCGTAATCAGGGCCCTGACGAATCGCTCGCGGGTTTTTCGGCGGAAGAGATTTTCCAGCGCGGCGAGTATGAGCTGGAAACATCGCGCCGCAGCAGTGCGTCGTTGCGGTATTTTCAGGAAATCGAGCGGCTCTACCCCTATACCGAATGGTCGCGCCGCGCGCTGATCATGCAGGCCTATGCCCATCACCGCGCGCGCGAATACGAGGAGAGCCGCGCGGCTGCGCAACGCTTCCTCGACACCTATCCCAATGACGAAGAAGCCCCCTATGCGGCCTATCTTCTGGCGCTTTCCTTCTACGATCAGGTCGATGAAGTCGGGCGCGATCAGGGGGTTACCTTTCAGGCATTGCAGCATCTGCGCCGCCTGATCGAGACATACCCGGATTCGGATTATGCGCGCTCCGCCATCCTGAAATTCGAACTGGCCTTCGACCATCTGGCCGCAAAGGAGATGGAGATCGGGCGCTACTATCTGCGCCGTGGCAATTACAACGCCGCGATCAACCGCTTCCGTGTGGTTGTCGAGGATTTCCAGACCTCGACGCATACTCCTGAAGCGCTGCATCGCCTGGTCGAATCCTATCTCTCGCTCGGTCTGCGCGATGATGCGCAAACTGCCGGCGCGATTCTTGGCTACAATTTCGAGGCCAGCCCCTTCTATGAGGACAGCTTCCGCCTTCTCAGCGGGCAGGGTCTCGAACCCGAGGCGCGCGGGGAAGGCTGGCTCCGCACGATCTACCGTCAGGCCATCCGCGGCGACTGGATCTGAGCCAGTGTTCCCAGTGGCCAGAGGCTGATCCTTGCCATGCTGCTGTCGCTCGACATTCGCGATGTGCTCATCATCGACCGGCTGGAATTGCGGTTTCAGCCCGGCCTGAACGTGCTCACGGGAGAAACCGGCGCGGGCAAGTCGATCCTGCTCGACTCGCTGGGCTTTGTGCTGGGCTGGCGCGGGCGGGCCGATCTGGTGCGGCAGGGGGCGGATCAGGGCGAGGTCGTGGCGGAATTCGCGCTCGCGAAGGACCATCCTGCGCAAGCGATTCTGGAAGAAGCCGGGCTGGGCGCGCGCGAGACCTTGCTCTTGCGCCGGGTCAATACCCGCGACGGGCGCAAGACCGCCTATATCAATGACCGCCGGGCATCGGGTGACATATTGCGCGCGCTCTCGGATTCGCTCGTCGAATTGCACGGCCAGCAGGATGATCGCGGGCTTCTGAACCCGCGCGGGCATCGCCAATTGCTCGACGCTTATGCCGGGGCCGAGGGGGCGCTGGCCGCCTGCCGGGCCGCATGGCGAAACCTGCGCACGGCGCGTGACGCGCATGGGGCCGAGGTGGCGCGGCTGAAGGAAATGGCAGCCGAGGAAGAGTATCTGCGCCACGCGGTCGCCGAGCTTGACGCGCTTGCGCCCGAGCCGGGTGAAGAGGAAACGCTTGACACAAAACGCCGCCAGATGCAGGCCGCCGAGCGCTTGCGCGCCGATGTCGCGCGCGCGCATGCGGCGCTTTCGGATGAGGGGGCCGAGCGCCTGCTGACCGATGCGATGCGCTGGCTCGATGGCGCGGCTGACGGGCTCGAAGGCGCGCTTGATGCGCCCATCGAGGCCTTGAGCCGCGCAATGGATGCCCTGGGCGAGGCGCAGCAGGGCGTGGAAAGCGCGGTCGAGGCGCTGAATTTCCACCCCGGCGAGCTTGAGGCCGTGGAAGAACGGCTTTTCGCGCTGCGGGGTCTGGCGCGCAAACATGGCTGCCTGCCCGATGATCTGGCGGGCTTGGGCGATGAGTTGCGCGCGAAACTCGACAGGCTCGACAATGGCGCGCGGCACATCGCGGAGCTGGCGCGGGCGGAAAAGGACGCAGAAGCCGCCTATGCCGCAAAGGCCAAGGCGCTGAGTGCCCTGCGTGCCGAAGCCGCAGCCCGGCTGGATGCGGAAATGGCGCGCGAGCTTGCCCCGCTGAAGCTGGAACGCGCGGCCTTTCGCACGGCCATCGCTGACGGAGAGCCGGGGCCGGAGGGGCAGGATCTCGTCCATTTCGAGGTCGCCACCAACCCGGGCGCGCCTGCCGGTCCGCTCTCGCGCATTGCCTCGGGCGGCGAGCTTTCGCGCTTTCTGCTGGCGCTGAAAGTCTGTCTTGCACGCGGCACGAACGGGCTGACCATGATCTTCGATGAAATCGACCGGGGCGTGGGCGGTGCCACGGCGGATGCTGTGGGCCGCCGCCTGCGCGGGCTTGCGACAGGCGCGCAGGTGCTGGTGGTCACGCATTCCCCGCAGGTCGCCGCGCGCGGGCAGCATCACTGGCGGGTGGAAAAACTGGTGCGTGACGATCAGACACTCTCTCGGGTTGTGCCGCTTTCCGCCGATGCGCGTATCGAGGAGATTGCAAGAATGCTCTCGGGTGATACCATCACAGATGCAGCGCGTGCAGCGGCGCAGGATCTGCTCAGGGCAGAGGTTGCGCTCTGAAAACACAGACAAAAGCGCTGCGAAACGGAGGGCAAGACATGCAGACACAGGTAAGAAAAATGGTGTGGCCGCTGGCAGGTTGTGCCGCGCTGGTGTTGTCGGGCTGCGCGCTCAACCCCGCCGCGCTGTCACCGCGCACCACCGCCCCGCCGCCCACCGAGCAACCGCCCGCGAATGGCATGATGCTGCCGGAAGAGGAGCTGGGCACGATGGATGCGGCAGGTGCAGAGCGCGCCTGCATCGCCGCCGGGCAAGAGCGCGGGCTGGACGTGCTGGGCGTGGTCGGCGCGCGTGATGTGAACACGGAGGAGGCGGAGGCCTCCCGCGATGTGATGCTCCGCGTGCGGCGCGATGGCAGCGAAATCGAGGTGCGGTGCAACTATGTGGCCAGCACCGGCATGGCGCGGATCATGCTGATCTGATTTCAGCGCTTGCGGTCGCGGCGCGTGCTCATGGGCTGGAAGGCCACCGACACATGCGCCTCGCAATAGGGTTTGCCGGCCTTGACCGGCAGCCCGCAGAACCAGAACTCCTCGGTCGCCGGATCGCCGATCGGCCATTTGCAGGTCCGCTCGGTCAATTCCAGAAGCGACAGCTTGCGCGCGGTCTTCTCTACCTCGCGCACAGTGGCGAGCGCCTCGGGGTCGATCTCGTTCGCTGACGGTTGCGGGGGCAGCGGCTGACCGGCAGGGATGATGGCGCGCGGCTGATAGGCGGGCGCTTCCTCCGGCTCGGCGACCTCTGGCTCGGCCGCCTTTGCGGCTGCCGCGCGTTCTGCTTTCGCCTGCGCCAGATCGACCACTGGGGTTGCGGGCTCTTTTTCGGGGATCAGCTCTTCCACATCCGTTTCCGGAATTGGCGCTTCCTGGGCTTCGGGGGGCACGCTTGCAGGCGGCTCGGGTTTCGCCTCGGGCTCGCTGTTGGTGCGGTTGGACAGCCCCAGCCGATGGACCTTGCCAATGACCGCGTTGCGGGTCACGCCGCCGAGTTCCTTGGCGATCTGCGAGGCAGAATGGCCCTCATTCCACATCTTCTTGAGCAGTTCGACACGCTCATCTGTCCATGACATGGTCATCTCTCCGGCTGGTTGTTCGAGGCATCTAGCCCGATCATCAATCTTGCCCATGGTCACGGGCGAGAGGATGAAATACATCGCACAGTGACTAAATACAATCGCTCAGGCGCTGCAATTCAATGCGCCAGGCATGAGAAACCCGAGAGGCGGCGGAAATGCGCGACGAGCAGGCACAGGATTTCGCAATGGGAACGCGGCGATTTGGCCGCGTCAACTGGCTGGGGCTGCAGGCGCTGGCGGATCGGGAGATCCGCAGGTTTCTCGTGGTCTGGACCCAGACCCTCGCCGCACCGCTTGTCACAGCCGGGCTGTTCCTGGCCGTGTTCTCGCTCGCCATCGGCCCGACGCGCGGCGATGTTCTGGGCGTGGCCTTTACCAGTTTCCTCGCGCCCGGGATCCTGATGATGACCGTGATCCAGAACAGCTTTGCCAATACCTCCTCCTCCATCGTGATCTCGAAGGTGCAGGGCAATATCGTGGACACGCTGATGCCGCCGCTCTCGCCCGGGGAATTGGTGATGGGCTATCTGGCAGGCGGGATCGTGCGCGGGCTTATGGTGGGGATTGTCATCATGCTGGCGCTCGCGCTCCTGCTGGGCCAGGGGGTTGCGCATCCGCTGTGGTTGCTGGTGTTTCTGACGCTCGGCGCGGCCTTGCTGGGCGCGATCGGAATTGCGGCGGGGATCATCTCGAACAAGTTCGACCAGATCGCGGCCATCACGAATTTCGTCGTGGTGCCGCTGTCGTTCCTCTCCGGCACCTTCTATTCGATCTCCACGCTCCCGCCCCTTCTGGAAACGCTGAGCCGCTTCAACCCGGTTTTCTACCTGATCGACGGGGCGCGCTACGGGGTGATCGGGGCCTCCGATGCCTCGCCCGTGCTGGGGCTGCTGATCGTCAGTGCGACGCTTGCAGGCGTCACCTTGCTGTGCTGGCGCTGGTTTCGCAGTGGCTACAGGCTCAAGCCCTGATCCTGTGCCGCTTTCGTGACGCGCGCGGAATTGTAACTCCCCGCGCAAATGATACACTTAATTCAGTCAGATAAGGCGCTCTCCGATGACCCTCGCTTCCGTCCTGAAAACCGCAACTCTCTGCCTCGCTGTCGCCACACCCGCCCTGAGCGGGGAGAATCGCTGGCGCGACTGCCGCACCTGTCACGCTGTCACAGCGCCCGACGGGAGCGAGCTTGCGCGCGGGGGCCGCAGCGGGCCGAATCTCTATGGTATCGCCAATGCGCCGCTCAAGGCTGACAGCGAGTTTCGCTTCTATTCCGATGATCTGCGCGCCGCCGCCGCGACCGGGGCGCGCTGGACCGAGGATAACTTCGTGGCCTATCTCACCGCGCCTGACGAGTTTCTGCGCTCCGTGACCGGAAACCCCGAGGCCGAGAGCGGGATGCATATCGAGTTGCGCAGCGGCGCGCGGGAGCTCTTTGCCTATCTGCAAGGCCTTTCGAACTGATTTTCAGGAGATCGGTGAGAGACTGGACAGCGACCCAGACGGAAAATGCTGCGGCTGCTTCCTTCCGGACCTGACCGGGTTGGCAAGGCGTCTGCCCGCGCCAGCCTCTCGAGCGAGGATGTAATCAATTCGCAACCGCTTTGCAAGGCGTGGCCGAGGCTGATCGCCCTTTCATCCCATCGGTTTTGCGATAGACAGGATATGTCAGGGAAGGCGGGCGGATGTGAGTAAACGTGGCTATCATCACGGCAATCTGCGCGAGGCGCTGATCGATGCCGCCCTCACGCTGATCGCCGAGAAAGGCCCGCATGGCTTTACCATGGCGGAGGCCGCGAAGCTCGCCGATGTCTCGGCGGCTGCACCCTATCGGCATTTCACCGGGCGGGAGGAGCTGCTCGTCGAGCTGGCGCGGCAGGGCTATGAGCGTTTCGCCGAATCGCTGGAGCAGGCCTATCGCGGCGGGCACCCGTCGTCGCTGGCCGCTTTCGAGGCCGTGGGGTATGCTTATCTCGCCTTCGCGCGCGATCATCCGGGCCATTATATCGCGATGTTCGAATCCGGTGTTGCGCCCAATTCCAGCCGGGCGCTGGCGGCGGCCTGTGCCCGCGCGAATCAGGTGCTGGTTCGGGCGGCGGGCGATCTCTCGCAGCATCTGCCCGCGCATAGACGCCCCCCGACCGAATTGTTCGCCGCCCATGTCACGGCCATGAGCCACGGGATTGTCGAGCTTTACGCGCGCGGCGCGCCCGGCGAGCGCAGCCCTTTCACGCCCGAGGAGTTGCTCGAAACCGGGATCGGGATTTATCTGCGGGGGCTCGGGTTTCTCGACCCCGACACATGATCCGGCATGAAAAAGCCGGCCAATGGCCGGCTTTCACGATCGCACCTGCAAGGGGCCTCAGTTGGCCTGTCTGCGCAGGAAGGCCGGAATTTCGATCCGCTCATCCGAGGGCGCGGCGGATTGCTCTTCCTCGTATTGGCTGACCGGCGGAGACACGCGCCGCTGTGTCGAGGCGGATGGCGCATCGCCCGAATGCCCTGACATGCGGCTGATCAGCGAGCCGATCCCGAAACGCGAGCCTTTGTCACTCTGGGCCGGTGCTGGCTGCTCGCGCGACTCCGGACGTGAGGAATATCTGTTCTCGGGCGTTTTCTTGACGGCGTTTTCAAGCCGCGCAAGTGTCTCGGCCGAGGGCGTGCCCGGCAAGGGGCGGCGCGGCGCAGTGAATTCGGCCGCAGGATTGCGCGCGGGGGCGGCAGGCTCGCTCTGCGCCTGCTCCGGCATCGCGCGCTCGCTCTCAAAGGACCAGTCGTCACGCGAACTCATCGCCTGTGGAGCCTGTTGCGTGCGGCTGGAGACGAATTGGCGCGGCGCGGGCTCGGATTGCCGCGGCATGGCCTGACGCGCAGCCGCCGCCGGTTCCGATGCAGGGGCCGAGGGCTCGGGGCGCTCGAAAAGGGTATGCTGCACCTCTTGCTCGGGATATTCGCGCGCAGCGGGGGCTGGCGCAGGCTCGGGCTCGACCGGTTCGGGGCGCGACGGTGCCCGGGCTGCGGGTTTCTCTTCGACTGCCGGGCGCACAGGCTCCACCATGGAACGCCGCTGCGGGGCTTCGGTCTCGGATTTCGGCTCCACATCGATGCCTGTCGCCACGACAGACACGCGCAATGTCCCTTCCATCGACGGGTCGAGCGTGGAGCCCACGATGATATTCGCCTCGGGATCGACCTTCTCGCGGATGCGATTGGCGGCCTCGTCAAGCTCGAACAGGGTCAGATCATAGCCACCGGTGATATTGATCAGCACACCGCGTGCGCCATGCAGGCTGATCTCGTCGAGGAGCGGGTTGGCGATGGCTTTTTCCGCCGCCTGCACCGCGCGGTCCTCGCCTGTGGCCTCGCCCGTGCCCATCATCGCCTTGCCCATCTCGTCCATCACGGCGCGGACATCGGCAAAATCGAGATTGATGAG
The DNA here is from genome assembly GCA_003567315.1 of Paracoccaceae bacterium. GTDB lineage: Bacteria > Pseudomonadota > Alphaproteobacteria > Rhodobacterales > Rhodobacteraceae > Roseinatronobacter. Next base: position 12,247 of record PWZT01000045.1, read on the forward strand.
GCCCGGGCGCACCATCAGATCGGTGACGCCCTTGACGCCCTGATAAAGCACGTCATCGGCCAGCGCGAAGGCTTCGGTGAAGGTGGTCTTTTCATTGGCCAGACGGAACAGGTTCTGGTTGGGGATGATGATGAGCGTATCGACGACCTTCTGGAGGGCTGCGACGCCCTCTTCGGCCTGCCGCATACGCTTCGCGCCCTCGAACTGGAAGGGTTTGGTCACGACACCGACCGTCAGCACACCCAACTCGCGCGCGGCCTGCGCGATGATCGGCGCGGCCCCCGTGCCAGTGCCGCCGCCCATGCCAGCGGTGATGAAACACATATGCGACCCGGCCAGATGGTCGATGACTTCCTCGATCGTTTCCTCCGCGGCGGCGGAGCCGACCGACGGCCGCGCCCCGGCGCCGAGCCCTTCGGTGATCTTGACACCCATCTGGATGCGGCCTGGCGCACGGCTTTGCTGCAAGGCTTGCGCATCCGTATTCGCGACCACGAACTCGACGCCTTCGAGCGCCTTCTCGATCATGTTGTTGACCGCGTTTCCGCCAGCGCCCCCGACACCGAAGACCGTGATCCTCGGGGACAGGTCATCTTGACGCGCATTTTCCGTGAAATTCAATGCCATCTGCTCACTCCGCCTGTTTATTGCCTGTCCGACACATTTCCCGGAGACATGCGCCGCACCACCATGTTTTCTTGGGATTCTACATGCGTATCAATGCGAGGTCACCAAAAAATTATCGTTTTTCCACCAGATATGGCAAATTTTTTGCAGATTTCCGCTTGGTTTCGGAGATCTCACAAGGTTTTGCGGTTACCAGTGATCCCTGAACCATTTGACAGCGCGTTTCAGGGACCGCGCCGGGTAGGTCTCGATGGGCTGGTCGAAATCCCACCACTCATCCTGCGGATGCGTGGCAAGCAGGCTCAGACCGACCGCGCTGGCGAATGACGGCCCCGAGGCCGCTTGCGGCAGGCCGCGTACCCGCATCGGGCGGCCGAGGCGCACTTGCTGGCCGAAGATGCGCGCGGCGAGGCCGTCAATGCCGGGCACTTGCGACCCGCCCCCGGTCAGCACCACCTGCTGGCTGGGCAGATGGCTGAAGCCTGCAGCGTCCAGCAGCGCGCGGACTTCCTCGAGCTTCTCCTCGATCCGGGGGCGCATGATGCCGATGAGTTCGGCCCGGCTGATGCGCCGCCGATCCTTGTCCCAATCGCCGCTATCGCCGATCAACTCGATCATCTCGCGGTCATCCATGGAGGTGGCCTGCACGCCGCCATGCACGGTCTTGAGCCGCTCTGCCGTGCCGAAATCCACTTGCAGACCCTTGGAGATATCGAGCGTCACATGCCCACCGCCCATACGCACGGTATCCGCGTAGATCATGTGTTTCTTGATGAAGATCGACAGGCTCGTGGCTCCGGCGCCGAGATCGATGCAGGCCGCGCCCAACTCCTGCTCGTCTTCGACAAGCGCCGACATCCCGGTCGCATAGGCGCTCGAGGCGATCCCGGCGAGTTCCACATCGCAGCGTTTCAGGCAGTTGCAGATGTTCTGGATCAGGCTGGCATCCACCGTCAGCAGATGCATGTCGCAGGACAGGCGCTTCCCACTCTGCCCGCGCGGATCGGCGAGGCCTGTGCGATGGTCGAGCGCGAAATTGATCGGTTGAGCATGCAGCACATCGCGCCCTGCCCCGTAATCCGGGGTTTCGCAGGCCGCCATCGCGCGGGAGATGTCGTTTTCCGCAACTGTGCCATTGGCGATCTCGATCTCGCCGGCCAGCCCATAGGAGCGCACATTGCCCCCCGACAGGCAGACCATCACGTGATCGACGCGCGTCCTGGCCATCTTCTGCGCGGCCTGCAAGGCGGTCCGGACAGCACTTTCGGTTTCAGCCATGCCCGAGACCTCGCCGAACTGCACGCCGCGCGAGCGCGTGGTCCCGGCGCCGATCACGCGGAAGGAGGCCTGTCCGGCCATCTTGCCGATCCCGAGCTGGTCGCGCGGGGTCGCATCAGGGTCAAGCTTGAGCACCAGGGCTGCGATCTTGTATGTGCCGATATCGAGCACCGCAATGACACCGCGCTGCATGGCCGCCCGGCGAAGCTGGCGCATGGCGCGCTGCGAGGCGTGGGGGTCTGAAATCACTGCATGGCCTCCATGGACTGGGAACGAATATCGCGCAGGGTTTCCATCGCGCCGTCACTGACCCGCAGAACCGGGCGGGACGGGTTGCGCATATCGGCCACCAACAGATCCCGCGCGAGCAGGTCTTGCGCCTGATCGAGCGCCAGGATGCGTTCGAGCGCGGCAATGGCACCCTGCTCGGGCAATCTGATGCGCTGGTCGCGGTCGAGCACGAGATCCCAGCGCCGCTCGCCCATGCGCACCATCCCGCGCAAACGCGCGCCAAGCGGCTCTGCGGCCTCGAACAGCTCGAGCGCCTCGGTCACATGGTCATTCGCGCCCTTGCCCGCGATCAGGGGCAGATCCGGGCGCACGGCGCGGCGCATCACATAGGCGACCCGCACCCCCTCGGTGTCCAGCAATTCCAGACCGGCCTCGGAGCGCCACAGGATTGCCGGGATGCGCTCGGTCACCGACAGTGCGAGCACCCCGCCGGACAGCAGGCGCAGATCGGCAGAGCGAACCCAGTCGAGGCTTTCGACATCCTGCCGCAGCGCGTCGAAATCGAGCCGGAAGGAAGATTGCGGCAAATCCAGATCGAGTTTCTGGCGCACGGTCTTTTCCAGCTCGCGCGTCATCTCGGGCAATTGCAGTTCGGTGACCTGAAACTCCGGGCGATCGATGATCGCATCATGGATCAGCGTGTATTGCGCCTGCA
>PWZT01000076.1 GCA_003567315.1 Paracoccaceae bacterium
GGGCTGACACCGGGGCGCTTCCCCTCGACCGAAGTGTTCGAGCTTCCCTTCATGGTGAGCGATGCACGTTCGGCCTCTTATGCCTATTGGCATATGTTCGAGGAATCGATGCAGGAGGAATTCGAGGAGACCAAGATCCTCGGCACATGGGTGCATGGCCCCGGCGTCATTCATACCGAAGACCCGGTGACAAGCCCCGATGACCTGCGCGGCATGCAGATCCGCGGCCCGTCGCGGCTGACCGTGCAGTTGCTCGAAGCCCTCGGCGCAACCCCTGTCGGCATGCCCATCGCGCAAAGCCCGGAGGCGCTGTCGCGCGGGGTTATCAACGGTGCGATCATGCCCTGGGAAGTCACGCCCGCGCTGCGTATCCCGGAACTGGTGGAGAACCACACCGAGTTCGAGGGCGACATGCTCTACACCGTGACCTTCGTGCTGGCCATGAATCAGGAGCGCTACGACTCGCTGCCCGATGACCTGAAAGAGGTCATCGACAATAATTCCGGGCTGGAATTCTCGATCTTCGCAGGCGGCACGCAGCAGGATTGGGACGCGCCGGGCCGCGAGATGGCAGACGAGCTTGGCAACAATATCATCACGATCTCGGCGGAGGATGCCGAAGAGTGGCGTGAACGCTCCATGCCGATCTACGAGCGCTGGATCAGCAGCATGGAAGAGCGCGGCATCGACGGGCAGGCGATGATTGACCGGGCGCGCGAATTGATGGCCGAATACGAGGACGCCAACTGAGAAGGCGGCCCTTGACCTGACAGGGCGGCCCCGTTTATCGGGGCCGCTCGTCACAAGTCACGCCGATCCGAGGAACCGAGATGCATGCAATTGCCATGGGCCTGTCTCGCGCGCTCGCCATGCTGGGGGGGCTGGTGCTCGCCGCGCTGGTGCTGATGACCTGCGTGTCGATCCTGGGTCGACAATTCAACATTCTGCTCAACAGCGATCTGGCGCAAACTGTCGCCCCGGGCCTTTCAGCCACGCTTCTGGGAATGGGCGTGGGGCCGATCTTCGGCGATTATGAATTGACCGAGCTTGGCATGGGCTTTGCGATCTTCTGTTTCCTGCCGCTGTGCCAGATCACGGCCGGGCATGCGCGGGTCGATATCTTCACCTCCTTTCTCGCCGACGGCGCGCAACGCTGGCTGCGGCTGGCCATCGAGATCCTGTTTGCCTCGGCGCTGGTGCTGATTGCATGGCGCCTGTCACTCGGCATGACGCGGCGGATCAATACCGGGCAGACCACCTATCTGCTGGAAATCCCCTATTGGTGGCCATATGCGGCCTCTCTTGCGGCCGCGAGCATCGCGGCGCTGGTAGGTGTCTATATGGTCTGGGTGAGGCTGCAGGAGGCCCTGAGCGGCCGTGACATCATCGGCGAAGGCGAGGAGAGCGAACATTGACCGCAATGGCAATCGGGCTGTGGTCCTTCCCGGCGCTGCTGGCGCTGATCTTCCTGCGCGTGCCGATCGGGCTTGCGATGTTCATCACCGGGCTGGTCGGGCTCGTGCTGGTGACCGGCACGACAACCACGCCGCTTTCGCGCCTGCAAACCGAGACCTTCACGACATTCGCCAGCTACTCGCTCTCGATCATCCCGATGTTCCTGCTGATGGGCCATTTCGCCACGCTGGGCGGCATGTCGCAGGCCCTGTTCAAGGCCGCCGAAGGCTGGCTCGGGCATCGCAGGGGTGGCGTCGCAATGGCCGCTGTCGGCTCGAGCGCGGGTTTCGGGGCGATCTGCGGCTCATCGCTCGCCACAGCCGCCACCATGAGCCGCGTGGCGCTGCCTGAATTAAAGCGCTGCGGCTATTCGGGTGGCCTGTCCACGGCGACGCTTGCTGCGGGTGGCACGCTGGGCATCCTGATCCCGCCCTCGGTCGTGCTGGTGATCTATGCGATCCTGACCGAGCAGAACATCGCCAAGCTGTTCCTTGCGGCTTTCGTCCCCGGCATCATGGCGGCACTGGGCTATCTGATCGTGATCGCGATATATGTGCGGGTGAACCCTGACTCCGCCGGCATTCGTCATCGCGTCCCTTACGGTGAACGCTTCAAGGCGCTGCTCAAGGTCTGGCCCGTGATGGTAGTCTTCGGGCTGGTCGTGGGCGGCATCTATGCGGGCTGGTTCACGCCCACCGAAGGGGCGGCTGTCGGTGCATTCGGCACAGGGCTGATCGCATGGGTCAATGGCGGGCTCACGCGCAAGACATTGGCCGAGAGCTTCTATGTCACCGCGCGCTCTTCGGCGATGATCTTCTTCATCATCTTCGGCGCGGCCTTCTATAACGGGTTTCTGGCGTTGACCCAGGTGCCGCAGAGCATCGCGGCCTGGGTCGGGGGCTCGGGCTTCAGCCCGCTGATGGTGCTGTTGCTGATCCTGTGCTTCTACCTGATCCTCGGCTGCGTGATGGACAGCCTGTCGATGATCCTGCTGACCATCCCGATCTTCTGGCCGATCATGATGGAGCTGGATTTCAACTTCGTCACCATGGCCGATCTGCACGCCGCCCGCGCCCGCGAGGCAATCCGCGCCGGGGTCGATGTGGCGCCGGAGATGCTGCGATCCGTCGAAGCCGCGATTGCCTCGGGCGCGGAACTCACACGCGAGCAAATTCAGGCGCTGGGGCTGCGGCGTGTGAACGAACTCGCACTCGAGCGCGCCAATATCGAGATGACCGCAATATGGTTCGGCATTCTGGTGTTGATTGTGGTCGAGGTCGGCTTGATCACGCCGCCCGTTGGGATGAATCTCTTCGTTATCAACGCGATGGATCCGAAAACAAAAATCACGGATACATACCGGGCGGTCATGCCTTTTGTCGCGTCGGATCTTATCAGGGTGGCCATTCTTGTCGCGTTTCCCGCCATCACGTTGTTCCTGATCTCGGTCTAGGTCTCTGTGCGGCGCAATCCGCTCAAGGTTTTCCTGTTCCGTCGCGATGATACCGCAAACGGGCCAGAATTCTGCCACAGCCGTTAATTAACCATTGTTACAGGCAAGAAACGGGAGCAAAACGCGATTTTTAACTGGAAAAACAGTAAGGATACCCAAGCCCGCAGCGGATTGAGGGTCGGCCTCTTCTCGTGGTCCGGTCACGCTGAAAGCATGGAAAGCCGCATCAACGATCGCATCGTCAACCTGTCGGAGGCACTCGAAAAACGCCTGCCCGAGCGCGGCATCATCAAACGGTAACGCGCATATCCGGCAGATCCAGTGTCAACATGAGCTCGCGCAATTCCTGACGCGCTGCGACATGGCTCATCGACATCTGTTCGCTCCCGGCATCGGCGAGATCCAGCAAGGTCAGGCCCTTGGGGAACAGTTCGCGAAACACCACGCGCTCGCTGAACCCCGGGGCCAGACGAAAGCCTATGCGCTTTGACAGCGCATCGAGCGCATCCCCGACCTTGCGCTTGTTATGCATTGCGGTCGTCCCCATCCGGTTTCGCAGCACGATCCAGTCCAGCGGCTTCATCCCCGCCTGCGCGCGGGTCTGGCGCGCCTTCCAGACCATTTCGGAATAGATCGACGGCGCGAGCACAGCGCCAGTTTCCGGGTCCGTGCGCGCGAGAAGGTCGAAATCCACGAAACTGTCATTGATCGGGGTGATCAATGTGTCGGCCACGGAATGAGCGAACTGGCTGTAGCGGGTATGGGAGCCCGGACAATCGATCACGACGAAATCGCTGCGCGCGCTCAGCGCCTCCAGCGCAGCGCTCATGCGCGCATCGTGCAATTGCGGACCCTCGGGCAATGCGAAACCCGCAGGGTCGGGCAGCGGCTGATAATGTGGCGACGGCAGTTCGACACCGCTGCGAGCGACCCAATTCAGCCGGTTCTCGATATAGCGCGCGAAGCTGATCTGGCGCAGGTCGAGATCCATCGCGCCCACGCGCAGCCCCATCCGCGCCAGCGCAACCGACACATGCATCGACACAGTGGATTTGCCCGATCCGCCCTTCTCATTTCCAACGACGATGATATGCGCCAACGGCCCTGCTCCAGATTTCGGGATGGATCTCAATTATGCTGCAACCGCAGCAAATACAAGCGCGGTCGGGCGCTCCAACCCCTTGCGATGCATGAAAAAAGGCGCGGGTTTCCGCGCCTTTTGCAACCAGCTTTCCGGGTTTCGTTCAGAAACCAAGCCCTGCATATTTGTTCTTGAATTTCGACACGCGGCCACCTGTATCCAGCAGGCGCGAGCTGCCGCCTGTCCAGGCCGGGTGCACGCTCGGGTCGATGTCCAGCGACAGCGTATCGCCCTCGGCACCCCAGGTCGATTTCATCTGGACAACCGTGCCATCGGTCATCTTGACATTGATGAGGTGGTATTCGGGATGGGTATCGGTTTTCATCGCGGCGCTCCTCAGGCTTTCGCGTCCAGAGGACGGTAGTTGGTTTTCTCGGCGATCCGGGCAGATTTGCCGCGACGATCACGCAGGTAATACAGCTTCGCACGGCGCACACGGCCACGGCGCACGACAGTGATGCTGTCGATATTCGTGGAATAGAGCGGGAAGACACGCTCCACACCCTCGCCGAAGGAAATCTTGCGCACGGTGAAGGACGCGCCGATGCCATTGCCGCCCTTGCGGCCGATGCAGACGCCCTCGAAATTCTGCACCCGCGAGCGCGTGCCCTCGGTCACCTTATACCCCACGCGGATGGTGTCGCCGGCCTTGAAATCCGGAATGTCCTTGCCGAGCTCCGAAATCTGCTCGGCTTCAAGTTGTGCGATCAGGTTCATCGCAAATCCTCTCTCTCGCGCGGTTTTGTCCACGCCGGTGATGCTGGCCCATAGCTCTGGACTTCGACCGGGTCCACCGCAGTGCCCGCCAGAGTTAGGTCATGCTTCTCGTCTTGTGATGCCGTGCATTCCGCCGATCGAAGCTATCGGGCCGCAACAGCAAATGGCCCACATGCCGAATCCCGACAGTGAACAGCGCCCTGTTAGGCGCTGCTGCGCGTAACGTCAAGCAAAAGCGCCGCGCCGCCCCATCAAAAACCCCGCGTAGCATGGGCCACGCGGGGTGATTTCTTGCTCGAAAGCGCCTCGCTCAGGCCATCGCCGCCTTGGCTTTCTCGACGATCTGGCCGAACGCCTCTGGCTCATGCACTGCGAGATCGGCGAGAACCTTGCGGTCCACTTCGATGCCCGCCAGCGTCAGCGCGTTGATGAAGCGCGAATAGCTCAGATTAGGGTCCAGTTCGCGCACCGCTGCATTGATCCGCTGAATCCAGAGCGCACGGAAATTGCGCTTGCGGGTCTTGCGGTCGCGGGTCGCATACTGGTTGGCCTTGTCCACCGCCTGCGTCGCCGTGCGGAAATTGCGCGACCGCGCGCCGTAATAGCCTTTGGCGGCCTTCACGACCTTGCGGTGACGGGCATGGGTGACTTTGCCGGAGGTAACTCTTGACATGACAGCGGCTCCTTAGCGGTCGTAGGGCATGTAGGACTTGACGATACGGGCATCCTGATCCTTGAGGACCGTGGTGCCGCGCGCGTCGCGGATGAATTTCTTGGTCCGCTTGATCATGCCATGGCGCTTGCCGGCCTGACCTGCCTTGACCTTGCCGCTTGCGGTCATGGAGAAGCGCTTCTTGGCGCCGGATTTGGTCTTCATCTTGGGCATTTTCATCTCCTTTCATGGGAGGGTTTGGATGCGACTCGGCATGCCACCGGGCCGGCCGCATTCTGTTTCGAGCGCGCCGCTTAACGCAGATCGGGGCGCTTCGCAAGTGCTTCGGCTCAGAATGCCGCGAGCATGCGCGCAATCAGGGCCGTGGTCATCTCCGGGATGTCGGAGAGCGCATAAAGCCCCTCGGGCCGGTCATAGGCCACGAAGGCGATCAGGCCCGTACTCGCAGCGGCCAGAATGACACCGATGATGGGTTTTCGCCCATCCGCCCAAGCGCTGACAAAGCTCACGAAAGCCAAGGGCCCCAGATAGATCCCCATCATGAAGAGTGTTGCGTGATCCATCAGCCACCCGGAATACCCAACTCGCAGGCTACTCGGGTTCGCCTTGCACAATCAAGTGTTCGGCACAGGGCGCAACGCGCAGGATATTGGTCGTGCCGGGCTGGTTGAAGGGAATACCGGCGGTGACGAGAATCTGGTCCTTCTCTGTCGCAAACCCGTATTTCCGCGTCACGCGCACAGCGTTGATGACGGCTTTCTTGAAGCGCTCCACCTCGCCCGTGATCGTCTCGCAATGCACCCCCCAGATCAGAGCCAGCCTGCGCGCGGCGGGCTGGATCGGGGGGATGGCGATGATCGGCACATGCGGGCGCTCGCGGGCGACCAGCGTTGCCGTCGTGCCCGATTCCGTGAAACAGCAGATCGCAGCTATATCGGTCTTTTCTGCCAGCTCGCGCGCCGCCGCGACAATGCCATCGGCGATCGAATTGTGCTGAACCTTGCGCGAGGAATCGATGATCTCGATATAGGTCGGGTCGCTCTCGACTTCCTTGGCGACATTGTCCATCGTGGTGACGGCCTCGATCGGGTATTGCCCTGCCGCTGATTCTGCCGAAAGCATGATCGCGTCCGCGCCCTCATAGATCGCCGTGGCTACATCCGAGACTTCCGCGCGTGTCGGCATCGGGCTTTCAATCATCGATTCCAGCATCTGCGTCGCCACGATCACCGGTTTCGCCATCGCGCGCGCGCGCCGCACCAGACGCTTCTGGATCGGCGGGACATTCTGCACGGGCAACTCCACGCCCAGATCCCCCCGCGCCACCATGATCCCGTCGGAGACCGCGAGTATTTCATCAAAGGCTTTCACAGCCGCCGGTTTCTCGATCTTGGACAGGATCGCCGCGCGCCCCTGCGCGAGGTCGCGCGCTTCTGTCACGTCCGAGGCACGCTGCACGAAGGACAGTGCGAGCCAGTCCACGCCCAGACGGCAGACGAATTCCAGGTCCTTGCGGTCCTTCTCCGAGAGCGCAGCCAGCGGCAGCACCACATCGGGCACGTTCACACCCTTGCGGTTGGAAAGCGTGCCGCCCACAGTGACAGTGCAATCGGCGAAGTCAGGACCGCAGGCGTCAACGCGCATGCGGATCTTGCCATCATTGATCAGCAATTCAGCCCCCGGCTCAAGCGCCTGCAGGATCTCTGGATGCGGCAGGTTCACACGGTGCAGATCGCCCGGCGTCTTGTCGAGATCGAAGCGAAACGACTGGCCTTCCTCGATCTCGACCGCACCGCTCGCGAATTCGCCGACGCGCAGTTTCGGCCCCTGAAGATCGGCCAGAATGGCAATCGGACGACCCAGATCCGCCTCGACCTGACGGATGATCGCATGGCGCGCGGCGATCTCGTCATGGCTGCCATGGCTCATGTTCAGCCGGAACACATCTGCGCCCGCCTCGAACAGGGCGCGGATCATCTCATAGCTCGACGAGGACGGGCCGAGCGTGGCCACGATCTTGATCATGCGATGGCGGCGCAGGGGCGTGGTCATGAATTGTCCTTCTACAATGGCGATGCGCATTCGGTTTAGCGCCGGGTCTAGGACAATGACGCAACAATCCGAAGCCGTTAGCGCAAACAACTATCAGAAAGCTGAGGCTTTGCAAGACTTGCGCATCTTGACGCGCAGGGCGCGCGAGGTCAGGTAATCAGCAACTGAAAGGGAGATCACAATGGACAACCAGACCCGCGTTGAGCTTGAAGCCGCTGCATTCCGCACGCTGCTCGAACATCTCGACCAGCGCAAGGATGTGCAGAATATCGACATGATGAACCTGACCGGCTTTTGCCGCAACTGCCTGTCGCGCTGGTATCAGGAAGCCGCCAATGCCCGCGGCATAGAGATGGACAAGGACGCTGCGCGCGAGGCGATCTACGGCATGCCCTATGATGATTGGAAAGCGAAGTATCAGACCGAGGCCAGTGCCGAACAGCAGGCGGCCTTCGACACGTCCTTCGCCGAGAATGTCGGCGCGAAAGCCGCGAAATGAAACCCGCCGACGCGCTTGCCCGCTTTGTTGAGCAGGGCTTGCGCGCGGGCCATAGTCGCGACGAATTGCGCGCGGCGATGGCATCTGCGGGATGGACCGAGGCCGAGATCGAGGCCGCGCTGGCAGGCTGGCATGATGCCGGGCTCAGCCTCGCAGTGCCTTGCCCGCGCCCTTCGGTGTCAGCGCGCGAGGCGATGGTCTATGGCCTGCTCTTCTTCGCACTTCTGAGCCTGTGCTGGAACCTCATCACGCTCGGCTTCGCGCTGATCGACATGTGGCTGGCTGACCGCCCCGACGCACATTTCCGCCGCTTCCTGCCGCGCTGGTCGATTGCCACGCTGATCGTGGTCACGCCACTCTTTGCCGCGCTCTATATCTATATCGAACGCCAGCACCGCGACCGCACGGGCCGCGCGGGCTCGGTGATCCGCCGCTGGTTCGGGTCGGTCACCTTTCTGCTGGCCGCGCTGACGTTGCTGGGATCGGCGATTTCCGTGGTCTATGGGGTGCTCAGCGGCGACATGAACGCGCAAAACATCGCCAAGACCGCGCTTGTGGTCACGATCGCGGGGCTCGTGCTCCTGTTCTTCCGCGATTTCATGCGCGAGTCGTGAGATGCGGCTCGCAGTGGTCGGACTGGTGGTGCTCGCGGCCCTTGCCATCGGGCTGGGGCTTTGGGTCACAGGCGGGGCAGAACAGGCCCGCCGCGATACACGCGACGCACAGCGGATGGCAGATCTTCGCGCGCTGGCCACGCATATGCGCTGCCTCGACAAGCACGGGCTGGCGATACCTTCGCAAAGCCCGCTATGCCCTGAAGACCCGACGCGCGAAGACCCTCTGACCGGCGCGCCTTATGAGATCACGCAACCCTCGGCCTGGACCTTGCGCCTGTGTGCGAGCTTCGAGAACGACCCGCCGCGCCATCACGCTGCCGTCGGGTTCGACCCCGAGACCGGCTGCCTCACCATCTCGCTCGCAAATGAGGTGTGAAGCCGCTCAGATCGCGGCCTTGCGGCTTTCCTCGATATAGATTTCGCGCAGGCGCGTCGCCAAGGGACCGGGTTTGCCTTCGCCCAGCGCCACGCCATCAATCTCGACCACAGGCATCACGAAGGTACTGGCCGAGGTGACGAACGCCTCATCCGCCGCTTTCGCCTCATCCACGGTGAAGCTGCGCTCCTCGACCGGCATCTGCGCCTCGCGCGCGAAGCGCAGCACAGCGGCGCGGGTGATCCCGTGCAGGATGTCATTCGACAACGCCCGCGTGATGATCCGCCCATCCTTGATGATATAGGCATTGTTCGAGGTGCCCTCGGTCACCTCGCCCTCCTGCACCATCCAGGCATCATCCGCGCCTTGGTTGATCGCCATCATCTTGCCCATCGACGGGTAGAGGAGCTGCACGGTCTTGATGTCCCGCCGCCCCCAACGCAGATCGTCGATGGTGACAACCTTGATGCCCCGCGCGGCTTTCGGGCTGTCCACCAGCGCAGGGTTCGATTGCGTGAACAGCACCACGGTCGGCGCGGTCGTCGCAGGGTCAGGAAAGACGAAATCGCGATCTTGTGGCGCACCGCGCGTCACCTGCAGATAGATCATCCCCAGATTGACCCCATTGCGCGCGACCAACTCGCGATGCACCTCCAGCCACGCGTTGCGATCCATGGGGTTGCGGATATCCAGCTCTCCAAGCGACCGCTCCAGCCGCGCGAAATGCCCGTCGAAATCGATGAGCTTGCCGTCGATGACAGTCGTGACCTCATACACGCCATCCGCCATCAGAAAGCCCCGATCAAAGATCGAGACCTGTGCCTCACCCTCGGGCAGATAGCTGCCATTCACATAGACGATACGGCTCATGCGTTCAGACTCCTTCAGGCAATTTTCGGACCGCGCCCTGCGCGGCCGATGTGGTGAGCGCGGCATAGGCCTTCAGCGCTGTCGTGACCTTGCGCGCGCGCGGCTTCGCAGGTTTCCAGCCCTTCGCGTCCTGCGCCGCGCGACGTGTCGCAAGCGTCGAATCGTCCACCGCCAGATGGATCGAGCGGTTCGGAATGTCGATCTCGATCCGGTCGCCCTGCTCGACAAGCCCGATCAGCCCGCCTTCCTCGGCCTCGGGGCTGACATGCCCGATCGACAAGCCCGACGTGCCCCCCGAAAACCGCCCATCCGTGACCAGCGCGCAGGCTTTCCCCAGCCCCTTGGATTTCAGATAGCTCGTCGGATACAGCATCTCCTGCATCCCCGGCCCACCGCGCGGCCCCTCATAGCGGATGATGACAACCTCGCCTTCCTTGACCTTGCCGGTCAGAATACCGCTCACGGCATCATCCTGACTTTCAAACACACGCGCAGGGCCTGCGAATTTCAGAATCGAGTCATCCACGCCCGCGGTCTTCACGATGCAGCCCTGCTCGGCCAGATTGCCGAACAGCACCGCCAGCCCGCCATCCTGACTGAAGGCATGCTCTTTCGACCGGATCACGCCCTTTTCGCGATCGGTATCCAGCGTGTCATAGGCGCGCGACTGGCTGAATGCCTGCGTCGTGCGCACCCCGCCCGGCGCGGCCAAGTAGAACTTGTGCACCTCCGGATCCTCGGTGCGCATGATGTCCCACATATCCAGCGCCATCCCCATCGTCGGGCTGTGAACGGTCGGCAACTCGCGATGCAACAGCCCCGCACGATCCAGCTCGCCCAGAATCGCCATGATCCCGCCCGCGCGATGCACATCTTCCATATGCACATCGTCCTTGGCGGGCGCGACCTTGGACAGGCAGGGCACCCGCCGCGACAGCCGGTCGATATCGGCCATCGAAAAGGCGATGCCGCCCTCATGCGCGGCGGCCAGCAAATGCAGCACGGTATTCGTGGACCCGCCCATCGCGATATCGAGCGACATGGCATTCTCGAACGCTTTGAAACTCGCGATATTGCGCGGCAGGACACTCTCGTCATCCTGCTCGTAATAGCGTTTCGCCAGATCCACGACCACATGCCCGGCGCGCAGGAACAACTGCTTGCGATAGGCATGCGTCGCCAGCGTGGAGCCATTGCCCGGAAGCGAGAGCCCCAGCGCCTCGGTCAGGCAGTTCATGGAATTGGCGGTGAACATGCCCGAGCAGGAGCCGCAGGTCGGGCAGGCTTCCGCCTCCATCGCCGCGACCTGCGCATCGGAATATGTGTCATCCGCCGCCACGACCATCGCATCGACCAGATCGACCGCCTTGGTCACACCCTCCCACTCGACCTTGCCGGCCTCCATCGGCCCGCCCGAGACGAAGACGCAAGGGATGTTCAGCCGCATGGCCGCCATCAGCATGCCCGGCGTGATCTTGTCACAATTCGAGATGCAGACCATCGCATCCGCGCAATGCGCGTTGACCATGTATTCCACCGAATCCGCGATAACCTCGCGCGAAGGCAGCGAATAGAGCATCCCGTCATGGCCCATCGCGATGCCGTCATCGACCGCGATGGTGTTGAACTCCTTGGCCACGCCGCCTGCCTTTTCGACCTCGCGCGCGACCATCTGGCCCAGATCCTTAAGATGCACATGGCCCGGCACGAATTGCGTGAAGGAATTCACGATCGCAATGATCGGCTTGCCAAAATCATCATCCGTCATGCCGGTCGCCCGCCAGAGCCCGCGAGCCCCGGCCATGTTGCGTCCATGCGTTGTCGTGCGCGAGCGGTATCTGGGCATCTGGCTCTTCTGCGGTTTTGCGCGCTATTTAGCCCATGCGCGGGGCTTGGGGAAGAGCGTCACCCCCAAAGCGCGGGCAAGGGAGGATGCACGCCCTGCGCGTCGTAAACCAGCGGCGTATCGCGGTCCTCGGCGAGCAGCAACGGGCCATCCAGATCAACGATTTCGGCTCCCTGCGCCACCAGCACGGCAGGGCCCATGGCAAGGCTCGAGCCGACCATGCAGCCCACCATCACGCCGTAACCCTCCGCCCGCGCCGCATCGCGCAACGCGAGCGCCTCGGTCAGCCCACCGGTCTTGTCGAGCTTGATATTCACCATGTCATATCTGCCTTTGAGCCCTGGCAGGCTTGCCCGATCATGGCAGCTTTCGTCCGCGCATACCGGCAAGGGGCGGTCAATCTCGCCCAGCATGTCATCCGCGCCTGCAGGCAGCGGCTGTTCCACCATCGCCACGCCGAGCCGCAACAGATGCGGCGCAAGCTCGGCATAGACCTCCGCGCTCCAGCCTTCATTGGCATCGATGATGATCCGCGTCTCGGGCGCGCCGCGCCACACAGCCTCGAGCCGTGGCATATCATCGGGCGTGCCAAGCTTGATCTTCAGCAAAGGCCGCTGCGCATGACGCCGCGCCGCCGCCTCCATCTTCTCGGGGCTCTCCAGCGACAGGGTGAAGGCCGTCACCAACGGCGAAGGTGTCTCCAGCCCCGCAAGCTCCCAGACGCGCTTGCCCGCGCGCTTGGCCTCCCAGTCCCAGAGCGCACAATCAACCGCATTGCGCGCGGCCCCGGCAGGTAGCGCCTCCTGTAGCGCCGCGCGCGTCATCCCGACCTCCAGCCCCTCGACCTGCGCGCGCACGGACGCCAAAGTCTCGCCATAGCGCGCGTAAGGCACGCATTCCCCGCGCCCTGCGATTCCGTCGCGCGCGAGCGTCACTGTCAGCACATCCGCATGCGTCCGCGATCCGCGCGCGATGGTGAAAACCTCGGCCAGCGCAAACCGCTCCTCCGTGACTGTCAGCACAAATCCGCCCTTTCATCTTGCCGAAAAATACTCTGGGGTGAAACCAGCCCCCTTGCGGGGCTGGTGAGGGGCAACGCCCCTTCTCCCCGCTCAGACCGCTGCCAGGGCATCGACCAGACGTCCTGCCCCATGACGGAACGGATCGACTGTCGGCAGACCCATCCGCGCCTCGACCTCGGCGCAATAGGCGCGCGCCTCCTCCTCCGACATCGCCGCAGTGTTGATGGAGATACCAACGACCTCACAGGCCGGATTGGCCACGCGCGCCAGATGCAGCGCCGTGTCGCGCAAATCTTCCAATGTGGGCAGGCTGTAGTCGGGCAGCCCGCGCATATGCTCCCGCGTTGGCTCATGGCTCAGGATCAGCGCATCGGGCTGGCCGCCATGGATCAGCGCCATCGTCACGCCGGAATAGGAAACATGAAAGAGCGAGCCCTGCCCCTCGATCAGATCCCAGTGGTCCGCGTCATTATCCGGCGTCAGCCATTCCACTGAGCCCGCCATGAAATCCGCGATCACGGCATCGAGCGGCACCCCATCGCCCGTGATCAGGATACCGGTCTGGCCAGTGGCGCGGAAACTCGCCTTCATGCCGCGCGCGATCATCTCCCGCTCCATGCAGAGCGCGGTATACATCTTGCCCACCGAACAATCCGTTCCCACGGCAAGGCAACGCTTTCCACTGCGTTTGACGCCATTGGCGATCGGATATTTCACCGACGGCACGCGCACATCATGGAGCGTGCGGCCCGTCGCCTCGGCCACTGCGGCCAGATCGGGCTCATCGCGCAGAAGATTATGCAGCCCCGAGGCCAGATCGAAGCCTTCTTCCAGCGCCGTGACCAGGACTTTCTTCCAGGCCGCCGAAATCACCCCGCCGCGATTGGCAACGCCAATCACCAGCGTCTTCGCGCCTGCAGCCTTCGCCTCGGCCAGCGTCATGTCGGGCAGCCCCATATCGGCGCGGCAGCCATCCATGCGGAACTGCCCCAGGGCGAAATCGGGGCGCCAGTCCTTTATGCCCTGCGCAACCTTGGCGGCAAGCGGATCGGGCGCATCGCCCAGAAACAGCAGATAAGGGGTCTCGATCATGGCGGGCCTCCGGTCGTGACAAGGATGGGTTGCGCAAGCATCAGACAATTTGCCGCGAATGTCCTCGTGATTTCCTGTCGCTTGCGCGGAAAGTTGCGAAGAATCTTCGCGGGCTAAGCGGATTCGCGAAGAATTTGTGCAACGCATGCGTGTTAGCGCCAGCTTTTCGCACCTGCAGAAACCCGCTTGCAGCGATACGCGCAAGAATATAACCACGGCGTGATCGAGATTGCAATTTCCTGACCCAAAAGGTGCCATAGATGAGCTTCCGCCTCCAGCCCCCGCCTGTCGCCCGCCCCAATCGCTGCCAGCTTTTCGGCCCCGGTTCGCGGGTGGCGCTGTTCGAGAAGATGGCCGCGTCCGAGGCGGATGTGATCAATCTCGATTTGGAGGATTCGGTCGCGCCGTCGGACAAGGATCAGGCGCGCGCCAATATCATCGCGGCCACACATGAGGTTGACTGGGGCAAGAAGTGTCTGTCGGTGCGCATCAACGGGCTCGACACGCCGTTCTGGTACCGCGATGTGGTCGATCTTCTGGAGCAGGCAGGCGACCGGCTCGACCAGATCATGATCCCGAAAGTGGGCTGTGCGGCGGATATATACGCGGTGGATGCGCTGGTCTCCAGCATCGAGGCGGCAAAGGGGCGTCAAAAACGCATCAGCTTTGAAGTAATCATCGAATCGGCGGCGGGTATCGCCCATGTCGAGGAGATCGCGGCAGCCTCGCCCCGGTTGCAGGCGATGAGCCTTGGCGCGGCCGATTTCGCGGCCTCGATGGGCATGGCGACCACAGGCATCGGCGGGACGCAGGAGAACTACTACATGCTGCGCGACGGCGCGCGCTACTGGTCCGATCCGTGGCATTGGGCGCAATCGGCGATTGTCGCGGCCTGCCGCACGCATGGCGTGCTGCCGGTCGACGGGCCTTTCGGGGATTTCGGCGATGACGAAGGGTATCGCGCACAGGCGCGGCGCTCGGCCACGCTGGGCATGGTCGGCAAATGGGCGATCCATCCCAAGCAGGTCGCGCTGGCCAATGAGGTTTTCACGCCCTCCGAGGAAGCTGTCGCCGAGGCGCGCGAAATCCTGGAGGCGATGGAGGCGGCCAAGGCGCGTGGCGAAGGGGCGACAGTCTATAAAGGGCGGCTGGTCGATATCGCCTCGATCAAGCAGGCGGAAGTGATTGTACGGCAGGCGGAAATGATCGCGGGCTGAGTTTCCTCTGAGAAAAGAGGGTGTGGGGGCGGGCGGGGGCCGCCTGCGGCGGCCCCC
>PWZT01000075.1 GCA_003567315.1 Paracoccaceae bacterium
AGGGCGGGTATGCGGGACTTTTCTGCCGTTCGCTTCATCTGCGCAAAATCTGCTCGCAGTCTAAGCATCAGCGAAGTGGAGGGCGAAAGAGCCGCCATTCGCACCAGCGGCACCTCAGGGCCTTCAGGCGCAGGTAGCTGCCGGTCCGCGTGCCGCTCGAGGACAAGTTAGTGCAAGTAGAATAAAAGCGAACGTTGCCCGGCACTTAGGCTTCTGGGGCGTCGAAGAAATTTGGCTCAGCAATGCTCTTGGGCAACGGGAGTTCCCAAGTGTGGATCACCCTCAGACCGATTAGCTTGGAAAAGTGGGTCTGGTTGCTGTCGTCGGTGTAGAAGATCTCAGCACCGGCGGTCTTGGCGATGATCGAAATCTGACGATCATACTTCACCTTCTGCCAGTCCGCTGTGCTGCCGCTCTTCTTGTCGCCGCTCTTGTAAGCCTTTGCACTTTCGATCCCAAGTTCGATCGCGGCCTTGGCGTCGAAGGGAGCGATCTGCATTGCGGTGGCTTCTTTGATAGCTGCAATCGCTTTGTTGGCGCTTGGCACCGCCATCAGCACTTCGGACAGGCAGGGAGCCGGGATCAGTATCGTGTCACCGTTTTCTGAGTGTGTGTCGATCATAGCATCGACCCGTTCCTTCCAAAACTCGGTCGGCTGACCGCTCGGTCCACGACGTGGCACGGACTTCGGGTTCAGCAGCAGAGTCAGGAAGCTGTTATCAAGCGCTACTATCAATTGAACTGACCGCCTCGTTCCTCAATGCGATCAATCTCGTCCAGCACATCTTCTGGCCAGTCCATGTCTAGCGCCCGCAACTTGTCGACGGTCTCTCGGAGGCTTGTTTGAACGGGCTTATAGTCCGTGATCGTTACATCGCTAACCGTCCAAGCGCCATCGCTTGTGCGCTTCCAAGTACCGCGTCCGGTTATCTGCAACCGCTCGTCCAGAAAAGATCTCAACTCAATACCCATTTTTCGCGGGGCAACGCAAAAAACCACGCCGAAAGTGTCCGTGGCAACCCGCAGCTTCACTTGGTCCCTAGATACCGCGATGTGGTAAACCTCGCCAGAGAATACAGCTTGGTCACAGATACTGTAGATCACGTCTTCCTCCGCCCGTTTTCCAGGGAATGGGATGACGTTCGCTCCATCGGGCCCGAAGAACTCTCCACTCGTGCCATCTTCCTGCAGCATGAAGTTGATCTGATCTCTAGCACGGAGCGCAGTCTTCGGTGCGCTGCCGTCTCTGATCTTGAGCAAGCGCTCGTCGACTCGCTTTCGTGCTTCGCCGTCTACCGCCAAGTAGGTTCCATGGCTGCTCTCGAATATGCCGACCAAGTGCAACTGCTCGGGAAGGCCGAGCATTTGCTTGAGTTGCGCATAATAATCGATCAGACGCCCGAAGGGCATCGTTTCAGGTGTAAAGCCTTCTATCTTGAAGGTGTATCGCGCTTTGTTGGTCATGGTCGCTCTCCACCGGAAACTGTAGATGTATAACCGTTCCGGGTAAATGAAAGATTGTTGGCCTCCTGCTGACAGCTTCGCCTATGAGTCCTCACCGCAAATCCGGTGCCGCCCGCCCCTCCTGCTTGCGCTGAAGCCGCGAGTGACCGCTTCCGAGAGACTGGGCCATGGCGACAGATTGTGCGTGACCGGCCACTCAAAGCCGAGCACGATGCTGCGCCTTCAAAGAGATTCGGTCCGCTGCGACCTGCCTGAATGTCGCTGACAGGCTCCAAGCCGCTACCCCTCACCCCGCCGTATCCAGCCAGATCGTCACCGGCCCGTCATTGACCAGATGCACCTCCATCTCCGCCCCGAACTGCCCGGTCTCGACCGCCACCCCCAACCCCCGCAGCGCTGCGACAAAGCGCAGGTAAAGCCGCTCGCCCATCTCCGGTGCAGCCGCCGCCGAAAACCCCGGCCGGTTGCCGCTGCGCGTATCCGCGGCCAGCGTGAACTGGCTCACCACCAGCGCGCCGCCGCCCGTATCCTTCAGCGCAAGGTTCATCTTGCCGCCCGCGTCGCGAAATATGCGCAGCTTGTGGATCTTCGCGGCCAAGGCCTCCGCCTCGGCCTCCCCATCCCCGGCCATCGCGCAGACAAGGATCAACAGCCCCGCATCGCAGCGCCCGACCACGTCGCCCGCCACCTCCACACGCGCTTCGCGCACCCGCTGCACAAGCGCCCGCATCAGATCTCCCCTGCCCAGGGCGGGTTCGCGCCTGCGCGCGACACAGTCACCGCCGCCGCCTTTGCGCCAAGCGCAAGTGCGTCCTGCAACGCGCCCGCGTCAATCGCAGCCAACCTCGCGCGCGTCAGATGCCCTGCCTGCGCCAGCGCCGCCAGAAACCCCGCATTGAACGTATCGCCCGCCCCCACGGTATCGACCACCGCGACCCGTTCAGCGCCCGCCTGCGCCACCCCGCCTGCAAAGAACGCCCGCGCGCCCGCCGCGCCTTCGGTGATCACCACGATCCCCGGCCCCTGCGCGCGCATCTGCGCGGCCAGATCCGCGATCTCGCCCGGCCCCATCAGCCAGCGCAGATCCTCATCCGAGAGCTTCACGATATCCGCCCGCGCCAGCATCCGCGCAAGCCTTGCGCGATAGCCCGCCTCATCCGCGATGAAGCCGGGCCGGATATTCGGGTCGATCATCACCACACGCTCCCCCGCCTGCGCCGCCAACGCCTCGAACGCCTCCGCACAGCCCCCGGCTACCAGCGAGATCCCCCCCAGAAACACGGCCTCCACCGCGTCGGGCAGCGCAGGCAATTCCGCCGCCCGCATCTCCCGCAGCGCCGTGCCGCGATCATAGAACGCATAGCGCGCCTGCCCCTCCACCAGCGTGACAAAAGCCAGCGTGCAGGGCCGCGCCACGTCAGGCGAGAGGCCGTGATCCACCCCCGCATCCGCCAGCGCCGCGCGCAACTGCGCCCCGAACATATCCTCCGAGAGCGGGCAGAAAAACGCGGTCGCCACCCCCAACCGCCCCAGCGCAATCGCAGTGTTGAACACGGCGCCGCCGGGATAGGGCGCGAAACAGGGCTCCCCGCCCGCGCTCTCACGCGGCAACATGTCGATCAACGCCTCACCCGCGCAGAGGATCATGGCTCAGAACGCGCCCATCTCGGCGATGTAAAACGCCACGACCACGAAGACCACGACCCCAAGCACCGCGCCCGCGATTTTCCAAGGCGACCAGGGCCGCTCGCCCTGCACACGGCCTGTCTGCCCATTGACGATGAAGCGATAGCTCTTGCCCCGGTAGCGATAGGCGGCCATCCAGATGGGCAGCAGCAGATGCTTGAAACGCTCATCGCTGTAACTGGTGTTGAGCGAGGAAATCCGCTGCTCATCGCCGCCGATATCGCGCCGCACATCGGCGCGGATCTGCTCTTCCATCCGCTCTTTTGCGATCTCGAAGCCGTCGGGCAGATCGACCGTATAGGCTTCGGCGCGAAAGCCCGAGAGATAATCCGCGCTGTAGGGTTGCAGATCGGCCATCGTCCACGGCTCGAGCCTGCGGATATTGGCGCGCGGCAAGGACCGCGCGGCCATCACCAGAAGGTCGAGAAATTGCCGCTGCACTTGCCCCGAGGCCGGGCGCCAGCGCGTGCGCCGTTCGCGGCGCCGGTTCTTGCCGGTTCCCCTTGTAACATAATAATGCGTCCCCCGCTGGCCCGTATAGCTTGTGCGCGTGGCGACATCGAAGGCCCAATAGGGCACATACAGCCCGTTCAGCTTGCCCGTGCTGCGCGCATATTTGGAAAGCTCGCTTGGCGCAAACCACAAGCCCTTGAGCCATTTCTGCATCCGTTCCTGCGCATCCGCCTCACGCAGCTTGAAGGGCAGCAGCGCATGGGGCTTGATATGGCGATTGGCGCCAGTATCAGTCACGATCGGGCTTGCGCAGAAGGGGCATTCCGCCGAATGCACATTCTCGTCGAACTCCACCTGCGCGCCGCATGTGTCGCATTGTGAGACCCGCGTCTCCTCGAATTCCGCGCTCGGCAGCTCTTTTTCGATGGCTTCGTGGTAATCGAGCGATTGCAGCGCCGTGATGCGGGTTTCATCATCCATCTGCGGGATCGGCTGCTCATGCCCGCAATATTCGCAACTCAGCCGCGACTGCCCCGGCACAAACCGCAAGGATGCCCCGCATTGCGCGCAGGGAAAGCGATGCTCATCCTGTTTCAGTGCCATGTCCCACGCCACTGCGCCGTATCCCGGCGTCTTCTGAACGAAGCTCCAAACCGGGCTTCATCTTGCCAAAAATACTCAAACCCAACGCCGGCGGCTGCCGCGCGCGGTCAGCGGGATCACCCCGCAGGCGGTGGGGGCGGCGGCGTCGCGGCGAAGAACTGCGCCAGCGCGGGCACATCACCGGCTTTCTGCCAGCCCGACTGCCCTTCGGTCCAGACCAGCGTCTCGCGCGTGATCTGGCTCGCAAGCTGGGATTGCGGAATCGGCCCGCGTGTCTGCCCGTTCTCGGCGATGTGCCACATGGTCTCGGCCGCAGGCGGGGGCGGGGGCGGGGGGGCTGCGCCCGGCGCGCTCGGAGGCTGGCCCGATTGCCCGCCCATCGCCTGCCCCATGGTCTGGGCCATGCCCATCCCCATCCCCATTCCCATGCCAGCGCCGAGCCCGCTGCCCATGCCGCTGTCGCCGCCTTCGGCGGCTTTCTGCATGGCCTGTGCTGCCGAAAACTGCGTGTATTTGTTCAGATCACCCACAATCCCCATGCTGGTGCGCTGATCGAGCACTTTCTCCACTTCCGGCGGCAGCGAGACATTCTCGATATAAAGCTCGGGCATCGACAGCCCGTATTCCGCAAGCGTGGGTGCAATCGCCTTGCCCACCACCTCCGAGAGATCCTTGGTGTTCGCCGCCATATCCAGCGCCGGGATCCCGCTTGCGGCCAGCACCTTGCTGACCTTCTGCACCACGATATTGCGGATCTGGCCGGCGATCTTTTCCTGCGTGAAATCGCCATCTGTGCCCACGATCTCGCGCATGAAGGTCGCAGCATCCTCCACCCGCACGGCATAAGAGCCGAAGGCGCGCAGCCGCAGCGGCCCGAATTCCGGGTCGCGCAGCATGACCGGGTTCTGCGTGCCCCATTTCATCCCGCCAAAGCGGCGCGTATTGATGAAATAAATCTCGGATTTGAACGGCGAGTTGAACCCGTGGCTCCAGTGCTGGAGCGAGGTCATGATCGGCATGTTGTTGGTCTCGAGCATGTAGAGCCCGGGCTCAAACACATCCGCGAGTTGGCCTTCATGCACGAACACCGCAACCTGCCCCTCGCGCACGGTCAGCTTGGCGCCGTACTTGATCTCGTTGCCATACCGCTCGAAGCGATAGACCAGGGTGTTGCGGCTATCATCGGTCCATTCGATGACATCGATGAACTGGCCCTTTAGGAAGTTGAATACCATAGCGTCACCTCTGATCGCCGCTGCCTGAGTTTCGCGCAGTATGGCCTAACTCGCTCCGCCCATCAATTCCTGCGCAATCTGGCGCACGATGGGCCGCGCCTCCGGCTCGCGCATGCCGGGCTCGAGCCGTGAGTCATACAAGATGCGCAGGAGCTGCTCGTCGAGCGCGGTGAGCACCGCGAATTCGGCTGTGTCATTGAACAGCGAGGGCCGTGCGCGCGGGCTGTCATTGGGCAGGCCCAGACCCTGCGCCAGCTCCTCGAAATAACAGGCCTCGCGCGAGATCTCGGGCAATTCCGCGCGGATGATCGCGATTGCATCGGTATAGACATCCGTGCCGCTGCGCGAGAAGGCCAGCACCAGACACGACACGCTCAGCGGCAGAGTCTCGACCAGCTCGAGCGTGACAGTGTCAATCCCGGGCACCAGCCGGCGCATCTGCGGCCCGATGGCACGCCGCTCGGCCTCGTTCAGCACCAGAACATGAAAATTCCCGCCCTGGTTCACCACCGAGACCGGATGCCCTGTCAGGCTGCCCAGACGGCGCGCATAGCGCGACACAAGCGCGCGATCGGCCCGGCGCATCTCCGCTGGCACCGAGTCGCCGAAGATCATCTGCATCCGCACAGGATCGTCCCAGCGCCGCAGCCGCGATGGCGTCGCGCGCTCGATAATGCGCCCCCCCTCAAACACATATTCGTCAAACAGCGCGATCTCGACGAACATATCCTCGACATCGGGCACAGAGAAGGGCACATCGCGCGGCGCGGGCTCGCGCCGCAACAGGTCATTGCTCAAGCGCTGCGCTTCAAGTGCCTGAAAATGCGCGGCAACTTCATCCCCCGGCTCGGGCAGTTCGATCCGTTCGGGCAAGGAAGCCGGTGTCGCGCTGGCCTCGCTCGGGGCTTCCGTGACCTCGGGCTCGAGCGCCGCGCAGCCCGAGGCCAGCACGACCACACTCGCCCCGAGGCGCCACCGCGCGGCGCGCCCGCGCCAGATATGCGGAGCGCGTTGCATTGCTCAGCCAGCCGCGCTCTGCGCCGCTGTCCCACCCTGCGCGCGCGCGGCGCTCAGCGACTGGCGCAGCTCGGCTTCCATCTTGGTCAGTTCCTCCTCCGCCGCCGCGCGTTTGGTCCGGCCCTCATCGGCGATCTGCAAACTGTCCTCGATGGTGGCGATCAGTGTCTCATTGGCTTGCCGCACGGCATCAATGTCGAACACCCCGCGCTCGATCTCCTCGCGCACTTCGCGATTGGCCTCGCGCAGGTTTTCGGCGTTCGAGGTCAGCAACTCATTGGTCAGATCATTGGCCGAGCGCACCGCCTGCGCCGCATCGCGCGAGCGCTGGATGGTGAGCGCCTGCGCAAGCTGCGTCTCCCAGAGCGGGACCGTGTTCACCAGCGTCGAATTGATCTTGGTCACCAGCGATTTGTCATTCTCCTGCACCAGCCGGATCGAGGGCAGCGACTGCATGGTGACCTGTCGCGTCAGTTTCAGATCATGCACCCGGCGCTCCAGATCGTCGCGCGCCGCGCGCAGATCGCGCAATTCCTGCGCCTTGAGCACCTTGTCATTCTCGTCAGCCGCCTCGACCTCCGCCTCCTTGGCCGGGATATCATCGCTGTCCAGCGCCTTTATCTTCGCTTCTCCGGCTGCGATATACAGCGCAAGCTCATGGTAGAATTCGAGCGTCTTTTCATAGAGCTTGTCGAGCGCCTTGATATCCTTCAACAGCGCGGTTTCATGGCGCAACAGATTGCCCGTGATCCGGTCGATCTGGCCCTGCACCGTGTTGAAGCGTTCCTGAAACTTCACGATCGGCGCCGCGCGGCCCGTCAGCCGTTCCCACCAGCTCCGCTTGCGCCGCGTGTCGAGCTCCTCCACCGAAAAGCCGCGCAGCGTCGTGACCATCTCGCGCAGCCCGTCGCCCGCAGGCCCGAGATCCTTGTTCTTCACATCCGCCAGCATCGACTGGCTGATCTGCTGCAATTCGGTCTGTGCGCGCGCCCCGAACCCGATGATCGTGCTGGTCTCGCCCATATCGATCTCGCTCATGCGCGCCTTGATCGCATCAGCCTCCTCGGGCGGCGCGTTCTCCAGCGGCACCAACTCGGTCGAGGGCTCCGCCAGCGGTGTCTCCACCAGTTGCGTGATTTCTTCGGTCAGGCTTTCGGCCTCTTCGCGTATCTTTTGTGCCATTCCCGTTCCCTTCTGCCCTGTGCTGTATCGTTATTCCGATCTCTCACCCCTCGGGCCGCAGCCCCTCGCGCTCCAGCCGCTCGCGCAGCACCTCGATCTCGATATCCAGATCGGTGCGGTCATCGGCCAGCAGCGCCTCGCGCCGCAAGGCGAAGCGGTTTTCCAGATCATCGAGCAGCGCCTCATATTCCGCCCGCGCCCCAGCATCGCGGCTGCGCGCATAGAGATCGGCGAATTTCTCCGTCGCATCGCGCGCCCCGGTCAGGTAGATGCTCAGATACCGCCGCGCCGCTGTCAGCCTGCGCGGGTCATTCTCCACTGCGCGAAACAGCGGCCGGATATTGGCCGCGAATGCCTCGACCCGGCGCAAGAGCGCGCGGTCATTGCTCCGCCGAATCGCCTCGAGCATCGCGCCGAGACTGGTTTCGGCCTCTTCCACCGCCCGCGTCGCGCGCTCGGTCTGGAACGCGTCGATCCCCTCCATGCCCTTGTCGCGCAGCGGATCGGGCCCGAAAGAGGCGAAATGCAACGCCGCCCCCAGCAGCGCGAAGATCACCGCTGCCCCAAGCCCCGCGCTCAACCCCGCGGCACCCAGCCCGACCCCGGTGAGCACCGCGCCGAAGATCTTGCGTGGGATCGCCGGGCGCCGCGCCACCGCGCGCGCCTCATACGCCGCCTGCGCCAGCACCCCCTCGCGGGTGAGCCAGGCGGCCAGCATCAGCACGCCAAAGGCGCCCAGATGCAGCGCCAGCCCGAACGGCTCCTGAAAGAACGCCTTGATCGCAAAGGCAAAGGGGATCACGAACAAGAGGTTCACCCGCGCCCCCACCGGATGCACGCGCGGGGTCGGGGCGGGTGCGTCTGGCTTGGCATCCGGGCTGTAACGCCCACCGAATCGCTGGCTCATCTCTCAGCCCCCGACAATCGCGACATAGAGCATCAGGGCCATCAGCAGGGCGAAAGCGGTCTTCTGCAATCCTGTCGATGACATCCGAAAACTCCCGGCACCGCGCATCAATATGGTTAATCAATTCTTGCCATCTCGGATGGCCCGATTGTCGCCACTCTGGCAAGCCAGCAGGCGCATTGCAAGCCGGATGGCCTCAGCGCGCGGATTTCGGGCCTTTCACGCCTGCCTTGCGCGCAGTACGCCGCGCCGCCCCCGCTTCCTTGCGCGGGGCTGCACGCTTTTTCGCACCCGTCTCGCCCGCAGCCTCCCCCAACTGCTCGCGCAACACGCGCGGCTTGACCTCCTCCACAGCGCCTTTCGCGAGCGTGCCAAGCTGGAACGGCCCATAGCTTACCCGGATCAGCCGGTTCACGCTCAACCCCACATGCGCGAGCGCCCGCCGGATCTCGCGATTGCGCCCCTCGCGGATGCCGGTGGTCAGCCACGCATTCGCGCCCTGCTGGCGGTCGATATTCACGACCATCGGCATGAACCGCTCGCCCTCGATCTCGACGCCTGCGCGCAACGGCGCGAGCAGCGCCTCGCTCGGCGTGCCATTCACCCGCACGCGGTATTTGCGCAACCACCCGGTCGAGGGCAATTCCAGCCTGCGCTTGAGCGCGCCGTCATTGGTCAGCAAAAGCAAGCCTTCCGAATTCAGATCGAGCCGCCCCACAGAGACCACGCGCGGCATCCCCTCGGGCAGCGCCTCGAACACAGTCGGCCGCCCCTCATCATCGCGCGTGCTCGTCACCACCCCCAGAGGCTTGTGATAGAGCCATAGCCGCGCAGGCTCGGGCGCAGGCAGCGGCTTGCCATCGACCGTGATCCGGTCCTGCGCCCCCACATTCAGCGCCGGGCTCTCGATCAACTTTCCATTAACCTTAACGCGCCCCGCAGCGATCATCGCCTCCGCCTGGCGGCGCGAGGCCACGCCTGCGCGCGCGAGCACTTTCGCAATCCGCGCACCCTCTTTCGGCTCTTGCGCCATCCATGCCCCCTTCATCTTGCCCCAAATACTCCGGGGTGAATTTGGCCGCAGGCCAAAGAGGGGCAGCGCCCCTCACCCCCCGCGCTCACGGGGTCCAGCGCAGGAAATTCGCGATCATCCGCAACCCGGTGGCCTGCGATTTCTCCGGGTGAAACTGCGTGCCGATGATCGTGTCGCGTGCCACGATCGCAGTCACCGGCCCGCCATACTCCACATGCGCCAGCAGATGCGCCGGGTCGGCCAGATGGAACTGATAGGAATGCACGAAATAGGCATGATCCCCGCGCGCAACACCCTCCAGCACCGGATGCGCGCGATCCACAACCAGATCGTTCCAGCCCATATGCGGCACTTTCAGCGACGCATCCTCCGGCGCGATCCGCGTGATCTCGCCCCCGATCCAGTCGAGCCCCGCCACATCCTCATATTCGCGCCCGACACTGGCCAGCATCTGCATGCCCACGCAGATCCCCATGAAGGGCACCGCACGGGCCTGCACCGCCTCTTCCAGCGCCTCCACCATCCCACCGACCGCGCCCAAGGCCCGACGGCAGGCCGGAAAGGCCCCGTCGCCCGGCAGCACGATCCGATCCGCACGCGCCACATCTTCCGCCCGCGCGCTCACGATCACATCGCCGCCGCCCACCTCCTGCGCCATGCGCTGAAAGGCTTTTTCGGCGGAATGCAGATTGCCGCTCTCGTAATCGACCAGAACTGTCAGCATGCGCGCCTCACAACGCTCCCTTGGTCGAAGGGATCGCATCGCCCTTGCGCGGGTCCACCTCCACCGCCTCGCGCAGCGCCCGCGCGCAGGCCTTGAACGCCGCCTCGGCGATGTGATGGGCGTTGATCCCGTGCAGCTTGTCCATATGCAGCGTGATCCCGCCATGCGTGGAGAACGCCTGAAAGAACTCGCGCACAAGCTCGGTGTCGAAGCTCCCGATCCTGGCGCTGGGAAACTCCACATTCCAAACCAGATAGGGCCGCCCAGACAGATCGAGCGCGCAGCGCAACAGCGCATCATCCATCGCCAGATGACAGGCCCCGTAGCGCCGGATCCCGCGCTTCTCGCCCAGAGCCTGCGCCAAGGCCTGCCCGAGTGCGATCCCGCAATCCTCGACCGTGTGGTGATCGTCGATATGCAGATCGCCCGATGCCGTGATTTCGAGATCGATCAGCGCATGGCGGGCAAGCTGGTCGAGCATATGGTCGAAAAAACCCACCCCCGTATGGCAGGCATAGGCGCCTGTCCCGTCGAGATTGATCGCGACCGAAATCTCCGTCTCGCTGGTCTTGCGCGAAATGCTCGCCTTGCGCATGTCTCGCCCCTTCATGGCCTCTCGGCCCGATCTATAGGTGCTTGCGCCGGGGCTGGGAAGGGGGCAATCTGCGCGCGACACGGCTGCGGGGGCACAGATGACCATTCATATCGGCGCGAAACCGGGCGAGATCGCCGAGACAGTGCTCATGCCCGGCGACCCCATGCGCGCCAAATGGGCCGCCGAGCGGTTTCTGGAAGATGCCATCTGCGTCAATCAGGTGCGCGGCATGCTGGGCTATACCGGCACATGGCGCGGCCAGCGCGTCACCATCCATGGCTCGGGCATGGGCATGCCGTCGCTGTCGATCTATGCCAATGAGCTGATCCGCGATTACGGCGCGAAAACGCTCATCCGCATCGGCTCTGCCGGGGCGATGCAGCCGCAGGTGGGTATTCGCGACATCGTGCTGGCACAGGCCTGCACCACGCTCTCCACCCCCTCGCGCGGGATCTTCCGAGAGCTGAACTTCGCCCCCTGCGCTGATTTCGGCCTGCTGCACGCCGCCTTCACCACCGCGCAAGGGCAGGGCGCGCGCGTGCATGTGGGCAATATCTATTCCTCGGATGTGTTCTATGACGAGCGCCCCGATCTCAACGAGATCATGCAGCGCCACGGGGTTCTCTGCGTCGAGATGGAGGCGGCCGAGCTCTACGCCGTCGCCGCCCGCCACAAGGCCCGCGCGCTGGCCGTCCTCACCATTTCCGACCATCTGCTCACGCAAGAGGCGCTGCCCGCCAGCGACCGCGAGCGCAGTTTCGGCGAGATGGTCGAACTTGCGCTCACAGCCGCTTTTTCCTGAGCCCGCGCGCCCCGCACCCCTTGCATTCCGCCCGGACAGGGGCTAAGGCAGCGCCACTTCACAGGCAGAGGTCGGGCGCGCGGGACAGACAGCCCCCGCAAGTCCACCGGTTGAGGTGTCGCGCATGCGGCCTTTCGAACCCTCTGCTCAGGCGCAAACCGGAAAGGAAAACGATATGGCGCTTCCTGATTTTTCGCTGCGTCAGCTTCTGGAAGCTGGCGTTCACTTCGGTCACCAGACCCAGCGCTGGAACCCGCGCATGGCCCCGTATATCTACGGCGAGCGCAACGGCATCCACATTCTCGACCTCACGCAGACCGTGCCGATGCTCGACGCGGCGCTCAATGTCATCCGCGAAACTGTCGCCAAGGGCGGCTCGATCCTTTTCGTGGGGACCAAGCGGCAGGCGTCGAAAGCGATTGCCGATGCCGCCGAGCGTTCGGCGCAGTATTACATGAATCACCGCTGGCTGGGTGGCACGCTGACCAACTGGAAAACTGTCTCGCAGTCGATCCAGCGTCTCAAAGCCATCGACGAGCAGCTTGAGGGCGGCGCCGAGGGCCTGACCAAGAAAGAGCGTCTGGGCATGGAGCGCGAGCAGGCCAAGCTGCAGGCGAGCCTTGGCGGGATCCGCGAGATGAACGGGCTGCCGAGCCTGTTGTTCGTCATCGACGTGAACAAGGAAGACCTCGCCATCGCCGAAGCCCGCAAGCTGGGCATTCCGGTCGTGGCCGTGGTCGATACCAACTGCGCGCCCGAAGGCGTGGATTACATCATCCCCGGCAATGACGACGCGGCCCGCGCGATCGCGCTGTACTGCGATCTGGCCTCGCGCGCCGCACTGGACGGCATGAGCGCGCAGATGGGCGCGGCAGGCATCGATCTGGGCGCGCTGGAGGAAACCCCGGTCGAAGAGGTGCTGGCCGAGGCCGGTGCCGAGACGTCTGAATCCTGAGCCGTCTTGCGGCCGACATGATTGCGCAACAGGGGCACTGCTCCCCTGTTGCATTCCCTGTTTAGGAGACAAGAGCTATGACGATCACCGCTGCAATGGTGAAGGAACTGCGCGAAGCAACCGGCGCAGGCATGATGGACGCCAAGAAGGCGCTCACCGAGAATAATGGCGACATGGATGCGGCGCTGGACTGGCTGCGCACCAAGGGCCTCGCGAAAGCCGCGAAAAAGGCCGACCGCGTCGCCGCGGAAGGGCTGGTGGGCATCATCGTCGAGGGCGGCAAGGGTGCTGCAGTCGAGATCAATTCCGAAACCGATTTCGTGGCCAAGAATGCCGAGTTTCAGAGCATGGTCTCGGCCATCACCAAAGCCGCGCTTGGCGCGTCCGACATCGAGGCGCTGAAGGCGGCCGAGATCGACGGCAAGCCGGTTGCGACCGTGCTGACCGATGCCATCGCCAAGATCGGCGAGAACATGACGCTGCGCCGGATGGATCAGATCGAGGGCGAGGCGATCGCGGCCTATGTGCACAATTCCGTGGCCGATAATCTGGGCAAGATCGGCGTGCTGGTCGCGCTGAAAGGCACCGACAACGGCATCGGCAAGCAGATCGCGATGCATATCGCGGCGTCCAACCCGCTGGCGCTCGATGAGGCTGCGCTGGACCCGGCGCTGGTCGAGCGCGAGCGCACAGTGCAGACGCAAAAGGCGCTGGAAGAGAATGCGACCGCTGCCAAGCCCAAGCCCGAAGCCGTGATCCAGAACAACATCATCCCGGGCCGGATGAAGAAGTTCCTGGAAGAAAACACGCTGGTGAACCAGAAATTCGTCATGAACCCTGATGTCACGGTCGCACAGGCGGCCAAGGATGCGGGTGTCGAGATCCTGGGCTATATCCGCATGGGTGTGGGCGAGGGCATCGAGAAGGCCGAAGAGAATTTCGCCGAAGAAGTGGCGAAGATGCAGGGCTGATTTTTCGGCATGTATATTGCTTGAGAGCGGCGCCGCATCCCGGCGCCGTTTTTTTGTGGCGTGTCGTATTGATCGTTGCGCTGCTGGCAGATGAAGAAAAAGCGCCCTCGGGCCGCGCCCACCCACCCGACCCTGCACGCCCCGAGGGCGCTCGCCCTTGCCTGCGGCAAGGGCGGGGCCGGGGCGCAGACGGAGGCTCAGACCGGCACGCGCGCAGTCTCGCAGCGCGGCTGGTGCAGGCAGTCCTGCGTCATCTTTGGCGAGAGCGCCTGCATCGCGTCGAACTGCGTGAGGAACACTTCGCCCGAAAGCTCATGCAGCAGATGGCTGCGCGCGAGCTGGTCCATCACCGGACCCTTGACTTCGGTCAAATGAAAGCGCACGCCTGCCTCCTTCAGCCGCGCATTGATCGCTTCGAGGCTCTCTAGTGCGGAGGCGTCGATATAGTTCACTGCGTTGCATTGCAGCACGACATGGCGCAGATCGGGGGCTTCGGCCAGCGCCTGCACGATCCGATCCTCGAGCGCGCGAGCATTGGGAAAATAGAGCGATTCGTCCACGCGGATCGAGAAGATGGTGGGGTCGGTGACGACCTCATGACGCTCGATATTGCGGAAATGCTCAGTCCCCGGCACTTGCCCCACCACCGCCATATGCGGTCGCGAGGTGCGGAAAAGATAGAGGATGAGCGAGAGCCCCACCCCTGCGAGCAGCCCCTGTTCCACGCCGATCAGCAGCGTCACCGCCATGGTCGCGGCCATCGCCGCCCCATCGGCGCGCGAATAGGCGAAGGTGCGCGGCAGGGCGCGGAAGTCGAGAAGCGAGACCACCGCCACGATGATGATCGCGGCCAATGTCGCGCGCGGCAGGTAGAACATCAGCGGTGTGAGCACCAGCACGGCAAGCCCGATCAGGAGCGCCGTGATCGCGCCTGCCGCAGGCGTCGCGGCGCCCGCGTCATAATTCACGATGGAGCGCGACAGCCCGCCCGTGACCGGCATCGCATTGCTGACGCCCGCGCCGAGATTGGCGAGCCC
>PWZT01000094.1 GCA_003567315.1 Paracoccaceae bacterium
AAGCCGGGGGCCATTCGCGCGCGCGTCGGCAGCATAGAGTGATATTGCCTCACGGGCCTCCTCGTGCCAGTTGCGCCGCGCCATGGTGCTATCGATCCAGAAAGCTGCGTAATTTCCGCGAGCGCGACGGGTGCTTGAGTTTCCGCAGCGCTTTCACCTCGATCTCGCGTGTGCGCCCCCGATTCATTTTGAGTTGCTGGCTGATTTGTTGCAGCGTCATACCAACTTCATGCCGCATGAAAAGCACACGCGCCTCACGCGGGGTGAGTGGCGCATGGGTCTGTGGGAATATCACCCTCGTAGCATCGGACGCGTCGGCGATCTCATAGCCTTTACCCTTGCGACCTGATTGATGTTTTATGTCGCGCGTGCTTGCAAGCACCCGCTTTCGTGGTGTTTTTCCGACCAGAACGTCGTGCAGGTTTTCGAGGCGCATCGCCTCGCGCAATTGATCCGGAAGCGCGGCATATTCGCGTCTGCTGAGCTTCGTTTCCATCGAATTGCTCTCCTATACTCCGAAGGCACCACGTAATTTCGACAGTTTTTCAAGAGCTTTCATGAATTGCTCACCCTTCTCGAGTTCGAGTGGCGGTCTGATCCCACAGATATCGACGATGAACGCATCTTCGCTCGTTGCATAATGAAAGACTACGACAAATTCGCCAAATTGTCGATAACGCACAGTGCCCTCGACAAGATCACGCTCCGAGACCGGCACCGCAGCGAGCGATTGACCAATCACTTCCAACAGCGTTTCGGATACGCCATAATCTGCGATATCCCATTCGGCCGTGTCGGTCGTACACACTTGGACTGGTTTGCCGCGCTGCGAAATCGAAGCGCTCACTGATCCAGAAAGCTCCGCAGTTTCCGAGACCGCGACGGGTGTTTCAGTTTCCGCAGCGCCTTGGCCTCGATCTGGCGGATGCGTTCGCGGGTGACGCTGAATTGCTGGCCGACTTCCTCCAGCGTGTGATCCGTGTTCATGCCGATGCCGAAGCGCATGCGCAGCACACGTTCTTCGCGGGGTGTCAGCGAGGAGAGCACGCGCGTGGTCGTTTCGCGCAGATTGTCCTGAATCGCCGAATCCAGCGGCAGGAGCGCGTTCTTGTCCTCGATGAAATCACCAAGCTGGCTGTCTTCCTCGTCGCCGATGGGGGTCTCCAGCGAGATCGGTTCCTTGGCGATCTTCATCACCTTGCGCACTTTATCGAGCGGCATCTGCAGCTTCTCGGCCAGTTCCTCCGAGGTCGGCTCGCGCCCGATCTCATGGAGCATCTGACGGCCTGTGCGCACCAGCTTGTTGATCGTCTCGATCATATGCACGGGGATGCGGATGGTGCGGGCCTGATCGGCGATCGAGCGGGTGATCGCCTGCCGGATCCACCATGTCGCATAGGTGGAGAATTTGTAGCCGCGCCGATACTCGAATTTATCGACCGCCTTCATCAACCCGATATTGCCTTCCTGAATTAGGTCGAGGAATTGCAGCCCGCGATTGGTGTATTTCTTGGCAATCGAGATCACGAGGCGCAGATTGGCCTCGATCATTTCCTTCTTGGCCTGCCGCGCTTCCTTCTCGCCCTTCTGGACCTGACCGACGAAGCGGCGGAATTCCTCGATATCGACGCCGACATACTGGCCGACCTGCGCCATGTCGTTGCGCAGATCCTCGACCTTGTCGCGCGAGCGCTCCATCAGCGCCTGCCAGCCGCGGCCGGGTTTTTCGGCCATGCGGTCGCACCATGTCGGGTCAAGCTCCGAGCCGCGATAGGCTTCGATGAATTCGCGGCGGTTGATCCGGGCCTTGTCGGCGAGCTTCACCATGGCGCTGTCGATGGACATGATGCGCTTGTTGATGCCGTAAAGCTGGTCGATCAGCGCCTCGATCCGGTTGTTGTGCAGATGCAGCGAGTTCACCAATTCCACGATCTCGGCGCGCAGCTTCTGGTATTGCGCCTCCTGCGCGTCAGAGAAGCGACCGTCTTCGAGCAGGGTGGCGTTCATGCGCGCTTCCTGCATCTCGGAGAGCAGTTCGAAATCATGCGCGATCCGGTCGAGGGTTTCGAGCACGCGGGGCTTCAGCGCGGCTTCCATCGCAGCGAGCGAGAGGTTGGACTGTTCGTCATCATCCTCGTCGTCATCGGTTTTCTGGATCGGGTTGCCATCGGCATCGAGCTCGGGCTCCTGGGCGCGCTCGGGCTTCTGGGCCTCAGCGGCTGGGGTCGTGAGCCCTGCAGCGACCGGGACGCCGTCCTCGTCGTCAATCGCGTTGCCGAATGTGGCATCCAGATCGATCACATCGCGCAGCAGGACATCCTCGTTCAGAAGCTCGTCGCGCCAGATGGTGATGGCCTGAAAGGTCAGCGGGCTTTCGCAGAGCCCGAGGATCATGGTGTTGCGCCCGGCCTCGATGCGCTTGGCAATCGCGATCTCGCCCTCGCGCGAGAGCAATTCGACCGAGCCCATTTCGCGCAGATACATGCGCACCGGATCATCCGTGCGGTCGAGTTTTTCCTCGCCCGAACCCGACGACACCGCCACTTCGCGCGAGGTGCTGGTCTCGACCAACTCGCCGCCCTTGGCCTCGGGCTCTTCGGGCTCTTCGTCATCCTCGATGATATTGATGCCCATTTCCGAGAGCATCGACATCACATCCTCGATCTGCTCGGAGGAGACCTGTGCAGTGGGCAGAGCCTGGTTGAGCTGATCGTATGTGATGAAGCCGCGTTCCTTGGCCTGCGCGATCATCTTCTTGATCGAGGCCTGGCTGACCTGCTGGCCGGTGTCGCTGTCCTGATCGTCGATGCGGGTGTCGTCCGTGTCTTTGGCGGCCATGAAAGCTCCCGAGGCTGCTTCAATGGAGAACGTGCGAATCACAAGGGGCCGTGCGAATCGTTCTCCGATTTCAAGTCTATCTAGGTAAGCTTGATCGGTTTTTCCAGTTCCAGCGCGTAATTTTACAGGCGCAAGCGGACGCTACTGTTACGAATCAGTCACTTTTTCCGCTTGATCCAGATCTCTGATTCGATCATGCGCTGCAACGCGCCCGAAAGGGCGGCGCGATCCTCGTTCAGATCGGTTGTATCGGACAGGCGCGAGCGCTCGGCGCGGTTGCGCTGCTCGGCGGCTTCGCGCAGTCGCCATGTCACCCCCTCATCCGCGGCGGCACTCATGTCCTCGGAGGCCTCGCGCAGCTCCAGCGCCACGCCGCGCCGGGCGAGCAGTTTGGCGAATTCCTCTTGCAGGCAGCGCGCGGCAAGCTCGGGGTCATCGCGGCGGCGCACCGGGGGGGCGATGCGGATATGCCCCAGCTCAAGGATTCTCTGC
This sequence comes from Paracoccaceae bacterium, assembly GCA_003567315.1. Lineage (GTDB taxonomy): Bacteria > Pseudomonadota > Alphaproteobacteria > Rhodobacterales > Rhodobacteraceae > Roseinatronobacter. The sequence continues at coordinate 3,331 of PWZT01000094.1, forward strand.
GCCTCCTGCCGGTCGCGCTCGGGCAGGCTGTCGGGCAGGGCGGCCGTGTCGGGCAGGCTCAGAAGCGCGTGGCGCAGGCTTTCATGGCCCGCGCTGCGCATCTCGGCGCGTTCGAGATCGGCGGTGAAGCGCGGCAAAAGCCCCGGATGCGCGAGAAGTGTGGCGAGGATGATTTCCTCGCGCATCCGCTCGGCGATATCGGCGCTGTCTGTCGTGGCGAGCAGCGTGGAGCGTGTGGAAGGCAGCGCCGTGGCGGGGGGCGCAGTGAAGCCATGGCGCGGCCCGCGCGGCCCGGTCGCGCTGCGCTTGGGCTGGAAGAATCCCGCGCGCAGACTGCGCAATTCCTCGGCGTAATGGGCGCGCAGATTGCCGTCGGTGATGGAGTTGAGCGCCGCGCGCAGGCGTTTGTCGAGCGCGGAGCGGCGCTCGGGGCTGTCAAACACCTGGCCTTCGGTTTCGCGCTGCCACAGCAGTTTGACAAGCGGCAGCGCATCCTCGATGAGCTTGCGCATGGCCGCATTGCCGCCTGCGCGCAGCACATCATCGGGGTCCATCTTTTCGGGCAGCAGGCAGAAGCGCAGCGATTGCTCGGCGCTCAGCAGCGGCAGGGCGAGGTCGATCAGCCGGTAGCCCGCGCGCAAGCCCGCAGCATCGCCATCGAGCGCGATGATCGGCTCGGGCGAGAGGCGCCAGATCATGCGCAACTGCTCTTCGGTGATGGCGGTGCCCAGTGGCGCGACCGCGGCCTCGAACCCGGCGGAGACCAGTGCGATCACATCCATATAGCCTTCGGCGACCAGCAGCGGGTGCTTGCCTGCTGCGCTGCGCGCAGGTCCGGCGTTGTAGAGCGAGCGGCCCTTGTCGAAAAGCGGCGTTTCGGGCGAGTTGAGGTATTTCGCCCGCGCCTGCGCTGACATCGCGCGCCCGCCAAAGGCGATGCAGCGCCCGCGCGCATCGCGGATGGGGAAGATGATGCGCCCGCGAAACCGGTCATAGGGGGTGCTGCCATCCTCGGGCGCGATGGCGAGCCCGGCCTCGATGATGCGCGCAGGCGGGATCCCGGCGCCGGTCAGATGCGCCCAGAGCGCCTGTCGCGCATCGGGGGCAAAACCGATCTCGAAGCGCGCGAGCGTGTCGGGGGTGAGCCCGCGCCCATGCAGATACTCGCGCGCCTGGGTCGCCTGCGCAGTGGTGAGTTGGGCGCGGAAGAAGCGCGTCGCGGCCTCCATCACCTCGGCCAGCGCGCCGAGCTTGTCGGCTTTCTCGGCGGCGCGCGGGTCGTGGGCGGGCATGGGCATCCCGGCCTCGCGGGCGAGGGTCTCGACGGCCTCCATGAAGCTCATGTTTTCGGTCTCGCGCAGGAAGCTCAGCGCGTCGCCCTTGGCATGGCAGCCGAAGCAGTAATAGAAGCCCTTGCGGTCATCGACATGAAAAGACGCGGTTTTTTCCTGATGGAACGGGCAGGGCGCCCAGAAATCGCCCTTCGCCTGGTTGGATTTGCGCATGTCCCATGTGACCTTGCGCCCGACCACCGAAGAGATCGAGACACGGTTGCGCAATTCATCCAGAAAACCGGGAGGGAGACTCATAAGCGGATCATGACAGATCACAGAGCTTTGTTGAAGCGGCTTGCGCGATATATGCTTAGCTGTGAACCGATGCGGGGGGCTGTGTCGTATTGCTATCAGACGTAACTGGAGGTGGAAGATGTTCAACAGACGCAGATTTCTGGCCAGCGCCGGGCTTGTCTTCATGGGGCAGGCGGCGATGGGCGGCGAAAAGCGCTTTCCGCTGGAACTGAGCGATGAGGAATGGCGCGCGCGGCTGACGCCCGCGCAATACGCCGTGCTGCGCGATCATGCGACCGAGCGCGCCTATACCAATGCGCTGAAGGGCGAACGCTCGCCGCTGCTGGAGGAAGACCGCGCGGGGACGTATAATTGTGCGGGTTGCGGGCAGGGGCTTTATCGCTCCGAGACCAAATATGACAGCCGCACAGGCTGGCCGAGTTTCTGGGACGCGATCGAGGGCGCGGTCGGCACGCAGACGGATCGGCGCTTCTTCATGACGCGCACGGAGGTGCATTGTGCCAATTGTGGCGGGCATCTGGGGCATATTTTCGATGACGGCCCCGAGCCCACAGGCAAGCGCCATTGCATCAACGGTCTGGCGATGACGTTCACGCCGGATGACACGGGCGAGGTCGAGGGCCACCCGGTTGGCGCGTGAAGGTAGAGCAGTTGTGAGGGCATGGGCTTGGGGTCGCGCGCGGCTCACCCTATATGATAATCATGCCTGAGAGAGCTATACAATGGATGCGGGGCCTTATTGCCCCCGAGCGTGAGAGCCCGGCGGAGGCTGCGCCGTCGAGCGAAACCGCGCTGGTGGCGCTGTTGGTGCGGGCTGCGCGGGCGAATGACGACTACGACACGCGCCAGGTCGCGGCGATTGACGCGGTTGTGGCGCGGCGTTTCGAGGTCGGGCCGTTCGAGATCGCAGCCCTGCGGCGCAAGGCCGAAGCGCTGGAGGCCGCGACCGGCGACACAGTGCATCTGACACGCGCGATCAAGGAGTTGGTGGCGCTGGAAGACCGCCCGGCGTTGTTGCGCGACCTCTGGGCCGTCATCCTTGCGGATGGCAAGCGCCATGACGCGGAAAACGGGATGATGCGGCTGGTGTCCAACCTGCTGGGACTGAACGATCGCGACTCGGCCTTTGCGCGGCAGCGCGCGGAGCAAGATGGCGGCGGGGCAGAGTGAGTGAAGGCTGCACACGCGAAGCCTGCGTCAGGCGCCCTTTATTCTACGCGCCTTGACTTCATCTTGCCCAAAATACTCTCGCCGAAGGCAGCGCGCCGCAAGGCGCGCTTCCCCCTCCAGAGGAGCGAGGGTCAACGAAGGCGCCGTGCGTTAACGCCTGCGGCCCAGCCTGATCAAGAAGCACTGCCAGACAGCACAAAAAACCCGGCCTTGCGACCGGGTTTTTTCTTTCCATAACAGTCAGCTTATTCCTGCTGGCCGAGGAACATGAGCAGGAACTGGAACATGTTCAGGAAGCTGATATAGAGCATTAGCGCCCCATCAACGGCCGCCTTGTCCAGAAACTCCTGATCGCCCGCAGCGGCATGCATGACATACTCGCTCTTGATCGTCTGCGTGTAGAACGCTGTCAGACCCGCGAAGATCAGAATGCCGATGGCGGAGATCGCGAACATCATGGCCGGGTTCTGCAGGAACAGGTTGACGATCATCGCGACGATCAGACCGATCACACCCATGATCAGGAATGTCCCCATGCCGGAGAGATCCTTTTTCGTGGTGTAGCCATACAGGCTGAGACCTGCGAAGGCGATGGCCGTAACGAGGAAGGTCTGCGTGATCGAGTAGCTGGTGAACACGAGGAAGATCGAGCTGAGCGACAGGCCGATGGCTGTTGCGAAGATGAAGAAGCCAAGCTGCACACCTGCGGCGGATGCCTTGCGCATCAACGCGCCCCAGCCGAAGAGGACGAAGGCGAGCGGGGCGAACATGATCACCCAGCGCAGCGGCGAGGTGTAGATCGCCGCGCCGATGCTGTTCAGCATCGTGCCATTGGGCAGTTGCGCGACTGCCATGTTCGGGTCGCTGGTGGTTGCCAGCCCGGCGATGGCCCACGCGGCCGCACCAGTGATGAGCATGCCCACCGACATGGTGCCATACACCTTGTTCATGTGGGCGCGAAGGCCCGCATCAATCTCTGCGGCGCGGGTGCTGCTGACCGTCTGCGCGCGCATCTGGTTCAAATCTGCCATTCTTACCTCCGTAAATGGGTGCAGACGGGGGATACCCGTCAGCTTGCGGGTAATATCGTCAACCTTCGGCACAGTTTCAAGCAGAACCGGAGTAAAATGGACGGGATTTGACCGGCTTTTGCGGCATTGACCAGTCAGGCATCAGAATTGACCTCGATGACGACCTTGCCGGTGGATTTGCGCTGCCGCAGCAGATCGAACCCGTCCGAGACCTGCTCGAGCGGCAGCACGTGGCTCACATGCGGGCGTATCGCCCCGGCCTCATACATGGCCATGAGGCTTTGCAGCGAGCCAGTCAGGGTGTCAGGCGCGAATTTGAGATAACCGCCCCAATACAGGCCGATAACGGTCAGATTCTTGACCAACAGGATATTGGCGGGGAAGTGCGGCACCTCGCCACCCGCGAAACCGATGGCGAGAAACCTTCCCTCGGGGCGCAGCGCGCGCAGGGCGGGCGTGGCCAGCGGCTCGCCGATCGCGTCATAGACGACATCGACCCCGCCAAGCTCCTTGAGCGCCGCGCGCAGGTCGAGCCCGGTGCTGTCGAGACATTCTGTCGCACCTGCTGCCTGCGCGACTGCAAGCTTATCAGCCCCGCGCGCCACGGCGATCACCCGCGCGCCCATCGCGGCGCCGATCTCGACGGCGGTCAGGCCAACCCCGCCTGCCGCCCCAAGCACCAGCAGGGTCTCGCCGCGCCGCAGGCCCGCGCGGTGGGCGAGCGCCAGATGCGACGTGCCATAGGCCACGAGAAAGCCCGCAGCCTCGGTCATGGGCATCGCATCGGGCAGGGGCAGGCAGCGGGTGGCAGGACAGCAGACTTCCTCTGCCAGCCCGCCCGCGCCGAGGAAGGCGGCCACGCGCATTCCCGGCTCGAGCCCCGTGACGCCTTCGCCAACCTCAGTGATTCGGCCTGCGACCTCCATGCCCATCACGAGGGGCAGGTCGGGGCGTTCCTGATAGCGGCCCTCAACCATGAGCAGATCGGCGAAATTCAGCCCGCAGGCCGCGATCGAGACCCGGACTTCGCCCTGAGCGAGCGTTGGTGTATCGATTTCCTCCAGCTTTGGCGGAGTGCCAAGAGCGTTCAAGATGACTGCACGCATCGGAAAATCCTGTCAATTTTGTGGCGTTCGCGATCTTACAGGCTGGCGCGTCGATTGCCACTTGCCTGTTTGGCATCGAATTGGAAACGATTCAGGCGCTGGTTGCATTTTGATTTGCAAAATGCAACTCTTTGTCAAGATTCCAAAAGATGTCTTTCATTCGCAATTCAAGTGCTTCACAACCTAAAACATGTGTGTCCCCCTGTGGGCTCGCCTTCGCGGGGAACCGGGGTGGTCAACCCGGATCGCGAATGTGGTGGCTTTCCCCGTGCGGTGGTGCGGTGCTGGTCAGGTGGGCGCACATATAGAACAGGACGGGTATTTAGGAGTTACGATGGCGCATTTAGTTGACATCCATGTAGGGCAGAAGATCAGGCAGCGCAGGTGGCTGTTCGGGATGACGCAGCAGCAGCTTGCCTCCGAGGTCGGGATCAAATTTCAGCAAATCCAGAAATACGAGACGGGCATGAACAGGGTGTCGGCGTCGCGGCTGTGGGAAATATCGCGGGTGCTCGATGTGCCACCGAGCTATTTCTTCGAAGGCATAGAGGACGGGCCGACAGAGGACAGCGAAGACGAGCTTCTCAAGAAGAAGGAAACGCTCGAGCTGTTGCGGACCTATTACCAGATCCCCGAAGACCAGCGCAAAAAGCTTCTATCGCTCGCACAGGCGCTGGGGCAGACGCCTTAGACGTGTAACTCCTTAGCAGCGAGGCCGATCGCATGGCAGGTCGGCCTTTTCTCATGCCCGGGATCGGGTAGCAGCAGCGCTGTGTTCGGCGTAAGGAAGGGGCGGATGGCATCACGCAAGATGCAGGATACAGAGCGAGAGGCCTTGATCGCCCATGCCCAGGCGCTGGCCGATATCGCGCGCGCGGCGATCCTGCCATGGTTTCGCAAGCCCGCGCTGGCTGCGGACAACAAGGCGGACGAAGGGTTCGATCCGGTCACGCAGGCCGACCGCGCCTCGGAAGAGGCGATGCGCGCCTATCTGCGCGCGCATCGGCCCGAGGACGGGATCCTGGGCGAGGAATTCGCGCCGGTGGAAAGCCGGTCGGGCCTGACATGGGTGCTCGACCCGGTGGATGGCACGCGGGGCTTTCTGGCGGGCACGCCCTGCTGGGGGGTGCTGATCGCGCTGGCCGATTCCGAGGGGCCGTTTCTGGGGGTGATCGACCAGCCCTATATCGGCGAGCGCTTTCTGGGCGGGCTCGGGCAGGGCTGGACGGTCGGGCCGCAGGGCGAGCGCGCCCTGCGCACGCGCGAATCGGTGGCGCTGGAAGAGGCGGTGCTGTTCACGACCTTTCCCGAAATCGGGACGGAGGCGGAGCGCGCAGCCTTTGGCCGCGTGGCGCGCGCTGTGCGGCTCACGCGCTACGGGATGGATTGCTATGCCTATGCGCTGCTGGCTGCGGGACATGTCGATCTGGTGATCGAGGCGGGGCTCAACGCTTACGACATCGCCGCTCCGCAGGCGGTAATCGCGGCGGCGGGGGGTATCGTCACCAACTGGCAGGGCGGGCGTGTGGATGCGGGCGGGCAGGTGATCGCGGCGGCAAATTCCGCGCTGCACGCGCAGGCGCTGGCGCTGTTGCAGGGCGCGTGACGCCTCGACCCGTTCGCGATCAGCCTGGGCCAGCCCATACGCTCCTGTGCGCTGCGCCTTCATCTTGCCGAAAAATACTCTCGCCGAAGGCAGCGCGCCGTCAGGCGCGCTTCCCCCAGGGAAATCGGGCATTCAGTCCAGAGAGCGCGCTGCCTCACCCGGATCCAGACGCAGCCTCGGCGCGCGCCAGAACCTCCGCGATGCTCTCCGTAATAAGTGCAAGGCAGTCGTCGGTCGAAAAGCGGTGATCGGCATCCTTGACCAGCGTGAGGCGCATATCGGGGCAGTCGGCATGGTCCATCAGCCGCAGCGGCACCGAGGTCGCCACTGCCTCATCCTTCGTGCCCTGCACCAGCCGCACCGGAAAGGGCAGCGCGAGGGGCGTGCGCAGCACAAGCTGTTGGCGCCCATCCTCGAACAGGCGGCGGGTGAGCGGGTAGGGTGTCTCGTCATAATCATTTGGCAGGAGCGTCTGGCCCTGTTCCAGAACTTCCTGCCGCTGCGCATCGCTGAGGCTGGGCCACATGCTGTCTGCCGTGAAATCGGGGGCAGCGGCGATGCCGACAAGCCCTGCGACGCGTTTCGGGATTCGGCGGGCGAGCAGCAGCGCGATCCAGCCGCCCATGGAGGAGCCTACGAGGATTTGCGGGCCTTCGGTCAGATGGCTCACGGCCTCAACCGCGTCATCGGCCCAGTCGCCGATGCAGCCATCGGCAAACGCGCCCGAGCTTTCGCCATGGCCGGAATAGTCGAACCGCAGGAAGGCGCGGCCTTCGCGCCTCGCCCAGTCTTCGAGATAGACGGCCTTGGTGCCGGTCATGTCCGACATGAAGCCCCCCAGAAACACGACCCCCGGGCCGCGCCCCTCGGTCCTGTGATAGGCCAGTGTGCGGCCATGTGTGGTCTTGAGCTTTTCAGCCATCTCCCAACTCCTTCAATCCATAAGCGACCCATGCCCCGCCGAGCGCCATGAGCGCGAAAAGCGCAAGTGTCGCGCCTGCGCCAAAGAGCGCGGCGATTGCCCCGAAGAGCCCGCTGGCAAGCAGGATCACGCCGATCAGCGTGTTCGATATCGCCGTATAGACAGCGCGGCGGTCGGGGCCGGTCATGTCCACCAGATAAGTCGAGCGCCCGAGCCGCACACCCTGATGCGCGATCATCAGCCCAAAGAGCGCAAGCGGCATGGCCCAGAGCGTGGGCGCGAGCCCGGCCGCGGCGAAGGCCAGCGTGAGCGCCATGCTGGCCGCACCCGCAAGCCCGGTGCCGATCAGCACCTTGCGCGAGGACCGATCTGCGAGCTGGCCCCAGACATAGCTGGAAAGCAGCCCTGCGAGCGCCGAAGCCAAGACCAGCGCGCCCAGCCCTTCGAGCGCCGCGCCGCCGTCGCCCGAGGCGAGGATCACCAGATAGGGGGGTGCGAGCGCGGTCGAGGTCAGGAGGCCGCGCGCGAGGATGAAACGGGCGAGCATGGGGTCTTCGCGCAGGTATCGCAGATTGGCGATAGCCGCAGTCCAGCCATTCGCGCCGCCGTCCTGCGCGCCTTTTTCTTCGGCGAGCCCGGCGAAGATGACGCCTGCGAGGGTCCAGCCTGCGGCGGCGAGGGCGAGGGCTGCCAGCACGATCACGGCGCGCTGGTCGGACCAGATGATGAGGGTGAGCGCGAAGGCCAGGATGATCGCGGCGGACCATGTGCCTGCAAGCCCGGTCACAGTGCCGCGCTGGCCCTTGGAGATGGTCTTGCCCAGCACGTCCTTGTAGGCGACCGAGGCCACCGAGCGCGACAGCGCGAGTAGCGTGAGCCCGGAAAGGATCATGACCCCGGCGGCGGCCCCGCTGAGAGTGAGCGCGGCAAGAAGCATGATCGCGGCGCCGAGACCCTGCCCGACAGCCGCACCCGCCCAGGCCCATTTGCGCTGCGCCATGGCGCGGATACGCGCGGCCGTGAAGAGCTGGGGCAGGAGCGCGCCCGCCTCGCGAATCGGCACCAAGAGCCCGATCAGCGCGGCAGGTGCGCCCAGATGCGTCATCAGCCATGAGAGCACGAGCTTGGGGTCGGCCAGCCCGTCGGCGGATTTGCTCAGGCCCAGCGCGGCCGCATGGCGCAGGAAATTCTGCGGCTGTTCCTTGCAGGCATCCTCCGAGATGTCGCGGCACATGCGGCCGTCATCCTCGGCGGCGAGGGTTTCATAGGCCATGCGCAGGGCGGGGCGTGGGGGGCTCATTGGCGTCTCCGGTAACTGGGCCGCATCTGGCCCGAATGATCGCAACTTGACTTCCCGCGTCGCCAGCGTCAAACCCTGCGCGACATTTACCCGCAACCGGGCGTTCCGTGGGCGCCAAAACGACGAGGACCGGCCGATGGCCCAGATTTCCCTGACATTCCCCGACGGTAATTCGCGCAGCTATGAGGCGGGCGTGACCCCGACCGAAGTGGCCGCGAGCATCGCGACCTCGCTTGCCAAGAAGGCGATTTCGGCCAGTGTGAACGGCGCGCATTGGGATTTGCAATGGCCGATCACGGAAGATGCGCAGATCGCCATTCACACGATGCAGGATGATGACGCGGCGCTGGAGCTGATCCGCCATGATCTCGCGCATATCATGGCGCGCGCGGTGCAGGAGATCTGGCCGGATGTGAAGGTCACCATCGGCCCGGTGCGCGACAAGGGCTGGTTTTATGATTTCGACCGCGCGGAGCCGTTTGTGCCCGAGGATCTCGCGCGGATCGAGGCGAAGATGCGCGAGATCATCGCGGCGCGCGACCCGGTGCGCACGGAAGTCTGGGATCGCGAACGCGCGATTGCGCATTATGAGGCGGCGGGGGAGCCGTTCAAGATCGAGTTGATAAACCGCATCCCCGAGGGCGAGCCCTTGCGGATGTATTGGCATGGGCATTGGCAGGATCTCTGCCGTGGCCCGCATCTGCAGCATACGGGCCAGGTGCCGAGCGATGCCTTCAAGCTGATGTCGATTGCCGGGGCCTATTGGCTTGGCGATAACACGCGGCCCATGTTGCAGCGGATCTATGGCGTGGCCTTCAAGAACCGCAATGACCTCAAGGCGCATCTGACGATGCTGGAGGAAGCCGCCAAGCGCGACCATCGCAAGCTTGGGCGCGAGATGGACCTGTTTCATATGCAGGAGGAAGCGCCGGGGCAGGTGTTCTGGCACCCCAATGGCTGGTCGATCTACACGACATTGCAGGATTACATGCGCCGCCAGCAGCGCCGGGGCGGCTATGTCGAGGTGAACACGCCGCAGGTGGTGGATCGCAAGCTCTGGGAAGCGTCCGGGCATTGGGAGAAATACCAGGAGCATATGTTCATCGTCGAGGTGGATGAGGAGCACGCGCGCGAGAAGGCGGTGAATGCGCTCAAGCCGATGAACTGCCCCTGCCATGTGCAGATCTACAATGTGGGGCTGAAAAGTTATCGGGATCTGCCTTTGCGTATGGCGGAGTTCGGCTCGTGCAATCGATATGAGCCGTCGGGGGCGCTGCACGGGATCATGCGGGTGCGGGGGTTTACGCAGGATGACGCGCATATCTTCTGCCGCGAGGACCAGATCGAGGCGGAGACGCTGAAATTCATCGAGTTCCTGTCGGGGATCTACCGCGATCTGGGCTTTGAATGTTTCGAAGTGCTGTTCTCCACGCGCCCGGATGTGCGTGCAGGCTCGGATGAGGTCTGGGACAAGGCCGAGGGCGCGCTTCTCGCCGCGACGCGGGCTTCCGGCATCGAGCCTGCGGTCAACCCCGGCGAGGGGGCGTTCTATGGCCCCAAGCTGGAGTTTACGCTGACTGACGCCATCGGGCGGAAATGGCAATGCGGCACGCATCAGGTGGATTTCGTGCTGCCCGAGCGGCTGGATGCGACATATGTGGGCCAAGACGGGGCGAAGCATCGCCCGGTTATGCTGCACCGCGCCGTGCTGGGGTCGTTCGAGCGCTTCATCGGCATCCTGATCGAGAACTTTTCGGGCAAGCTGCCCTTGTGGCTCGCGCCGCGGCAGGTGGTGGTGGCCTCGATCATCTCGGACGGGGATGACTACTGCCGCGAGGTGGTGGCGGCTTTGCAGGCGGCGGGGCTGCGGGCGGAACTCGATCTGCGCAATGAGAAGATCAACTACAAGGTGCGCGAGCATTCCGTGGCCAAGGTGCCGGTGATCCTGGCTGTGGGGGCGCGCGAAGTGGAAGAGCGCACAGTTTCCATGCGCCGCTTGGGCGAGACGCGGACCGAGGCCGTGGGGCTGGCGGAGCTTGTGGAGCGGCTGCGGGTCGAGGCGATGCCGCCGGATTTGCGCTGAGGCGGCAAAAGCGCCCGCAAGCCGCGCCCACCCACCCGACCCTGCACGCCTTGCGGGCGCTGCCCGGCGTCGCCGCCGGGCGGGCAGATAGCTCAGGCGCTCGCCTTCGCCTGACGTTTGCGCTCATGCGGGTCGAGGAAGCGTTTGCGCAGGCGGATCGCGTTGGGCGTGACCTCGACGAGTTCATCATCATCGATATAGGCGATGGCCTGTTCGAGCGACATGATCGTGGGCGGGGTGAGTTTGACCGCATCATCCGAACCCGAGGCGCGTACATTGGTCAGTTTCTTGCCCTTGAGCGGGTTCACTTCCAGATCATTGTCGCGGCTATGCTCGCCGATGATCATGCCTTGATAGACCGGATCCTGCGGGTTGATGAACATGCGCCCGCGTTCTTCGAGATTCCACAGCGCATAGGCGACGGCGGTGCCGTCCTCCATCGAGATCAGCACGCCTTCGCGGCGGCCGGAGATGGTGCCGCGATAGGGCGCCCATTCATGAAAGACGCGGTTCAGCACGCCTGTGCCGCGCGTGTCGGTCATGAATTCGCCGTGATAGCCGATCAGCCCGCGCGAGGGCACATGCGCGATGATACGGGTCTTGCCGGTGCCTGCGGGTTTCATCTCGACAAGCTCGCCCTTGCGCGGGCCGGTGATCTTCTCGATGACAGTGCCGGTATAGTCGTCATCGACATCGATGGTGACTTCCTCGATGGGCTCGAGCTTTTGCCCGCCCTCGTCGCGCATCAGCACGCGCGGCCGCGAGATCGAGAGCTCGAAGCCTTCGCGGCGCATATTCTCGATCAGGACGCCCATCTGCAATTCACCGCGTCCGGCCACGTCGAACGCCTCGCCGCCCGGGGTATCCGTGACCTTGATCGCGACATTGACCTCGGCCTCGCGCATCAGCCGCTCGCGGATGACGCGGGACTGCACCTTGGCGCCGTCGCGGCCCGCGAGTGGCGAATCATTGATGCCGAAGGTGACCGAGATGGTGGGCGGGTCGATGGGCTGGGCGGGGAGCGCGGTCTCGACCTCGAGCGCGCAGAGCGTGTCGGCGACGGTCGCTTTCGACATGCCTGCGAGTGTCACGATATCGCCGGCCTCGGCCGCGTCGATGGGCTGCTGGCCAAGGCCGCGGAAGGCGAGCACCTTGGTCACGCGGAATTGCTCGATCTTCCTGCTGTCGCGCGAAAGCGCCTTGATCGTCTCGCCCGCCTTGAGCGTGCCGGATTCGACGCGGCCCGTGAGGATGCGGCCCAGATAGGGGTCGGCGGAAAGCGTCGTGGCGAGCATGCGGAAGGGCTCTGCGCGCGCGGCGATCTGTGCGGGCGCGGGCACATGGGCGACCACGAGATCGAAGAGCGCGGACATATCCTTGCGCGGGCCATCGAGTTCCGCATCGGCCCAGCCATTGATGCCCGAGGCGTAAAGCACAGGGAAATCAAGCTGTTCATCGCTTGCGCCGAGATTGGCAAAGAGATCGAACACCTCATTGAGCGCGCGGTCGGCATCGGCGGCGGGTTTGTCCACCTTGTTGAGCACGACGATGGGGCGCAGCCCCAGCGCGAGCGCCTTGGAGGTCACGAATTTCGTTTGCGGCATGGGGCCTTCGGCGGCATCGACCAGCAGCACCACGCCATCGACCATCGACAGAATCCGCTCGACCTCGCCGCCGAAATCGGCATGGCCGGGGGTGTCGACGATGTTGATGCGCGTGTCCTTCCACTCGACCGAGGTTGCCTTGGCCAGAATGGTGATGCCGCGTTCGCGCTCCAGATCATTGCTGTCCATGGCGCGCTCGGCCACGGCCTGGTTTTCACGAAACGCCCCCGATTGTTTCAGAAGCTCGTCCACCAGCGTGGTCTTGCCGTGGTCAACATGGGCGATGATCGCGATATTGCGAAGGGTCATAACTCTGGCCTTGTCTGGGATGCTGCGCTGCCGCATAGCGCATTGCGGGCGCGCTGGCTAGCCCTGAACTGCTCAGGTTCCGATATAGCGGTCGCGGCGGTGGTTGATGCCGATGATCGCATTGAGCACCACCGCGCCGAGGAGCGACCACAGCACGAGCGCGATGGGCAGGAGGAAAAGCGCAGTAGCGAAGAGCAGGAGGTCGAAGCCAAGCTGTACCCAGCCCGCGCGCCAGCCGAGCCGTTCCTGCAGGTCGAAGGCCACGATCCCCACCCCGCCGAGGCTCGCGCGGTGGCGGAATATGGCGAGCAGCCCCGCGCCCGCGATCAACCCGAACAGCACGGCGGCGACAGCAGGATGGGCGGGGCTGACACTCACCAGATCCTCGATGACGAGCGAGAGCGCTGAGATCAGCGCGACAGCGACAAAAGTCTTGAGCGTGAAAGCCGCCCCGAGCCGGTAATATCCCAGCGCGTAGAAGGGCAGGTTGATGAGGAAGAACACCACCCCGAAGCTGTAGCCGGTGGCATAGGAGATCAGCACCGCCAGCCCCGCAGTCTGGCCGGTGACAAGCCCCGCGCTGGTCAGGATCATCACGCCGAAAGCGCACATTGTCGCCCCGAAGGCGAGCCCCTGGGCATCCTCGAACAGGGTGTGGTGCACCCGATCGGGCATGTCAGTGGCCGACCGTCTTGCTGAAGAGATTGATGACGGCAATGCCCGCGATGATCATGCCAAGGCCGAGCACGGCCGGCAGATCGAGCCGCTGGCCGAAGACGCTCCAGCCGATCATGGCAATGAAGCAGATGCCCAGGCCCGACCAGATCGCATAGGCCACACCGACCGGGATCACGCGCAGAACGAGGGCGAGCAACCAGAAGGACAGCGCATAGGCCAGCACGACGACGATCGCTGGGCCAGCGCGGGTCATGCCGTCGCTGGCCTTGAGCGCAGTGGTGCCGATGGTCTCGAAGAAGATCGCGACGGCGAGGTAAAGCCAATGCATGGGGGCGCTCCTGTCAGATGGGTTGGCCGCTATTCATCGCCGCGACCGCGCGCTGGACTTCGCGCAGGCGCTCGGCATTGGGCGGATGAGTGCCGAGGAACTGATTGCCGGGATCGGGGATGCGGCGGAAAAGCTCGGCGCCGCGCAAGGGGTCATATCCCGCGCGCGCGGCAATCAGGGCGCCGATGCGGTCGGCCTCGAGCTCGAATCTCTTGGAATAGCGCCGCGCGCCGATGGTGGCGCTGGCATTGACCAGGCGTTGCGCGGTCTGCTGATCGACGCCCGAAATAGCCGCCACCAGCCCGCCGATCAGCGCGCCCGTCATCGCCTCTCGCTGGAGGCGCGGAATATGATCAGCGATGTGGTGGGCGGCTTCATGGCCGAAGATGAGCGCGATTTCATCATGACTTTGCAGATCGTCGATCAGCGCTTCGGTGAAGGCGATGATGGGGCGGCCGGTTTCATCGCGCGAATGGAAGGCATTGGGCGGCTGGCCGGGGCGGTCATCTAGCACGACAAGGAAATTGCAATCCAGATGCGGGCTGCGTTCGCGGCAGATTTGCGTGGCGACCGGGCGCATGCGCGCGGTAACGGCGGCGAAATCGGCGCGGGTGGACGCAGGGCCGGAGAGGGTTGCGGTTGGCGGCGCGATGGGGGGCGCAATGTCACAGGCCGCAAGTGCTGCGACCAAACCGAGTGACAGGAATGCTTTGCGAAACAGTTTGAGCATGTAAACCGACCCTGGCGCAGAGATAGCTGGCACGCGCATAAGCTCAAGCAATCGCGACGGCCTGCGCGGATGCTGTGCCCCAGAATCGCGGCGCAGGCAATGCTAGCGGGTGGTTTCGGTCAGGCGTCTGGTCACATAGTCGGAGACTGACTGCAACATGGGCTGCATGTGACGCTCTTCATCCTTGAAGAAATGATCCGCGCCCTCGATCTCGGTATGGGTGATGGTGATGCCGCGCTGTTCCTGCAGCTTGCCCACAAGTGTCTTTGTATCGCGCGGGGGCGCCACGCGATCAGCCGAGCCATTGATAATCAGCCCCGAAGCCGGGCAGGGGGCGAGAAAGCTGAAATCGTAAAGATTCGCGGGCGGCGCGACGGAAACAAAACCGGTGATATCGGGGCGGCGCATCAGAAGCTGCATCCCGATCCATGCGCCGAAGCTGAAGCCCGCGACCCAGCAATGACGCGCATTCTGGCTCTGAGCCTGCACATAATCCAGCGCCGCTGCTGCATCGGACAATTCGCCTACGCCCTGATCATATTCGCCCTGGCTGCGCCCCACACCCCGGAAGTTGAAGCGCAGCACAGAGAAGCCGAGCTTGTGGAAGGCGTAATGCAGATTATAGACGACCTTGTTGTTCATCGTGCCCCCGAATTGCGGATGCGGGTGCAACACGATGGCGATGGGTGCGTCGGGGCGAGGCTGGGGGTGGAAGCGGCCTTCGAGGCGGCCTTCAGGGCCAGGGAAGATGATCTCGGGCATTCGGGGCCTTATCTTGCGGTCAGCGATACAGGTCTGCGGATACAGGGTCGGGATGCCGGCCACAACACCGGAATTGTTGACTCTTTACTTCAGCTAATTTAGAAGGATTCTAAATCGAGATTGGTTGTATCAGAGCATGCTCCGTGTAGGCATGCACTGCGCGCGCGTCAACTATTTTTACCCTGTCTGGCCGGGTCCGGGCGAGGCGCGGGAGGGGGTGTCATGAAGCTTTCGACAAAAGGGCGCTATGCCATGATCGCCCTGGTTGATCTGGCGCAGGCACCGGAGGGATCGTTGGTGTCGCTCAACGAGATTTCAGGGCGTCAGCAGGTGTCGCTGGCCTATCTGGAACAGCTTTTCGTGAAGCTTCGCCGCGCAGGGCTGGTGGACTCTGTGCGCGGGCCGGGCGGGGGCTATCGTCTGGCGCGGCCCGCAGAGGCCATTCGCGTCTCTGAAGTGCTGGAGGCTGTCGAGGAGACGGTCAGCGCAATGCACAAAGGCGCGGGCGTGAAAGGGGCGCTCTCTGGTTCCAAGGCGCAGTCGATGACAAACCGGCTGTGGGAGAGCCTGTCGGCGCATGTCTATGTCTTCCTGCACCAGACGCGGCTCTCGGATGTCGCGCAGAACGCGCTGACACCGTGCCCAGCCGTGCCCAACCTGTTCGAGGTGGTGGACGAATGACATTGTTTTGGCGCGCTTGTGGGGTGTCTTGCGCCGCTGGGAGAAGCGGGCAATGAGCGCACGCGTCTATCTTGACCACAACGCGACGGCCCCGCTGCGCCCCGAAGCGCGGGCGGCGATGGGCGATGCGATGGAGGTCGTCGGCAACCCGTCCTCTGTCCATGCCGAGGGGCGCAAGGCGCGCGGTCTGGTTGAGCGCGCGCGGGCGCAGGTGGCTGCGGCGCTGGGTGCGGACGGGGCCGACATTGTCTTTACGTCCGGCGCGACCGAGGCCGCGGCGCTGGCGCTGGCCGGACGCGGGCTGAAAGGGGCGGCCATCGAGCATGATGCTGTGCGCGCCTGGATCGATGAGAGCCTGGCCGTGGATGCGACAGGGCGTGTGCAGGTGGACGTGCCTGCGCAGGCCACATTGCAACTGGCAAATTCCGAAACCGGCGTGGTGCAGGATTTGCCCGACGGGCTGGCCGTGAGCGATCTGACGCAAGGCTTCGGCAAGCTGCCTTTCGCCTTCAACTGGCTGGGGGTGGAGATGGGGTTCGTCTCGGCTCACAAGCTCGGCGGGCCCAAAGGCATTGGCGCGCTGGTCATGCGGCGCGGCACGGATCTGGCCGCGCAGATCCGCGGCGGCGGGCAGGAGATGGGGCGGCGCGCGGGCACCGAGAACATCATCGGGATCGCGGGTTTCGGCGCAGCGGCAGAAGCGGCCGCGAAAGATCTTGCCGACGGGGTCTGGAATTCTGTATCTGAAATTAGAAATATTCTAGAAATGGCTCTGGACGCTGAGGCAAGCAAGACTATTTTTGTCGGGAAAGGCGCGCAGCGTTTGCCCAACACGATCTGCCTGGTGACGCCCGGTTGGAAGGGCGAGACGCAGGTGATGCAGATGGATCTCGCGGGCTGTGCCATCTCGGCGGGGTCGGCCTGTTCTTCGGGCAAGGTCCGGGCATCGACTGTGCTGGAGGCCATGGGCTTCGACACGCGCGCTGCGGCCAGTGCAATCCGCGTCTCGCTGGGGCCGGAGACACGCGAGGAAGATGTGCTGCGTTTCGCCGAGGCGTGGCTCAAGGAATACAGACGGTTCGCGGCGCGGGCCGCATGAGATCAAGGCGCCCGTGACCGGGCCAGACAGGAGAAGGAAAGCAGATGGCGGCATTGGATGATGTGCAATTGCGCGACGGCGTGGATCGCGAGACGGTCGAGACTGTTCAATCCATGGCCGATTCCTACAAGCATGGCTGGGAAACCGATATCGAGATGGAATTCGCCCCGAAAGGGCTGAACGAAGATATCGTGCGGCTGATCTCGGAGAAGAACAACGAGCCCGAATGGCTGCTGCAATGGCGGCTGGATGCCTATCGGCGCTGGCTGACGATGGAGAGCCCCGACTGGGCGATGCTGGACATCCCGATGATCGACTATCAGGAGCAGTATTACTACGCCAAGCCCAAGTCGATGGTGGAAAAGCCCAAATCGCTCGATGAGGTCGATCCCAAGCTGCTGGAAACCTACGAGAAACTCGGGATTCCGCTGAAAGAACAGATGGTTCTGGCCGGGGTTGAAGGTGCCGATGAGGGCCGGAAAGTGGCCGTTGACGCCGTGTTCGACTCGGTGAGCGTGGGCACGACCTTCAAGAAAGAACTCGCTGAAGCAGGCGTGATCTTCTGCTCGATCTCGGAGGCCGTGCAAGAGCATCCGGAGCTGGTGAAGAAGTATCTCGGCTCGGTCGTGCCGCAGAATGACAATTACTTCGCGGCGCTGAATTCGGCGGTCTTCTCTGACGGCTCTTTCGTCTATATCCCGGCGGGCGTGCGCTGCCCGATGGAGCTGTCGACCTATTTCCGCATCAATGCCGAGAATACGGGCCAGTTCGAGCGCACGCTGATCGTGGCCGAGAAGGGCTCTTATGTCAGCTATCTGGAGGGCTGCACCGCGCCCAAGCGCGACGAGAACCAGTTGCACGCGGCTGTCGTGGAAATCGTGGTGCTGGAAGACGCGGAAGTGAAATATTCGACCGTGCAAAACTGGTTCCCTGGCGATGAGAATGGCAAGGGCGGGATCTACAACTTCGTCACAAAACGCGCCGATTGCCGCGAGGCGCGCGCGAAATGCATGTGGACGCAGGTCGAGACCGGTAGTGCCATCACATGGAAATACCCGTCCTGCATACTGCGCGGGGATGACAGTCAGGGCGAGTTCTACTCGATCGCCATCGCAAATAACTGGCAGCAGGCCGATACGGGCACGAAAATGGTGCATCTGGGCAAGAACACGCGTTCGCGGATCGTCTCCAAGGGGATCAGCGCGGGGCAGGCGCAGAACACCTATCGCGGGCTGGTGTCGATGCACCCCAAGGCGAAGGATAGCCGCAACTACACGCAATGCGACTCGCTTCTGATCGGCGACAAATGCGGAGCGCATACAGTGCCGTATATCGAGGTGAAGAATTCCTCCTCGCGCGTGGAGCATGAGGCGACGACCTCCAAGGTGGATGACGACCAGCTTTTCTACTGCCGCCAGCGCGGCATGGATGAGGAAGAAGCCGTCGCACTGGTGGTCAACGGGTTCTGCAAGGAAGTCTTGCAGGAGCTGCCGATGGAATTTGCGATGGAAGCCCAGGCGCTTGTGGCGATTTCGCTGGAAGGGTCCGTGGGGTAATGACCGGCACGTTTGCCACGCTCTGGGGCGATGTGAAGCGCGGGGTCGATGCGCCGCTGCGGCTGTTGATGCTCGGGATGCTGGCGGCCTTCGTGATCTCGCTGCCGATCACGGTAGCGCTGAACTTCGTGGGCTTGCTGGCCTCCGGGTTCCTCTATGCCTTGACCGGGGCGATCCACGCGCTGGCGACCTTCTGGTTCGCCGGGTGGATGGTGCGGACGGGAAGAGGCTGAATTATAAATGCGGCGTCACGCTGCGCGACATCAGTTACAGGAAAGAAAAATGCTGGAAATCAAGAACCTGCACTGCGAACTTGAAGAAGACTCTGAGGTAAAGATTCTCAACGGCCTGTCGCTGACGGTCAATCCGGGTGAAGTCCATGCGATCATGGGGCCGAACGGATCGGGCAAGTCGACGCTGTCCTATGTGCTCTCTGGCCGCGACGGCTATGAGGTGACCGAGGGCAGCGCGACGCTCGAAGGTGCCGATCTGCTGGATATGGAGCCCGAAGAGCGTGCTGCCGCAGGGCTGTTCCTTGCCTTCCAATACCCGGTCGAAATTCCGGGTGTGGGCAACATGACCTTCCTGCGCACCGCCGTGAACGCACAGCGCAAGGCGCGCGGGATGGAGGAGTTGTCGGCAGGCGAGTTCCTCAAGCTGGTGCGCGCCAAGGCCAAGGAGTTGCAGATCGATCCCGATATGCTCAAGCGCCCGGTCAATGTGGGCTTCTCGGGCGGCGAGAAAAAGCGCAACGAAATCCTGCAGATGGCGATGCTGGAGCCCAAGATGTGCATCCTCGATGAGACCGACTCGGGGTTGGATGTTGATGCGATGAAGCTTGTCTCCGACGGCGTGAACGCGCTGCGCGATGCCGAGCGGTCTTTCCTGGTCATCACGCATTATCAACGGCTTCTGAACCATATCAAGCCCGATGTCGTGCACATCATGTCCGAGGGTCGGATCATCAAGACCGGCGGGCCGGAGTTGGCGCTCGAGGTCGAAGAGAACGGTTATGGCGATCTGCTGGCGGAGGCGCAGGCATGATGCCGAGAGCGAAACTGAAAGCCCGGAAGGTTGAGGCGGCGGAGGCGCTGGTCGGTGCCCGGCCCTTGCCGGAGAGCAATGTCTGGATGCGCCGGGCACGCGAGGCCGCGCATGCCCGCGTGCTCGACATGGGGCTGCCGACCAAGCGCGATGAATACTGGCGTTTCACCGATCCGCGCCGCCTGACAGCCGCCGAAGCCGAGGCGGGCAAGCTGCACGACACCCAGGGCGAAGCGCCGGTTTTCGATGCCTTCGACCGGCTGAAGATCGTTTTCACCAATGGGGTGTTCGATGCTGAGGCCTCCGACGCGCTGGAGATGGATGGGGTAGAGATCGCGCCACTTGCCGAGGCAGCAGCAGCCGATCTGCACTGGGCTCGCGACATTTATGGCGTGCTGGAGCAGCGCGGCCAAAACCCGGTCGAGCGACCGCTGGCGAGTCTGAACACCGCATATGCGCGCGAGGGCATGTTCATTCGTGTCACCGGCAACCCCGAGCGCCCGATTTCGCTGATCTACAATCGCAGCGCGGAAGATGGCGATGCGATTGTGCATCATGTGATCCGTGTTGAAGCCGGGGCAGAAGTGACAATTCTGGAGAACGGGCCTGTGGCGGCACGCTTCAATCAGGTCATGGAAGCCGATATCGCCGAGGGCGCCACACTGCACCACATCCGCGCGCAGGGCCGCGACCATGAGCGGGCCGGGACAGCGCATCTCTTCGCGCGGCTTGGGGCTGAGGCGCAGCTAAAATCCTTCACGCTGACCGCAAACGGCTCGCTGATCCGCAATGAGGCCGTGATCTGGCTTGATGGTGCCGATGGCTCGGCCCATATCGCGGGCGCGACCGTGGGCGACGGCGCGTTCCATCATGATGACACTGTGTTCATCAACCATGCCGCGCCGCGCTGCGAGAGCCGTCAGGTGTTCAAGAAAGTGCTGCGGCATGGTGCGGTAGGCGTGTTTCAGGGCAAGATCCTCGTCGATCAGGTGGCACAGCTTACCGATGGCTATCAGATCAGCCAGGCGCTGCTGCTGGACGAAGATGCGCAGTTTCTCGCCAAGCCGGAACTCGAGATCTATGCCGATGACGTGCAATGCAGCCATGGCTCCACCTCGGGCGAGATCGACAAGAGCCAGCTTTTCTATCTGCGCACACGCGGCGTTGCCGAGGATGAAGCGAAGCTGTTGCTGGTGTTGGCTTTCCTGGCCGAAGCGCTCGAGGAAATCGCCGATCAGGGCTTTGCAGATGACCTGCGCGACCGGCTGGAAGCCTGGCTCAAGCGGCGCGGCTGAGCAGCGCGCGCGGGAGAAGTCATGTCGGTCGTGCGCAATATCATTCGCAGCTATCGCGCGCCGCGTGCAGTCATCTCGGACTTGGTTGCGCGCGGCACTGGTGAGCCGCAAATACTCTTCTACGGTGTGCTGGCGTGCGGCCTGATCTTCGTTGCGCAATGGCCCGGGCTGTCACGCGCGGCAACGCTCGACCCGTCCATCACCTTCGAGCAGCGCATGGGCGGGGCTCTGTTCGGGATCATGTTCATGCTGCCCCTGCTGCTCTACGGGCTGGCCGGGCTGATCCAGCTTGGCCTGCGTTTGGCCAAAGGGCCAGTGGCAGGGCTGCATGTGCGGCTGGTGTTGTTCTGGTCGCTGCTGGCGGTCACACCGCTGATGCTGGTGCAAGGTGGATTGACCGGTTTTGTTGGCGCAAGCCCCGGAGTGTCAGCTTTCGGGTTTGTGGTGCTGGCGGTCTTTCTCTACATACTTGGCGCGGGGCTTCGCGAAGTGCTGCATTTGCGTGCGCGCGAGGCCTGAGCGAAGACCGGCCAGAAGGGTTATGATCATGGAACTGAACCTCGCTACTGTCAGCGCGCTGGTGCGCCTGTCCTTGACGCGCCCGCGCGAGGCGGCGGAACGGATACTTGGCCTTAATGTCCCGGATGATGCGCGCTGGCTGGGCTTTGTCATCGTGGTCGTGCTCTCTGTTCTGATCGGCCAGGCCTCCGTTCTGTTGATGGGTGAAGATGGCTTCCAGGGCGGCATGCTCTTCATGGCGATGTTCCAGACAATGATCCTGCTGGGGATGGTGGTGGCCGTTCAGGGTATCGGTCGCGCGCTTGGGGGAACCGGCACTTTCCCTGACACGCTTTTGTTGATCGCGTGGCTGCAATTCGTGATGCTGGTGTTCCAGCTCATCCAGATCGTGGCGCTTGTTATCATTCCGCCATTATTTGGTTTGATTACAATAGGCGCGCTGGTTTTCTTCATGTGGATGCTGACAAACTTCATCATGGCGCTACATGGTTTCACATCGGCCATGAAGGTATTGGTTGGCATCATTTTTTCGTTTTTCGGAATGGCGTTTGTTCTGGCCCTTCTGCTGGGTTTGTTCGGACTTGCGCCAGGTGGGGTATAGGCATGTTCGACATCGAGCGCGTGCGCGGTGATTTTCCGATCCTCGAGCGTGAGGTGAACGGGAAACCGCTGGTCTATCTCGACAATGGCGCGTCGGCCCAGAAGCCGCGCGCCGTGATAGATGCCGTGACCCGCGCCTATGCCGAGGAGTATTCCAATGTGCATCGTGGACTGCACTATCTGTCAAATCTCGCGACCGACAAATATGAGGCCGTACGCGGAAAGTTGCAGCGCTTTCTGAATGCAGCGCATGAAGATGAGATCATCTATACCACCGGCACGACGATGGGGATAAATCTGGTCGCCTATGGCTGGGCCATGCCACGGTTCGAGCCCGGGGACGAAATCGTGCTGTCGATCATGGAGCATCACGCAAATATCGTGCCGTGGCATTTTCTGCGCGAACGGCAGGGGGTCGTGATCAAATGGGTGGATTGCGCTCCGGATGGCAGCCTTGATCCGCAGGCGGTGATCGACGCGATTGGACCGCAGACGAGACTGGTGGCGCTCACGCATATGTCCAATGTGCTCGGCACTGTCGTTGATGTCGGCGCGGTGTGCGCGGCGGCGCGGGCGCAAGGCGTGCCGGTCCTGGTCGATGGCAGCCAGGCGGCCGTGCACATGCCTGTGGATGTGCAGGCGATCGGCTGCGATTTCTACGCGGTCACGGGCCACAAGCTTTACGGCCCGTCCGCGTCAGGTGCGATCTATATCAATCGCGCGCGGCAGGCGGAGATGCGCCCCTTCCTGGGCGGGGGCGACATGATCCGCGAGGTCACGCGCGACACCGTCACCTATAACGACCCGCCGCACAAGTTCGAGGCCGGCACGCCGGGCATCGTGCAGCAGATCGGGCTGGGTGTGGCCATCGATTACATGATGAGTATCGGCATGGAGGCTATCGCGGCGCATGAGGCGGATCTGCGTGACTACGCGCAATCGCGGTTGGCGGGGCTGAACTGGCTGAATGTGCAGGGCACCGCGCCGGGCAAGGGCGCGATTTTCAGCTTCACGCTGGAAGGGGCGGCCCATGCGCATGACATCTCGACAGTGCTCGACAAGAAGGGCATCGCGGTCCGCGCGGGCCAGCACTGTGCGGCGCCCTTGATGGATCATATGGGCCTCTCAGCCACCTGCCGCGCGTCATTCGCGATGTATAATACGCGCGCCGAAGTGGACAAATTGGTCGAGGGGTTGGAGCTCTGCCATGAGCTTTTCGCCTGAAATGGGTGATTGCATCGCCCTTGGCCGCCGAGTATAGACAGGGCTGCTGCACCCGTAGCTCAGCTGGATAGAGCGCTGCCCTCCGAAGGCAGAGGTCATAGGTTCGAATCCTATCGGGTGCGCCATTTTCCGCTACAGTTCAGACAGTTACAGCGTGTCCAGCTCCAGCGCGGGCAGCTTCGCCTCCAGCTCGCGGCGCTTGGGCTCGTATTGCTCCGGCAGCTTCAGCTTCAGCCCCAGCTTGTCCTGCGGCTCATCGACATCAAAGCCCGGCGCGTCTGTGGCGATCTCGAACAGCACACCGCCCGGCTCGCGGAAATAGATGGCCTTGAAATACTGACGGTCCCGCACGCCGGTGACATCAAGCCCGCGCGCGAGCAACATTTCGCGCAGCGCCTGCTGATGCGCCGCGTCGCGCGCGCGAAAGGCGACATGGTGGATCGTGCCGGGGCCGGGGCGCGCCTGTTGGGGGGTGTCGGAGACCCAGAGATCGACAATGCGCGCCGGGGCGTCGCCGGGCAGGGTGAAGCGATGGCGTGTGCCGCCGTCGCCGCGCTCCTGACCTGTTGGCGCATAGCCGAAAATCTCGGTCAGGATAGCGGCTGTGGGTGCGGCGTCAGGCACCCAGAGTGTGACGGAATGGAACTCGCCCCAGGCGTGGTCCTCTTCATACGCGATCATCTCGAAGTGCTGGCCGTGCGGGTCGCGCAGGGACAAAACCTCCTGCCCGAAACGCGTCGAGATCGTGCCATTCAGCCGGGCTTCCCATTGCGCGAGGCTTTCGGGCGGGGCGGCATAGGCGAAGGCGAGTGCCGCGCCTTCGCCGGGCGTGCCCTTGCTCCTCTCTTCGCGATTGAAGAAGGTCAGCACCGAGCCCGGCCGGGCATGCTGCGCGCCGTAATAGAGGTGGTACATTGACGGGGCGTCGAAATTGACGGTCTGCTTGATCAGACGCGTGCGCAGGGTCTTGGTGTAGAAATCGAGATTCTCCTGCGCCGGGCCGGAAATTGCGGTGATATGGTGCAGCCCGTCGATCGGGGTTGGATTGGGGGTGCTCATGCCTGCCTCCTTCGCGAGTCTCTCTCCGCATATAGGGTCCGCTTCTCGATTTCCCAGACGGGTACGGCGAGGTTGGCGAAGCTCCGCTCGGGATCGTCGAAGGGAAATTCCGACAACTAGCTCAGATTCGAGCAATCTGCCGCATAATCAGTCGATTTCGCTTGGTTGATTAGCAATGATTTCATGTGTTTAGGGCCAATCATCAACGGCTCACGCCACCGCACCAACCCTACCCATATCCCCACGCCCTGCGAGCAGGCCCGCGACAGAGATATCCTCGTCCAGTGTCTCCCAATGGATGCCGAAAGGTGACAGATTAAAGGCAGCGCGCGCTGCTGCATCTGCGTGCAGCAAACGCGGAAACCATGCGAGCGGCACGCCGATGACTCGGCCATCGGACAGCCCGACCCACATCGTATCCTCGTCGAATCGCACGGTTTCAGGTGAAATATTCATCCCAAGCCCTTTCCAACTCGTCCCGCCGTGCGGCGACCACATCCGCCAGCCGCCGCAAGCGCTGCGCGTCCAGACCGGCGCTGCGGGCAAGGCTCACTTCGGGCCGTAGCCAGAACTTGGCCTCGCCGCCGTGACCCATCACATGAACATGCGCAGGCTCGCGCGGGTCGCCCTCATTCGAATAGAAGAAGAAGCGAAAACCCTCATGACGGAACAGCGTCGGCATGGTTTAGTCTAGCCAGCCTGTGAGCGCCTGTCACTGGATATTCTACGAGGCTACTACCTCGCAAATTTCTTGTACTTCACCCGCTTCGGCTCCAGCGCATCTGGCCCCAGACGACGTTTCTTGTCCTCTTCATAGGCCTCGAAATTGCCCTCGAACCATTCGACATGCGCCTCGCCCTCAAACGCGAGTATATGCGTACACAGCCGGTCAAGGAAGAAGCGATCGTGCGAGATGATGACAGCGCAGCCCGCGAAATCCTCGAGCGCGGCTTCGAGCGCCTGCAGGGTTTCGACGTCGAGATCGTTGGTCGGCTCGTCCAAGAGCAGCACATTGCCGCCCGCGCGCAGGAGTTTGGCCATATGCACCCGGTTGCGCTCGCCACCCGAAAGCAGCCCCACTTTCTTCTGCTGATCGCCGCCCTTGAAGTTGAAGGCGCCGACATAGGCGCGGGAGTTCACCTCTGCATCACCCAACTGGATCACGTCCAGCCCGTCCGAGATTTCCTCCCACACAGTCTTGTTCGCATCCAAAGCGTCGCGCGACTGATCGACATAAGCGAGTTTGACCGTGTCCCCGAATTCGATCGTGCCCGCATCGGGTTCTTCCTGCCCGGTGAGCATACGGAACAGGGGGGATTTGCCCGCGCCATTGGGGCCGATCACCCCGACGATGCCACCGGGGGGCAGCGCGAAGCTCAGATCCTCGATCAGCAGGCGGTCGCCATAGCCCTTTTTCAGCCCCTCGATGTCGATCACCTTGCCGCCGAGGCGCGGGCCGTTAGGGATGATGATCTGCGCGCGGGTGATCTTCTCGCGCTCGGACTGGCTGGCCTTTTCCTCATAGGCCTGAATGCGGGCCTTCGATTTGGCCTGCCGCGCTTTCGCACCGGCGCGGATCCATTCCAGCTCGCGCTCCAGAGATTTCTGGCGCGCCTTGTCCTCGCGCGCCTCCTGCGCCAGCCGCTTGGCCTTCTGTTCCAGCCATGCGGAATAGTTGCCCTCATAGGGGATCCCCCGGCCGCGGTCCAACTCCAGAATCCAGCCTGTTATATCATCGAGGAAATAGCGGTCATGGGTGACGATCAGGATCGTGCCCTTGTACTCGATCAGGTGCTTTTGCAGCCAGGCGATGGTTTCGGCATCGAGATGGTTGGTCGGCTCGTCCAGAAGCAGCATGTCGGGCGCCTCCAGGAGCAGCTTGCACAGCGCCACGCGCCGCTTCTCACCGCCCGAAAGGGTTTCGACATTCGCATCATCCGGAGGGCAGCGCAGCGCCTCCATCGCGACATCGATCTGGCTGTCGAGATCCCAGAGGTTCTCGGCGTCGATCTGGTCCTGAAGCTCGGCCATCTCATCGGCGGTCTCGTCCGAGTAATTCATCGCCAGCTCGTTGAAGCGCTCGAGCTTCGCCTTCTTCTCGGCCACGCCCAGCATCACATTGCCGCGCACATCGAGGCCCGCGTCAAGCTCGGGCTCCTGCGGCAGGTAGCCCACACGCGCGCCCTTGGCGGCCCATGCTTCCCCCGTGAAGTCCTTGTCCTGCCCCGCCATGATCCGCAAGAGCGTGGACTTGCCCGCGCCATTGACCCCCACAACCCCGATCTTGACACCAGGCAGAAACGACAAGCGGATATTTTCAAAGCATTTCTTGCCACCGGGATAGGTCTTGGAGACACCATCCATGTGATAGACATATTGATAGGACGCCATGATCTTGCTCCGCATGAAATTGGGGTTGTCTTCCCCTACAAGGGCCGTGGCAGGCGCGCAAGGCTTGTGCGTTTGTGTTGTCAGCCGGGAGAAAGTGGTGCCACATAACGCTGGGGGCTTGCCAACAGGGCGCTGTTTGGTCCTAATGATGCAAAGATCAGCACAGGGGCACAATGTCGCAGACACCGGTCATCGAGATTCGCGCGCTGCACAAGGCCTATGGCCAGCTAGAAGTGCTCAAGGGGGTCAGCATCAATGCATCGCGGGGCGATGTGATCTCGCTGATCGGGTCGTCGGGTTCGGGGAAATCCACGCTCTTGCGCTGTTGCAATCTGCTCGAGGACAGCCAGCAGGGCGAAATCCTCTTCAAGGGCGAGCCCGTGCGCTGGCGCGGGTCCGGGCTGGGGCGGCATCCGGCCGACAAGCATCAGGTCACGCGCATTCGCACCAACCTGTCGATGGTGTTCCAGAGCTTCAATCTCTGGGCGCATCTGACTGTTCTGCAGAATGTGATGGAAGCGCCAGTGCATGTGCTCAAACAGGACCGCGCCGAGGTGGAAGCGCTTGCGCGCGAGCTTCTCGACAAGGTCGGTATAGGCGACAAGGCCGATGTCTATCCGGCGCAGATGTCGGGCGGGCAGCAGCAGCGCGCGGCGATCGCGCGCGCGCTTTGCATGCGGCCCGAGGCGCTTCTTTTCGATGAGCCGACTTCCGCGCTCGACCCTGAACTGGAGCAGGAGGTCGTGCGCGTGATCAAGGCGCTGGCCGAAGAGGGGCGCACGATGCTGATCGTGACCCATGACATGCGCATGGCCGCGGATGTTTCCGATCATGTAGTGTTCCTGCATAACGGGTTGATCGAGGAGCAAGGGCCGCCGGACTCGCTCTTCAAATCGCCGCAGACTGCGCGGCTCAGGCAATTCCTCCGTCACTCGATGGAAGAATGAAGCAACCATAACACGCCTCAACAACATGGGAGAGACTGATGAAAAAAACAGCACTGACACTCGCAGCCTTCGCGGTCATGGCGTCGGGCGCCATGGCGCAGGATGTGGTGCGGATCGGCACCGAAGGCGCGTATCCTCCGTGGAATTTCATCAATGACAACAATGAGATCGTTGGCTTCGAGATCGATCTGGGCAATGAGATTTGCCGTCGGGCTGAGTTGAATTGCGAATGGGTGCTCAACGACTGGGACACGATCATCCCCAATCTCGTGTCGGGCAACTACGATGTGATCATGGCGGGCATGAGCATCACCGAGGCGCGCGCCGAGGTGATTTCATTCTCCGAGAACTACCTGCCCTCGGACCCGTCGGCCTATATGGCGCTCGCGGGTACGGATGAATCTGTCATCGAGGGTGGCGTGATCGCTGTGCAGTCGAACACTGTCCAGGCCGGGCTCGTCGCTGACAGTGACGCCGACGGGATGGAATTCCCGACCCCGGATGAAACGATCTCAGCCGTGCGCAACCAGGAAGCCGATGCGGTTCTCGCTGACAAGAATTTCCTGGCCCCCTATGTTGCGGACTCGGGTGGCGAACTGGTCTTCATCGGGGAGGATCTGTATCCGGGCGAGGGCACAGGGGCCGGGTTCCGCCAGTCCGACAACGAGCTTCGCGAGACCTTCACCGCCATTATCATGGAGATGCGCGAGGACGGGTCGATCAATGCACTGATCGAAGAATGGTTCGGCGACGGCATCGCGCAATTCTGACAGTCACCGATTTCAGGCAGGCCCCGCGCGCCGGGGCCTGCCTCCTTCAACCGGCGGTATGATCCTTGTTCAGCTTCTGCACTGATCCTTCCACTCTGCCGCAATGGCAATGGTTCGCCTGTTATCTGACGACAGCGACCCATTTCGCCTTCTATCGTTCATTCTTGATGGTGATCCTGCTGC
This sequence comes from Paracoccaceae bacterium, assembly GCA_003567315.1. GTDB lineage: Bacteria > Pseudomonadota > Alphaproteobacteria > Rhodobacterales > Rhodobacteraceae > Roseinatronobacter. Next base: position 31,917 of record PWZT01000094.1, read on the forward strand.
TTGCGATCACCGCCCCGCTCGCGCTTGGCATGGGGCTTCTTGGTGCCATGGCGACGCGCTCGCGCATCTGGCCGGTAAGCTGGCTGGGCAAGGGCTATGTCAGCATCGTGCGCGGCGTGCCGGATATCGTGTTCTTCATGTTCGTGCCCATCGCGTTGGGGCAGGGGATCGAATGGGTGTTTCATCACATCCAATGCCCCGACTGGGACCAGCCGATCCGGCAGGGCAATGATTTCATCGTCTGCCGCGAGGCCAAGGTGCCCCCGGTGGGCGCGCCCGCCTGGGTACGAAATGTCTATGCATTCGGCATGGCCGTGGTGGCCTTCGCTCTTGTCTTCGGAGCGTTTGCAGCGAACACGCTCTATGGCGCGATGCAGGCCATCCCGCGCGCTCAGGTCGAGACCGCCGAAGCCTATGGGATGACCCGCACCCAGGCGTTCCGGCGCATCATCATGCCGCAGATGTGGGTCTATGCGCTGCCGGGCCTCTCGAATATCTGGCAGATCCTGATCAAGGCGACACCGCTTCTGTTCCTGCTCGGCCTGCAGGATGCCGTCTATTGGGCGCGCGAGCTTGGCGGGCAGAAAACGTCGCTTTATACCTACCCGCCCCCTGACTGGCGCGTGTGGTATTTCCTCGTCCTGCTCTGTTTCTACCTGTTCCTGACCTGGGGCTCGGAGCGCATCTTCGCCCGGCTCAACACGCGGCTTTCGCGCGGACAGGCCACAGCGGCGGGCGAGCGCATGCGAAAGGCGGCTGCATGAACCGCCACCCTGCTTTCATCTTGCCCCAAATACTCCGGGGTGCGGGGCAGAGCCCCGCTCGAGCGCTTGCAGGATGCGCGCCATGAGAAGCTGTGCCGAATCCTTCGAGGCCTATTTCCTGCGTCCCCTCGGCCGTGATTACGGCGCGAACCTCCTGCCACGCGGCCTCGATATCACCTTCTGTGATCAGGTCTTTCTCATCGCTGGCGGGCTGATCTGGAATATCTATTTCGCAGCACTCGCGATCTTTTTCGGCTTCGGGTTGGCGATCGCCGTGGCGGTTGCAAAGTTCAGTGAGACCCCGTGGATCTGGCGCCCTGCTGCGGCCTTTGTCTTCGTGTTTCGCGGCTCGCCGCTCTTCATCCAGTTCTTCTTCTTCTATTCGGCCTTCGTGCTGCTGCCGCGTGCCGGGGTCGACATTCCGCTGGGCTTCGTCACGCTCACAGTGCAGACCTCGGCGCTCACGACTGCACAGGTGGGCGGGCTGATCGTACTGGTGCTCAACACCACCGCCTATTCGGCAGAGCTTTTCTACGGCGCCCTGCGCTCGATCCCGAAAGGCGATCTGGAGGCCGCCGACGCTTACGGGATGTCGGGCTTCGTGAAATTCCGCCGCGTGGTCTTTCCGTCCATGCTGCGGCTGGCATGGCCGAGCTATACCAACGAGGCGATCTTTCTCACGCATTCGACCACGCTCGTATTCCTCTCGGCTTTTCCGGCGCGGCAGCAATCGGGCGAGGCCTTCTACTATGCGCGCTATTTCGTCGATCAGACCTTCAACCCTTTCGTGGCCTATCCGCTGGTGGCGCTTTATTTCGTCGCGCTGACCCTGGCTGTCATCGGGCTTTTCGGTTTCGTGAACCGCTACCTCAACCGCCATCTGCCGCGCGAGCGCCGTCGTCCCATCCGCTTCCGCCCGCAATATATTCGGTAGGTCATGTCCCTCGACCCCAGCAAGTTGCGCAATATCCGCGTCGCGGTGGCCGACCTCAACGGCCAGGCGCGGGCCAAGCGCGTGCCCGCTGTGCAATATGAAAAACTCCTACGCGGGGAGGCCAAGATGCCGCTCTCCGCGCTCAATCTCGATATCTGGGGCAATGATATCGCAGACAGCCCGCTGCTGTTCGAGACAGGAGACGCCGATGGATTCCTGCGCCCGACCGAGCGCGGGCTTGTGCCGATGCCATGGATCGGGCCCGAGGCCGCGATGCTGCCGATGTGGATGTATCACGCCGATGGCCGCCCCTTCGAGGGCGACCCGCGTCACGCGCTGGCCACGATCAAGGCGCGGTTGGAGGCGCTGGGGCTCCATGCTGTTACCGCGACCGAGTTGGAATTCTACCTGATCGACGATACCGGCGAGGCATTCCAGCCACCGCGCAGCCCTGTCTCGGGGCGTCGCGCGATGGGGTCGGCCACGCTCTCGATGCGGATGCTTGATGAGTTCAATGCCTTTTTCGACGCGCTCTTCGAGGGTTGCGCGGCGATGGGCATAGATGCCGACACTGCCACCTCCGAGGCCGGGCCTGGCCAGTTCGAGGTCAATCTGCATCATGGCGATGATGTCCTGAAACAGGCCGATGACACTTGGCTGTTCAAGATCCTCGTGCGCAGGCTTGCGCGGGCGCATGGGATGGCGGCGAGTTTCATGGCCAAGCCCTATGCCGGGGCCTCGGGCAACGGGCTGCATTTGCATGCCTCGCTGCTGGATGCGCAAGGGCGCAATGTCTTCGACAATGGCGGGCCAGAGGGCAGCGAGATGCTGCGCCATGCCATTGGCGGTGTGCTCGCGGCGATGCCGGATTCGGCGCTGATCTTCGCGCCGCATGCCAATAGCTATGCCCGCCTTGTGCCCCATGCCCATGCGCCGACAGGGGTGTCATGGGCCTATGAAAATCGCACGGCCTCGGTGCGCGTCCCGGTCGGGCCGCCCAAGGCGCGCAGGCTGGAGCACCGTACAGCGGGTGGCGATGTGAACCCCTATCTGTTGATGAGTGCCGTGTTGGGTGCAATGCTGATCGGCATCGGGGACAAGATCACACCGCCCGCGCCGATCACTGGTGACGCCTATGCGCAGGATCTGCCGCAGATCCCCGGCACATGGGACGAGGCCGTTGCCCGCTTCGAAAACTCTGATCTGATGCCGCGTATCTTCACGCCCGAACTGATCGACAACATGATCCGGACAAAGCGTCAGGAAATGGTCGGGATGGCAGAGCTCACGGATCAGCAGGTCTTGGAGCTATATCTTGAAGCGGTTTGAGCCCTTGCAAGACCGGGCCGGGGAGTGCTAAATTTGATCAAATTCTGGAAGAGAGCATCATGAAGATCGGTATCCTGCAAACCGGGCAGGCCCCAGAGGCATTGCGCCCGTCGCTGGGCGACTACCCCGCCATGTTCGAACGCCTTCTGGGCGGGCATGGTCTTGCGTTTCACACATGGCATGTCGAGGCGATGGAATTTCCTGCATCGGTGCGCGATGCCGATGGCTGGCTGATCACCGGCTCGCGCCACGGGGTCTATGAGGATCACGATTTCATCGCGCCGCTGGAACAGTTCATCCGCGATGCGCTTGAAGCCGGGCTGCCGGTTGTCGGGATATGCTTCGGCCATCAGGTGATGGCGCAGGCTTTGGGCGGCAAGGCGGAGAAATTCGCGGGCGGCTGGGCCGTCGGCGCACAGAGCTATGATTTCGAAGGGAAAGAGCTTGTGCTGAATGCCTGGCATCAGGATCAGGTTGTCGTGCCACCTGAAGGCGCGCGCACCTTCGCCTCGAATGCGTTCTGCGCGCATGCCGGGCTTGCCTATGGCAAACTTGGCATTTCGGTCCAGCCGCATCCTGAATTCGATGATGCGTTCATTCAGGGCCTGATCGAGACGCGCGGGCGGGGCCTGGTGCCGGAGGATCAACTCGCGCAGGCCGCGGCGCAGCAGGGCGGGCAACGCGATAGCGACAGGATCGCCGCGATGATCGTCAACCATTTCAGGCAACATGCGCCCGCGCAAGCCGGAGTGATCGGCCAATGAGAGACTGGCATGACAGGATCCCCGAAGCCGCGCGCGCCTTCCTGGCCGGGCGGCGCCTCGACGAGATCGAATGCATCATCGCCGACATGGCCGGGGTGGCGCGGGGCAAGGCCATGCCCGCATTCAAATTCGACGAGGCGACTAAATACTACCTGCCGACCTCGATCTTCCTGCAGACCATCACCGGCGGCTGGGCCGATTTCCGCGACGGCGCGGATCTCGAGCCCGACATGATCATGCGCCCCGATTTCGAGACCGCGACAGCCGCCCCCTGGACTGCCGACTGGACCTTGCAGATCATCCATGACGCGGAGGACGCGCAGGGCAACCCGATCCCGACCGCGCCGCGCAATGTACTCCGGCGCGTGCTCGATCTCTACCGCGCCGAGGGCTGGCAGCCCGTGATCGCGCCCGAGATGGAATTCTTCTTCGTCGCCCGCAATACAGACCCCAACATGCCCGTGATCCCGCCCATGGGTCGCACCGGGCGGCGCGCGGCGGCGCGGCAGGCCTATTCCATGTCGGCAGTGGATGAATATGGCAAGGTGATCGACGACATCTACGATTTCGCCGAGGCGATGGGGCTCGAGATCGACGGCATCCTGCAGGAAGGCGGGGCCGGGCAGGTCGAGATCAATCTCGCCCATGGCGACGCGCTGAACCTCGCCGATCAGGTGTTTTATTTCAAGCGCATGATCCGCGAAGCTGCGCTGCGCCACGACATGTTCGCGACCTTCATGGCCAAGCCCATCGAGGGCGAGCCGGGCAGTGCGATGCATGTTCATCATTCCGTGCTCGACATGAAGACCGGGCGCAATCTCTTTTCCAATGAGGCTGGCGAGAGCACGGATGCGTTTTTGCATTTCATCGGCGGCTTGCAGCGGCATCTGCCAGCGGCGGTGGCATTGTTCGCGCCCTATGTGAACAGCTATCGCCGTTATGTGCCCGATTTCGCGGCGCCGATTAACCTTGAATGGGGGTATGACAACCGCACGACCGGGCTGCGTGTGCCGCTCTCTTCGCCGGCTTCGCGTCGGGTCGAAAACCGTCTGGCGGGGATGGATTGCAACCCGTATCTCGGCATCGCGGCCTCGCTCGCCTGCGGGTATCTGGGGCTGAAAGAAGCTCAGGGGCCGCGCGAGGAGTGTCGTACCAACGCCTATATGGATGAGGATGAACTGCCGCGCACACTCGGCGCGGCGCTTGATCTGTTCGAGGAAGCCTCTGCGCTGCACGAGATCCTGCATCCTGAATTCAGCCGGGTCTATTCAGCGGTCAAGCGCGATGAGTATAACGAGTTTCTTCAGGTGATCAGTCCCTGGGAACGCGAGCATCTGCTCCTGAACGTATGAATTTGCTTTTCGCGAATGATCGGGCAGGGGCGTATCCCCAAAGCTATTATGCGGCCACGGCGACCCCGCTCGACCCTCTGCCTGCGTTAAAGGGGGTCGAGCGCGCTGATGTCTGCATCATCGGCGCGGGCTATACCGGGCTCTCGGCCGCGCTGCATCTGGCGGAGCGCGGCTATTCGGTGATCGTGCTGGAGGCGCACCGCGTGGGCTTTGGCGCCTCGGGGCGCAATGGCGGGCAGGTCGGTGTGGGCCAGCGGATCGAGCAGGACTCGATCGAGGCCATGGTCGGGCGCGAGGATGCGCGCAAGCTCTGGGATATCGGCTTGCAGGCCCGCGATCTGGTACGCGATCTGATCGTGCGCTTCGAGATGGATTGCGGCTGGAAACCCGGCGTGCTGCATGCCGATTGGCACGCGCGCGACGTGCCCCACGCCCATGCCTATGCCGAAAAACTGGCGCGTGAGTATGATTACCACGACATCGAGCCCCTGGGGCGCGCGGAGGTGCAGGAAATCGTGAAGACGCGCGCCTATCAGGGTGGGACACTCGATCACGGGTCGGGTCATATACACCCGCTGCGCTTCGCCTTGGGCCTTGCGCGGGCCGCGTTGGCGGCAGGCGCGCGGATTTGCGAGAAATCGCTGGTGGTCGATATCCAGCAAGGGACGCCTGCGAAGGTGCAGACACAGCAAGGTCATGTCACGGCGGATCATGTCATCGTTGCGGCCAACGGATATCTGGGCGGGCTGGTGCCGAAGGTCGCGGCCAAGGTCATGCCGATCAACAATTTCATCATCGCGACCGAGCCGCTGGCGGATGGCCACGTGCTCGCGCGGGATGTGGCGGTGGCGGACAGCAAATTCGTGATCAACTATTTCCGGCTCTCGGAAGAGGGGCGGCTCCTGTTCGGGGGCGGCGAGAGTTATGGCTACCGCTTTCCTGACATCACGCGGACAGTGCGCAAACCGATGCTCGAAGTTTTCCCACAGCTTGAAAACACGCGGGTCGACTATGCCTGGGGCGGCACGCTGGCGATCACCCGCACACGGCTTCCCTGTTTCCTGCGCCTTGGGCCCAATATGTATTCGGCCTCGGGCTATTCGGGGCATGGCGTGGCGCTGGCCAGCCTTGCAGGGCAGATCATGGCCGAGGCAGTCGCAGGGCAATCCGAGCGCTTCGATGTCATGGCCCGCGTTAAGCTGCCGGGTTTTCCGGGCGGGCCCATGCTGCGCAGTCCGCTGCTGGCGCTGGCGATGACATGGTTTTCCCTGCGCGACCGGATCGGCCTGTAGCAAACCGGCCCGACGCGCGCTACAGCTATCGCCGTCCGCGATCAGCCTGCGCCAGCCGATGCGCCCCTGCCTTCATCTTGCCGAAAAATACTCTCGCCGAAGGCAGCGCGCCGTCAGGCGCGCTTCTACCGGAGAGGCGTCACACACCATTCAGCCGACGCGCCTGCCCGCCGGCGGCACGTTCAACTTGATCGAGGCGCAATCTATTTGTTCATTTTCGACAATTTCTGCTGCAACTCGGCGAGTTGCTTCTTGATCTCGTCGAGATCATCCTTCTCCTCGCCGTCTTCCTTGGGCGCAGGCATTCCCGGCCAGCCCGCCATCATCGATTTCATGAAGGCTTGCTGCTGGCGCTGCATCTCTTCGAACCCCGGCATGGCGGCCATGGGAGAGGCGCGGGTCATGTTCTCGACCATCTTGGATTGCCCTTCGCGCAGCATCTCGAAGGACATGGCGAGGAATTGCGGCACGACGCTTTGCGCCTGCGTGGTGTAGCTGCGCACGAGATCAGTGAGCACATCGAGCGGCAGCACATTCTCGCCGCGGCTCTCATGCTCGGCGATGATCTGGAGTAAATACTGTCGGGTCAGGTCGTCGCCCGATTTCAGATCCACGATCTGCACTTCACGCCCGTCGCGGATGAAGCCTGCGATATCCTCGAGCGTGACATAATCGCTTGTTTCGGTGTTATACAAGCGGCGGCTCGCATAGCGCTTGATCAGCAGCGGCTTCTGTTCCTGGGACATGGTTTCCCCCTCGCCCATGCATTTGGCATTGCGGCAAGACTAGGGGAGCTTTGCACAAAAGGAAAGGGCGAGCGTCATGCGCTCGCCCTTATGTCAGGCGTAGCCAGGGAGGGTGGCGTGCCTGACGAGAGCAGACAGCTTACTTCGTGGAAGCGGTCTTGGCGGCTTTGGTTGCCGTGTCGGTGGCTTTCTTGACAGCAGCGGAAGCTTCTTCCTGCATGTCCTTGCCAGCAGCCATCATCAGCTCGACAGTGTCCATCTGGACCTTTTTCGCGATTTCAGCGAACGCAGCAACGTGCTCGGCAGTCATTTCAGCCGAAGACGACGCGAAGTCGGTCATCGCTTTGGAATAAGCAGCCGGGTCTTCCTTGACGGTCGACACTTCGCCGACTTTTGCCAGCGTTGCCTTGGTCCACTTGCTCGAAACTTCGGTGGATTTTTCGGCAGCTTCCAGAGCGACCTTGCTCATCTTCTCGGCTAGGGCGGCCTGCGATTTGAACGCGTCCTGCATTGCGGATGTGTCCATCGGGAATGCGCCCATCATGTCTTTCATCATCTTTGTGTAGTCGGGGGTTGCAGCAGCCATGTCAGCTCTCCTTGATTTGATCTCTGAGCAGATCGCCTCGTGCTCTCTGCATCTGCACAGAATATGCATGCTGCGGCGCAGCATTTCAAGGATTTTTTCTGCACTGCAGAAAAAAACGGTCAGTGCGATCCAAGCTCAGGACATTGCGTCGTTTTTTGAACTGACGACATAGGTGCCGGGGGCATCCGCGAGGGCCTCATAACCCGAATCGCCCGGAATGCGCGGTTCCACCTGCGCGCCGGAGCGCTTGCGCAACCAAGCTTCCCAGCGCGGCCACCATGATCCTTCGTGGAATTCTGCCGCTTCCTGCCACTCCTCGGGCGTGCCTGCGGGCTCGACACCCGTGTAGTGTCCGTATTTCTTCTTGCTGGGCGGGTTGATGATCCCAGCGATATGGCCGGATTGCGACAGGATGAAGGTCTTGTTCCTGCTTCCCATCTTGGAGATGCCACGAAAGCTCGACCGCCACGCGGCGATATGATCCGTCTCGCAGGCGGTCGCGCAGAGCGGATGGCGGACATCCGAGATATTCACATCCTCGCCACAGATGCGGAACGTGTCGGCGGCGAAACGGTCATTCTGGCAAAGCCCGCGAAGATACTCCACGCACATCCGCCCCGGCAGGTTCGTGCCATCCCCATTCCAGTAGAGCAGGTCGAAAGCCGGTGGCGCCTCGCCCATCATGTAGCTGCGGATCGCCGGGCCGTAGACCAGGTCATTCGAGCGCAGGAAGGAAAAGGTGCGCGACATGAAACCACTGTCCAGATAGCCCTTGTCGCTGCACTCGGCCTCGATTCCGTCAACGAAATCATCCTCGAGAAACACGCCGACCTCGCCTTGATCGGAGAAATCCGTCAAGGTGGTGAAGAAGGTGGCCGAGCGGACCGATTTGTCCTTGCGCTTGTGCATCAGGGCAAGCGTCAGCGCGAGCGTCGTTCCGGCGATGCAATAGCCGATGACATTCACCTGCTTCTCATCCGTGATCTCGCGCGCGACGCGGATCGCCTCCAGATACCCCTCCTCGACATAGGTATCCATGCCGACATCGGCATAGTCGGCATCAGGGTTGACCCAGGAAACGACGAACAAGGTATAGCCCTGATCCACGATCCATTTGATCAGGCTGTTCTGCGGCTTGAGATCCATGATGTAGAACTTGTTGATCCAGGGCGGAAAGATCACCAGCGGCGTGCGGCACACGGTCTCGGTGGTGGGCGTATACTGGATCAACTCGAACATGCGGTTGCGAAACACGACCTTGCCGGGTGTTGTCGCGATATTGTCGCCGACCTTGAACGCATCCCGGTCGGCCAGCGTCACCTGCAATTCGCCCTTGTTGGCCTCGACATCGCGTACGAGGTTCTCGAGACCCCGCACAAGGCTTTCGCCTTCGGTCTCGACCGCTTTCATCAAGGCGTCGGGATTGGTGGCAAGGAAATTCGTGGGCGCCATCATGTCCACGATCTGTTGCGTGAAATACTGCAGACGGCGCTTTTCGCGATCCGGGATCGACTCGAGCGAGTCGACCGCCTCGTTCATGGCCTCGGTCGCAATCAGATATTGCTGCTTGATGTAATTGAAATAAGGGTGCGTCTTCCACAACGGGTTGGAGAAGCGGCGGTCGTCTGCGGTGCTGTCCTCGGGGGCCGCGATTTTGCCGCTGCGCAGAACTTCCTGCGCCTCCACATGATGCTTCAGCGCTTTTCCCCAGTAATCGAGCTGTTGTTCAAGCGCTTTTGATGGATGCTTGAACATTTCTGTCCAATAAGCGGTCGCTGCATGTAGAAACAGCCCTGAATCAGGCGCTTGCAGGCTGGGACGCGGGATTTCACGTTGTGCGAGGGCTTCAGTCAGGCGCTGGGTCAACTCTTCCACCCGTGCCATATTTGCCTTCATACGTTCCACTTTTTGATCTTCTTCATATTCAGAAGTTGTCATGAAACCAAATCCCCCCTATCTTTCGCAGGCGCAGCATAAGCTCCTTACCTGATCTTAACGCTGCGATGATATGAATGAAAGTGACGAATCCGGCTCGGGTTTCGTCTGAAAGGAATGGGGACAGATATGAAGGGCATGGCCACTTACGACCTGATGGAGTCGGTGCGTAACACGAATGAGTGGATGGGTGCTTCCGCACGCGCCTTCGCCTCCTATCCCGTCTGGGGCATGGTTCCCAATCCGATGTTCAAGGTCATGTCGGCCTGGGGGCGCGTGACCGAGCGCAGTTTCGCACGCATGGTCATCAAGCCCGACTGGGGCATCACCACCATTGTGGCCGAAGACGGGCGCGACCATATGGTCGAAGAAGTGGTCGAAATCGAACGCCCCTTTGGCGATCTGGTGCGTTTCAAGGTGCATGGCCGCCCTGAAAAGAAACGCCGCGTGCTGCTCTGTGCGCCCATGTCAGGGCATTATGCCACGCTCCTGCGCTCGACGGTTGCCAGCTTGCTGACTGATTGCGAAGTCTGGGTCACCGACTGGCACAATGCGCGCGACATTCCGGTGTCCGAGGGCAAGTTTGATATCGAGGATTACACGGTCTACCTGATGGAATTCATGCGCCATCTGGGCCCCGACACGCATGTTGTGGCCGTGTGTCAGCCAGTGCCACTTGCACTGGCCGCGACCGCCTATCTGGCCGAGCTGGACCCGGATGCGCAGCCACGCACGCTCACCTTGATCGGCGGGCCGATCGATCCCGATGCCGCCCCGACCGAAGTCACCGATTTCGGCCGCCGCGTCACGATGGGCCAGCTTGAGCATCTCGCGATCCAGCGCGTCGGCTTCAAATACAAGGGCGTCGGGCGGCTGGTCTATCCCGGGTTGCTGCAACTGGGCGGCTTCATCTCGATGAATCTGGAGCGCCATGCGCAGGCATTCGCCGACAAGATCACATCCGAGGCGCGCGGCGATGGTGGCGAGCGCGACAAGCACAACCGTTTCTATGATGAATATCTCTCGGTCATGGATATGACAGCGGAGTTTTATCTCTCCACGGTTGAACGCATCTTCAAGGCGCGCGAGATTGCACGCAATGCGTTCGTGGTTGATGGCCACGCGGTGGATTTCTCGAAGATCACAGGCGTCGCCGTGAAGATTGTCGAAGGCGAGAAGGATGACATCAGCGCGCCAGGCCAATGCCTTGCTGCGCTCGACCTGCTGACTGGCTTGCAGCCCGACCAGAAGGCCAGCCATCTCGAGCCCGGTGCGGGCCACTATGGCATCTTTGCCGGCAAGTCATGGCGCAACAATATTCGCCCGCTGGTGATGGAATTCATGGACACGCATTCGGGCGGCGGGGACGACCAGAAAGCCCCGCTGACCCTGGCAGCATCGAACGGCTGAGCTTGCTTTGCGCCCCATGCCGTCCTTGGCATGGCGCGCAAACCGCACAGTGAATTCAAAGATCACTCAGCGCGTTACACTTCGCTGGTTGTCAGCTCCGCGCACCACGACACGCCGGACACCTTGCAGCCGTG
>PWZT01000095.1 GCA_003567315.1 Paracoccaceae bacterium
AAGGCCAGTTCGCGCAGGCGGTTTTCCAGCGTCTTGAAGCTGAAATCGAGGTTCGAGAATGTGTCGAGCGAGGCGAGAAAGCGCACTTCGGTCCCTGTCTGTCCGGCGGCGTCGCCCACCACTTCGAGATGCCGCACTGTCTCGCCGCGCTCGAAGCGCGCGACATGCTCCTGGCCCGCGCGCCAGATACGCAGCTCCAGCCAGTCCGAGAGCGCATTGACGACCGACACCCCGACGCCGTGCAGCCCGCCGGAAACCTTGTAGCTGTTCTGGTCGAACTTGCCGCCCGCATGAAGCTGGGTCATGATCACTTCGGCCGCCGAAACCCCTTCCTCGGCATGGATGTCGGTCGGGATGCCGCGCCCGTTATCCATGACGGAAACCGAACTGTCGGCATGGATCGTGACCTTCACGAAATCCGCATGCCCGGCCAGCGCCTCGTCGATGCCGTTATCGACCACCTCATAGACCATGTGATGCAGGCCGGAGCCATCATCCGTGTCGCCGATATACATTCCGGGTCGCTTGCGCACAGCGTCCAAGCCCTTGAGAACCTTGATGGAATCAGCGCCGTATTCCTCGCGCTTCGCGGCTTCAGCAGACATGCAGGAAAATCCTCGTTTGACTGGGGCGTTTATAGGCATTTCTGGCGGGATTGTCACGCCTCTGCCACAATATTTAGCGGTTTTGTCCCGCGCGCGCAGGACGCCCGAAGTGGCCGGCTCGCGTGCTTTGCTGCATGCCCGGAGATTGGCGACAGCCTCTGCCGCCATCCGGCTGCGCGTGCAAGCTCAGCGCGTGGTTACCTGTGCGATCCCGATCAGTGCATAGGTCAGTTGGGCGGCTGTGAAGTCCCAGACATCCCAGCCTTCGATCGGCGCCAGTTCCACCACATCGATGCCGACACAGCGGCGGTTGCGCAGGCCCGAGCGCACGAGCGCGAGCGCCTGGTAATAACCTAAGCCGCCCGGGACGGGGGTGCCGGTCGCGGGCATAATCGCCGCATCCAGCCCGTCCACATCGAAGCTTACATAAACATCCTCGGGGAAGTCATCGGGCAGGGTGATCTCGTGGATATTGCCGGTCACCAGTTCTTCGGCATCGATGAAGATTACATTGTTGCGCGCGCGGCAGTCGGCTTCCTCGGTACTCAGCGCGCGCACGCCGTATTGGGCCAGCGCGCAGCCCTCTTCCTCGACCAGCAACTGCATGACCGAGGCGTGGGAGTGGCGAAACCCCTGATAGGCGCGGCGCAGATCGGCATGGGCGTCGATCTGCAGGATGCCGACAGGGCGGCCAAGCGCGCGCTTGACGCCCAGCACCGCGCCCCAGCTCAGGCTGTGTTCACCGCCCAGCGTTACGGGCACATGGCCCGCGCGCACGATGCTTTCGGTGCGCGCGGCCAGGGTTTCCAGCGCGATGTCGAGCGGGGCCGTGCAGTCGATCGCGGGGGTGGTGGTGATGCCGGCCGCGCAGGGCTCGAAGCCGCGCCAGAGCCGTTCGAGCTGGTCGGAAGCCTCGATCAGCGCGGCCGGGCCATTTGCCGTGCCTGCGCCGTAGGAGACGGTTTTTTCCAGCGGCATCGGCACGATCTGGAATTGCGCGTCAGGGCCGCGCTCGGCCATGGTCAGTTCGGAATTGAGAAAGATCACGAGAGCCGCCCCTTGAAGTCCTGATAGTCGAATTGACGGATCACGCGCAGCGCGTCCGTGTCGCTGTTCCATACTGCCAGCGCGGGCAGGCGCACGCCGTTGAAGGTCGTGGTCTTGACCATCGAGTAATGCGCCTGATCGAGGAAGGCGAGGCGTTTGCCGATTTCGGGCGTGGCGGAGAAGGCATAGCGCCCGATCACATCGCCCGCGAGGCAGCTTGGCCCGCCAAGACGGACCTGCACATCGCCAGCCTCATTCAGCAGGGCGGGGCGGTAGGGGGCCTCGATCACATCGGGCATGTGGCAGGTCGCCGAGATGTCGAGGATCGCGTTCGGCCCGTCGTTGTCCACCACGTCCAGCACTTCGCCCACGAGGATCCCGGCGTCGAGCGCCACGGCCTCGCCCGGTTCCAGATAGCAGTGCAGCCCGGTTTCATCGCGCACGCGTTGCAGCAAGGCAATCAGCCCCGCGCGGTCATAATCAGCGCGGGTGATGTGATGGCCGCCCCCAAAATTGATCCATTTCAGGCGCGGGGCAAGCGCGCGGATGCGCGGGGCGATATGTTCCCAGATCGCGAGCAGGGGGGCGAGATCCTGTTCGCAGAGCGTGTGCATATGCAGCCCGTCGACACCGTCCAGCGATGCCGCATCGATCTGATCCAACGGCGTGCCAAGGCGCGATCCGGGTGCTGCAGGGTCGTATTTCGCATCCTCGCCCATCGGCAGACCCGGGTTGAAGCGCAGGCCGACATGAATCGCGCGCCCGCTCTCGCGGATCAGGGGCAGAAAGCGGTCTTTCGCGGTAGGCGTGTTGAAGACGATATGATCCGAGAGCGCGATGATCTCGTCCATCTCATCTGCTTTGTAACCTGCCGAGAAGGTCTCGACGATGCCGCCATAATGCTCGCGCCCCAACCGCGCCTCCCAGAGCCCCGAGGCGCAGACGCCCGAGAGATAGCGCGACACCAGCGGCGCCAATTCCCACATGGAGAAGGCTTTCAGCGCGCAGAGCACGGTCGCGCCGGACCGCTCCTGAATATCGGCGAGCACGCGCAGATTGGCCTCGAGCCGCGCCTCATCGACCACGAAACAGGGCGAGGGCACGCGCCCGAGGTCGAACCGGGCGAAGGCGCCCGGATCGCCCGCATGGGTCTGCATCGCCATCAGAAATCGACCGGGCTCGACAGCTCGACGATCTGCCAGGGCAAGCCGTGCTGGTTGAGCATCTCCATGAACGGGTCGGGATCGAGCTGTTCGGTGTTGAACACGCCCGCGCCGGACCATGTGCCCTCGAGCATCAGCGCCGCGCCGATGAAGGCGGGCACGCCGGTCGTGTAGCTGACCGCCTGGCTGCCGACTTCGCGGTAGCATTCCTCATGGTCGCATATGTTGTTGATATAATACGTTTTTTCTCCCGCGCCGTCCTTCGCAGGGCCAGTGATTATATCGCCGATATTGGTCTTGCCCTTGGTCCGCTCGCCCAGATCGCCCGGGTTGGGCAGCACGGATTTGAGGAATTGCAGCGGGATGATCTTATGGCCCTCGTATTCCACCGGCTCGATCGAGGTCATGCCCACGTTCTGCAGCACCTGGACGTGCTGGATATAGGCATCGCCAAAGGTCATCCAGAAGCGCGCGCGCTCGATCTCGGGGAAATGCGTCACAAGGCTTTCAAGCTCCTCGTGATACATCAGATACATGTTTTTCTCGCCCACCTGCTCGAAATCGAAGGCGACCTTGGTGGACATGGCCGGGCTTGTCACCCAGCCGCCATTTTCCCAGTGGCGCACCTCGGCGGTGACTTCGCGGATATTGATCTCGGGGTTGAAGTTGGTGGCAAACGGGTGGCCGTGATCGCCGCCATTGCAGTCGAGAATGTCAATCAGGCGGATGCCGTCGAGGTAATGCTTGCGCACATAGGCCGCGAAGATGGAGGTCACGCCGGGATCGAAGCCCACGCCCAAAGCGGCCATGAGCCCGGCTTCCTTGAAGCGGTCATGCAGTTTCCATTGATGCGAATATTCGAACTTCGCCTCCTCGGGGGGCTCGTAATTCGCGGTGTCGAGATAATGCACGCCGGTTTGCAGGCAGGCCTCCATCAATGCCAGATCCTGATAGGGCAGGGCGAGGTTGACCAGCAGGGCGGGGCGGATGCGCTCGATCAGCGCGACTGTCTGGGCGACGTCATCGGCATCGACCTGATAAGTCTCGATCTCGACGCCGGTGCGCTCCTTGACCGAAGCCGCGATGGCGTCGCATTTCGACAGCGTCCTGCTGGCGACCGCGATGCGGCCCGGGAAGAGGTTGCGGTTCATCGCCATCTTGTGCAGCGTGACGGAGGCGACACCGCCCGCGCCGATGACCAGAACATCCTTGTTATCCATGGCTGTGCTCCTCGTGTTCGTAATAGGTGTAGCCGCCGAGCGCGTGGCGGTAGGTTTCCATCATCATCCGGCGTTGTGAAGGGTTCAGCGCCCCGCTTTGCACCCCGCGCTCGACGATGCGCTTGAAGGCATCGAGGCATTGTTTCGGCTCGTATTCGACATACGCCATCACCTCGGAGACTGTATCGCCCTCGACCTCATGCTGGATCTCCAGCACGCCGTCATCATTGAAATCGACCGTGACGATGTTGGTGTCACCGAAAAGATTGTGCAGATCGCCCAGGGTTTCCTGATAGGCGCCGACAAGGAAGATGCCAATAAAGTAACGCTCTTTGCCTTGTAATTCATGAATGGGCAGTGCGTTGCCAACCCCGTCCTCGAGCACGAACTGGTCGATCTTGCCGTCACTGTCGCAGGTGATGTCCGAGAGCACGGCGCGGCGCATGGGCGTCTCGTTCAGCCGTTGCAGGGGGGCTATGGGCAAAAGCTGGTCGATCGCCCAGACATCGGGCAGCGACTGGAAGAGCGAGAAATTGGCGCGGTAGATGTCGCGATGCGCGGACAACTCCTCCACGACCTCGGTGCGCACATCTGGGGTCTGGGCGACCAGATCCTTGATGCGCCCGATGACATAGAGGAAGATCTGCTCGGCGCGCGCGACTTCCTCGATACCGATGATGCCGCGGCGGAACAGGGCGCGCAGTTCCTCGCGGTAGTATTCGGCATCGTTGAGGCATTCCTGCACCCGGCGCGGGGTCAGGTAATCGACAATCGCGGCCATGTCCGAGAGCATGTGGTGGTCGTCTGCCTCGGGCGTGATCGGGGCGGAGCGGTCGAAATAGCTCGCCTCCAGAATGTCCGAGAGCAGCATCGAGGAATAGGCGACAATAGCGCGCCCCGATTCCGTGACCAGCGTGGGATGCGGCACTTCGGCGGCGTCCATCTGGTATTTCACGGTCTCGACCACATTCGAGCAGTATTCCTGCATCGTGTAGTTGATGGAGTTCTCCGAGGCGCGTGCCTCGCCGGTGTAGTCGATGCCCAGACCCCCGCCGAGATCGAGATATTGCAGCGGCACGCCAAGGCGGCGCAATTCGGTGTAGAAGCGGCAGGCTTCATCCACGGCCTGACGGATATCCATGACCTGCGGCACCTGCGAGCCCAGATGCGCGTGTTGCAGCACGAGGCAGTCGAGCATGTCGGCGTCGCGCAGCTTGTCGACCAGATCGACCACTTCCTTGGTGGTCAGCCCGAAGGTGGAGCGGTCGCCGGAACTGTCGGCCCAGTTGCCCGTGACGCGCCGCGTGAGCTTGATGCGCACCCCCAGCGCGGGCATCTCGCCCAGCCGCTTGGCCTCGGCGATCACGGTGTCGGCCTCGCCCGGGCTTTCGATCACAAGCACGCAATTGGTCCCCGCCTTGCGCGCGAGAATGCCGAGGCGGATGAATTCGGCGTCCTTGATGCCATTGCAGATCAGCAGCGCGCCCTTGGGCAGATCGCGCGAGAGTGCGAGGATCAGCTCGGGCTTGGAGCCTGCCTCGAGCCCGAACTGGAAGGGGCGGCCATATTCCACGATCCGGTCGATCACCTCGGCCTGCTGGTTGACCTTGATCGGGAACACGCCGCGATAGGGGGCCTTGTAGTCATTGGCTTCGATGGCGCGCGCGAATGCGTGGTTCAGCGCTTCGAGCTGGCGCTTGAGGAAGGCGCCGACGCGCACCAGCACTGGGGTGTGAATGCCGCGCGCGTCAAGCTCATGCAAGAGCGCAGGCAGGCTCGCGGCGGGCGCGTCGGGGCGTTCGGGATTGACGAGACCGAGATCGCCATTGGGGAGTTGCGCGAACATGCCCGCCCCCCAGAGATGCGCCCCGTAGCTTTTGAAAACCGTATCCGGCATGTGGCTCTCCCTGCGCTGACCGCATGACATGGAAGGCGTGACATATGAAATCCACAGGGCAAAGACAAGAAAAACAGATGTATTTCCGATGAAAGAGCGCTTTGACCTACAGATGCAAGACGATTGCGAATTGATGCTGTTTCCCACGCGTTTTTTGCTGTGACGCAGGGTTTTTTCGCACCCGCGCGCCACGTCAGGGCTTGCCCAGACGCGATTATCGCGGAATGCTCGTTAACGGAGACCCGCGCTGGAGGCGGGATGGGAGGTTCCATGCTGACAAAGACCGACACAGCCCGCCCCTGGCTTGCCGCCTATGGCAGCGAGATCGCCGCGGAATTGCCCGAGCGCGCGCATCCCTCGCTCGCGCATCTGATCGCGGAGACGACGCGCAGCCATGCCAAGCGCCGGGCCTTCACCTGCGTCGTGCCCAACGGGATGAATGGCATGCTGCGCTACGATCAGGTGGGGGCGATGTCGGATGCCTTTGCGTCCTTCCTGCGCCATCACTGCAAGCTGCCGCGTGGCGCGCGGGTGGCGGTGCAGCTCCCCAACGGGCTGGCCTATCCGGTCGCGGCTTTCGGTGTGTTCAAGGCGGGCGGGGTGCTGGTCAACACCAACCCGCTCTACACCCCGCCCGAGATGATCCACCAGTTCCGCGATTCCGGCGCCGAGGTGCTGGTGATCTGCGACATGTTCGCTGACAAGCTTGCCGAGGTGATTCCGCAGACGGGCATCCGCCATGTCGTGCTCGCCGGTGTGCCCGAATTCTTCCCGCGCATCCCCGAGACCATCGTGCGCGGTGTGCAGAAGGTCTGGACGCGCAGCCTGCCACCCGTGCCGACGCTCGAAGTGCCTGTGCTGCGCATTCGCGCGGCGCTGAAGATCGGGCGCGGCTTGCCCAAGGTGGAGGATTGGGACCAGACCGGCCCCGAGGATCTGGCGCTGCTGCAATATACAGGCGGAACCACGGGCGTTGCCAAGGGCGCGATGCTGACCCACGGCAATATCCTCGCCAATCTCGATCAGGTGAAGGCGATGGGCGGGCGGCACATGACCGGCGAGGATTGCGTGCTCACCGCGCTGCCGCTCTATCACATCTTTGCCTTCACCGCGAATCTGATGACCTTCTTTGCCTTGGGCGCGCGCAATATCCTCGTGCCCTCGCCGCGCCCGGTGCAGAATATCCAGCGCGCGCTGGAGAATTATCCGGTCACTTGGGTCACAGGCGTCAACACGCTGTTCAACGGGCTGATGAATGAGGAGTGGTTCGCGGCCTATCCGCCCAAGACGCTGAAGGCCGCCATTGCCGGGGGCACGGCGCTGCATGAGGCCGTGGCCGCGCGCTGGCAGGCGATCACGGGCACGCGCGTCGCGGAAGGCTATGGGCTGACTGAAACCGCGCCGCTGGTGAGTTTCAACCCGCTCGACCAGCCGGTGCGCGTGGGCTCCATCGGTGTGCCAGTGCCGGGCACGGATGTGGCGCTGGTCGATGACAATGCCGAGCCAGTGGCGCAAGGCGCGCCCGGCGAGTTGCTGGTCAAGGGACCGCAAGTGATGCGCGGCTACTGGAACCGGCCCGAGGAGACCGAAAAGACCTTGCAAAATGGCTGGGTCTTCACTGGCGATGTCGCAGTCATGGATGAGGACGGCTTCCTGCGGATCGTGGATCGCAAGAAGGACATGGTCTTGGTCTCGGGCTTCAATGTCTATCCCAATGAGGTCGAGGATTGCCTCTCGAAGCTCGACTCGGTGCTGGAGGCGGCGGTCATCGGCATCCCGGATGCCGGGACGGGGGAGGCCGTGCGCGCTTATGTGGTGCAAAACCCCGATGTGACCACGCAGGTCAGCAAGGAAGAGGTGGTCGCGCATTGCCGCAAGCATCTGGCCGCCTACAAGGTGCCGCGCTCGGTCATCATCCGCGATGAATTGCCGAAATCGCCCATCGGGAAGATCCTGCGCAAGGATCTGAAAGCCGAAGTGCGCGACGAATTTGCAGGGAAGGCCTGATCCATGCTCACAGAACTCGAAACCACACTTCTGGGCGTGATGATGATGGTGATCATGCTGGGCATGGGGGCCTCGATGACCCCGCGCGATTTCCTGATCGCCTTTCGCAAGCCCAAGGGGATCCTTGTGGGGCTGCTGAGTCAGTTCGCGGTCATGCCCTTTCTGGGCTACATGCTGGCGATCCTTCTGGGTCTGCCGCCGGCGCTGGTGGTGGGGCTGCTGCTCATTGCCTGCATGCCGGGGGGGACGACCTCGAACATCTTCGCCTATTTCTCCAAGGGTGTTCTGGCGCTGTCGATCATGATGACGACAGTCTCGACACTGGTCGCGGTGGTGATGGTGCCGCTGCTTCTGGATTTCTATGGCGGGCTTGCGGGCGTGCCTGCGGAATCTTCCATCCCGCCCGCGAATGTCGCGCAGGTGCTTGTGGTGCTTCTGATCCCCACGATCATCGGCATGGTGCTGCGCAAGTTCAACCCCAATGTCGGCGCGACAGTCGAGTTGATCGGCTCGTTCATGGGCGTGGTGGTGATCGTGTTTCTCGTCGTGACCTGGGTGCCGCGCAACTATCAGCTTCTGCTCGATACCGGTGCCACGATCTATGCCGCGACGATCGGGGTCGGGCTGATCGGGATGCTGTTTGGCTATTGGGTGGCGCGGGCGCTCGCGCAGGACACCAACCGCGCGCGCACGATCAGCCTCGAGACCGGCATCCAGAACGGGCCGCTCGCAGTGCTGGTGATCACGCTGAGCTTCACCGGCGCGATGCAGCAGGAGGTGCTGCTGATCCCGGTGCTCTATTCGCTCTTCATCGTGCTGACCTCGACGGCGATCACGCTCTGGTATCGGCGTAGCGCCACGCGCGAGGCGCTCGCGCGCGACGCAGCCAAGCTCGGGACCTGAGCCGGGACGCGCGCTCTCGACATTGCACGCGCGCTGGCGCAAAAGCGCGCGCATGAGTGCAGTGCAGCTTGGTCCCTTCGTGCTCGGCTGGGAGCGTTTCGCGACGCTTGCGGCGGTGGGCGTGTTCCTGATCGCCGCCGAGATCATCGCGCGCTGGGGCCGTGTGCCCGCGCTCTCGGCCTGGGCGGGGCAGGCGGTGGTCTGGGGCTTCATCGGCGCAAGGCTCGGCCATGTCGTGCAGTTTCCGGAGGTTTTTCTTGCTGAGCCGTGGTTGATCCTTGCGATCTGGCAGGGCGGGTTCTCTCCCTTCGGGGCGGCGCTGGGCGCGGGGCTGGTGACGGCGCGTGCGCTCCATCGCGGGCTTGCGCCAGTGCCTGCTTTCGGGGCGCTCTGGCTCGGGGTGATGCTCTGGCTTGTGCTGACGCTCGATTTCGCCGAGCGCCCGGAGGTTGCCACGCCGCAGATCAGCTTGCCCATGCTGGCGGGCGGCGAGTTTGCCTTCGTCGAGGCCCCCGAACAGCCCATGGTCATCAATCTCTGGGCGACCTGGTGCCCGCCCTGCCGCCGGGAATTGCCCATGCTGGCGGACATGGCCGCAAGCCGCGCGGATGTGACCTTCCTTCTCGCGTCGCAACAAGAGGCCGCCGGAACGGTGCATGCCCATCTGGAGCGCACCGGGATCAGCGATGCGCATATCGCGCTTGACCTGGAGGGCACACTCGCGCGGCATTACGCGACCATTGGCCTGCCGGTGACGCTCTTTGTCGCAAGTGACGGGATGCTCGCGCATGTCCATGTCGGAGAGATCTCGCGCGCTGTGTTGTTGCGCGAAATCACCGCGCTGATGCCCTGAGCCCTGTGCGCCGGATTGCAAGGCCGCGCGCAAGCCGCTAACAGGGCGCAAATTCCCGTGATCACATGGAGCCCCTGACATGACATCCCCTTTGCGCCTTGGAATTGCAGGGCTTGGCACGGTTGGCACAGGGCTTGTGCGGATAGTCCAGAGCCATGGCGACCTGCTCGCGCAGCGCGCCGGGCGGCCCATCGAGATCGTGGCGGTGTCGGCACGCTCCCGCACGCGCAATCGCGGGGTGGATATCTCGGACTATGACTGGGAGGATGATCCCGTCGCCCTCGCGCGCCGCACGGACATCGATGTGGTGGTCGAGTTGATGGGCGGCGAGAATGGCCCCGCCAAGGCGCTGACCGAAGCGGCGATGGCTGCGGGCAAGCATGTCGTGACCGCCAATAAGGCGATGCTCGCCATTCACGGGCAGGAACTGGCCGAGGCTGCCGAAGCGCATGGCGTGGCGTTGCGCTTCGAGGCGGCAGTGGCCGGCGGCATTCCGGTGATCAAGACGCTGACCGAGGGGCTGGCGGGCAATCGCATCACCCGCGTCAAGGGCGTGATGAACGGCACCTGCAACTATATCCTGACGCGGATGGAAGATGCCGCACTGCCCTATGAGACCGTCTTCGAGGAGGCCAACCAGCTTGGCTATCTGGAGGCCGACCCGACGCTCGATGTGGGCGGGATTGATGCGGCCCACAAGCTCACGCTCATCTCTGCCATCGCCTTCGGCGTGCGGCCCGATTTCGACGCCATCGCGCTGGAGGGGATCGAGCGGATCTCGATCGAGGATATTCGCGCCGCCGCCGATCTGGGGCTGCGCATCAAGCTGCTGGGTGTGGCGCAGATGACCGGGCGCGGGCTCGAGCAATCCATGACGCCTTGTCTGGTGCCTGCGGAAAGCCCGCTGGGCCAGTTGAAGGGCGGCACGAACATGGTCGTGATCGAGGGCGATTCGATCGAGCAGGTGATCCTGCGCGGCCCCGGTGCCGGGGAAGGGCCGACCGCAAGCGCCGTGATGGGCGATGTCATGGACATTGCGCGCGGCTTCCGCCTGTCGGTCTTCGGCCAACCCGCCAGCACACTCGAAGCCCCGATCTCGGCCAAGGCGATGGGCTCGAAGCCGTGGTACATGCGCATGGGGCTTCTGGACAAGCCCGGCGCGCTGGCCAAGGTGGCCGAGGCGCTGGGCTCGGCAGGCGTGTCGATCAACCGGATGCGCCAATATGGCCATCAGGACACGCGGGCGCCGGTGCTCATCATCACGCACAAGACAACCCGCGATGCAATCGACCACGCCATCGCGCTTGCGCTCAAGACCGGGGTGGTGATCGGCGAGCCGGTTGTCATGGCGATCGAGGAAGACTGATCCTTTCCTGCCGCGCGTCCGGTTTGTTTGGGGCCACGGCTCTGGATTTGCTTGTGCAGCGCCCTGGCGAACCGCTAGATGTGGTGCAAATCAATGAACGAGGGACATTTCAGATGATCAAGCCGCCCGAATTCCACGACCGTATGCTGTCGCTGGGCCTCGCCCGTGTCTCGGAGGCCGCGGCGCTTGCATCGGCCAATCTCGTCGGGCGCGGCGATGAGAAGGCGGCGGATCAGGCCGCGGTGGACGCGATGCGCAACCAGCTCAACATGCTCGATATTCGCGGCGTCGTGGTGATCGGCGAAGGCGAGCGCGACGAGGCGCCGATGCTGTTCATTGGCGAAGAGGTCGGGACAGGGGAGGGGCCCGAGGTGGATATCGCGCTCGATCCGCTGGAAGGTACGACGCTGACGGCCAAGGATTTCCCCAATGCGCTGACGGTCATCGCCATGGCCCCGCGCGGCACGATGCTGCATGCGCCTGATGTCTATATGGACAAGCTCGCCATCGGGCCGGGGTATGCGCCCGATACGGTCACGATGGAGATGTCACCGTCGGAGCGTGTGCGCGCGCTGGCGAAAGCCAAGGGCTGCGCGCCTGCGGATATATCGGTTTGCGTGCTCGAACGTCCGCGCCATGAGGAGATGATCGCCGATCTGCGCTCCACCGGGGCGGCGATCCGGCTGATCATGGATGGCGATGTGGCCGGCGTGATCCATTGCGCCGAGCCGCATCTGACCGGGATCGATATGTATATGGGCTCTGGCGGTGCGCCCGAGGGTGTGCTGGCGGCGGCGGCGCTCAAATGCATGGGCGGGCAGATGTATGGCAGGCTCATGTTCCGCAATGAAGATGAGCGCGGGCGCGCGCGCCGGGCCGGGATCACCGAGTTCGACAAGGTCTATACCCGTGATGAGATGGTCACGGGCGATGTGATCTTCGCGGCAACGGGCGTGACCGATGGTTCCATCGTGCAGGGGATCAAGACCCAGCCGGGCTGGGTGGAAACCGATACGCTGTTGATGCGTTCCAAGACCGGCTCGGTGCGGCGGATGACCTATCGCACGCCGCTGTGAGCGTGTTCGCCTGGCGTGTGACAGTGCTCTGAGGTGCAACGGGTGAGGACGGGCGCGCAGCATGCGTGAGGCTATGGCAGAGAGCAGCGCGGCAGCCTTTCTGGGTGTGGAGCGCTCGGCGCTGGGGCAGCGCTGGGAAGGGCCTGACCCTAGCCATGCGCGGCTTGCCGAGGCGATGGCGCAGGCCACGTCCCTGCCGCATCCGGTCTGCGCGGTGCTGGCGCGCGCGGGCGTTGCGCCGCAGGAGGCCGAGCGTTACCTCTCCCCCGCCTTGCGCGATCTGCTCCCCGATCCGCGCAGTTTGCGCGACATGCAGGCGGCAGCGCAGCGGTTTCTCGCAGCCGTGGATGCAGGCGAGCGCATCGCCATTTTCGCTGATTACGATGTCGATGGCGGTGCCTCGGCAGCGCTTCTGATCTGCTGGCTGCGGGGCATGGGGCGTGAGGCGACGCTCTATGTGCCCGACCGCATCGCGGAAGGCTACGGGCCGAATGCGCCCGCGATGGCAGCGCTTGCGCGGGACCATGATCTGGTCGTCTGTGTGGATTGCGGGACCGTCAGCCATGAGCCGATTGCGGCAGCAAAAGGCGCCGATGTAGTGGTGCTGGACCACCATCTGGGCGGCGAGACGCTGCCGCCCGCACTGGCCGTGGTCAATCCCAACCGGCAGGATGAAAGCGGCGATCTGGGGCATCTCTGCGCTGCCGGTGTGGTGTTCCTGCTGCTGGTGGAGGCCAACCGGCAGTTGCGCGAAAGCGCGCGGCAGGGGCCTGATCTGATGGCGATGCTCGATTTGGTGGCGCTCGCGACTGTGGCTGATGTCGCCCCGCTGGTCGGTGTGAACCGGGCTTTCGTGCGGCAGGGGCTCCGGGTCATGGCACAGCGCGAGCGCGTCGGGCTGCGCGCGCTGGCCGATCTGGCGCGTCTGGAGGCGGCGCCCTCGGCCTATCATCTGGGCTTCGTGCTTGGCCCGCGCGTGAATGCGGGCGGGCGCATCGGGGCGGCGGATCTCGGGGCGCGGCTTCTTGCCTGCGATGACCCGTCCGAAGCAGAGGCGCTCGCAGCGCGGCTCGATGCGCTCAACACGGAGCGGCGCGAGATCGAGATGGCCGTGCGCATGGCGGCGCTGGCGCAGGCCGAAGAGCGCGCAGGGGCAGAGCCGCTCGCCTGGGCAGCCGGGGAGGGCTGGCATCCGGGCGTCATAGGGATTGCGGCATCGCGGTTGAAAGAGGCTTTCGACCGGCCTGCCATCGTGATCGGCTTTGACGGCGATGAGGGCAAGGGCTCGGGCCGGTCGGTTTCGGGCGTTGATCTTGGGGCGGCGGTGCAACGGCTGGTGCGCGAGGGGCTCCTGCTCAAGGGCGGCGGCCACAGAATGGCGGCGGGGCTGACCGTGGCGCGCGACCAGCTCGAGAGCGCGATGGCGCGGCTGTCGGAGCTTCTGGCGCAACAGGGGGCGAGTGCCGCGCGGTCGAAACGCCTGCGGCTGGAGGCTGTGTTGATGCCCGGCGCGGTAAGCACCGCGCTGGTCGAGCAGCTCGAAGCCGCCGGGCCCTTTGGCGCCTCGGCCCCTGCGCCGAGATTCGCCTTCCCGAACATGCGCATCCAGTCGGTGCGGCGGATGGGCGAGAGCCATATGCGCCTGCGCTTCGGCGAGACCGGCGGCGCATCGCTCGACGCGGTTGCCTTTGGGGCGTTCGACTCCGCACTGGGTGATTTCGTCGCGGCTGCACAGGGCCAGTCACTGCATCTGGCGGGCCGGATCGAGATCAACGACTGGGCAGGACGGCGGAGCGTTCAACTCCGCCTCGAAGACGCGGCGCGGCCTCGGGCCTGATCATCTTTATGCAGAAAATGCGCGTTACCCTCTTGCGTTAGCTTGGCGCTTAAAATAATACCCGGCTCACAGCGCTGGCCCGTTCGTCTATCGGTTAGGACGCCAGGTTTTCAACCTGGAAAGAGGGGTTCGATTCCCCTACGGGCTGCCATATCCGCCAGCAAACGCTTGTTACCGAACGGCCGCCGAGGGCTTGTCCGAGGCGGTATATGCCGCAGATTTCTGCGCATCCGCCCATCCAAGGCTTGCCGCGATT
>PWZT01000032.1 GCA_003567315.1 Paracoccaceae bacterium
AGTGTCGGTAATCTGGGTCATGGCGTGATCTCCCTGGCGGTTGCCGCCGCCAGTTGGGTGGGTGTTGGTTCACCCGGAGATTACGCCGCCATCAAATTTCCACCAAATCCGAGACACGACCGATATGGAAGAGCTGTATCTGTGATCGCTATGTCTTCCCCGGCGATGCGCCTTAGCGTGTCACCAATTCAGCGTGCAAAGCACCAGCCGCGTGAATTGTGTTGAGAATATCAATCATGTCTCGGGGAGAAACGCCCAACGCATTCAGACCAGCGACGATATCCGACAAGCTCGTGCCGCTTTGTATTTCTGCCATGCTCAGTTCGGGATTGTCTTGCAATTCTGCACGCGATCGCGGCACAACCACGGTCTCCCCGTCGGAAAACGGGTTGGGCTGCACGACCAAAGGCGCCTCCTCTACCCGCAAGGTCAGCCCGCCCTGCGCCACGGCAACCCTGCTTATCCGGACATCCTCGCCCATGACTATCGTGCCAGATCTTTGGTCAATGACAACACGCGCCCGTGCCTGAGGCGTTATCCGGATATTTTCGATCCGTGCGAGCAAATGCGCTGGAGACGACATATTGGTAGCCGACATGTTAAGAACCACGGTTCCGGGATCAGACATCGTTGCCACGCGCCCACCCAGTTGCTGGTTAATCGCATTTTCCATCAAAGCCGCAGTCGTAAGGTCGGGCACGCGAAGTGCGAGCCGTATTGTATCAAGGCTGTTGAGTGCGAAGTTAACCTCTTTCTCGACCCGTGCGCCCAACGGAATAGCACCCGAGGTCGGGACACCGCGCACTTCGCGCGCCGCCGCACCCTCCGCAACGGCACCGCCTGCTATGATCGTGCCTTGCGCAACTGCATAAATTGCACCGTCAGCACCATTCAACGGGGTCATCACAAGGGTGCCTCCAAGCAAGCTACTTGCATCACCAATCGCTGACACTGTCACATCAATCCGTGAGCCAGCCCGAGCGAAAGGCGGCAAACTTGCTGTCACGATCACGGCCGCGACATTGCGCGGTCGGAACTGTTCGCCTGTGACATTCACCCCCAGCCTTTCGAGGATGTTCGACATGATGTCTTCGGTGAACGGCGCATTTCGGATTCCGTCACCCGTGCCATTCAGACCCACGACCAGGCCATAGCCCAAGAGGTCGTTGCCACGGATACCATCGATCTCGACCAGATCCTTCAAGCGAACCGCAGCATCGGCGCTCAGGGTGCTAAAGAGAAACCCGATCGAAAACATGAACACTTTGATGCAAGTCCAGTTCATCGCAGGAAATCCAGCAGAGTGAGACGAGACAGCCGCGCCGTCAGGCTGTAGATCATCTCTTGTTGAGTCATCGCGCGCTCGAGTTGCGATGCGCGCTCATAGGGGTCTGCTTCCAGCAATTCCGATCGCGCGATTTTCATTGCGTAGCGCTCAGCCTCATTCTGGGCGTTTGCATTTTGCACTCGCTCTTCACTCGTTCCAATCTCGGCGGCGAGCTGAATCAGCGACGATCTCGACCCGCCCATGGCCATGGTGGCGATATCAGTGAACCTCTTTTGTTCGGTGGCATCGTCTTCGAACACACCGCGAGACAGCGCCGCGCCTTTCGCAAACGCCGCGAATGTCTGCCGCACCGCTTCGTGTTGAGCCGTTACCGAAATGCCGACCGAATACCCTTGCGCAAGGCTCTGGGACGCCGGGATCGGCGCGTCGCCCAGATACCCAACCTCGTCGAAACCACCGCCGGTGGCAAACCATTGATCGATAAAATCGCTCAGTTCTTGCGCCTCCGTGATGGCGGGCGACGCCGCATTGATTTCATTCATCAATGCATCGAGCATCACATCAGCCTCCGCGACAGCAGGCGCATCGGCGCGCGTTCCGGAGAAAACAAAACGATCTCCGAAACTTGTATTCAGAAGCTTGACCATATCCCCGAAGCGTGTGTCCATCCCGGAGAGCATACGCTGTTTTTGCTCGTTTTCAGGCGCCTGCTGAAGCAAGAGCATGTCATCGAATCCCGTCTGCGCATGATCCCGCAACACAGCAACGCTATTTTGCTGGACTGAAAGCCAGGTGGCTATACTCTGCCCGACAGCGACGCGGCTTGTTGCCTTCGCAATCGATGTGTCTATTGCAACCAACTCCGAGAAGTCACCCCGAAGATGTTTCGTCTGATCCTTGACCTGCCCGGTCGTCAACTCGTGCGACAGGACTGTGGTCGCTTTGCGCAAGCTGGTTGCGTGGCGGCGCAAGCCGAGATGCTGCGCCATGTCACCAAACCCATTAAGCATGCCCTACATCTCCAAAAGTTTGCGCAGCATCGCATCAACGGTCGATATGACGCGCGCATTGGCCGCATATGCCTGCTCCAGCACCAGCAGGCGGCTAAGTTCTGCGTCCGTATCCACACCTTGCGCGGCGAAAGCTTCGCTCAGAGCCGCGCGTTGGGCGGAGGACGCGGATTTGCTCTCCTCGACGATCAGGCGCCGGGTGCCGGCCATGGACAAGAGATCGGAGGCATGACCCGAGACCGACCGGGCTGGTGCCGAGGCCGTCGAAAGCGGCTCCATGACATTGAGTGCGCCGCGCATCCGCTCGAGAAGCGCGTTGTCGTTGACAAGCCCCAGGGGCAGCGACGCCTGTCCAAGTCCATCACGAAGACGCCAGGATGCATCGGGGTCATTCGCGAGCAGAGGATTGACCGTGATGCGGCCTGCGGCACCTGTAAGACCCGCAGACGCCATCCCATCATCCTCAAATGCGAAAAGTCCGAATTCTCCACTGTCCAGCGTGGGGTCGATGTCGGCGTTCATGAAGCGCGCAGTCAGATTTTCGGCAAGCGCGTCCACTCTCGCCTGAACTTCAGGCGCTGCAAGGTCGCGAATATTGAAATACGCGCCCATTTTCCCTGTTGCCAGTAATGAGCTGCCCGCGGGGATCGTCTTGCCATTGATTTGCAGCAGCCCAAGCGCCCCATCTTCGACCTTTTCATTTGCCTGCGGCAGGAAACTTCGGTCGAACTCGACCTTGGCAGCCTTTCTGTCGACAAGGATTGTCCCATCGGCTCCCATAAGCATGATGCGCCCATCTTCCCGATCGATCTGGCGTAACGAAACCATGTCGGAAATCTCATCGACGATGCGCTGACGTTCATCCTTGAGGCCTTCAGGCGCGCCGCCGAGCAGGGCCTGGCGCTGAATACGGTCATTGAGCGCAGCGACGGCCTCGAGCCCGTCATTCAATCGCGTCGCCGTATCGGCAAGCGCAGCATCGGCCCGATCACGTTGCGCCGCCAGCGACTGATGAACTGTCCGAAAACGCTGGGCAATATCCTCGGCGGATTGGACGACTTGTGACAGACGGGCAGGGGATGCCGGATTCTCGGACGCAAGCTGCAGGGCGCTTTCCAGCCGATCGACCAATTCGGTCATTCCGCCCGGTTCACCGGCAAGGCCCAGATCGGCTTCCACCCTGTTCCAGAAAGCGAGTTGGATGTCTTCACCGATATCCTTCGACCGCACCGCCCGCAATTCGTTCAACAGCGCCTGGTCGACATGCCGCGTGATCCCGGTCATGGAAACGCCGGAGCCCGTGTTGCCGGTCACCCGCGACGCCTGGTTCACGCTGCGCACCCCATAGGCTTCGGTCTGTGCATTTGCGATGTTGTCGGCAGCAACCTGTGTGCCGCGCGCTGCGAGATTCAGCCCGCTCAGAGATGATGAAAGTGCCAGCGTCAGCGACATGTGCCTGCCTCATTTGGATGTGTGATCAGCGTTTGATATTCGTGGTTTCCTGGAGCATCTCATCAACCGTCTGAATGACCTTCGCATTGGAAGAATACGCCCGTTGGGTCTGGATCAGGCCCGTCAGTTCGGCCGCGATGTCGGTGGCGGACTCCTCGAGTGAAAACCCTTCCATCTCACCAACCGGGCCATCACCGGCATCCCAGAGGAAAAATGCGCCGCTGTCGCGCGAGACCTGATAGGCCTGTCCGCTCACGGAATTGAGCCCGTTTGGATTCGGCACATCGACGACCGGAATCTGAAACAGTGTCTGCCGGAAGCCCTGATCGTAGATTGCATCAAGATTGCCATTCGCATCCACCATGAGTCCGACCAGACCGCCAGTGCCCGATCCGTTCTGGGAAATGCCCGCGGGAGAAAAGGACGAACCTTTCTGAGACATTCCGCCCGGCTCACCGTATTTCCCGATGAACATGCTGATCGATTGATTACCGATCGAGAGCGAAATCTCGCCAGTGTCAAGATCGTAACCCGGGCCCGTGACGTCCTTCAAGGTTCCGCCCGTGCCTGGTTCATCGTCGAATTCAAGCGTGAACTCGCCAAGATCATCGCCAGTTTCGGAATGTACCAGGTTCATTGTCCAAGTATTTGGTGACCCCTCAGGGGTTATCACCACATCGATGGTTTCCGGCAGGCCCAGATCATTGTAGACCTCAACCGACATCTGCACCGGATCCGTCGAGGCACCCGGCAGCGTACCAGACGCAGGGAGATTGACGCCGAAGGTGATCTTGCTGGTTGCCGAGAAGGCTTGCTGGTTAACATCAATCTGCACTGGTTGCAGACCGTTCGTGCTATCGCGCGGGAAGGACGGTATCGTGCCGTCAGGATTTGCAGGCCAGCCCATCAGCGTGTGACCGAACTCATTCTTCAGAAACCCGTTCGAATCCTGCCTGAATGAGCCGGTTGTGGACAACAGCAAGGGCGCAGTGCCATCTGTCAACTGCGCGCCAAGCTCAGTGGTGACCGGCAGAAACCCGCGTCCGGAGATCGCGATATCAGTCGGGTTGTCGGTGCTGATCAGTGATCCGGCCTGGTCAATCATCCGTACCGTAGTGCTGCGTACGCCACCGGCAGAATAGCCGCCCTGCCCTGCCATGCCGGACCCGGTGATCATGGAGTGAAAGCTGGTTTGAGCGCGCCGATAGCCGTAGGTCGCGGAATTTGCGATATTATCCGATATCGTGGCGAGGCGGGTTGCGTTGGCCTTCAACCCGGCGACGCCTGCGTTCATCGACGACGATATGCTCATGATCACTCCATGTCCGATCTGATTCCTCCGGCCATCCTGACCCACATGGTTTAAGATCTTCCTAACGGCAGGGTCTGTTCAGGACATCCTGAGCAGCGTGATCTCGATACGGTTATTGCGAACGGCGGTCGGGTCGCTCACAGCCGGTTCGCGATCTGCCTTCCCGGTGACCCGCGAGAAGCGCTCTTCCGTGATCGGTGAGGCCCCCATCATGTCCAGGACGGCCCGCGCGCGGTCGAGCGAGAGCGGCCAGGACGGATCCTCCAGGAAAACAGTGGGAAAGCCTCGCGTATGCGCTACGATCGCGACTGGATTCGGCACGGCAACAAAGGCTGCAGCGATCGCGTCGATCAAGCTTCGCAGAACCGGACGCGGCTCATCCGTAAGACCATCGAAAAGGGCCGCATGCTCCAGGTCGAAAAGCTCCACAATCAACCCCTCGTCGCTCATGCGGATCGCCACATGCTCGAAGGCCTTCGCCAGCGCATCATCTTCTTCTGAGAGCGCCTCAAGCATCTCTGCGAGTTGTTCGAGAGGCTGAAATTCCTGCTCGTGTTCTGCGTGCGTTGCAATTTCATCCTTGAGAGCTTCGACGGCGGAAAGCGATTCGCCTGAAAGAGCGCCCTCCCCACCAGCCGACGAGCTGCTTATACTCAAGGTCGGCGAGAAATAATCGGCAACGCCCTGGCGCTGGTCATCCGAGACCGAGCCGAGCAGCCAGAGCATCAGGAAGAACGCCATCATAGCCGTTACGAAATCGGCATAGGCAACTTTCCACGCACCACCATGATGCCCACTATCCGCTGTGACCTTCTTTCGCTTGATTACGATCGGTCTGACATTGTCATGCCGCGCCATCATCCCACCTTTCATTCACCCGAGGCCCAGATTAGTGGCAAGAGTTGAACAAGAGCTTAACGGCGCGTGCGCCTGCCTGTGCTGGTCACGATTGCGTCTGTTTTACAGGGCAAGCAGGCCTGAGCAGGGATGTCCGTTCGCACGGGGGTTACAAACTCCGGCAGATTTGCTAATCTTCGAGAAAAAATCGAGGCTGAAATGAGCAGAATAATAGTTTCGCTGCTGGTCGTGCTGCTGGTGACGGCTTGCGGACGCGCGCCGCAGTTTTCTGCGCCGCGCAATCTGGACGATGCCTGCGCGCTGGAGCGCGAGCGACCGGCCTATTTTGCGGCGATGCGTGCGACCGAGCGCCGTTGGGGCACGCCGCTGCCGGTCCAGATGGCGATCATCCATGCTGAAAGCCGTTTCATCGGCGATGCGCGCACCCCAGTGCGCTGGACCTTGGGCGTGATCCCTATGGGCCGCCAATCTTCGGCACTCGGCTATTCGCAGGCGCTTGACGGGACATGGGAGGAATATGTCGCCGAGGTTGGCAATCGCCGGTCGTCGCGCACGAATATCCGCGACGCCTCGGACTTCGTGGGTTGGTACACCAACAAGACGCTGGAGCGTAACAATGTTCCGCTCAGCGATGCACGCAACCAGTATCTGGCCTATCATGAGGGGCATGCCGGGTTCCGGCGCGGGTCCTACAATGGCAAGCCGTGGCTGATTGGGGTCGCCGACCGGGTCGCATCGCGCGCGGCGATGTATGACCAGCAATTGCGCGCCTGTCGGCGGCGGTGAAGGGCCGGGGCTGCGGGCTGATCGCCGCGCTGCCCCGGAAGCTCGGGTTCAACTGACCGAGACGACCTCGACCGAGAAGGTCAGATCCTTGCCTGCGAGCGGGTGGTTGGCGTCCAGCGTCACGGCGGTGTCGTTGACAGCGACCACCTTGACCGGGATCTGGCGGCCATCCGGGGTCTGCATCTGCAGCATCGTGCCTTCATCGAGCGGGATATTGTCGGGGATCTGGTCGCGGGGGACATCCTGCCGCGCCTGCTCCTGATACTCGCCGTAAGCTTCGGTGCTGGGGATGGTGACAGTTTTCTGCTCGCCCTCGCTCATGCCAGTAATCGCACGATCAAGCCCGGGGATAATGCTGCCCGAGCCAAGCTCGAATTCCAGCGGATCGCGGCCTTCGGAGCTGTCGAAGACGGAACCATCTTCCAATGTGCCAGTGTAGTGAAAACGGACTTTGTTGCCGGCTGCTGCCTGCGCCATGAAGCTTCCTTTCATTTGGGGGAGGTGGATACACAGAGGCGTGCAAGCTCGCACGGTGCTCTGATTGGACTGGCTATAATATGGCAAGGCATGGCCCGGATGTAAACCCGGGGACAAATGTGCGGGCTTGACCTGCCGTGCCTGCATCGGCATACCGCCGCCGATATTCCGGAGAGCCTGCCATGACTGCCCCCGCCCCCCCGAATGAAAACCGCAATTTCTATGGGCGGATCAAGGGCAAGGCGCTGAGACCCGCGCAGAAGCGCTATCTCGACGAGGATTTGCACGCGCTTCGGCCCGTGGGCGTGAGCATGGAGGAGAACCCGGAGCGCAAGCCTGTCGATCCGCGAGGTTTCTTCGGCGATGACCGCCCGCTCTGGCTGGAAGTGGGATTCGGCGGCGGCGAGCATCTCGTGCACCAATGCCAGTTGCACCCCGAGACAGGCTTCATCGGCTGCGAGCCCTATATCAATGGGGTGGCGATGCTTCTGGGCAAGATCCGGCAGGCCAATGTCAAAAATTTGCGCATCTACCCGTGGGATGTGCGCGATCTGTTCGATGTGCTCCCCGATCGCTGCCTCGGGCGCGCCTTTCTGCTCTACCCAGACCCTTGGCCCAAGGCGCGCCATCATCGCCGCCGCTTCGTGACCCCCGAATATCTGGAACCCTTGGCGCGCGTGCTGCAGCCCGGTGCGATCTTTCGTGTGGCGACCGATATTCCCGATTACGTGCGCCAGACGATGGAGGAAGTGCCGCATGCCGGGTTCGAGTGCCTGACGCCAGAGCCTGCGGATTGGGTGCAGCCCTGGGAGGACTGGTGCTCCACGCGCTATGAGCAAAAGGCGCTGCGCGAGGGGCGGCGCCCGCATTACCTGACGTTCCGGCGCGCCTGAACTGGTCAGCCCCCCTGCAGCCACCCCCAGATGCGCTGCGGCGTCAGCGGCATATCGACATGCCGCACCCCGCGCTCCCAGAGCGCATCGAGCGTTGCATTGGAGATCGCAGCCAGCGCGCCCACGGTTCCGGCCTCACCGCAGCCTTTCATGCCGATGGGGTTATTGCGCGATGGGACCGGTTCCGAGGCGAAGCGAATGGGCGGGAAATCCGCCGCGCGCGGCATGGCGTAATCCATGAAACTGCCCGAGAGAAGCTGCCCATTCTCATCGAAGCGCACTTCTTCCAGCACGGCCTGCCCGAAGCCCTGCGCAACACCGCCATGCACCTGCCCCTGCGCGAGCGCGGGGTTCATCAGATTGCCGAAATCATCAACGGCGAGGTAGCGCTCCAGCGAGAGCGCGCCGGTCTCGGGGTCGATCTCCACCTCGCAGAGATGCGCGCCATTGGGATAGGAGCGGCCATCAAGCGTCATCTTGCGGCTATGGCGCAGAAGCGCCTCCTGCCCCCGGCTGCGGGCCAGTTCGGCGGCCTCGATCAGGGTGAAGCGCTGGTTGGAGCCGGGGGCAGCGAAAATCCCGTCCTCGAATTCCACCGGCCCCGCGCCGATCTCGGCCTCCAGAAACTCCGCGAAATCCGCGACCATCTGCGTGACCATCCCATGCGTGGCCGCGCTCTGGACAGTGACCGAGCGCGAGCCACCCGTGCCGCCCCCCTGCGCGATCAGATCGCTATCGCCTTGGATGATATCGATCAGCGCCTCATCGAGCCCGGTCAGATCCGCGAGGTAACGCGCATAGACAGTCTCATGCCCCTGCCCGTTCGATTGCGTGCCGACATAGAGCCGCGCGCGCCCGTCTTCGGTGAATTCGAGCGTCGCGGTCTCGCTGGGATCGCCAAGAATGGCCTCGATGTAATAGGCAAGCCCCAGCCCGCGCAGCTTGCCGCGCGCGGCACTCTCAGCCTTGCGCGCAGCAAAACCTGCGACATCGCCAAGCTCCTGCGCGCGTGTCAGAAGGCGAGCGAAATCGCCCACGTCATAGGTTTCCTGCGCGGGCGTGGTGTAAGGAAACCAGTCGGCCGCGATGAAATTGCGCGCGCGCAGATCGAAGGGCGAGAGGCCCAATTCGCGCGCCGCCATGTCCATCGCGCGCTCCAGAAGCGTGATCGCCTCGGGCCGTCCTGCGCCGCGATAGGCGTCAACAGGGGTGGTGTTGGTGTAGATGCCCTGCACATGCAGATGCGCGGCCGGAATATCATAGACGCCAGTAAAGACCTTGGAGAAGAGCGCGGTCTGGATGTTCTGCCCGAATTGCGAGTTGTAAGCGCCGAGATTGAAGCGCGAGGTCACGCGGTAGCCGAGAATACGGTGATCGGCGTCGAAAGCCAGCTCTGCCGTGCTGACCAGATCGCGCCCGCCATTGTCCGATGCGATGGATTCGCCGCGCTCTGC
The DNA here is from genome assembly GCA_003567315.1 of Paracoccaceae bacterium. Classification (GTDB taxonomy): domain Bacteria; phylum Pseudomonadota; class Alphaproteobacteria; order Rhodobacterales; family Rhodobacteraceae; genus Roseinatronobacter. The sequence goes on from PWZT01000032.1 coordinate 9,531, forward strand.
CAGCCACGCCGCCGAACAACCAAGCGCGCGCGTGGCCGCCGCCAGCGCCACATGCTCCGGGTACACCATCACCTTCATGCCAAAGCCACCGCCCACATCGGGCGTTGTGACATGAACCTGATCGGGCTCCAGCCCCAGAAGCTTGGCGAGTTCGCGCTTCATCGTCCACACGCCCTGCCCGTTGAAGGCAAAATGCAGCCGCTCGCCATTCCATTGCGCGAACGCCGCGCGCGGCTCGATGCTGGCAGCGGTCACGCGGTTCTGGCGGACTGTGATCTTGGTGACATGGGCGGCCTTGGCAAAAGCGTCTGCCGTGGCCTCGGCATCGCCCAGCGCCCAATCAAGCGCGATATTGTCCGGCGCCTCGGCATGAACGCTCGGGCCTCCGGGGTCGAGGCCCAGCGAGAGCGGCAGTTCGTCAAGATCAAGCGCGATCGCTTCCAAAGCATCGAGTGCCTGCGCGCGGGTTTCGGCGAGGATGAGCGCCACGGGCTCGCCCATATGGCGGATCACATCATGGGCCAGCGGCGGGCGATGCGGCCTTGCGCCCTTGCCCCCGCGCTGGTCGGGCAGCGCCATGCCCAGCACCGAGCCGGTGACCCCGGCCGCCTCCAGATCGGCGGCTGTCCAGACCGCGCGCACGCCGGGCATTTCACGCGCCTCGGTGACATCGAGCGTGGTGATCCGCGCATGGGCCACAGGCGCGCGCAGGAACACGGCCTGCAATGTATCCTCGGGCAGAATATCGGCGAGATACCGCCCCTGCCCGGTCACAAAGCGGATATCCTCGCGGCGTGTGCCGCCCTGCGATGAACCGAATGCACGCATGACTTCTCCTGTGCTGGCAGGAGCACTAGATAACGGTCAACCCAGAAAGTCAAAACGCGCGCGGCCCAAACTGCGATCAGGCCGCGTTCGACACTATCGATGCCGCGCGGAAGGCCAGCCAGTCCCGCAAGACCTCGGAGGCCTCGGAAAGCGTCAACTCATGGGTATTGGCGAGATATTCGATCAAGGCCGAGATGTTACCGCGAAACCGCCGAATCGCTGCAGGATCGAGATGCGGAAAATCCCGGCAGAGCTGTGGGCTGATTCGTGACCAGAATGAAAATGCTAACGTCCAAGGCATGCGTCCTCCAACACGCTGACGATCAGTTCCCCAGCATCCAGAGTATGGTGAATCTGAAATTGCACTTTGATCCGGATCAAATTGGCAAGCAGCAGCATGCTCGCGCGGCGGCAGGCGATCCCATGCATGCTTTGATTTCGTGACAAGGGCAAACGGCGCCCCAACAGAACTGCAAATTTTCATAATTTACACCGCGATAATCTCATCAATTTCAGAGTTAATGCAGAGTTTTCTTGACATATGCGCCATTATCATGAAAACGCTTACATAAGATTTTATCTCAGACTTTGTGAGATTGGTGCAGCCAAGGGAGAGGGAACCAACATGGCGATCACGTATCTGAAAAAGGCAGCCAAGACCCCGGAAACCGAGTCCGGCCAGGCACAGGCCGTGGTCACCGAGATGCTCGCGCGGATTTCGGCGGAAGGCGAGGACGCGGTGCGCGCCTATGCCAAGAGCCTCGACAAATGGGACGGCCCGATCCTCGTCAGCCGCGAGGCCATGGACGCCCGCGCCGATGAGGTGCCCGCGCAGGTCAAGGAGGATATCGCCTTCGCGGTCGAGCAGGTTCGGGCCTTCGCCGAAGCGCAGCGCGCCTCGGTGCATGATTTTCAGATGACCATGCCTTCGGGGCTGGTCGCCGGGCAGAAATGGGTGCCCTGCAATGTCGCGGGCTGCTATGTGCCCACGGGTCGCTACGCGCATATCGCCTCGGCCATCATGTCGGTCGCCACGGCGAAGGCGGCAGGCGTCAAGACTGTGATCGCCTGTTCCACGCCCTTTCGGGGCGGCGCGATGCACCCCTATGTGCTCTATGCGATGCGCGCGGCAGGCGCCGATATCGTCATGACGCTCGGCGGTGTGCAAGCGATCGCGACCATGGCTTACGGGCTGTTCACCGACAAACCCGCAGATGTGATCGTGGGCCCCGGCAACAAATTCGTGGCCGAAGCCAAGCGCACGCTGTTCGGCAAGGTCGGGATCGATGTCTTTGCCGGGCCCTCCGAGATCGGCATCCTCGCCGACAAGACCGCTGATCCCGAGATTGTCGCGGTCGACCTGGTGGGCCAGGCCGAACATGGCCACGAATCCCCCGCATGGCTCTTCACCGATGACAAGGCGCTGGCCGAGACGGTCATGGCGCGGGTGCCCGAACTCATCGCCACGCTCCCCGAGCCTGCCCGCGAGGCCGCTGACGCTGCCTGGCGCGATTACGGCGAAGTGGTGCTGTGCGACACGCGCGAGGAGCTGGTGCAGGTCTCGGATGAATATGCCTCCGAGCATCTCGAAGTGCATTGCGCCGATCTGGACTGGTGGATGGAAAATCTCACCAATTACGGCTCGCTCTTTGTGGGTGAGGAAACGACTGTCGCTTATGGCGACAAATGCTCGGGCCCCAACCACATCCTGCCCACGAAATATGCCGCGCGCTATTCTGCAGGGCTGTCAGTGCATAAATTCCTCAAGCCGCTGACATGGCAACAGGCCGACCACGCGGCCAGCAAGGAGCTCGCCATCCGCACGGCCCGCATCTCGCGGTTGGAAGGCATGGAGGCGCATGCCCGCACCGCAGATGCGCGTCTGGCCAAATATCATCCGGGCCACGACTTCGACCTCGGCGCGCCTGTCGAGTCCGTCTGAGAGACACCACATCCACCGGCCCGGGAGGCGCCCAGAGCCCCCGGCGTCACAACAGCGCATGGCCCGATCAGTTTTGGTCGGGCCTTCGCACCAGTGGTCGCGCCAATCGCCGAATTGACCCGGCCCGTCGCGCGTGCAACTCTGCTTTCATCTTGATCCAAATACTCCCGCCGGAGGCACCGGCCGCAGGCCGGTTCGCCAGAAAGAAAGCTCCCCATGAAAGCCGCGCTCTGCACTGCCTTCAAGGCGCCTCTGACCGTGACAGACCTCGACCTCGCCCCGCCACGCGCAGGCGAGGTGGAGGTCACGCTCGCCGCCTGCGCCATCTGTCATTCGGATCTGCATTTCATCGAAGGCGCATGGGGGGGCGATCTGCCCGCTGTCTATGGCCATGAGGCCGCAGGCCATGTCACGGCACTGGGCAGCGGCGTCGCTGGCTATGAGATCGGCCAACCCGTGCTGGTGACGCTGATCCGCGCCTGTGGCACCTGCCAATGCTGCAGCGACGGGCGGCCCGTGACCTGCGAGCAGCCCGGCGACGGCTACAGCCCTCTGCGCATGGCAGATGGAACACCTGTGGCTCAGGGCATGAAAACTGGCGCTTTCGCGGAGAAAGTCGTGGTTGACGCGAGCCAGCTTGCCCCTTTGCCGTCGGATTTGCCCCTCGATGTCGCAGCGCTTCTGGCCTGCGGGGTGATTACCGGTGTGGGCGCAGTCGTCAATACCGCCGCCATGCCAGCGGGCGCCAATGCGGTCGTGATCGGCACGGGGGGTGTCGGGCTCAACGCGATCCAAGGCGCGCGCATCGCCGGGGCGCAGCGCATCATCGCGCTCGATGTCGCGCCAGAGAAGCTCGATGCCGCGCGCGATTTTGGCGCGACCGATACCGTGCTCGCCAGCGCGACCGATGCCCGCGCGCAGGTGCGCGCGCTGACACATGGGCGCGGGGCGGAGTATGTGTTTGTGACGGTCGGGGCGGTGGTGGCCTATGAGCAGGCGCTGGGGCTCTGCGCACCGGGCGGCGGCATCATCATGGCGGGCATGACCGGGAGCGAGGATTTCATGCGTCTGAACCCGATGATGGTGGCGTATCAGGAGCAGCGGTTGATCGGCTCCAAGATGGGCGGCACAGTGCTGCGCCGCGATATTCCGCGCCTGATCGAGCTCTACCGGCAGGGACGGCTCAAGCTCGATGAATTGATCTCGGGGCGCTACCGGCTCGACGAGATCAACGACGCCATTGCCGACACGGCCAAGGGTGGCACGCGGCGCAATGTGATCCTGTTCGGGCAATGATGTCAGTCCGGCCCGAAAGCGCCGTCCCAGCCGAAGCCGGCAATGGGGCGCTCCTCACCACCCAGACTGCGATAGAGCGCAAGCGCAGGGGCGTTTTCGGGCTCGGTTCCGAGCCATATGCCCTTGCACCCGATGGCGCGCGCATGGTCGATCAAGGCATGCAACACGGCAGCACCATAGCCCTTGCGGCGATGCCCTTCGCGGGTGCCGACCTCATTGACGAACATGGATGGCGGCTTGTCAGGATGCAGGAGCACGCTCCCCGAAGCAAAGGCCACCGCCTGCCCCTCTGCAAAGGCAAGCGCGATATGGTGCAGCGGGCTGTCGAGAAAGGCGCACGCCTGTGCGGGATCGATGGGGTTGTCAAAAAGCCCGTTTTCGACTTGCAGCAGCAGTTCGAGATCGGACACCTGCAGCAGACGTATCTCCACGACAGCCCCTTTTCACATGAACACGCGCGAAACCTAGCATGAGACTTGCCGATCTGGAAATCTTCACGATTGGCACGCCTCCCCCGGGTTGGGGCGGGCGTTACTGGATTGTCACGCGTCTTACCACGGAGTGCGGGATTTCGGGCTATGGGGAGGTTTATGCTGCTGCTGTGGGTCCGCAGGCGATGCGGG
>PWZT01000055.1 GCA_003567315.1 Paracoccaceae bacterium
CGAAGACTGAACTCAGGCCGCCTTGCGACGACGGCGCGCAGCCAGCCCAAGGCCCCCGAAAGCGGTCAGCAAGAGCCAACCCGCGGCAGGGAGCGGAACGGGCGCAATCGTGGCCGACGTGCTGAAGGTCCCCGAATCCGGCAGGAAGGCCAGGACGCTACGATCCCAGTTATCCGTCGTGCCAAAAATACTGGTCAGGGTGGAGGATGGCGCAATCCCGAGGCTTTCCTGGAAATCGGTAAACATCACCAGTGATGCTACTGCATCGTTGCCGCGGAAGAGCAGATCGAACGCCCCTGTGGTGAAGTCGATCGTGCCGGTGATCGTGTCACCGGCCGGCAGGATGTTTTGCCCACCACCAAAGGTGAAACCTGTTCCGCCAGGACCAAACAGGGCAGGATCCTGCAGAAGTGCAAGCGCCGTCAGATAGGTCACCGTGCCGCCGGGGGCCACTGGCAGGTTACCCAGACCCTCAAAGGACAGAGGCCCCGGGATGGTCTCGCTCAGTGAACGGGTCACGGACACACCATCCTCAAGTTCCTGGATCGGCGGATTGGACCATGCACCCGTCACTGTGCCTTCGCTGGTGACGATCCAGCCCGGCGCGAGGTCGGTCTGGCTGCTAAGCGTGTTGGTGAGCGTCCCGGTGCCGATGACGTTGATCTCGTAGCCAACATTGGTCGAGGCCTGGGTGGCAGCGCCGCCGGTGTCGGCATCAAATACCCCCGAGGTGTATGTCCCGCTTGCCTCGAACCCCACGAAGCCGGTCACTGTCGAGGCTTGCGCGTCACTGCCAATACCAAATGACGCCACAAGCGCCAATGCCGGGATCGCTCCGGCCAGTTTCAATGTCTTCATCTGTTACTCCTTCAATGTCAGAGACACCCCGCGCAGCAAAACACCCTTCGCGAAGTAAACGACAAGTTAACTTTCGTGATGATTCGCGGCAAGCGACGGAGGCCGGAAAACCGTGCCGCAGGACAGGAAATTGTAAGCTTGGTTAACGACGACCGGCCTTGCTGATTGAGCCGGACCCGGGCGGCTCACGCGGGGGTTGCACCCGACCCCGATAGCCTGGCAAAACACGCCCCAGATCACGCGCGCCCATGCAAAACAAGTCAGCCCCCAAGACGGGGGCTGTCTTCTGTCTCAACCTGAATGACAGCGTATCAGGCCGCCTTGCGACGGCGGCGTGCGGCCAGGCCGAGACCCCCGACGGCAGTCAGCAGCAGCCAGCCCGCAGCGGGCAGGGGGATGGGAGCGACGTTGACCTGTATCGCCACATCGCCCAGATTTGAACGCAGGGCGAAGGTATATTCACCACCTGCAAAAGGATCAAAGCTTCCGCCTGGTGCGATAATGAACCCAGTAACGTCGTTGGCAAGAAAATTAAAAGCGAGGTTCTGAGACCCCTGGTATATTAGACCATCCTGATCCGGCCCAAAAAGCTCCAGCGTAGACGACATTAGACGACCATGATCGCTTACAGGCGTGTTTGCACCCGGATCGAAATCATAAAGAAGCTCGAGGGCAAAATCTGCAAGCGTGGCGGTGCTGTTTGCGCCACGCTTAACCTCGGCAAACCAGGCGAAATTCCAGGTCGCGCCCTGAAGGCCGCTCGGATCACTCGGCGGTGTATTGAGCCCAGCGGTAGCGAAGAACGTGCCATTCCCGTCATTGGTCAATGGAGGATTTTCTGAGAACCGCTGATGTGCCGTGAGGCCAAGCAAAAGCGTATCTCCGGCAGCATTCGTGAAACTGCGGATCGCGGATGGATCGGTGGGGATACCGCTCCCGGTGAAAGTCACGTCAGTGGTGGTCGCCGCATTCAGGTCTGCGAAGCTGTCGAATTCTGGGACGATCGACGCCGCATTTGCGCCAGACACTATTCCCAACGAGAGCACCAAGGCAGGGATCGCTCCTGCCAGTTTCAATGTCTTCATCTGTCATTCCTTCACTGTCAGAAGCAGCCCGCGCAACAAAACGCTCGCGGCGAAGTCAACAGACGTTATCTTCCATGAGGATTCGCCACAACCGCCACGGTGGAAAAACCGTGGCGCGGGGCAGGAAAATTCATGCTTGGTTAACGACGAACAGCCTTGCTGATTGAACCGAATCCGCGCTGCTCACGCGTCGGTTGCGCCTTACCCGCGCGGCGCAGCGGCGAGGGGGTAGGCTTGCGGCTCCGGGCGCGCAGGGCGGGTCTGGCGCAGGAAGACGAGCGCGGCGCCGGTCAGCACCACTGCCATTCCGGTCAGGCTGTAGAGCAGCAGCGCGGCCCAGATCGGAAATCCGAGCACGAGTGCCGTGATCGACACTCCTGCGGCTGCCATGCTTCCCAAAAGGATCAGACCGACAATCATGCAACACTCCTCACCAACACACCCAAGGGCTGGGGGGGGGGCGTGCGCCTCACCCCGGACCTGCGTCCGAGAAGAGCAGGGAAGTGTTATCAAATCCCTAACGCGACGCTGGGAGAGGCGCCCTCAGCCGCATTTTCTTGCCGATTGGTTAACCCGCGCAGCGGCGCCCGGCCGCCATATCAAAGGCGCGAAGCCTCACGCCTCCGACGCCCCCCGCGCCAGGCCCGCATCCTCGAGTTGCTCGGCCTCGGGCAGATCGGCCAGCGAGGTCAGGTCGAACGCGGCCAGAAACGCCTCGGTGGTGACAAAGGTATAGGGCGCGCCGCGGCGGGGTTCGCGCGGGCCGGGGGCGATCAGGGCGCGCGCGGACAGCCGCCCGATCAGATCGCGGCTGATCTCGCGGCCGAAAATCTCGCGCAACCCCTCGCGACTGACCGGCTGGTGCAGGGCGATGGCGGCCAGCACAGCGGCCTCGAACTCGCTGAGGTTGAGCGCCTGATCCGCGACATTGGCGGCCCTTCGGATCACCGGCGCATAGGCCGCGCGGGTGCGCAAAAGCCAGGCATTGCCAGCGCGCGCGATCTCATAGGGGCGGGGTTCCAGATCGGCGCGCAGGTCTTCGATCAGCAGCTCAAGCGAGACCCCCTGCCCCACCACACGCGCCAGATCCTCGCGCGCCACGGGGACAGCGCTGGCAAACAGCACCGCCTCGATCCGGCGCATCCATTCGCGCCAGCGCTGCTCGGGCGCGAGGTCGGACAATTCGCGGTCGAACTCGGCAGTGGGCCCCTTGCGCATGTCAGAGCCCGTAGAGCCGGAATGTGTCGCGCCCGGTCACCTCGCGCGCCGCCCCGAGCTGCACCAGCCGGTCGCAGAGCCGCCGCGCCGCGCGATCCGACATCAGCG
>PWZT01000072.1 GCA_003567315.1 Paracoccaceae bacterium
CGATCTCGTCCTCGACCGGGGGCGAGAGTGCGAGATCCTCGGGGCGGATGCCGATGAGGTCGGCCTTGCCCGGCAGATGCGCGAGCGAGTCGGCATGCACGATCTCGCGCAGATATTCGGCGGGCAGCATGTTCATCGCAGGCGAGCCGATGAAGCCTGCCACAAAGGTTGTCTCGGGGCGCAGGTAAAGCTCCATCGGTGTGCCCACCTGCTCGATCCGGCCGCCATTGAGCACCACGAGCCGGTCGGCCATGGTCAGCGCCTCGAGCTGGTCATGCGTGACATAGAGCGAGGTGGTGCCCAGCCTCTTCTGCAACTGCCGGATCTCCACGCGCATCTGCACGCGCAGTTTCGCGTCGAGGTTTGAGAGCGGCTCGTCGAAGAGGAATGCCGCCGGTTCGCGCACCAGCGCGCGACCCATCGCGACCCGCTGGCGCTGGCCGCCCGAAAGCTGGCGCGGCTTGCGGTCGAGGAATTGCCCGATCTCCAGCATGGTGGCCGCCTCGCGCACGCGGCGGTCGATCTCGGCCTTCTTGAAGCCGCGATTTTTCAGCCCGTAGGCGAGGTTGTTGAACACGGTCATATGCGGGTAGAGCGCGTAGTTCTGGAACACCATCGCGATGTCGCGATCTGCGGGCTCGAGGTTGTTCACCACCCGCTCGCCGATCTTGAGCGTGCCCTCGGTGATCGTCTCGAGCCCCGCGACCATGCGCAGAAGCGTGGATTTGCCGCAGCCCGACGGCCCCACGAGCACGATCATCTCGCCATCGCGGATGTCGATATTCACGCCGGTCACTGCGCGCACATTGCCCGCATAGACCTTGCCCAGATTGTCCATGGTAATGGTTGCCATGTATTATTTCTCCGTCTCGGTCAGGCCCTTCACGAACAGGCGCTGCATGAACAGGATGACCAGCACCGGGGGCAGGGCGGCCAGCACGACCGTCGCCATCACCAGATGCCACAGGGGCTCCGAGTCGCCCCCGGTCACCATGCGCTGGATGCCCATGACGATGGTGTAATAGTCCGGGTCCGTGGTGATCAGCAGCGGCCAGAGATACTGGTTCCAGCCATAGATGAACATGATCACGAAGAGCGCCGCGATATTGGTGATCGACAGGGGCAGCAGGATGTCCTTGAAGAACTTCATCGGCCCGGCGCCGTCCACGCGGGCGGCCTCCATCAACTCCTCCGGCACGGTCATGAAGAATTGCCGGAACAGGAACGTCGCCGTGGCCGAGGCGATGAGCGGGATCGAGAGCCCGGCGAAGCTGTTGAGCATCCCAAAATCCGCGACCACCTGAAAGGTCGGCACGATCCGCACCTCCACCGGCAGCATCAGCGTGAGGAAGATGATCCAGAAGAAGAAGATGCGGAAGGGAAAGCGGAAATAGACGATGGCGAAGGCCGAAAGGATCGAGATCGAGAGCTTGCCTATGGTGATCGCCATGGCCATGATGAAGCTGTTCCACATCATGCCCCCGATGGGCGGCGTGCCCGCGCGCGACCGACCCTCGGTGATCGCGGTGGTGTAGTTTTCCCACGCGTGGGTGCCCGGCCAGAGCGGCATCACGCCGCGCACGAATGTCCCCGGCGGGTGGGTCGAGGCGATGATCGCCACATAGACCGGAAACACCACGATGGCGACGCCGAGGATCAGGATGACATGGGCGAAGAAATTGCCCCAGCGATTGTTTTCGACCATTGCGCCGCCCTCCTTCAGTAGTTCACGCGCCGCTCGATATAGCGGAACTGGATCACGGTCAGGATGATGACGATGGACATCAGCACCACCGATTGCGCCGCCGACGACCCGATATTGAGATTTACGAAACCGTCGCGATAGACCTTGTAGACCAGGATGTTGGTGGCCTGGCTCGGGCCGCCCTCGGTGGTGGCATGGATCACGCCGAATGTGTCGAACATGGCATAGACGATATTGATGACCAGCAGGAAGAAGGTGATCGGCGACAGCAGCGGGAAGACGATGGTCCAGAAGCGCTTGAAGCGACCGGCCCCGTCGATGGCCGCCGCCTCGATCAGCGAATGCGGGATGGCGGCCAGCCCGGCAAGGAAGAACAGAAAGTTGTAGCTGATCTGGCGCCAGGCGGCGGCGATGATGACCATGATCATCGCGTCATTGCCGTCGCGCCGGTGGTTCCAGTCATAGCCCACCATGTCCAGCATGTAAGGCAGGATGCCGATGGACGGGTTGAAGATGAACCACCACAGCACGCCGGCGATGGCGGGCGCGATGGCATAGGGCCAGACCAGAAAGGTGGTGTAGCTGTCGCGCGAACGGATCATGCGATTGACCATGACCGCGAACAAAAGCGCCACCGACATGGACAGGAGCGTGGTGCCGATCGCGAAAACCGCCGTCACCTGCAGCGAGTTCAGATAGAGCGGATCTGCAAAGAGCGCCTGAAAATTCTCGAACCAAACGAAACGCGGCGGCCGGATGCCGAACGCATCGCCCTGGCGATATACCGATTGCCGGAGCGCCTGAAAGGACGGCCAGATGAAGAAGATCAGCGTGATGATCACCTGAGGGGCCAGCAGGGCATAAGGCAGCCACTTGCTGGAAAAGGTCATGCGTTTGGTCTGCATGGGAGTGCGTCCGCCCGAAATAGAAAACGGCCCGCCCCGGGACAGGGGCGGGCCGCGAGGTTCTGGATCAGTTCATGTCGGCTTCGAAGGCGCGCAGCAGCGCATTGCCACGGGTCACTGCGTCATCCGCAGCCTCCTGGCCCGTTTTGGAGCCCGACATCACCGCTTCCATCTCTTCCGAGATCACGTCGCGCACCTGCACGAAATTGCCGAAGCGCAGCCCGCTCGAATTCTCGGTCGGCGGGTTAAGCGTCATCTGCCGGATCGAAGTATCCGCGCCGGGGTTCTCGTCATAATACCCCTGCTCGGCGGTCAGGTCGAACGAGGCCTGGGTGATCGGCAGATAGCCCGTGTCCTGATGCCATTGCGCCTGCACCTCGGGCTGCGAGAGGTATTCGAAGAAGGCGGCCACGGCGGCGTATTCCTCATCCGTATGCCCGGTCAGCACCCACAGCGTTGCGCCGCCGATGATGGAGTTCTGCGGCGCGCCCTCGACATCGTCGTAATAGGGCTGGAAGCCGTAGCCGACCTCGAAATCAGAGTTCGCCAGCACCCCGGCGCGGCTGGCCGAGGAGCCGAAGACCATCGCGCATTCCTCGGCATAGAAGGCCGGGAAGGCGTCAGGGCCCGGTCCGGGGCCACCCCAGCGGAACGCGCCCGCTTCCTGCCACGCATGCAGGTTGTCCCAATGCCGCGCGACCAGCTCGTTGTTGAAGACGAATTCGGTGTCGAAGCCTTCAAAGCCGTTGGCCTGCGTGCCCAGCGGGATGTTGTGCCAGGCGCTGAAATTCTCCAGCATCACCCAGCTTGGCCAGGACGTGGTGAAGCCACAGGGTGCCGCGCCCGATTCGAGGATCTGGATCGAGGCAGCTTCCATCTCGGCCCAAGTTGTGGGGGGGGAGTCGGGGTCCAGCCCGGCGGCCTCGAAGATGTCCTTGTTGTAATACATGATCGGGGTCGAGGAGTTGAACGGGAAAGACAGCATGTTCCCGTTCGGATCCGTGTAGTAGCTGACCACAGTGTCCAGATAGGCATCCGGGTCGAAATGCACGTCATGATCGGCCATGAGCTGATAGATCGGATAGATCGCGCCCTCGGCGGCCATCATCGTGCCGGTGCCGACTTCGAACACCTGCAGGATATGCGGCTGCTGATTGGCCCGGAACGCGGCAATTGCGCCGGTCATCGTCTCGGTATAGGTGCCGCGATAGCTGGGCACGACGCGGAACTCGTCCTGGCTTTCGTTGAATGCCTCGGCCACACCTTCGAGCAGCTCGCCCAGCTCGCCGCCCATGGCGTGCCACCAGTTGACCGAAACTTCCGCATGGGCCCAGACAGGCGTCAGGGCAGTGGTGGCGGCAAGGCACGCACCGGCTACGTGTTTTTTCATGATGTTCCTCCCTTTGGAGATAGCAAGTGAACCTGATTGATGAACACGGCAGGAGGCCCCTGCCGCTTGCTATCCGGGGTAAGGTTGCATTGTAACAATCATAAGACAAGACAGATCTTTCTCCGACGCCCCTCCTTCTCGGTTATCAGAACACTGGCCCCCCGCAGGCAGACTCGGCCCCGCTTGCCGCAGACCCGGCCCGCGACCGCAGGTCGCTGCATGATTCGGCGCGCAGGTCGATCGCAGCGCAGCGCATGCCCCGGGGCATGCGCTGGTATCTGGTGGTGCAGTCGGCACCCGCGCGGACGCATGGCCCGATCGCGGGTGCGAGACGAGTTACTCCGCCGCCCCCATGCGGCGCAGGTCCTCCACCACCCGAAACCCGCTCGGGATCGCGCGGCAAAGCTGCGCCTCATGCAGCAGCGCTGTGAGAAGCGCCACATGCAATGGCGCGCTCCAGCGCGCATCATGGCTGCGGCGTGCCTTGTCCTGCGCGCGTTCGAGTTCGATCAGCGCGCGCAACGCGGCCTCGGGGGCGGGCAGCGTGCTCCCGAGCGGCAGTTTCAGGAGCCGCCCCAGTCGCGCGGTGCGGTCGTAATCGCGCAGCGCATGCCGCGCAGAAACAACCAAAAGGCGAGGGCGAATGAGTGTGTCGAGTGTTGTGGCAGCAACATGCATCATCGTGTCCTTTCTCGTGACAAGCGGATGATGACACAACCACAACTGGTGTTGCGTTGAAATTACAGCACCGTGCGCTGCGTTGAACAGAATTTAGGAATTGGAAACTATTCTGATTTTTGCAAAAAAAGGTTAATAGTCTGCTAAGGTGCACACTCATAGGTAGAATCACTACGAAGGGCTCGCAGCAGAATGTCTGTACCAGCAAACACGCAAGACACCGCCCGGAGCTGCTCCGCGAAAGACCTCCCCGCATGGGTGCCCACTGGCGCCCGCCTCTATCTGTCGCATGTCGCGCAAGGCCGTTCGCTGCGCGAGCTTGGGCGGGTCCATGGCTGCCACGCCTCCACGGTGCTGCGCCAGATCCGCCAGTTCGAGACCCGTCGCGATGACCCGCTTGTCGATGAAGCCCTGCGCAGGCTCGACCTGTCCCTGCGCAGTCGCCAGACTTCGCCGCCCCAGAAGGAGCCCCGGCCGATGATGACCTCCCCCAAACCCGCGCTCGCGACCCTCAAGCCCGATCAGCTTACGGATGAAGCGATGGCCGCGCTGCGCCATCTGGTACGGCCGAAGGCGCATCTGATCGTCGCGGCCGACATGCCCAAATCCGTAATCACCTGCGAGGGGCGCGACGGCGTGGCCGAACGGCTGGCAGTGCTGGAGCGCGACGTGGCCGAGGCGATGGCGCTCAATGGTTGGATTCGGCTGCGCAAGCAGGGGCGCGTGTCGAGCTACGCGATCTCGGCCGCCGGGCGGCAGGCGCTGCGGAAGCATTGCGCGGCCAATGGGCTGGATTACGAACCTTTCGGCGCCCCCGACGCGCCTTTGCCCTCGAAGCGCCCGCGCTATACGCAGACCGAGAGCCCTGTCACTGTGCTCGCGCGGCGTCAGGATCTGAAGGGGCGGCCCTTTCTGGAGCCCGCGCATGTGCAGGCCGCCGCGCGGCTGCGCGAGGATTTCGTCATGGCGCAGCTCGAGGACACCGATATCATCTGCGCAACCGAGATGCTCGCGGCGCTGGAGCACGGGGCGCTTTCTGCGCCCGACTGTCGCCGGACCCATGTCGCCCGCGCGGCCCTTGCCGAGATGTTGCGCGATCTGGGGCCGGGGCTGGGCGATATGGTGCTGCGCTGCTGCTGCCGTCTCGAAGGGGTCGAGGCGACCGAGCGCGACATGGGCTGGTCGGCGCGCTCGGGCAAGATCGTGCTGCGCATCGCGCTGCAACGCGCCGCACGCCATTACGCGCAGCTTGCCACCGGCGGCGGGCTGATCGGATAAGCCGCGCTCACGCCTCCTGCGTTGCTGTATCGACGGCTTCCTGTGCTCTGACCCAAAGCGCCTCCGCGCGGTCGAGCGCCTCCATCACCTCGGTATATTTCGCCTGCCAGACCCGTAGATCGCCCGCCCGCGCATCGTCATAAAGCTCCGGATCCGCGAGCTTCTGCGCCAGTTTGCTGCGCATCTCTTCCAGCCTCTCGACCCGCGCCTCGCATTTGCGCAACTCGCTGCGCAGCACGGCTATATCATCGCTTCTGGCACGTTTGGGCTTGGGCTTCTCGCGCGCGGGCTTGGTGTCATTAGCCAGCAGGAACGCGCGATAGCTTTCCAGATCGCCCTCGAACGGGGTCACATGCCCGCCCGAGACCAGCCAGACCCGATCCGCCACCAGCGAGAGCAGATGCATGTCATGGCTCACCAGCACCACCGCGCCGTCATATTGCGTCAGCGCCTCGACCAGCGCCTCGCGGCTCTCGATGTCGAGATGGTTGGTCGGCTCGTCGAGGATCAGCAGATGCGGCGCATCGAGCGTGGCCAGCAGGAGCGAAAGCCGCGCCTTCTGCCCGCCCGAGAGCCGCGAAACGACTGTCTCTGCCTGTTCCGCCATCAGCCCGAAGCCCGCGAGCCGCGCGCGCAGTTTCGGCTGCGCCTCGCCCGGGCGGGCGCGTTGCAGATGCTGCAGCGGCGTCTCATCGATCTCCAGCTCATCGACCTGATGCTGCGCGAAATAACCCACGCGCAGCTTCGCCGCGCGCGTGACCTGGCCCACGCCGTCGAGCTTGCGGGCCAGCAGTTTCGAGAGCGTCGATTTCCCCTCGCCATTGCGCCCCAGAAGCGCGATGCGGTCATCCTGATCGATCCGCAGATCGAGCTTGCGCAGCACCGGTGGGCCGCCATAGCCCACCGACACCCCTTCGAGCCGCAGGATCGGCGGCGAAAGTTCCTCGGGCTTGGGGAAGCTGAACACATGCTTCGCGGCTTCCGAGGGCGGGGTGATGGGCGTGAGCTTTTCCAGCATCTTGAGCCGCGACTGCGCCTGTTTCGCCTTGCTGGCCTTGGCGCGGAAGCGGTCCACGAATTTCTGCATATGCGCGCGCTGGGTCGCCACCTTCTGCGCCTCGGCGGCCTGCACGGCGCGTTGCTCGGCGCGGGTGCGCGCGAATGTGTCATAGCCGCCCGCATAGAGCGTGAGCTTGCGATCCTCCAGATGCAGGATGTGATCGACCGCGCGGTTCAACAGGCCCCGATCATGGCTGATGATGATGACTGTATGCGGGTATTTCGCGAGATAGGATTCGAGCCAGAGCGCGCCTTCGAGATCGAGATAGTTGGTCGGCTCATCCAGCAGCAACAGATCGGGCTGGGCGAAAAGCACGCCCGCAAGCGCCACCCGCATCCGCCACCCTCCCGAGAAATCCGAGCAGGGCCGCGCCTGCGCCTCGGTGTCAAAGCCCAGCCCTTTCAGGATCGCGCTCGCGCGGCCCTCGGCCGACCATGCGTCGATATCCGCCAGCCGCGTCTGGATCGCAGCGATGCGCGCAGGGTCGCTTGCGCTTTCGGCCTCTGCCATCAGGCTTGCGCGTTCGGCATCGGCTGCGAGAACCGTGTCGAGCAGCGAGGTGCCGGAGGACGGCACTTCCTGCGCCACACCGCCGATTTTCGCGCGCGATGGCAGGGTGACGCTGCCGCCTTCGAGCGCAAGCTCGCCCCGGATCAGGCGAAACAGCGTGGTCTTGCCCGTGCCATTGCGCCCCACAAGCCCGACCTTGTGGCCGGTCGGAATGGTGGCCGAGGCGCCCTCGAAAAGCGGGCGGCCCTCGATGGAGAAGCTGATATCGTCAAGGCGCAACATGGGCTGCACCTGCCCGCTTGCGCAGGGCGCGTCAAGGGGGCGGGGCGTTCTGGCGGTCGCAGCTTCGGGGTAATCCTTTGCTGGCGCAGCGGCGCTGTCCTTTCCGACCGACCCGCCGGATGCCGCAAGGCTGGTGGATCACAGCGCGCAAGCGCAGGTCGACCCTTCGACCCATGCGTCGGGCCTTGCCCTTGTGACACGGTACATCCACACCCCCTTGCCTAAAATCTCTGTGCAGATATGGTCCCGCCGACCGCTTCCCGGAAACGAAAACTGAAAGAGTGCATCGTGGCCAACCAAAACCCTGTTCTGATCGACCGCCATCCCGGACGTTCCACGCAAACCATCGGCCTTGCTCGCGGGCTTGGCACTGATCCGGAGCTCATTCACGCGCCGTCGGTGGGCGTGGTCGGCACGAAAGGCGACAGCCAGTGCTATCTGGGCGTGGCGGCCAAGGTCGAAGCCATCCATCAGGCGCTGAAATCCCGCATCGGCACTGGTCCCGATCAGGTCAGCTTCCGCCTCGTGCAACCCGAATACACGATTGCAACCTCGGACGGCATGCGCAACGGCACGCCGGAAATGCGCTATTCGCTGATCGGGCGCGAGGTGACGCAGGATGCGTTATGCGAACATCTCAGCGCCACGGGCCTTGCCGGCACCATCGCCGTGGTGGCCTGCGACAAGCCCCCTGTCGGCACGCTCGCGGCGATGCTGGAGCACAACCTGCCCGGCATCATCATGTCCGACGGCCCGATCCGGCCCGGCACCGACCCCAACACTGGCGAAAAGCTCGATATCGTGAGCGCCTTTCAGGTCGCTGGGCACCCGGACCCGGAGTATCGCCACCACATCGCCTGCCATGCCTGCCCGGGCTTTGGCAGTTGCGGTGGCATGTTCACCTACAACACCATGCAGACCTTCATCGGCGTGCTGGGGATGCAGCCTTTGCATATGGTGGCCCCCCCATCCGACGATCCGCGTCGGTTGACCGAGTTCCCCGAAGAGCTGGTGACGCTGCTCGCGCGGATGATCGAGACCGATCTGAAACCCCGCGACATCGTCGGGCGCGATTCGCTGCGCAACGCGCTGATCGTCGCCATGGCCATCGGCGGGTCCACCAATGCGCTTCTGCACGCGCCCGAGATCGCGCGTGCCGCAGGCTTCGCCGATTTCTGGACGGAGATCATCACACCGGAAGAGTTCAACCACCTCTCGCAGCATGTCGTCCCGGTGCTCACCAATGCGCGCCCCTATGGCACCTATTCCATGGTCGATATCGACGCGGTGGGCGGCGTGCAGATCATCGTGCGCGAGTTGCTGGAGGCCGGGCTTCTGAATGGCGAGGCGCTGACCTGCACCGGCGAGACCTTGGCGCAACAGGTGGCCCGCCTCGGAGCCGGGCTGGCCGATGGCGAGGTCATCTACCCGGTCAAGGCACCCTACAAGCCAACCGGCGGGCTGCGCCTGCTCGGCGGCAATCTGTCGCCTGATTTCTCGGCCATTCTCAAGCTCGCAGGCGTCGAGGGCGGGTTGGACAACAACCAGTTCCGGGGCAAGGCGCGGGTCTTTGACGGGCAGCAGGCATTGCTGGACATGCTCGACCAGAAGCCCGAGAGCTTCGAGGATAACGACATGATCATCGTGCGCTATGAAGGGCCGAGCGGCGCGCCGGGCATGCCGGAGATGCTTGACCCGACATCGCGCATCACCACCCTGTGCCGCGAGCGCGGGATCGTCATCGCGCTGATGACCGATGCGCGGTTTTCGGGCGGCTCGGTCGGGCTCGTGATCGGCCATGTGGGGCCGGAGGCCGCACTTGGCGGGCCGATTGCGCTGGTGGAGGATGGCGACGAAATCCTCGTGGATCTCGACACCAACGAAATCAACTGCACCCCGCTGCGTGACGCGGATGTTTTTGCGGCCCGTAAGGCGGCCTGGGACGCGGCGGTTGCGGGCAATGGCGGCTTTCATCCGAGCCTGCCCGATGCGGACACGAGGCTCTTGCAGCGTGCGCGCCATATGGCGGTCCCGGCGATCCACGGGGCAGGGCTGCATCCGAACCGCGAAGTCTGGGTGCGCAACCCGCGCGCGGCGGTCCAGTCCGGCTTTATGCCGCAGAACAGGTTCCGGTCGGAGGTTGCGGCGCAGTCGTGAGCTGCGCCGGGGCTTGCGCGAAAGCGGGGTGATGTTGGGGCCAGTGCGGCCAACTCTGCCGGATTTTTGCCGGTGGATAGCTGAACGGTTCAGGATCGGGGATGCCTTGATGGGAAAATTAATTCGGTCAAGGCTGTCGATTAACACCTCCTATCCGCTTGCAGGAGCGCGTCAGGACTGCCCGTTTTTGCGCGCAATTCTAATGCGTTATTATCTTTTCCCTTTTATTCGAATATTTTTCTTGCTATTCTTCTTCTCCTGCGTTTCGCTGTATAATAGCAAAACATACGTCCATAATTTTCCCGCGTTCTTGACGCACCTTATCCGTCCACTGGTCGATCTCTGCGGCGGTGTAAGCGTATTTTCGATTTGATTCACGCGACACAACGCTGCCCAATGGGCTTAATTTGGACGAAAGAAAATTTCCACGCATTACAATATTTCCATCCATAGTCTCGTTTATCCCGGAAACATGACCATGTGCAATCTGGTTTCTTTTCGATGAGAGCTTGTCAAGATTCTTGAGCGCGTTGAGTACGTTTGAGGTCTCCTCTTCTGTAACTCGCTGATTATAAAAACGTAGTGCCGATTTAATCATTGCCACCCGCGACTGACGAGTAGCAACCCGAAAAGTCTCTATAGCAACGGGTTCTTTCA
Source organism: Paracoccaceae bacterium (assembly GCA_003567315.1). Taxonomy (GTDB): domain Bacteria; phylum Pseudomonadota; class Alphaproteobacteria; order Rhodobacterales; family Rhodobacteraceae; genus Roseinatronobacter. The sequence continues at coordinate 10,623 of PWZT01000072.1, forward strand.
GGCCACACAGATGCATAAAGAGTAACTCCAACATATCTTCCGATGCTTCCCACCATGAAAGTGCCACCCCTACTGAGAGATAGATTTCTTTAGCGGTTGGAGAGCCTTCACGGATCTTCGATGTCTGTTTCTTGGTCATTTTCAAATACGGACCTTATTCGATAATTTTGAGTGCTGAGGATGAATAGAAAACAACCGCCAATGTCGAACCCTAAATATCGGTAAAGCTATGTTGGTGATGATAACATTAGAGAGGGATAATTTGAACCAACTGCAAATGAAATTTAGAGCTCTATTCAAATAAAACATTTTCAGTCCAGTTTCTGAAGAGCCCATCTCGGCCAAAGGCGACTTTTGATTACTCGCGCCCCCTCAAACCCCCAGACAATACCGCATGATCGCCTTTTGCGCGTGCAGGCGGTTTTCGGCCTCGTCGAACACCACGGATTGCGGGCCGTCCATCACCGCATTGGTCACTTCCTCCTCACGATGCGCAGGCAGGCAGTGCATGAACAGCGCATCGGGTTTTGCCTGCGCCATCAGCGCGTCATTGACCTGATAGGGCCGCAGCAGGTTGTGGCGGCGCTCGCGGTTGGACTGGCTGTCATGCATCGACACCCATGTATCCGCCACCACCAGATCCGCCCCCTCCACCGCGCGGGCCGGGTCGCGGATGATCTCGACCTGCGCGCCCTGGTCGCGGGCGCGTGCGACGAATTCGGGGTCGGGGTCCAGCGCCTCGGGCCCGGTGAAGGTCAGATCAAACCCGAACTGCCCGGCGGCGTGCAGAAACGAGGCGCAGACATTGTTGCCATCCCCGCACCAGACCACCTTGCGCCCGGCGATGGGGCCGCGATGTTCCTCGAAGGTCATCACATCGGCCATGATCTGACAGGGATGGCTGCGGTTCGTGAGCCCGTTGATGACCGGAACTGAGGCATACTCCGCCATCTCCTGCAGCACGGTCTCCTCGAAGGTGCGGATCATGATGAGATCGACATAGCGCGAGAGCACGCGGGCGGTGTCGGCGATGGTCTCGCCATGGCCAAGCTGCATCTCGTTGCCCGAGAGCACCATGGTCTGCCCGCCCATCTGGCGCACGCCGACATCGAAGCTGACGCGGGTGCGGGTCGAGGGTTTCTCGAAGATCAGCGCGACCATGTGGTTCGCGAGCGGCTGCTCGGCATCCGGGGTCGCCTTGGGCAGGCCATTGCGCGCGTCTTTGATGGCGCGGGCCTGATCGATCATGGCGCGCAGGGCGGATTTGTCAGTGGTGTGGATATCGAGGAAATGCGGCATCGGTCGGGCCTTTCGGGGAGGGGGGCGAGGGCTTTGCCCTAGCGCTCCCGGGTATTTCTCGGAGTGATGAAATCAGAGGGAGCTTGCTGCGCGCTCTAGACGGGTGAGGGCTTCGGTGATTTCTTCCTCGGTAATCGTGAGGGGCGGCAGCAGGCGGATGACATTGTCTGCGGCAGGCACTGTGAGCAGATGTGCGGTCTGCGCGGCCTTCACGATGTCGCTGTTTTGCGCGCGGCATTTGAGGCCGAGCATGAGGCCCTGGCCACGCACCTCCTCGAACACCTCCGGATGGGCCGCCAAGAGCCCTTCGAGCTTCTGGCGCAACAGCGCGCCCTTGCGGCTGACGGCGTCAAGAAACCCGTCCTCGGTCATGATCTCGAGCACTTTCGCGCCCACAGCGCAGGCGAGCGGGTTGCCGCCATAGGTGGAGCCATGCGTGCCTGCGCTCATGCTTGATGCGGCCTTGGCGGTGGCGAGCACCGCGCCCAGCGGGAACCCCCCGCCGATGCCTTTCGCGACCATCATGATATCGGGCGCAATGCCCGCCCATTCATGCGCAAAGAGCCGCCCCGTGCGTCCCATGCCGCATTGCACCTCGTCAAGCACCAGAAGCGCGCCGGTCTGGTCGCAGAGATCGCGCAAGCCTTTGAGGCACTGATCCGGCAGCGGGCGGATGCCGCCTTCGCCCTGCACGGGCTCGATCATCACAGCGGCGACAGTGTCATCAAGGGCGTCGCGCAAGGCGTCATGATCGCCCCAGGGCAGCGTCCTGAAGCCGGGCATGAGCGCGCCGAAGCCCTTGGTCATTTTCTCCGATCCAGCCGCTGCGATCGCGCCAGTGGAGCGGCCATGAAAGGCGCCCTCGAATGTCAGGATCGTCTCGCGCGCCTGCCCCTGATCGTGCCAGTATTTGCGCACCATCTTGATGGCGAGTTCGGCGGCTTCGGTGCCGGAATTGGTGAAAAACGCCGTGTCGGCGAATGTGTGCGCGACCAGCGCTTCGGCCAGCGCCTCCTGCGCAGGGATCGTATAGAGGTTGGAGACATGCCACAGCGCCTCGGCCTGCGTCTTGAGCACCTCGACCAGCGCGGGATGCGCGTGACCCAGCGCGTTCACGGCGATGCCCGATGTGAAATCGAGATAACGATCGCCCGAGGCTTCGATCAGCCAGCTACCCTCGCCGCGCTCAAAGCGCAGGGGCGTGCGGTTATAGGTGGGCAGAAGCGCAGGAAAAGGGGCGTTCATGAGCGTGATCCTGTAGCGAGCAAAGCCTTGACCTGCCAAAGGGCTGCGGCCAAGTCAACATATGAGAGCGGGAAAGGCGAACAGGGGGCTGCGCGAGGCGCAGGGGCTGCGTCTCAGCGGCGTCGCGTGCGTCGGGTGATATGCGCGGTCCTGTTCATGACAGTTCCGTTAGCAGAGCGCGCGCGGGCTGTAAACTACTCATTCTCGATCACGCGCAGCAGCTTGCGCTCCAGCACCTTGAGCACCTGCGCCAGATCATGCCCGCGCTTGAGGATCTGCCCGTCCATCCCGATCACGACATACATCCCCTGCCGGTTGCGCAGCGCCGGGTGCTTCTCGATGCGGTAGAGCGGATGTTCGGCCGTGCGGCGAAAGACGGAGAACACGGCCGAATTGCGCAGGCAGGAAATCCCGTAATCGCGCCATTCCCCGGCGGCGACCATGCGGCCATAAAGCGACAGGATCACGCCCAGTTCGCGCCGGTCAAAGCTGACACCCTGGTCGAGGCCGCGCATCGAAGACTGCATGTTCATGGCGCGAGTGTGGGCCGCGCGCGCGGGAAAATCAAGCCTTTGGCGCGCATGTCGCAACTGACACGCAGGCCGACGCGGTTTTGCTTGCCCTGTGCCGGGATTTCGCGCGATGCTGGCAGCACAACAAGGAGGAGGACAGACCCATGCGCACGCGCGCCGCCGTGGCCCTTGAGGCCGGAAAACCACTGGAGATCATGGAGGTCAATCTCGACGGCCCGAAAGCGGGCGAGGTTCTGGTCGAGATCAAGGCCACGGGCATCTGCCATACGGATGAATTCACGCTTTCGGGGGCCGATCCCGAGGGGC
>PWZT01000021.1 GCA_003567315.1 Paracoccaceae bacterium
CAAAGCAACACCACCATCGCGGTGCAACCCCATGCCACCATCCTCAGGATTTATCCCGCCAGACCCATCCAATCTCAGACCCGATCCAGCTCCCAGCACCTCTTCGCCGCCGGTGAACCCCCATCTAGATAACACCTCAAACAAACGCAAGACCGAAAAGAATAGAAATAGCGAAAAAATCGTCGGGAAGAGGCGAGAGGCACGTGCCGGTGGGAATCACGGATGATGACTTTCCGAAAAGCATCCAGATTGCCGTAGATCACGCGACCTCGGACACTTATTCGTGATTGGAACTGCCTATTTTCAAACGCTTAGAGAAAGCGCTTTGCATTTCAAGGCCCATCACGATGTTTTTGCGAGTCATCTGATAGCTGTCGTCGCGCGTTATTGCGGATGTCAATTCTGACGCAACCAAGGAGTAACTCATGATGAAGTCGTCTCTTAGCGCTATCGCACTCGCTACAGCAGTTGCGGTTCCCGGCCTCGCAAACTCGGGCAGCCACTCCGAGCCCGGCACGATTGTCGATATCGCTGTCGAAAACGAGGCATTCTCCACGCTCGTTGCTGCGGTGACCGCCGCCGATCTGGTCGAGACGCTGCAGGGTGAAGGTCCGTTCACGGTCTTTGCGCCAACCGATGATGCCTTTGCCGAGCTTCCCGAAGGAACACTGGAAGCGCTTCTCGAAGATATTCCGATGCTGACATCGATCCTCACCTATCATGTGGTTCCGGGCGAAGTGATGTCTGGTGATCTTGCAGAGGGCTGCAATGAGGTGGAAACGGTCAATGGCGCGATGGCGACCATCTGCGCCGGCGACACGGTCACCATTGACGGCGCAACCGTCACACAAGCCGATATCGAGGCCAGCAATGGCGTCATCCATGTGATCGATGGCGTTATCCTGCCGCAATAACAAGGTCTGGTCGCCTCTGGACGGGAGAGGGGCGGGGTCGCATGACCCCGCCTTTTTCTTTGGTCAAGTCTTGGGGACAAACCGTACAGGAGCAGTATTCTTGCTTGCATGGGTATCCGTGCACTGCCTTACTGGCGGCACAATATCACTGAGGACGCTGCATGATCGAACATCGCAAACGCATCTGGGGCTGGTGGATGTTCGATTGGGCAAACCAACCCTACAATATCCTCCTTCTTACCTTCATCTTCGCGCCCTATTTCACCTCGACAGTCGCACCCGATCCGGTCAGCGGTCAGGCGATGTGGGGTTGGATGCTCGCAATCGCGGGGCTGATCACGGCCTTTTTCGCGCCCATCCTCGGGGCCATCGCCGATAATTCAGGGCGCAAGCGCGTCTGGATCGTGTTCTGGTCGGCGCTCTACATGGCGGGCGCATCGTCGCTCTGGTTCGCGATGCCCGACGCAGAACCGACCCTCATAGTGCTGATCCTTCTGGCCTTCGCAGTCGGCATGGTCGGGCTGGAATACGGGATCGTATTCACGAATTCGGTCCTGCCCTCACTGGGCAAGCGTGCGGAATGGGGCAGGATATCAGGCACGGGCTGGGCAATCGGCTATATTGGCGGGCTGGTGTCGCTGTTCATCATGCTCGCCCTCTTTGCTGAAAATGATGACGGCGTGACGCTGATCGGGATCGCGCCCATTTTCGGGCTCGACCCCGAGATACGCGAAGGCACGCGCGCAGTCGGGCCGTTCACGGCGCTGTGGTATCTGGTTTTTGTCATGCCCTTCTTCCTGTGGGTGAAAGAACCGCCCACGCCGCAAAAGGACCCCGACGCGCTGCGCCGGGGATTGCGCGAGTTGAAAACCACGCTGCTCGCCCTGCCGCAGACGAAGAGCCTCTTTGCCTATCTCGGCTCGTCCATGATCTATCGCGACGCACTCAATGGCATCTATGCGTTTGGCGGGATTTATGCGTCTGGCGTTCTGGGCTGGTCGCTGATCCAGATCGGGGTGTTCGGGATTATTGCGGCGGCGGTGGGCGCGGTGGGCTGTCTGATCGGCGGGCGGCTGGATTCGCGTTTCGGGCCGAAACCGGTGATCATCAGCTGCATCTGCGTGTTGCTGATTGTCTGTACGATCATAGTGAGCACGGACCGGACAATGGTGCTGTTCATGCCGATAGATGCCGATTCGGGCCTGCCGGATATCGTCTTCTACCTCTGCGGTGCGCTGATCGGCGCGGGCGGCGGGGCGATGCAGGCAGCGAGCCGCACGATGCTCGTGCGCCAGGCCAATCCGGAGCGGATGACCGAAGGCTTCGGGCTCTACGCGCTGTCGGGCAAGGTGCTGTCCTTCATGGCCCCCGGTTTGATCGCACTGGCCACAATGATCACAGACAGCCAGCGGCTGGGCGTCACGCCGCTGATTTTGCTTTTCGCGATCGGATTGATCCTGCTACTCTGGGTCAAACCCGAAGGAGAGCCCGGACACCGATGCGCATCGCCCTCGCCGCCCTGATCCTTGCGCTGCTGCCTGTCGCGGCACAGGCGCAATCGCTCGCAAATCAGCTCTTCGGCGCGAAGGCCATGCCCTCGCTGCAAGCCCCCGAGGCCATCGGGTCCTACGCCAATGGCTGCGCCGCCGGGCTGGTGCGACTGCCCGAGACCGGGCCGACATGGCAGGCGATGCGGCTGTCGCGCAATCGCAACTGGGGGCATCCCGATGCCATCGCCTATGTGCAGGATCTCTCGCGCAAGGCGGTGGAGATCGGCTGGCGCGGGCTGTATGTCGGCGATATCAGCCAGCCGCGCGGCGGGCCGATGACTTCGGGGCATGCAAGCCACCAGATCGGGCTCGATATCGATATCTGGATGCTCCCCCCGCAGCGGCTGGACCTTAGCCGTGCAGAGCGCGAATCCATCAGCTCGATCTCGGTGCGCACGGAGGATCAGCGCAGCGTCAATCGCAACTGGTCGCCACAGCATCACGAATTGCTCAGACAGGCCGCGCTGGATCCGCGCGTGGACCGAATTTTCGTGGCCGCCGCAGTCAAGATCGAGATGTGCAAGACAGCCACGCGGGCCGATACGCCATGGTTGCAGAGGATCCGGCCCGCTGTGGGGCATAATTTCCACTTCCATGTGCGCCTGAAATGCCCGCGTGGCAGTCGCAATTGCGTTACCCAGACCCCGACTGTGGCAGAGCTTTCCAATGGCGGGAATGGATGCGACGAGACCTTGCAATGGTGGGTCACGGATTTCCTGGATCCGCCGCGGCGCGAGCGCACGGAGCCCGCGCAGCCACGCCGCCGCCATCCGCGTGAATTCACCATGACTGATCTGCCTGCAGAGTGTCAGCAGGTGCTGGCCTCGCAATAACGCGCGGCGAAATCACTTGAGTTATCTTGGGCCGGGGCGCAATCTCTGTGTCATGCGTCTGTCATCCATGTCGGGCATGGAAAGCAGCGTGAGACTGCCTCTGCACGCATCATTTCAGGGAGATGAACCTCATGACGAAAGACGATTTCACAAAACGCAACATTCTTGACCGCCGCGGCTTTCTGACACTGGCCGGGGCCACGCTGGCAGTGACAGGGGCAGGCAAATTCAGCCTGACCACGGCGCAGGCGGGCACCGGCTTCACGCTCTCGGTGCTGCATATCAACGACATGCATTCGCGTATCGACGAGATCAGCCGCTTCAACACCAATTGCTCGCCCTCGGATGCCGAGGAGGCGAATTGCTTTGGCGGCGCGGCCCGTCTGGCGACAGCCATCCGCGAGCGCCGCGCGGCGCTAGATGATGCAGGCAGGCCGCATGTCACACTCGATGCGGGCGACCAATCGCAAGGCACGCTCTATTACACCACCTATGGCGGGCGGGCCGAGGTCGAGATGATGAACGCCATCGGCTTCGATGCGATGACGCTGGGCAACCACGAGTTCAACCGCGGCCCCGAAAGCCTCGCGCGGATGCTCGACCTCGCCGAGTTCCCGATTGTCTCGGGCAATGTCCACGCCGCCCCCGGTTCGCCCCTCGACGGCAAGATCGCGGACCACCTGATCCTGGAGCGCGGGGGCGAAAGGATCGGGATTCTGGGGGTGACGACGCCCGACACAGTGTTCCTCTCCTCGCCGGGCGATGATGTGACCTTTCAGGACGATATCGAGCATCTGACCGAAGCAGTGGCGCGGCTGAAAGCCGAGGGCGTGGACAAGATCCTCGTGCTCAGCCATGTGGGCTATGTCCGCGACCAGCAGATCGCGGCGGAGGTGGATGGGATCTCCGCCATCATCGGCGGGCACAGCCATACGCTGATGTCGAACAGCATCGACGACGCCACACAATACGCCGGGCTGGTCGAAAGCCCTTCGGGTCGCGCCGTGCCGATCATGCAGGCTTTCGCCTTCTCGCGCTTCATGGGCGAGGTCGCGCTGGAATTCGGCGAGGATGGCGCGGTGATCGCGGCCACGGGCGATACCATCCTGCTTGATGCCGGTTTCGAGCCCGCCGAGGATATCGAGGCGCTGATCGAACCGCTGCGCGGGCCGATCGAGGAACTGACCCGCCGACCCGTGGCCGAGCTTGCCGCAGGCATCGATGGCAGCCGCGAAAGCTGCCGCGCAATGGAATGCGAAATGGGCAATACAGTCGCCGATGCGATGGTCGCAGAAGTCGAACATCAGGGCATCCGCATCGCGCTCGCCAATGGCGGGGGTCTGCGCGCCTCGATGGGGGAAGGCACGATCACGCTGGGCGATGTGCTCACCGTGCTGCCCTTCCAGAACACGCTCTACACGCTCGAGGTTACTGGCGAGACATTGCTCGCCGCACTCGAGCACGGCGTGAACGGGGTCGAAGAAGGCGCCGGGCGTTTCCCGCAGGTGGCGGGCATCCGCTTCCGGCTGGATCTCTCGGTCGCACCGGATGAAGGCCGCGTTTCCGAGGTCGAGGTGATGGGTGCGGATGGCTGGGAGCCCATCGACCCGGATGCGACCTATGGGCTTGTGACCAACAACTTCATGGCCGGGGGGGGCGATGGCTATGCGATGCTGCGCGAAGGCGGCATGAACGGCTATGACACCGCGATTGATCTGGCCGAAGTGCTGGCGCGCTATCTCTCGGAAAACGAGCCCTTCGCCCCGGAGATTGACGGGCGCATCCTGCAATAACTGCCCTCAAAGCAATCAAATGACCACCCCGTCGCCCCGCTGCCTTGCAGCGTGGCGATTTCACGTTGATTTCCTGCGCACAGCACGCTACCTGCCGCGCAGCCTGACGGCACAAGTCTCCGCAACCTTGTCAAAACGGAAACCATATCCATGACCCGCACTTATCTGCCCGGCATCATCGCCATGGCGGCCATCGTCGTCGCCTCCAATATTCTTGTCCAATTCCTCTTCGGCAACTGGCTCACTTGGGGGGCCTTCACCTATCCGCTGGCCTTTCTGGTCAATGACGTGATGAACCGCGTCTATGGCCCGGCAGCCGCGCGCAAGGTAGTCTGGGTCGGCTTTGCCGTGGGTGTCGGTTGCTCGCTCATCGGCACGCAGATCATGGGCGAATTCGGCCCGCTGGTCACACTTCGCATCGCGCTCGGCTCGGGCATTGCCTTCCTGACAGCCCAGATGCTCAACGTGTTCGTCTTCGACCGCCTGCGCGAAGGGCGCTGGTGGCGCGCGCCGCTGGGCTCGACCCTGATCGGCTCTGCGGTCGACACTGCCTTGTTTTTCAGCATCGCCTTTTCGGCCACGCTCAGCTTCATCGAGCCTGCGAATGATGTGTCCTGGGCCGGGGAAATCCTGCCAATGCTGGGGTTTGGGCCGGAAGTGCCGCTTTGGGTGAGCCTTGCTGTGGCTGATTGGGGTGTCAAACTTGCGCTCGCGCTGCTCGCGCTTGTGCCTTTCCGGCTGCTGGTGCTGAAATTAACCCAACCTGTCGCATAAAAACTTTTGACAAACACAAAATATGTGCCACCATTCCCTTATCAGCAACGCAATGAAAGGAGGTGGTCCAGTGTCTAGAGTGATGTTGGAGAGAGGTGTCAAAACAGTCAGAAGGGACAGAACCTGACGGCAGCCCGGATGGGAAACCCGTTCTGATTGGGCCATTGCTCTAATTGGCTCCATCTCCTGAAGCTCGCTAAGGGCCGTCTTGCTTCAAGACGGCCCTTTCGATTACCCGGATCAATTCAGCCATGCGCATAAACGACCAGATCACCCTGCAGGAGTGGGAAATGACCGAAAGCTTCTCGCGTGCCTCCGGGCCGGGCGGGCAGAATGTCAACAAGGTCGCTACAGCGGTCGAGCTACGCTTCGAGGCCGAGCGCAGTCCCAACCTGCCCGGCCCGGTGAAGGCACGGCTCAAACGTCTGGCCGGGCGGCGCTGGACACATGATGGCGCGCTGATCCTGCGTGTGGAAGAGACACGCAGCCAGGCGCGCAACCGCGAAATCGCCCGCGCGCGATTGGCGGAGTTGATCCTTCAGGCCTGCAAACGCCCCAAACCGCGCATCGCCACGCGACCCACGCTGGCGAGCAAGCGCAGACGGCTCGAGGCAAAAGCGCATCGCGCCGTTGTAAAGGCGCGCCGCGCAACTCCGCCGACCGAATAGTGACTTTCGTCATGTGACTGTTACATTGCCTCGGCAAGCGGAGAAAAAGGAAAAGAGCAGATGAATATCCGCACGTTGCCGCACGACATGCTCGACCATGTCATGGAATTCATGCGCCCTGCCTTCGTGCAGGCGGCGGCTCTGTGTTTGCGCGACACCAACCACGGGCCAGAGGTGCTGCTGATCCAGAGCCTGCGGCGCAAGCACTGGATCATCCCCAAAGGCTGGCCGATGAAGAACCGCTCATTGGCCGAGGCCGCTGAGATCGAGGCCTGGGAAGAAGCCGGGGTGCTCGGGCGCATCCATCCCGACCCGATCGGCGCGTTCACCTATACCAAGATCAAGAAAAGCGGGTTGCCTGTGCAATGCCGCCCACAGGTCTATCGGCTCGATGTCAGCGTGTGCCATGACAGCTATCCCGAGGCTGCAAGACGCACGCGCAAATGGGTAAGCCTGCTCGAGGCAGCAGAGACAGTGCGCAACCCGCAACTCGCGGAACTGCTTCGGAATTTTTCGTGATTTGCCGGAAGACCGCTGAATAATCCGTCCATGCGCCAGATCATTGTCGTTACCCATACGCTCTGCTACTAGCCGCCTGTCACATGGCCGTTACAGGAGCACGCGCGCGTGTCAGATCAAGCCGGAAAGTCCTGGAAAACCCTGAACAAGGACCTCGAGCGCATTTCGGCGCTGGAAACGGCGATGGCCTACACTGCGCGCCCGCTCGTGGCACCGGGGGTCGCGCTTGCCTTCATGGCGCTCACCGGCCTGATCACGGCCGTGCTGATCGGCTTCGACCCTCTGGGGCTGATCGTCGTCGCAGCCGCCATCATCGGCGCCTATATGGCCATCAATATCGGTGCAAATGATGTGGCCAACAATATGGGCCCGGCGGTCGGCGCACGGGCGCTGACCATCGGCACCGCGCTGATCATCGCGGCGATTTGCGAGACCGCGGGGGCGCTGATCGCTGGGGGCGATGTGGTCGGCACAGTCTCGCGCGGGATCATCGCGCCCGAATCCGTCGCCGAAACGCAGGTCTTCATCTGGGCGATGATGGCCGCCCTTCTTGCAGGCGCGCTCTGGGTCAATCTCGCGACATGGATCGGCGCGCCGGTCTCGACCACGCATTCCATCGTCGGCGGGGTGATGGGTGCAGGTATCGCCGCGGCAGGGTTCGCCGCTGTGAACTGGCCCACCATGGGCCGGATCGCGGCAAGCTGGGTGATCTCGCCGGTCCTCGGCGGGATTTTTGCAGCCTTCTTTCTCGCGATCATCAAGTCGCGCATCATCTACCGCCCCAACATGATCGAGGCCGCGCGGTTCTGGGTGCCCATCCTTATCGGCATCATGGGCGGCTGCTTCACCACCTATCTGGCGCTCAAGGGGCTCGACAAGATTTACAATATCAGCTTCGGCAATGCTCTTCTTCTTGGGCTCGTAGTCGGGCTGGTGCTCACCTTTGCCATGCGCCCTGTCATCCGTCGCCAGAGCGAGGGGATGGAAAATCGCAAGAAATCGCTGAAAATTCTGTTCAACATCCCGCTGATCTTCTCGGCGGCGCTACTCTCCTTCGCGCATGGCGCCAATGACGTGGCCAATGCAATCGGCCCGGTGGCTGCGATCGTGCATGCGGTGCAGGATGGAGGCGCTGCCGATCAGGTGGGCATTCCGCTCTGGGTGATGCTGATCGGGGGGGTCGGCCTGTCGATTGGTCTGCTTCTCTTCGGGCCCAAGCTGATCAATATCGTGGGCAGCGAGATCACAAGGCTCAACGCGATGCGCGCCTATTGCGTGGCACTGGCCGCCGCGATCACGGTGATCTTCGCCTCATGGCTGGGGCTCCCGGTGAGCTCGACCCATATCGCCATCGGTGCGATCTTTGGTGTGGGCTTCTTCCGCGAATGGTATCATGAGCGCATCCTGAAAGAGAACCGCGCTGATCTGACCAGCCCGCTCGAAGTCAGAAAGCGCAAGAAAGTGGTGCGGCGGGCGCATTTCCTCACCATCATCGCTGCATGGGTCGTGACTGTGCCGTCTGCGGCTCTGCTCTCTGCCGGGCTGTTCTTCGTGATGAACCTCATCGCCATCTGACCGCGCGTCCGATCCGCAGGATCGGACAGCGCCCGCGAGGCGTGCAGGGGCGGGCGGGTGGGCACGGCTCGCGGGCGCTTGTGGCTCGCAAAGTCACATATCAAGTTGGAGCGCGTCACGTCTGTAACGACCAGATATCAAAAACCCTGGCGCGCGCACCTGTGGGAACTTTTCAGCCCAATCCCGGAACCGATCATTCGACACGACGCGCGCGCCAAGATCCTCGGCAACACGCAGGATCATTCCATCGGCCACCTCGCCCTTGTTGACCACCATCACGCGGTCTGGTGGAAGACCCAACTCGCGCGCGAGAACATGGTGATGCGCGTATCTTCCCCGCAGCTTGTACCCGGCATTCGCATCGAAGACGACGCCAGCACTGACGCCATTCGCCTGCAAGGCGCGCAGCACATCCTTTACAGCCGCAAGATCAGCCTTCCCGCCCCGCCAATGCATGATGTTGGGGCCATCGAGAACCGCCACAGGCCCCGGCCCGCGCGACCACAGCCGCTTGCGCTTGCGCTTGCGCTTGCGCTTGCGCAGGGCAACGAAAATCGCGATCAGGCAGAAAAGCAAGACGCACGCGACTATCACGATGCCCAGTGCCCGAGCCTCGACGGTGTCATCCTGCAAGAGCACAAACGCGCTACCAAGGCTCAAAATAAGAAAAAGTAACGTCCGTCGCATCGCTACCCCGAGGCTGCCAGGCTCTTCGGGTAAACTTGGAAAATGTCAGAAATTTGGCCCCGGATCAGATCCGGGGCCATTGCATTCAATGCACCAGTTTCATGCGTGGCGCGTCGTCGTCGCCCACCGCGTGATCGCCGATGCTCAGCCCTTCCGGCCCGGCAGTCACGGGCACAGTCGCGCCATCGAGCAACTCCCCGCCAAGCAGCATCTGTGCCAGCGGATCCTGCAGGTAGCGCTGGATCACCCTCTTGAGCGGGCGGGCCCCGTAAACCGGGTCAAAGCCCTTGTCGGCCAGCCAGGTGCGAGCAGCGTCATCCAGATCCAGCGTGATCTTGCGCGCGAGCAGCCGCTTGAGCAGCCGTGCCATCTGGATATCGACGATCGCATCCATATCGCCGCGCGAGAGACGGTCGAAGATCACGGTCTCATCCAGCCGGTTGAGGAATTCCGGACGGAAATGCGCGCGCACGGCCTCCATTACTTCTGCCTTCACACTGGCCTTGTCCGCCCCCTCAGCCATCCGGCTCAACGCCTGACTGCCAAGGTTGGAGGTCAGGATGATCAGCGTCTGCTTGAAGTCCACAGTGCGGCCATGGCTGTCAGTCAACTGCCCGTCATCAAGCACCTGCAGCAGCACATTGAACACTTCGGGATGCGCCTTCTCGACCTCGTCGAAGAGCACGACCTGATATGGCCTGCGCCGCACCGCCTCGGTCAGAACGCCGCCCTCTTCATAGCCGACATAGCCCGGAGGCGCACCGATCAGCCGGGCCACCGAATGCTTCTCCATGAATTCCGACATGTCGATGCGCACCATAGCCTGATCATCATCGAACAGGTATTGCGCAACCGCCTTGGTCAGTTCGGTCTTGCCCACGCCGGTCGGCCCGAGGAAGAGGAAGCTGCCCAGCGGCCGGTTCTCGTCGTTGAGTCCAGCACGCGCCCGGCGCACGGCATTGGCCAGAGCCCGGATCGCCTCATCCTGGCCCACGACGCGCTTGTGCAGTTCTTCTTCCATGCGCAGAAGCTTGTCGCGCTCGCCTTCCAGCATCTTCGAGGTCGGGATGCCTGTCCAGCGCTCGACAACTTGCGCGATATGCTCGGGTCGCACGGCTTCCGAGACCATCGCGCCTTCCTCCTCGCGCCCTTCTGCCTCGGCCAGTTGCTTCTCCAGCGCCGGGATCGTGGCATATTGCAACTCACCCGCGCGGGCGTAATCGGCCTGCCGCGTCGCGATCTCCAGATCGGCACGGGCGCGGTCGAGTTGCTCCTTCAGATCACGCGCAGAAGCCAGCTTGTCGCGCTCGGCCTGCCATTGCGCCGTCAGCGTGGCGGATTGCTGTTGCAACTCGGACAGCTCCTTCTCGAGCTTTTCAAGCCGGTCCTTGCTCGCGGCATCATCCTCTTTCTTCAGCGCCTCGGCCTCGATCTGCTTTTGCAGGATCTCGCGGTCCAGCGCATCCAGCGCCTCGGGCTTGGAGTCAATCTGCATGCGTAGGCGCGAGGCCGCCTCGTCCATCAGGTCGATCGCCTTGTCGGGCAGGAACCGATCCGTGATGTAGCGATGCGACAGGGTGGAGGCCGCGACCAGCGCGGAATCCGAAATTCGCACCCCGTGATGCAGCTCATATTTCTCCTTGATGCCGCGCAGGATCGAGATCGAATCCTCGACAGTCGGCTCCGACACGAAAACCGGCTGGAAGCGCCGCGCAAGGGCTGCGTCCTTCTCGACATGCTTGCGGTATTCATCAAGCGTCGTGGCGCCCACGCAATGCAACTCACCGCGCGCGAGCGCCGGTTTGATCAGATTCGCGGCATCCATCGCGCCTTCGGATTTGCCTGCGCCGATCAGCGTGTGCATTTCGTCGATGAAAAGGATGATCTCGCCATCGGCCGAGGTGATTTCCGACAGGATCGCCTTCAACCGCTCCTCGAATTCACCACGATATTTCGCCCCCGCGATCAGCGCGCCCATATCGAGTGCCATCAGCTTCTTGTCGCGCAAGCTCTCGGGCACGTCGCCATTGACGATGCGCAGCGCCAGCCCCTCGGCAATGGCGGTCTTGCCGACCCCCGGCTCGCCGATCAGGACAGGGTTGTTCTTGGTGCGGCGCGAGAGCACCTGCATGGCGCGGCGGATCTCTTCGTCGCGGCCGATGATCGGGTCGATCTTGCCGTCGCGCGCGGCTTCGGTCAGGTCGCGCGCGTATTTCTTGAGCGCGTCATAACCCTCTTCGGCAGAAGCACTATCTGCCGTGCGCCCTTTGCGCAGATTGTTGATCGCGGCATTGAGGTTCTGCGCCGTGACAGCGCCTGCATCGAGCGCGTCCTTCGCGTCGGATTTTACCAGCGCGAGGGCGGTCAGCAGGCGCTCGACCGTCACGAAGCTGTCGCCTGCCTTCTTGGCGATCTGCTCGGCTTGATCGATCAGCTTGGCGCTTTGCGGGTCCATATAGATCTGACCCTCACCGCCCGAGACCTTGGGGATCTTGGCAAGGGCGATGTCATTGGCCTGCGCCACGCGTTCAGGCGCGCCACCGGCACTGCGGATCAGATTGGCGGCCATGCCCTCTTCGTCATCCAGCAATGCCTTTAGCAGATGCGAGGGGGTCAGGCGCTGATGATCTTCGCGCATTGCGATTGTCTGGGCGGCTTGCAGAAACCCGCGCGCCCGCTCGGTGAATTTCTCGATATTCATCAACTGTCTCCTTCTCAAGCGCCCGGAATGAAGACATGCCTGCCCGGCAGCGCATGTCGGAATGGGCCTTGGAAATCATGTGGGGAGACAAGGGGGCTGTTGCAAGATAAGCACAGCCACTGTTGCAAGAAAAATCGCCTAACCCTGTGGCGCTGCACAAGCGGTCTCTGCCCACTTTCTCAGGCTTGCAGGGTCGGGCGCAACAAGCTCGGCAAGCCCCTCGCTGAAGGCCAGGAACGCCGCAAGATTGCCTGTGCTCACAGCCGTCAGCACGGGCACCCCCTCTGCCAGTGCCCGCCCGATCACAGAACGAAAGCCCCGCCCCTCGGCCTCCGATTTGCCGAATTTGTTGATGATCATCAGGCGTGGCCTGGCCTCCAACGCGGCCTCTACCAGCCCGACGGCTTGCTCCAACCCTGCGGCATCCAACCGGCAGCCACGCGCATGCGGGCCGAGATCCTGACTGATGCGCACGATATGGTCATGGCCCAGAACTTGCAGCTCCATATCGCAAAGCCTGTCGGGCGCGCGCTCAAGGTTCAGTTGCACGACGCCTGCCAGCGGCCAGCCGCGGGCATGAAGCTCATGGGCGAGATCAGCGAGCAACCTGTCTGCCGCGCCGCGCCCTTCTGCCATGACATAGCCCAACATGGCCCTGCCCTTCCCTTCCTCGGATGTTATATGCGATCTAGACTGAAAACCGCCGAAGGACCAGATGTCACACTCCAAGCCACCCCGTCATTTTCCGGACCCCTCTGATCCGCGTCTGACCCGCGCGGTCGAGGGGCGCGATCATCTGGGCCAGCGCCAGTCGCTGCGCGTGGTCGAGGAACGCCCGCTTACGATCTTCCTCAATGCGCAGGAAATCGTGACCGCGATGACCATCGGCGACTACCCCGAATATCTGGCGCTGGGCTTTCTACGCAATCAGGGGATGCTGCTGCCCAATGATGTGGTGACAGATGTGGAACATGACGACGATCTGGAGGTCGTCGTTGTGCGCACCGCCCGGGCGACGAGCTATGAAGAGAAGGTGAAGAAAAAAACGCGCACTTCGGGCTGCGCCGTCGGCACTGTTTTCGGCGACATGATGGAGGGGCTCGAGGGGCTCACGCTGCCACAGGCCGAGCTGCGCACAAGCTGGCTTTATGCGCTCGCGAAGGCGATCAACACATCGCCCTCGCTCTATCTCGAGGCAGGCGCGATCCATGGCACCGTGCTCTGCCAGCGCGACGCGATGCTGTGCTATATGGAAGATGTGGGCCGTCACAACGCCGTGGACAAGATCGCAGGCTATATGTTCCGGCACGGGATAGAGGGGGCGGACAAGATCCTCTACACGACTGGGCGGCTGACTTCGGAGATGGTGATCAAGACCGCGCAGATGGGCATCCCGGTGCTCGCCTCGCGCTCGGGCTTCACTGCCTGGGGGGTCGAGATCGCGCAGCAAGTGGGGCTCACGCTGATCGGGCGGATGCGCGGGCAGCGCTTCATCTGCCTCTCGGGGGAGGAGCGGCTTGTGCATGACGCCGATCTTGCCTCGGTGCCGGAAGAAGACCGCAAGCATCGCCGCAAGGGGGCAGAGGCATGATCCACGGCGTGATCCTCGCCGGAGGGCGCGCTACCCGCATGGGCGGGGGCGACAAGGGGATGCGCGAGGTCGCGGGGCGGCGGCTGCTGGATCATGTGATCGCGCGGCTTGGCCCGCAGGTGGGGGCGATGGCGCTTAACGCGAATGGCGATCCGGTCCGCTTCGCTGATTTCGGCCTGCCGGTGCTGCCCGACAGCTTGCCCGATTGGCCCGGACCGCTGGCGGGCGTGCTGGCCGGGATGGACTGGGCGGCAGCGCAGGGCGCGGATGCCGTTGTCTCTGTGGCGGCAGACACGCCCTTCTTCCCGCGCGATCTGGTGGCGCGGTTGCAAGCAGCGGCTGGGCCGTCGGGGCTGGCGTTGGCTGCGACGCGCGAAGGGAGCAAGCTCTGGCGTCATCCGACTTTCGGGCTTTGGCCCGTTGGGTTGCGCGACGATCTGCGCGCCGCACTGGAAGGGGGCTTGCGCAAGGTCGTGTTCTGGACCGATCAGCACGGTACGGGGCTTGCGGAATTTGCCACAGAGCCGTTTGATCCCTTCTTCAACATCAACACGCCCGAGGATATCGACACGGCCGAGCGGTTCGCGGGGCTTGCATGAATATCTACGGTGTCACCGGCTGGAAGAATACCGGCAAGACCGGGCTGATGGAGCGGCTGGTGCAGGAGATGGTCGGGCGCGGGCTGACAGTCTCGACTGTGAAACACGCACATCACGACACGGAAACCGATCTGCCGGGGACCGATTCCTACCGCCACAGGCAGGCGGGTGCGCGCGAGGTGCTGCTGTCCTCTCCCCGGCGCTGGGCCTTGATGCATGAATTGCGCGAGGAATCCGAGCCCATGCTGGCCGAGCTTCTGACGCGGCTCGCCCCGGTCGATCTGGTGTTGGTGGAGGGCTACAAGCGCGCCGATCACCCCAAGATCGAGGCGCATCGCGCGGCGGCGGGTCGCGCTCTGCTCGCGCCCGACAACTCCACGATCCGCGCCGTGGCCTCCGATGTCACATTGGAGGGGCTGCCTTGCCCGGTGTTGCCGCTCGACGACACCGCCGCCATCGCAGATTTCATCCTGCGCGATCTGGGAATGGCCCGATGAGCCGCTTTGAGCGCGTGCTGGTCGTGGATTGGTCCGCCAATTCGACCCCCAAGCTGGGCGCGGATTCGATCTGGATCGGGCGCGCGGGCAAGCATCCGCAGCCGCCCGAGAACATCGCCACACGCGCGGCCACGATGGACGTGCTGCGCGGCGAGATTGGCGCGGCGCTCGCGGCAGGGGAGCGGCTGCTGATCGCCTTCGATATCGGCTTCGGCTTTCCGCGCGGCTTTGCCGAACATCTGACCGGGCGCGCGGAGGCGCTGGCGGTCTGGGATTGGCTGGCTGACCGGATCGAGGATGACGCACAGAACCGCAATAACCGGTTCGAGGTCGCCGCCGCGATCAACCGCCGCTTTCCGGGCATCGGGCCGTTCTGGGGCAGGCCCAACACGCGTGATCTGGCCGATCTGCCCGCCAAGGGGAATGCGCGCGAGGGGCATGGGCTGGAGGAATTGCGCGCGACCGAGGCGATCTGTTCGGGTGCGCATCCGATGTGGAAGCTCTACACCACGGGCTCTGTCGGCTCGCAAAGCCTTCTGGCGCAGGCGCATCTGGCGCGGCTGCGGGCCGAGTTCGCCGAGGTGCTGCGCGTCTGGCCGATGGAAGCGCCCGACAGGCTGGTGGTGCTGGCCGAGACCTATCTCTCGCTCATCGACCCGGCGGTGAAAGCAGCGCGCGGTTATGCCTGCAAGGATGCAGCCCAGGTCGATCTGTTGGCACGCGCCTTTCATCGCGCGGATATGGCACAGCTCATGGCCGCCCCTGCCGCGCCCGAAATCTTGCGTGAAGAGGGCTGGATCCTTGGCGCGGGCCATGACGCGGCACTGCTGGCAAACCTGCCCGACCCCGCGCTGACCCCGCCACGCCTGCGCAATGATTGTTTCGCAATGCCGCAGGGCGTGGATTGGGTGCCGGTCGATCTCGCGCTGGAGCGTTTGCGCGCGGCGCTGCATCCGCTGACGCGCATGGAAGAGGTGGCCACACATCAGGCCGGGGGCCGCGTGCTGGCCGCGCCCTTGCACGCGCGGCGGGCGAACCCGCCCGCGGCCAATTCCGCAGTCGATGGCTATGGGTTTGCCCATGCGAGCCTTGCGGGCGATGGCCCTTATACCCTGCCGCTGGTCACTGGGCGCGCGGCGGCAGGTCAGCCATTCGCGGGCACCGTCCCTGCGGGGCAGGCGATCCGCGTTCTGACTGGCGCGATCCTGCCCGCAGGCGTCGATACCGTCGTGCTGGAGGAAGATTGCGCCAGCGATGGCGCGCGCGTGGCCTTCGACGGACCTGTGAAGCCTCGCGCCAATACGCGCAAGGCCGGCGAGGATGTGGGCGCTGATGCGGCGTTTCTACCCGCAGGCCGGGTGCTGACGCCCGCCGATCTGGCGCTGGCCTCGGCGCTGGGGGTCGGGCGGGTCGCGGTGCATGAACGCCTGCGGGTGGGCGTGCTCTCGACGGGGGACGAACTGCTCTCCGATCCCGAAACCGAGGCGCTGCCGCATCAGATCTATGATGCCAATCGCCCGATGCTGCTCGAGATTGCGCGCCGCTGGGGCTATGCGCCCGTCGATCTCGGGCAATGCAAGGATGATCCCGCGCAGATCACGGCGGCGCTCGATCGCGGCGCGCAAGATTGCGATGTGATCCTCACCTCCGGCGGGGCCTCGGCCGGCGATGAGGACCATGTCTCGCGGCTCTTGCGCGAGCAGGGCAATCTCAGCAGTTGGCGGATCGCCCTTAAACCCGGCCGCCCGCTGGCACTTGCGCTCTGGCAAGGCGTGCCGGTGCTGGGTCTGCCGGGCAACCCGGTCGCAGCACTCGTCTGCACGCTGATCTTCGGGCGCCCTGCGCTGTCGCTGATGGCAGGGAGTGGGTGGTACAATCCGCAGGGCTTTCTTGTGGAAGCGGCGTTTTCCAAGCGCAAGAAGGCCGGGCGGCGCGAGTATCTGCGCGCGCGGCTCGACACAGAGGGGAGAGCCGAGGTGTTTCGAAGCGAAGGCTCGGGGCGCATAAGCGGGCTCAGTTGGGCCGAAGGGCTGGTGGAGTTGCCCGATGGAGCGGCAAGCATCGAGCCGGGAATAATGGTGCGCTACCTCCCCTTTACCAGCTTCGGACTGTGATCAACCGAGCTGTTGCGCGCGTCGCAAAGATTGGCCACTGAGCGCTGCTATTGTCCGAGTCATGTCAGGCCCGGACCCTATTCTCGCCGCAATTGACCCGCATCTTCACGCAAGAATGATCACAGATGCAGGGCATTGTAATGGACAGGTTAACTGAAATGGAGGCTTTCGCGACCGTGGTGGACCAGGGCGGGTTCACGGATGCGGCGCGCAAGCTTGGCATTTCGAAATCGGCTGTGTCCAAGCATGTCTCTTCGCTAGAGGCACGCCTTGGCGCTCGGCTCCTGAACCGCACGACCCGCCGCGTGAGCCCCACCGATATCGGCCTTGCCTACTACGATCGCGCGCGCCGCGTACTCAACGATGCGGGGGAGGCGGATAATCTGGTCACGGCCATGCAATCAGCCCCCTCGGGCATCTTGCGGATCGCTGTGCCAACGGATTTCGGCGCCACGCATCTATCGCCTGTGCTGGGGGAATTTCTCAATCGCTATCCTGATGTTTCGGTGAATATGGTTCTCAAGAACCGCTATGTCGAATTGATCTCGGAAGGCTTCGATCTGGCCATCCGCATGGGCGAGATGGACGATTCCACGCTGCGCGCACGCAAGATTTGTGAGGCGACACAGCGGCTGATCGCGTCGCCCGCATATCTCGAAGCCCACGGCCGCCCAGCGCGCATTGACGATCTGAATGATCATCGGCTGCTATATTACGCGCATAATGCGGCGAGTTCGGTCTGGCGGATCACAGCACCCTCGGGCGAACAGCGGCAAGTGCGTTCGTCCACTTGGTTTTCGGTGAATGACGGGCAATCCCTGCTCAACGCGGCCATTGCCGGGCTCGGGATCGCCTATCTTCCGAGTTTCCTCTACGCGCCCGCGATGAAGGCCAGGAAGGTCATGGATGTGATCCCCGACCTGCCGCGCGATGTGCAAAGCCTCTATGCGGTCTATCCGGCAGGGCGCTACACGCAACCCAAGGTCCGGGCTCTGATCGACTTCCTGATCGAGAAATTCGGTAAGCACGGCGCTGACGATTGGTAACTTTTGCTATTGCCGCTGAACAGGGTTTCCCCTGCACCTGTTCTCTGCCCAACTGGCCAGAGCCTCTGCGCTCTGGCTTTTTTCAATTCAGTCGCGATGGTAGGGGCTGCCCGTGAGAATGGTCGCAGCGCGGTATATCTGCTCGCTCAGCATCACCCGCGCAAGCATATGGGGCCAGACCATTGGGCCAAGCGACAGGCGCGCATGAGCTTGATCGCGCAACGTCCGATCAAGACCATCGGCTCCACCAATAACGAAAGCCAGATCGCTGCACCCCGAATCACGGCGTGCGGCGAGCATCTGTGCAAACGGCCTCGACCCAAGCGTCTCGCCGCGCTCATCAAGTGCCACGACATATGCCGCGCTTGGCAATGCGCCTTCGAGCAGGCCCGCCTGATCGGACAGGCTTCGGGCCTTGCGGTCATCGATTTCATGCTCAGTGCAGGGCCCCAGCGACAGCGCACGTCCGATTCGGTCGAAGCGGTTCAGGTAATCGTCGATCAGCGCGCGCTCCGGACCCTTTCGAATGCGGCCAACCGCGCAGACATGCAGGCGCATCAGGCGACGGGCGTCTTGCCTGCATCCTGCCACATCTTTTCAAGCTGATAGAACTCCCGGACTTCCGGCCGAAAGATATGGACGACGACATCACCAGTATCGATCAGTACCCAGTCGCCCACATCCTTGCCCTCCGCACGGGCCGACAAGCGAAACGTGTCCTTCAACCGGTCAAGAAGTTTTTGAGCGATTGCAGAGACTTGTCGGGTGGAACGTCCAGAGCAGATCACTATGTGATCCGCCATGGCGGATTTTCCGCGCAGATCGATCGATACGACGTCGTCTGCCTTGTCATCATCGAGGGAGGTGAGCACGAGTTCCAGTATGGCATCACTGCTCAAGGGCTTCTTGGCCAAGGATGCCGGGCGGGCCGCGGTAGCGGTAGGCTCATGGTACGACAGGGATTTGGTCTCCAGTTTGACGATAGATACCGGGAGTATAACACGCTTTGCATTTATCTCAATCTGACAAGCGTCGCCCGGCATCCGTCTGACGGAAATCCGCCTGTAACCGGCGCAAGGCATCTGACCGTTGCGTTGCAGTCAATTCAGCCTTATTTAACATCGCATGACACGGTTTTTCGATATGACGGACCACGCGCGGCTACCGCAGCGATTTCAGTGCGAAACGCGCTCCGTGCTTGCGCGACTGCGCTAACCCGTCTCCGGCCACAGCCGCCGGTTTCTGTCACGCGTCCATTCACTTATCCGCAAGAGATACCCCATGCCCAAGACTCTCTATGACAAGATCTGGGATGCCCATCTGGTCCATGAAGATGCCGATGGCACTGCCCTTCTTTATATCGACCGTCATCTGGTCCATGAAGTCACCAGCCCGCAAGCCTTCGAGGGGTTGCGCATGGCCGGCCGCAAGGTCCGCGCGCCCGAGAAGACCATCGCAGTGCCCGACCATAACGTGCCCACCACGCCTGATCGCGAACACGGCATCGAGAATGAGGAAAGCCGCATTCAGGTTGAGGCGCTCGACAGCAACGCGCGCGAATTCGGCGTGCACTATTATCCCGTCAATGATGTGCGGCAGGGGATCGTGCATATCGTCGGCCCCGAACAGGGTTGGACGCTACCGGGTATGACAGTAGTCTGCGGCGACAGCCACACAGCGACGCATGGCGCGTTCGGCGCGCTCGCCCACGGGATCGGCACCTCCGAGGTCGAGCATGTGCTGGCCACCCAGACGCTGATCCAGAAGAAATCGAAAAACATGAAGGTCGAGATCACGGGGTCGCTCCCCCCCGGTGTAACCGCGAAGGACATCACGCTTTCCGTCATCGGTGCGACCGGCACAGCGGGCGGCACCGGCCATGTGATCGAATATTGCGGGCAGGCCATCGAGGAATTGTCGATGGAAGGCCGCATGACCGTGTGCAACATGGCCATTGAGGGCGGCGCGCGCGCAGGCCTGATCGCGCCGGACGAGAAAACCTTCGCCTATGTCAAAGGCCGCCCCCATGCTCCGAAAGGCGCGCAATGGGAGGCCGCGCTCGAATGGTGGAAGACGCTCAAATCCGACGAGGGCGCGCATTGGGACAAGGTTGTGACACTCAAGGCCGAAGATATTGCCCCCGTCGTCACATGGGGCACGTCACCCGAAGATGTGCTGCCCATCACCGATGTCGTGCCTGACCCCGAAAGCTTCTCTGGCGGCAAGGTCGAGGCTGCGCGGCGCGCGCTCGACTATATGGGGCTGAAGGCCGGCACGCGGCTCAAGGATATCGAGATCGACACGGTTTTCATCGGCTCCTGCACCAATGGCCGTATCGAGGATTTGCGCGCCGCAGCCGAAATTCTCAAGGGCCGCAAGATCGCCGTCAAGCGCGCCATGATCGTGCCGGGCTCTGGCCTTGTGCGCGCGCAGGCCGAGGAAGAGGGGCTTGCGCAAATCTTCATCGATGCGGGTTTCGAGTGGCGCCTCGCAGGCTGCTCCATGTGCCTCGCGATGAACCCCGACCAGCTGGCGCCCGGTGAACGCTGTGCAGCTACCTCGAACCGCAATTTCGAAGGCCGTCAAGGCCGCGGCGGACGCACACATCTGATGTCCCCCGCAATGGCCGCTGCGGCGGCGGTGACGGGCAGGCTGACCGATATACGCGAAATGATGGCCGAGACTGCCTGATTTCATCTTGCCTTTAATACTCCGGGGGTCGCCATTGGCGCGCCATTGGTCCGAGCGACAATGGCGACGGGCAGAGCCCCGGCGCTCTCGAAAGAGGAGACAGTAATGGAAAAATTCACCACCCTCACAGGCGTTGCCGCGCCCATGCCGCTTGTGAATATCGACACTGACATGATCATCCCGAAACAGTTCCTCAAGACGATCCAGCGATCAGGGCTTGGCAAGAACCTCTTCGACGAGATGCGCTATGACGATCAGGGCCGAGAGATCCCCGATTTCGTGCTGAATCAGCCCGCCTATCGCAATGCCAAGATCCTCATCGCGGGGGATAATTTCGGCTGCGGCTCCTCGCGCGAACATGCGCCCTGGGCGCTGGCGGATTTCGGGATCAGGGCGATCATATCGACCAGTTTCGCCGATATCTTCTACAATAACTGCTTCAAGAACGGCATGCTGCCGATCGTGCTGCCGCAGGATCAGGTGGATGTCCTGATGGAAGATGCGCGCAAGGGCGAGAATGCGCGCATCGCGATCGATCTCGAATCACAGACTGTGACAAGCGCTGACGGGCACGAGTTTCACTTCGACATCCACCCGTTCACGAAGCACTGCCTGCTCAACGGGCTGGACGATATCGGTCTTACGCTTGAGAAAGTATCTACAATTGATGCTTTTGAAAAACAGGCCTCACAGGCGCGCCCCTGGGTCTGACACCGCTATTTTCTTTGCGGTCGCCGCGGCATCCGGGCTGGATGCCGCATTTTTTCCATGAATTTGATGCAAACGCGCGACAGTTTCTTCTCGAAAACGCCACCTCCATGCCTGATCCTGAAGACGACTCTTGCGAGGATGTCGGGAAATGGGCAACATTGTGGCAACAATAAGGCAGATCAAAAGCGTCTGGCCAACACAAAATAACACGGGACGGTCGACCGGAGACGGATCAGGCGCGCCCCGTCGAGGCAGTAGAGCAATAATGTCAAGTGTGGCACAATGCATTTTGCGCGGATTCCTTGTCGCGATCGTCTTGCTCGCGCCCGCGCTGATGTTGCCTGGCATATCCAATGACGCCGCACAGGGCGCAACTCTGCTCGCCCTGATAGCGGCGATCGTTGTCATGACGGAATACTCCGCGTCCTATCCGGGGCTGATCGAGTTCCGCGACGCCAAGCCCTACAACCGCGGGCGCTTCATGTTGCTGGCCGCCATCATCTTTTCGCTCATTTTCCTTCAGCGCGATCTGCACCTGAACCCCGATGCATCAGGGTTTCTGACAGCCTTTGCGATCAGTCTGGCCGACACGCTCAATTTCACGTTAAGCCCGGTAACAATGCTGGTGACTGCGCTTCCGGAAGGTCTGGGACCCGATCATCTGGCCTCGGTTATGGTCAGCGCAACACTTGCTTACGTCTTGTCGCTGGCAGGGCTTTTGGTGTTCTGTTTTGGGCTCATTTCGGGATATTGGCCCAATCACAGCGCCATCTTCAACGTCTGGGTGAATCTCCCGAATTTCGACCCTACAAAAGGCGTGGACATCGTACACAGGCTGGAGCGTGATGGTCAGGTTAACTTCATATTAGGGGTCATCATGCCCTTCTCCCTGCCAGCACTGTTACACCTGTCGTCCTTTCTGGTGCAGCCAATGACCTTGGAAACACCATTGGCCTTGGTATGGGGGATCGCACTCTGGGCATTCATTCCTGTCAGCCTGATCATGCGGGGCGCGGCGATGTATCGGATTGCGCAGCTTATTCGCGCCCAGCGCCGCCGGGTCGCGGAAGAAGAAGCCGCTTTGCCCTTGCCGCCGCAATCTGCCTATTCTGCCTGACGCTCAGCCAGACCGCAGTGGCGCAGCAGGATGTGTTGCGCCTCGTATTCTGGCGGATCGATCTCGGCGCGCGCGGTCCGGGATACGCATTGCAGGAAGTGCTCCGCCAAGGCCAATCCGCCACCGCAAAATCGCGGGTGCTCGCACATCTTGAGCCTGACATTCTGGTCCTGTCGGGTCTGGATTTCGACCATGACCTCCACTTGCTGCGCGCAATCCGCGACATGATTACGGATCATGGGCATGAGATGCGTTTCAGCTTCGCCTTCGCGTCGAATGCAGGGCTGCGCACTGGACTGGACATGACCGGTGACGGGCGCAACGATACGCCTGACGACACGCAGGGCTACGGTCGATATGCGGGCGAGCGCGCTCTGGCCATCCTGTCGCGCTTCCCGATCGACCAGCCGAACGCGCGCGATTTCTCGGGTTTTCTCTGGAAAGACCTACCGGGTGCCCAACTGCCGACGCTCGCGCCCGAGGCTCGCGCAATCCAGCGCCTGTCGAGCACAGGGCATTGGGATGTGCCTGTCATTCTCGGCCCTGACAAGCGGTTGCATCTGCTGATCTATCAGGCCGGCCCTCCGGTTTTCGGCACGGATGGCGTGAAAAACCTGCTGCGCAACCACGATGAAACCGCTTTCTGGAGCGCATTTCTGGACCGGCGTCTGCCAATGCCACCACCTGAAGCGCCGATCGTTGTCATCGGCGGTAGCAATCTCGACCCGCATGACGGTGACGGGCGGCACGATGCGATGCGAACCCTGCTCGCGCATCCCGCCCTGCAGGACCCGATGCCCGCAAGCAAAGGCGCCGCGCTGGCTGCCACAGATCCCGCAAGCGCTGCGCATGATGGCCCACACGCGCTCGATACGGTTCACTGGCCGGATCGGCCCGGTAATCTGCGCGTGAGCTACATCCTCCCGGCAGCAGAGCTTGAGATCATCCGCTCAGGCGTCTTCTGGCCCGGACCGGACACAGCCGATGCAGCTCTCCTGCACCCGAAGGACGACTTGCGCACACCGCATTATCCAGTCTGGGTGGACATCGATCGCGGAAGCGTCAGAGCTACCGATCAATCTAATTGATCAGCCCCGCATGGCGCATTGCCGCATCCATCCCACGCTGCGCGGTCTCGGTCAGCCCCAGAAGCGGCATGCGGACCTCCTGGGTGCATTTCCCCAGCCGCCAGAGCCCGTATTTCGCCCCCACCAGCCCGGGCTCGGCAAAGATCGCCAGATGCAGCGGCATCAGCCGGTCATGGATCTCGAGCGCGCGGGCGTAATCACCCGAAAGCGTGGCCTCCTGAAATGCCGCGCACAGTCTCGGCGCGACATTCGCTGTCACCGAGATGCAGCCCACCCCGCCTTGCGCGTTGAAGCCCGGCGCCGTTGCATCCTCGCCCGATAGCTGGATGAAATCCCGCCCGCAAGTCATGCGTTGCTGGCTCACGCGCTCCAGCTTGCCTGTCGCATCCTTCACCCCGATGATGCGCGGCAATTCCGCCAGCCGCCCCATCGTCTCGGGGGTCATGTCCACGACCGACCGGCCGGGGATATTGTAGATTATGATCGGCAATTCGCAGCAATCATGCAAAGCCCTGAAATGGGCGATCAGCCCGTCCTGCGTGGGCTTGTTGTAGTAAGGCGTCACCACCAGCGCCGCATCGGCTCCCACACGCTCGGCATGGCGCATGAAACCGATCGCCTCGATCGTGTTGTTCGAGCCGGTCCCGGCGATGACTGGCACGCGCCCGGCGGTCGCCTTCACCACTTCCTCGATCACGCGCTCATGTTCGGCATGGCTCAGCGTCGGGCTTTCACCAGTGGTACCGACCGGCACCAGCCCATGCGAGCCCTCCGCGATCTGCCATTCGACCAGCGCGTGCAGCGCGTCTATGTCCAGCGCACCATCCTTGAGAGGCGTGACCAATGCCGGAATGGACCCTCTGATCTGCATGTGCGCCTCCCTCGTCACGGTATGCGGCCCTGCGTCAGGCCCGCGGGCAATTGCGGAAATGTGTCTTGCTGCCCTGACCGAGCCGGTTAGAACTATCGCCAGTGATTTTCAAGGTTAAAAGAGGGGCATTCATGCGAGCATCGTCAGGATGGCGGGCGGGTTTCGCTGACCTGTGTGCCGTGATCAAGATGGGCGCGGCGCTGCTCCTGCTGGCGCATTCCACAGCCCAGGCCCAGACCGATGCCCCACCCCCGCGCGATGCGGGGCTGCTCTCGAGCGCGTTGCAGGCCGCGAATTCCGGCGACTGGACCGCGGCGCGCGCCCGCGCCGTACATGCCGCGCCCATCGCGATGGAGCTGGTGCAGTGGCAGGCGCTGCGGGCGGGCGAAGGCAGTTTCGAGGAGTATCGCGGCTTTCTGGCGAACAACGCGCATTGGCCGCTGATCAACACGGTTGCGCGGCGCGCGGAGGCCCTGCTCGCACGGCAGGATGCGGCGACGGTGTTGGAATTCTTCGCTGACCGCACGCCAGTGTCGCCCGAAGGATGGCTCTCATTGGTCTTCGCCCTGCGCGAGTCCGGGCAGGCGGCCGAGGCCGAAGTGATGGCCGCGCGGATCTGGCGCGAAGAGGTGCTTGGCGCAGAAGCCGAACTGCAACTTCTGCGGCGTTTCGAGGATACGATTGCCCCCTACCATGCCGCACGCGTGGATATGCTGTTGTGGCAGGGCGAGCGTGCAGCGGCGCGGCGGCACCTCGAGCGGCTGGAGGACGGCCCGCGGCAGGTGGCACGCGCCCGGATCGCGCTGCAGGAGCGTGCTTCGGGCGTGGATGCGCTGGTCGCCTCTGTGCCCGAAAACCTGCAAAACGACCCAGGCCTGATGCATGACCGGTTCCAGTTCCGCATGCGCGCGCGTAATCATGACGGCGCCGCAGAGCTGATCCTCGCGCAATCGCGCGCCGCCCAAGGCTTGGGCGACCCCGAAGCCTGGGGGCGCAACCGGGTGTTTCTGGTGCGCCAGGCTTTCTCGGAGGGTGAATATCAACGCGCCTATGATCTCGCGACGCCAAACGGGCTAGAGGATGGGCTGAGCTTCGTCGATCTGGAATTCCTCGCGGGCTTCATCGCACTGGAATTCCTGAATGACCCGAAAAAGGCGCTGCCGCATTTCCGCGCGCTGCAGGTGCGCAGCACCAGCCCGATCACGCTGGGGCGTTCGGGCTTCTGGCAGGGTCGCGCGCATGAGGCGCTGGGCGACGAGGAAATGGCGCGCGCCGCCTATGAGTTCGGCGCCGAGCATCAGACCAGCTTCTACGGTCAGCTTGCTGCAGAGCGATTGGGCATGTCGCTCGATCCAGTGCTGGTGAACGGGCCTGAATACCCCGATTGGCGGGACACATCGCTCGCAGAGTCAGATTTGCTGGCAGCTACCTTGCTGTTGCGCGCGGCGGGGCACTGGCATGAAGCGCGCCGCTTCGTGCTGTTTCTGGCGCGGCAACTGGAGACCGAGGCAGAGCTTGGCGCGCTGACCGATCTTATGCTCGCGCTGGATGAGCCGAATTTCGCATTGAACATCGCCAAGATCGCTGTTCAGAGCGAGATCATATTGCCGCGCGCCTATTTCCCGGTGACCGATCTGGCCGAGGCGTCTTTCGCCGTGCCGATGGATCTGGTCAAGGCCATCGCCCGGCGCGAGAGCGAGTTCGATCCGGCTGTGGTCAGCCCTGCGGATGCGCGTGGCTTGATGCAGGTCCTGCCCGGCACTGGGGAGATGATGGCGCGCAAGCTCAACCTGCCTTTTGACGCCAGCATGTTGACCCGCGATCCCGAAGTCAACGCGAAGCTGGGCGCGGCCTATCTGGAGGAGTTGCGCGAAGAATTCGGCCCCTCGCTGGCGCTGGTGGCGGCGGGGTATAATGCCGGTCCGGGGCGCCCGCGCCAATGGGTGCCGCGACTGGGCGACCCGCGCGATTCAAAAGTCGATATCCTGCATTGGGTCGAAAGCGTGCCCTTTGCCGAGACGCGCAACTACATCATGCGCGTGGCCGAGTCGCTTGTGGTCTATAACTCGCGCCTCGCGGGCAGCCCGCAGCCCATCGCGGTGGAACGCCTCTTGCGCGGGGAATAAGCCCGTCAGGTAACAGCGATAATCACACCAACCCCGATCATCAGCCCGCCCGCGATCCGGTTGGTGCGTGCAATCGCGCGGCCCGAGCGCAAGAGCGCGCGGGCGCGGTCGATCAACGCCGCGATGATCAGATTGCCGACCATCGGGATCGCGACCGAGACAAGTATGATCGCGCCGATATCAAGCCATGTGACGCGCGTGAGGTCAAAGAACCCCGGCAACACGCCCATATAGAACAGGATCGCTTTGGGATTGGCGAGAATGACAGTCACACCCGCGGCAAACCCCGCCAGCGCGCCAGGGCGAGTGAGGCGGCTGTCGGCGGACAGGTCGCGCGCAGCATGACGGATAAGTTGCACCCCCATGATCACGAACATCCCGACCGCCACCCATTTCATCGCCTCCAGCAGATCGCCGTAGATCGAAAGGATCCATGTCAACCCGAAGATCGCTGCAAGCGGCCAGAGCATGTCGCCCAGCGCCACCCCCACAGCCAAGGGCGCGGCCTGGGTGAATCCGCCCGACATGGCGCGCGCCGTCAACGCCACCCAGACAGGGCCCGGGGTCAGGAACAGGATAAGGATCGCACCGGCGTAGAAGCTGAGGTCGAGAAGTGAGACAGTCATGGCGCATGGCTTTCGATGCGGGATTCACCGTCGTAGTCATACAACGAAAAATGCTGCGCACGCGCGCCGAGATCGCTGAAAAGCTCGGGGCCAGTGCCAGTGAGAAATGCCTGCACATTCAGCGAGCAGATAATGTCGTAAAGTGCAGCGCGGCGGCCAGCATCCAGATGGGCCGCGACCTCATCGAGCAGCAGAATGGGCGCGGCACCGCGCATATCATGGAGCGCGCGGGCATTGGCAAGGATCAGTGAGATGAGAAACGCCTTCTGCTCACCAGTCGAGCATTGCGCGGCCTCTATACCCTTGGCCGCCCAGCGCGCGCCCAGATCGGCCCGATGCGGCCCGATCAGGCTGCGCCCGGCAGCCATGTCGCGGCGACGGCCATCGGCCAGCGCCTGCGCGAGCATCGCTTCGTCCTCCGGGGCGGTGCAGTCGAGCGTCAGATCAGCAACCGGAAACGGGCCGTCGCGATCCGCGTATTGCGCAAGCAGCCCGAGCGCGGCGCGCCGGTTCGCGCTGATTTGCGCCCCCGCCTCGGCCATCTGCAACTCGAGCGCCCCATACCAGCCGCCATCGCCCACACCGTCGCGCAACAGCCGGTTGCGCTCGCGCATGGCTTTTTCATAGGCCAGCGACTGCGCCGCATGATCGGGGCGAAAGCTGAGCACCGTGCGATCCAGAAACCGCCTGCGCCCCTCCGAGCCTTCGAGCCAGAGCCTGTCCATCGCGGGGGTGAGCCAGAGCATCGCCATCACATCGCCCAGCGCCATTTGCGGCGCGCTTTTCTCGTCAATGCGCAACTGACGGCTCTGGCCTGGTTCGGCCCATGTCTCGATGCGGCGCGGGCCGTCTGGTGTGTCAATCTCTGCACGCAGCTTCCAGCCGATGGCTTGCGGGCGGCGGATGATGTTTTCAGGCGCGGCGCGGCGCAGACCGCGACCGGGGGACAGGAGCGAGACAGCTTCAAGAATGTTGGTCTTGCCTGACCCGTTCGGCCCGGACAGCACGACAGGCCGCCCGTCGAGGTCAAGCCGCGTGCGCCGGTGCGACCGGAAATGCGAGAGGGTCAGATGAGCGATATGGACCGACATGGCGCAGCGGTAGAAAGTTTCGCGCGCAGATGCCAGCGGGAAAACGCTTGCGGCCCTGTCACACCCGCATCGGCATCACGACATAGACCGCGCTGGTATCATTGCCCTCGCGCATCAAGGTGGGGTCGCCCGACCCGTTGAACAGGAAAACCGCATTCTCGCGGTCCACCTGGCTTGCGATCTCCAGCAGATATTTCGCGTTGAACCCGATCTCGAGCCGCTCATCGCCATAAGACACGATAAGCTCTTCCTCGGCCGCACCGCTATCGGGCGCATTGACCGAGAGCACGAGGCGATCTTCCTCCAGCGCGAGTTTCACCGCGCGCGACCGTTCAGATGACACAGTCGCCACACGGTCCACGGCTTTGGCGAACTCGGTTGCATCCACTTCGAGCCGCTTGGTGTTCTGAGTCGGGATGACGCGGGTGTAGTCCGGGAAGGTGCCGTCGATCACCTTGGATGTGAGCGTGATGTCGGGTGTGGCAAAACGCAGCTTTGTTTCCGATACGGAAACAGCGATTTCCATATCGTCATCTTCAAGAAGCTTGCGCAACTCGCCGACAGTCTTGCGCGGCACGATCACGCCGGGCAGCGCCTCGGCCCCGGCAGGCAGTTCGGCATCGACCCGTGCGAGCCGGTGGCCATCGGTCGCCACGCAGCGCAGGACGCGTCCGCCATCGGCCTCGGCCACATGCATGTAGACACCGTTGAGGTAATAGCGCGTCTCTTCGGTCGAGATCGCGAATTTGGCCTTTTCGAACAGCCGCCGCAGCACTTTGGCGGGCGCTGCGAAATTCGCACTGTATTCGCTGGACGCCATGACCGGGAAATCTTCTTTCGGCAGTGTCGCGAGCGAGAAATTCGACCGTCCCGCCGAAACCTGCAACCGCCCCGCACGCGGATCATCCGACAGCTCGACCAGCGCACCATCGGGCAGTTTGCGGATGATCTCATGCAACAGCACCGCCGAAACCGTGGTCGCGCCCGGCTGCTCCACCATGGCGGGCGCATGATCCACGACCTCAATATCCAGATCCGTGGCGCGCAGATGGATAGACCCCTCGGCTGCCTCGATCAGCAGATTCGCCAGAATGGGGATAGTGTTGCGCCGCTCGACCACGGATTGTGCCTGAGAAACGGCCTTGAGCAACACGGCCCGTTCAATACTGATCTTCATGCCTCACGTCCTTCATCGCCAACGCGCCCGGTGCGGAGCGCGAGCCTAGCCAATTTTGCCATGACGACAAGCGCTTTTTCGCCGAGACCGGCCCGTGATCAGCTCTCCAGCAAACGGCGCAGCAATTCGATATCCTCATTGAGCTGGCTGTCGGTGCCGCGCATTTCCTCGACCTTGCGCACACCATGCAGGATCGTGGTGTGATCGCGCCCACCGAAGCGACGCCCTATCTCGGGCAGCGAGCGCGATGTCATGTCCTTGGCCAGATACATCGCGATCTGACGCGGGCGGGCAATCGTACGGGTCCGCTTGGGGCCCAGCATATCCGACAGGCGGATGTTGAAGTGCTCGGCCACCTTACGCTGGATTTCCTCGACAGTCACACGCCGATCAGAGCTGCGCAGTATGTCGGACAGGCAATCCTGCGCCATGTCCAGCGTGACCTCCTGCCCGATCAGGCTGGAGAAAGCAAAAAGCCGTTGCAGCGCACCTTCGAGAACGCGCACATTGGTCGTGATCTTGTGCGCGAGAAATTCGAACACGCCATCGTCGATCTGAATGCTGCCATAGCTTTGCGCGAATTGCGCGGCCTTCCGCTGCAGGATGCCAAGGCGCAGCTCGTAATTCGTGGGATGCAGATCGACCACCAACCCGCATTGCAACCGCGAGGAGATGCGCGCCTCCAGATCCTTTATCTCACCGGGTGCGCGGTCGGCCGATATGATGATCTGCTTGTTCTGATCGACCAGCGCGTTGAAGGTGTGGAAAAACTCCTCCTGCGTGCTCTCCTTGCCGGCGATGAACTGGACATCATCCACCATCAGCATATCGACCGAGCGAAACAGGTTCTTGAAATCCATGATCTCGCGGTCGCGCAGCGCCTGCACGAAGCGATACATGAATTGCTCGGCCGAGAGATAGAGCACCTGAAGACCGGGGTGCCGCGCCTGAACTTCCCAGGCGATCGCGTGCATCAGATGGGTTTTCCCCAGCCCGACCCCGCCATAGAGAAAGAGCGGATTGAACGTCACTTGCCCGCCTTCGGCAACGCGGCGGGCAGCAGCATGGGCCAGTTCGTTCGGTTTGCCGACAACGAAATTGTCGAAGCTGTAGCGCCCGTCGAGCGGTGAGCCCTGAAGCGGATCATTGGCTGGCGCGGTCATCGTCTGGGCCTGCGGGCCCGCCGGTCGGGGCTTGTCGCCGACGATGAATTCAAGCCGCGAAATATCTGCGGAGATGGCCCGGAGATGCGCGAAAATCTGGTCGTGATAGGTGCGCTTCACCCAATCGCCGACGAATCGCGAGGGCGCCCGGAATTTTGCCACACCGTCGCTGACCCCGAGACATTCGAGCGGGGCAATCCAGTTCTTGTGATTGCTCTCTCCAATTTCCGACCGCAGCTCTTCCGAAATCCCGCCCCAAGCGTCTTGCACCATTGTCCCCCTGCCCATCCTGATCGCTCTGTATCGCGCCAATCTCAATAACAGTCGTCACATGCGCGATCTGGCAGGATCGCACAGTATCAACCTTTACGTGTCTCCAAGCGCTGACACGCAGCCCTCGAAGGAAAACCAGTTTCTATCTAAACGAGTGACGACTTCGGCCTGATAGACACAAACCGCGTTCGCGGCTGAAAACCGCAAACCACATTTTACAACTTATGCGGTTCTTCACCGTCCCCCTTGCGAGTCTCGACTCGCAGGGAGACATTAGCAATGGCGATAGATGGCGGCAACTGAACAAGAGACTTGACGACCCGCCCCGGCACAAAAGAATCGCGGCCCGATTGAAAAATGAAGCGGGATCAAAAGCATAGAAAAAGGCACTCCGAAGAGTGCCTTTCAAGCGCCGTCAAAGGGTCGTCGCTCAGGCCGCCATCGCCTTCACGCGGGACGACAGGCGCGACATCTTGCGCGCCACGGTATTCTTGTGCAGCACGCCCTTGGTCACACCACGCGCCAGTTCGGGCTGGGCCGCGCGCAGGGCCTCCTGCGCCTTGGTCTGATCGCCCGACGCAATCGCTTCCTCGACCTTGCGCAGGAATGTGCGGATGCGCGAGCGGCGCGCCTTGTTGACTGCGGTGCGGCGCTCGATCTGGCGAGCGCGCTTCTTGGACTGGGGTGTGTTGGCCATATGTGTCGTCTTTCTCAAGCGGGTCAATTCTGTTTCGCAACGGACCCGCGACTGGTCTGACCGACCAGTTCCGACTCATGCCTTAAGCGGGCCCACGCGCATGCAGCCCGGGTTATACGCCAGCGCGGTGCAAAAGGAAAGGCCCGTTTTACTGATCCCGGAACTGCGGCTGACGTTTCTCGAGGAACGCCGACATCCCCTCTTTCTGGTCCTCGGACGCAAAGAGCATGTGGAACACCCGCCGCTCGAACAGGATCCCCTCGCGCAGCGTTGTCTCGTAGCTGCGATTGACCGCTTCCTTCACCACCTTGACCGAAACCTGCGATTTCTCGGCGATCTTGCCTGCCGCGCTCATCGCCTCTTCCATCAGCTTCTTGGCGGGCACGACGCGGCTGACGAGCCCCGAGCGTTCGGCTTCCTCAGCATCCATGAAGCGCCCGGTCAGATGCATCTCCATGGCCTTCGACTTGCCCACAAAGCGCGTCAGGCGCTGGGTGCCGCCGATCCCGGCAACAACGCCGAGATTGATCTCGGGCTGGCCGAACTTGGCCGTATCCGCCGCGATGATGAAATCGCACATCATCGCAAGCTCGCAGCCCCCGCCCAGCGCATAGCCTGCGACAGCGGCGATGATGGGCTTGCGCACACGCGACAGCGCCTCGGATTCCGGGCCGAAGAAATCGGCATCGAACATATCGACGAAGCCCTTGTCGGACATCTCCTTGATATCGGCGCCCGCAGCGAACGCCTTGTCGGAGCCCGTGATGACGATGCAGCGCACCTTGTCGTTCTTGTCGGCGGCACGCAGCGCGTCGCCAAGCTCGCGCAGAAGCGTGCTGTTGAGGGCATTGAGGGCATCGGGGCGGTTCAGGCGGATCAGTGCGATATGGTTGTCGATATCGACGATCAGCGTTTCATAGGCCATGCGTGGCACCTTGATTGTTGCACTCTGGCCCATTGGCATAACAGCTTGTTGAACGGGTTCAAGTCATCTCTGGCAGATGCGGCAGTAGAAGCTGGAGCGCCCCGATTGCACTACGCGGCGCACCATTCCGGGGCATCCTTGCGTCACGCAGGCAGCTCCTTGGCGTCCGTAGACGCGAAAGGCATGCTGGAAATATCCAAGCTCGCCATTGGCTTGGCGATAGTCGCGCAGGCTCGACCCCCCGGCTGCAATCGCCTCCAGCAAGGTGGCGCGGATGGCCTCGGTCAGCGCCTCGATCCGCAAACGCCCGATGCGGCCAGCGGCGCGCTTGGGGTGGATTCCCGCGCGAAACAGCGCCTCGCAGACATAGATATTGCCCAGCCCCGCCACGATTCGCTGATCGAGAAGGGCGGCCTTGATCGGCGTCTTGCGACCGGCCAGCCGCGCGGCGAGATAGTCGGCATTGAAGGCATTGCCCAGCGGTTCCGGGCCGATACTGGCCAGCAGCGGATGCGACTCCAGC
Organism: Paracoccaceae bacterium; assembly: GCA_003567315.1. Classification (GTDB taxonomy): domain Bacteria; phylum Pseudomonadota; class Alphaproteobacteria; order Rhodobacterales; family Rhodobacteraceae; genus Roseinatronobacter. The sequence continues at coordinate 32,941 of PWZT01000021.1, forward strand.
AAGGATGTGGCGCAGAGATCCATCGCCCCGAACCGGCGCGGGTCGTTGAAGGTGATCCGCGCGCCGTTTTCCATATGCAGGATGACATGGTCATGTTTCTCGAGTGCAGGGTGATCGTGATGGAATTGCCCCGGCACATGCGCCGCAGCCAGCCCCGAGATCACCATGCGCCCGGACATGCCCAGATGGATGATCAGGCTCTCGCTGCGGTCGAGATCGGCCAGAATGTATTTCGACCGGCGCCGGAGTTGCACCACGCGCGCCCCCGACAGCCGCGCGCCCATGTCGGGCGGGAAGGGCCAGCGCAGATCAGCGCGGCGCAGCTCCGCCCGCGCAATGCGCTGGCCTTCCATCGCGGGCAGAAGGCCACAGCGCACAGTCTCGACTTCGGGCAATTCGGGCATGCGTCACTCCGGCGCTGACAGCAGGGGCTGCATTGTAACGCCCCCCGATAACCCTATAAGGAGGGGGAGAGCGGCGCGGCAAGGGTTGCAGATGACAGATCAGGACAAGACCACCCATTTCGGGTTCCAGACCGTCGAGGAAGACCAGAAGGCCGGGCTCGTTCAGGGGGTCTTCACGCGCGTCGCGTCGAAATACGACGTCATGAATGATCTGATGTCGCTGGGCATCCATCGGCTGTGGAAAGACGCGATGATGGACTGGCTCGCGCCGCGCCCCGGCCAGCGCCTGCTCGATGTGGCAGGCGGCACGGGCGATATCGCCTTTCGCTTTCTCAAGCGGGCAGGCACCGAGGCGCATGCCACAGTGCTCGATCTGACCGAATCGATGTTGCAGGAGGGCCAGAAACGCGCAGAGGCCGAGAACATGGCCGCGTCGCTCGACTGGGTGGTGGGCGATGCGATGGCGCTGCCTTTCGCCAACAACAGCTTTGATGTGTACACGATCAGCTTCGGCATCCGCAATGTGACGCGGATCGAAGATGCACTGGCGGAGGCGTTTCGCGCGCTGCGCCCCGGCGGGCGGCTCATGGTGCTGGAGTTCAGCCAGATCCCCAATGACATGATGCAGAAAGCCTACGACCTTTATTCCTTCAATGTGATCCCGGCGATGGGGCAGGTGGTGGCGAATGATCGCGACAGCTATCAGTACCTCGTCGAATCGATCCGCCGCTTCCCGAACCAGGAGCGTTTCGCGGCGATGATCGCTGACGCCGGATTCGAGCAGGTGAAATACCGCAACCTCTCAATGGGCATCGCGGCGCTGCATTCCGGCTGGAAGCTCTGAGCGATGCGCGGACCGATCAACCTCTGGCGGCTGATCCGCACCGGCGCGACCTTCGAGCGCACTGGTGCCATGCATGTGGTGCTGGAGGCGATGAAAGCGCCGCCGCGCCTGCGGGTTGCCGCCCGCGTGCTGGGCTGGCCCTTCAAGATCCTGGGGCTCAAGGGCGACCCAGAGCTGCCCCCGCTGACCCGCGCGCTGACCGCGCTTGGCCCGGCCTATATCAAATTCGGCCAGACGCTTGCCACGCGCCCCGATGTGGTGGGGCAGGAGCTGGCCGACCAGCTGCGCTACCTACAGGACAAATTGCCGCCCTTCCCGCGTGAAACGGCGCTGGAGACGATCGGGAAGGAGCTCGATCGCCCGCTGGAGGAGGTCTTCTCGGATCTCTCCGAGCCCGTGGCCGCTGCATCCATTGCGCAGGTCCATGCTGCCATCCGTGCGGATACGGGCGCCAAGGTCGCAATCAAGGTTCTGCGTCCGGGCGTGGAGCGCGCCTTTCGCAAGGACATCGACGCCTTCTATTTCGCCGCCGGAATGATCGAGCTCTTGCTGCCCAAGACCCGCCGGTTGCGGCCATTGGATGTCATCCGGCATTTCGAAAGCGTGGTCGAAGGGGAGCTTGATCTGCGGCTGGAGGCCGCCTCGGCGGCTGAATTCGCGGATAACACCGAGCAGGATGCCGGTTTCGGCGTCCCACGCCCCGTCTGGGCACTTTCCACGCGCCGCGTGATGACGCTGGGCTGGGCCGCAGGTGTTCCTATGGGCGACAACGCCGCGCTCGATGCGCTGGGGCTGGATCGCAACGAGTTGGGCGTGCGGGTTCTGACGCTGTTCCTGCGCCATGCGCTGCGCGACGGCTTCTTTCATGGCGACATGCATCAGGGCAATCTGAAGGTCACCGGCGCGGGCGAGATCATCGCGCTCGATTTCGGGATCATGGGGCGCATCGACAGTTTCACCCGCCGCGCCTATGCCGAGATCCTCTTTGGCTTCATCCGCAAGGATTACCGCCGCGTGGCCGAGGTGCATTTCGAGGCCGGTTATGTGCCCCCTGACCGTGACATCGACGAGTTCGCGCGTGCGCTGCGCTCGGTCGGCGAGCCGATCTTCGGCATGGATGCGCGCCATATCTCGATGGCGAAGCTGCTGGCCTATCTGTTCGAGGTGACCGAGCGCTTCGGGATGGAGACGCGGACCGAGCTGATCCTGCTGCAGCGCACCATGGTCGTGGTCGAAGGCGTGGCGCGCTCGCTCAATCCCGAGATCAATATGTGGCATGTCGCCAAGCCCGTGGTCGAGGAATACATTCGCGAAAGCATTGGCCCCAAGGCACTGGCAGCCGATCTGGCGCAGACCGCGCGAATCCTCACGCGTTTCGGCCCGCATCTGCCGCGCCTTGTGGAGGAGGCGTTGATCGCGCAGGCCAATCAATCGACCCCATCTGCGCCCAGCGGCGGGCGCGGTCCGTTTTTCTGGACGCTGCTGGGCGGGGGGCTGGTTGGGCTGGGTGTGCTGGGCGGCACGCTGCTGTAGGACCGTCAGCGCCAGTCCGGCACCGACTGCACAGCGTTTATCACTGGCGCGAGATAGGCGCGCTCGAGCAAGACCAGCATGCCCGGTCGCGCGAATTGCAACCGCACCCTGCCGCCCGTCGCGCGGTTGGAGGTGCCGATCACATCATGCGGCGCGAATTGCAGCCCGTCTATGGGCCAGTAAAGCCCCTCGGACCGCCCCGCCACTGGCGCCATCGGGAATAGCGACACCCGCGCGTCTTGGGCCATGTCGAGTTCCAGCACAGGCGGCGCGAGAAAGCAGATATCCGCCGCCGCCTTCATGATGATCCGCGCACTGCCACGGCGCGTCAGCGCACTCATCGCCGCCAATGTGTGATCCAGCCGCGCGCCATCGAAGCCTAGCGCGAGAATGAACGGGGCGCTGATACGGCTCAGACATTTATCGAAATCCGTGCTATCCTGCTCCGCAATGCGTTCAATCCGATTGCCGAGCTGGCTCTGCCAGGCCGTCTCCAGCGAATCGATATCACCGATGACCCTGTCCGGCATATGCCCCCACGCCATCAGAATATTCGCACCACCATCAGCGGCGACGAGCGTCGGGGCGTGGCTGAGGGCGATCTCGAGGTCGGGCCGGGTCAAGTCCCCCCCGCCGACCAATGTGACACCCTGGATTGATTGGACAGGCACAGGCTTCCTTCATACATTTACAAACATGGCGATTCGCCACAATTGTGGCCATATTCGGATCATCAAAATACCCAAGTCTGACCATGTAATCGCTCATGTCATGCGCAATCGTACCAACAGTGAGGTAAAGAAAGCGAGCATGTAATGGTTGCCCCAAACAAGATTTTGACTGTGTCTTACGGCACATTCTCCTGCACGCTGGAGGGATTTGAAGAACCTTTTGGCACGATGCAGGCGATTGCCGAATATTTCCGGGATCTGACGGCTGAAGACCGTTATTTCGGGGCCGAGCCGCCAACGCCCGACGCAGAGATGCTGCATCGCATCGCCGAGCGCGAGATGCAGCGCCGGGTCGAGGCGCGGGTACAGGATGATGGCATCGTCCTGCGGCCGCAAGCGATTGCGGCAGAGACGAAAGACGAGCGCGGAACCGCTCCGGCACCGGCCGCGCCGGATACGCCCGAGCAGCCTGCGATCTCGGACGCGGCCGTGGAAGCGGGCGACAAACCGGCGCTCGAGACAGACACACCCCCAGACGCAACCGCCGCGCCTGATCTTCCCGAAACCACGGCTGGAGAGGTTCAGGAAGCCGAGGCGCCGGAGCCGGAAACCTCGCAAGCGCTTGCGGAAGCTCTCTCCGAGACTGCCGAGGAACACGCTTCCGAGCATTCGGACGCGACCGCAGCCGCAGCAGGCGCACCCGCACATTCCGAAGAGCTGAGTGAGAAACTCGCACGGATCCGGCGGGCAGTTGAGGAAAAGAACGCGACTGGCTCGAAGCTCGACATCAGCGTCGCGCCCGATCCGCAGGCCCCCGCCCTTGCTTCGGAGGAGATGGAAACCTCCGAGAGTGTCAGCGCAGATCAAGATACCCAGACTGCGGCGGAACGCGAAGAATCGCTGATCGAACGCCTGTTTTTGACCGAGCGCTTGGAACCGGAAACACAAGAGCAACCCGAGACCTCCACATCCCCTGACGAACACACAGACGCGCCAGCCGCACAAGACCTAGACGACGACTCGGAGGCAGAGTCCGACTCGGCCCTCGATACACATTTCGAGCGTGCAGGGTATGATGATTTCGATGCCGATCTCAACGACGATCTGGAGCCCGAGGATATCGCAGAAACCCCCGCGCCGCTTGCGGTGGCGGAAGCCGACGGGACCGACACTGATTTGCAATCCGACATGGAGCCGGCCACTGCCCATCCTGTCTCGGGGGCGGACGACCAGGACTTCGAGCGGGACCTGGCCGACCTTCTGGAAGCGGAAGGCGCGCAGATTTCGGAGCCCGCACAGGACAAGACTGCGGAAGACACAGATGACACGACGATCTCGCCAAAGGACATCAGGTCGCATATCCGTAGTCTGATCGGTGACTCCGGCCTCGATGAAGGTGACGAAACGGCGCTTGTCGAGGAGCTTGCAGATATCGAACAGCAAGCCGCGCAACGCCGCAGTCCGAAAGAGCGTGTGCAATTCGACGCAATCATGGATAACACGGACGAAGCGGCCGAACGTCTGCTCGCGACCGCGAAAACCGAGCTTCATCAGGCCGATTCGCAGCGCCGCAGAGAAACCTTCGAGCATATGCGTGTTGCTGCCGATGCCACACGCGCCGAAGAGGAAGCGACCGGCCCACGCCGCGCCGATATCGAGCAGGAGCGCGAGATTGCGCGGTATCGGCAGGATATGGACCTGGCCGAGCCGCTGCGTTCCGAAAGAACGGTTCCGTCACAGACGCGCGAAGACGCGCCTGACGCGCGCATCGAGGATGACCATCTTTCGAAAGCGCCACCTGCACCGGCGACGCCTGCGCAGATTGATCGCGCAGAGCCAGAGCTCGAGAAGTCGCTGGAGGCACCGGAACCCGAACAGGTTGCCGCGCAAGCTGAGCCGGAAAACCGCGCAGAGCGTGGACCCGTGAAACCGCAGCGTCCCGTCTTGCGGCGTCCCGCAGGGCTGGGACGGACAACGCGCCCCAATTCCGAAAGCACACGCGCCCCGCTGGTTCTGGTATCCGAACAGCGCATCGACGCGCCCAAGGACAGTGCGAAGCCCGCACGGCCCGTGCGCCCCCGCCGGGTTTCGCGTGACACCGTGGGGACGGTCGGACTGGAAAAACCCAATGCCTCTTCGGCACTGGCGGAAAAGGACATGCAATCCTTCAAGGATTTCGCGGATCAGGTCGATGCATGGCTGCTGGATGAACAGATCGAGGCGGCAGCCGCTTTTTCCACGCATTTCAAGGGCCAGAACGAGTTTTCGCGCATGGAACTGATGAGCTATGTGATGGCGTACAACAAGGGCAAGGAAGTCAGCCGCGATGACATGCTGCGCGGGTTCGGCACGCTCCTGCGCGAAGGGCGGTTGCAGCGCAGCGAAGGCGGCGCATTCCGGCTCTCATCTGCCTCGGAGTTTGACGAGCCCGCCCGCCTGATGGCAGCAAGCTGACATAAACGGACCAGACAGAAAACGGCCCCGGATATGATCCGGGGCCGTTTTTCGTCAGTGCTGCAGGGTCAGGTCAGGCTGCGTTCGACTTCCTCGCGCTCGAAGATCTCGATCACATCGCCCTGGCGAATATCGTCATAATTCTCGAAGGCCATCCCGCATTCCTGCCCGGACTGCACCTCCTTGACCTCATCCTTGAAGCGTTTGAGCGTCTTGAGCGTACCTTCATGGATCACCACATTGTCCCGCAGCAGACGCACACCAGCCGAGCGCCGCGCCACACCTTCGGTGACCAGACAGCCCGCGACCTTTCCCACGCCCGAGACCTTGAAGACCTCGCGAATCTCGGCGTAGCCGATGAAATTCTCGCGCACTTCGGCCGAAAGCAGACCCGAGGCCGCCGCCTTGATGTCATCGACCAGGTCATAGATGATCGAGTAATAGCGCAGCTCGACCCCTTTCTGATTGGCGGAATTGCGGGCCGAGGCATTGGCGCGAACATTGAAGCCGATGATCGGCGCGCCCGAGGCTTCGGCGAGGCCCACATCCGTATCCGTGATCGCGCCCACACCGTAATGCAGCACACGCACGCGGACTTCCTCATTACCGATTTTCTCCAGCGCTTGCACGATCGCCTCGGCAGAGCCCTGCACATCGGCCTTCACCAGCACCGGCAGTTCGGCCACATCCTGATCGGCTTTGGCCTTCGCCATGAGCTGCTCAAGCGTCGTTGCCGCCCCGGCAGCCGCGCGCTTGTCCTTCGCGGCCTGCTGGCGGTATTCCGCGATCTCGCGCGCCTGTGCTTCGGTGTCCACGACATTGAGCACATCGCCAGCTTCGGGCGTGCCATTGAGGCCCAGCACCTCGACCGGCACGGATGGCCCGGCTTCCTTCACACGCTCGCCCTTGTCATTGACCAGCGCGCGGACCTTGCCCCATTGCTCGCCCACGACGAAGATATCACCCTGGCGCAATGTGCCCGATTGCACCAGAACAGTGGCAACCGGCCCGCGGCCGACATCGAGCTGCGCCTCGATCACGGCCCCCATCGCGGAACGATCCGGGTTGGCCTTCAACTCGAGGATCTCCGCCTGCAGCGCAATCGCTTCAAGCAGTTCGTCCAGCCCCGCGCCGCTCAGCGCCGAGACCTCGACATCCTGAACATCGCCCGACATCGCTTCGACCACGACCTCGTGCTGCAGCAATTCCGTGCGAACCTTGTTTGGGTCGGCAGAGGGCTTGTCGCATTTGTTGATCGCCACGATCATCGGCACCTTGGCGGCCTTGGCGTGGTTGATCGCCTCGATGGTCTGCGGCATGACCGAATCATCCGCCGCCACGACCAGCACGACGATGTCCGTCACATTGGCCCCGCGCGCGCGCATGCTGGTGAAGGCCGCGTGACCCGGCGTGTCGAGGAAGCTCAGCACCGCGCCGCCCTCGGTCGTGACCTGATAGGCACCGATATGCTGCGTGATCCCGCCCGCTTCGCCCGAGACGACGCTGGTCTTGCGGATTGCATCCAGCAATGAGGTCTTGCCGTGATCGACATGGCCCATGATTGTGATGATCGGCGGGCGCGACTGGAGGTCTTCTTCCTTGTCCTCGACCTGATCGAGCACCTGCTCGACATCGGCATCAGAGACGCGCACGACCTTATGGCCAAATTCATCAATGACCAGTTCGGCCGTATCGGCATCGATGGTCTGATTCATGGTGGCCATGACGCCCATCTTCATCAGCGCCTTGACCACATCGGCCACGCGCTCGGCCATGCGGTTGGCAAGCTCCTGCACCACGATGGTTTCGGGCAGTTGCACCTCGCGCACGACTTTCTCGCGCGACTGGCTCTGGCCCATCGCCTTCTGACGTGCGCGCTCCTGCTTGCGCTTCATCGCCGCCAGCGAGCGCTGACGCCCGCCTTCCCCGGCCAGAGCATCCTTCAGCGTCAACTTGCCCGAACGACGCCCACGGCCATCATCGACACGCGGTTTGGCGCTCTTGTCACGATCTTCACCCCCGCGCTTGCTGCTTTTACGCGGCTCGGGCGCGGCTGTCGGGCGCGCACGCTCGGAAAGCGGCGCCTCAACTGCGGGCTTCGTCTCCGGCTTGGCAGACGCCGCTTCGGCCGCGGCCTTGGCGCGGGCTTCTTCCTCTTCCTTGGCACGCAGCGCAGCCTCGCGCTCGCGCTCTTCGCGCTCGCGGGCCTCGGCTTCTTCGCGGCGACGCTGGCGCTCTTCCTCGCGCGCCTGCTCCTCGGCCGCGCGGGCTTCGGCTTCCTCGGACTCGCGCGCTTTCGCGGCGGCAAGAGCCTTCAGACGACGCTCCATCTCGGCTTCCGAGATCCCGGCGGGGCGACGCGCAGGGTCGGATTTCGTCGCCGGTTTGCCACCCGCAGCCTGCGCTTGCTGTGTCCCCGGTTTGGGAACGACCACGCGCTTGCGCTTTTTCTCGACCACCACCGACTTGGTCCGGCCATGGCTGAAGCTCTGCTTCACATGGCCGCCCTTGCCGCCCAGTCCGAGTGTTTTCTTTCCGTCTGTATCGCTCATGCGTCCGTCTTGTCCTCTCCGGCGGCATATCCGCCGATGCTCTCGCGCAAACCTTGCAGTCTTGCGGCTTCCTCTACAACAGCTTGACTGAGTCCACCAGCACGAAGCGCGGCATGTATCACATGTTCGCGCCCAAAAGCCAAACCCAATTCCCGCGCGCTCAGCCAGCCGATATGGCTCTCCGGCCCAGCGGGCGGGCGCAATTTCGTCTTGCCCCGCGCAGACCCGTCATGCGCCTGCAGCAGCACTGCCATCTCGCCGCGCAGGGCCAAGTCGCGGCATTTCTCGAAGCCCGCCACCGCCTGCCCGCTTTTCCGCGCGAGCGAGATCAACTCGATGACCCGCTTTACAAGTAGCTTCTCGAGCAGATCCGCAAGACCTTCCGGGATCACAACCTGTTGCCGGGCTGCGCGGGCGAAGAGTTTCTTGCGTTCCGCTGTCTCCAGCGCCGCGCGGTCAGCGCTGACCCAGATGCCGCGGCCGGGCAGCCGCCCGGTCACATCGGGCACGATCTGCGCCTCCGGCCCGACCACGAAGCGGATCAGCCCGGAGGCAGGCGCGGACTGTCCCGACACGATACAGCGCCGCTCTGGCCCGTCTCTGGCGTCTTTTCTGCCACCGCGTGCCATGCATGCCCCCGAAACGCTCAGTGCGTCGCCTCTTCTTCCGGCTCCGCGACCTCTTCTTCGTCCTCGACCTTCGGCTCCAGCTCGCTCGGATCGACCCAGCCCAGCATGACCCGCGCGGTCATCACCAGATGCTGCGCCTCCTCGAGGCTCATGTCAAAGGCTTCGAGCAGCCCGTCATCCTTCACGCGCTCGCCATCCACAGTCGTCCAGCCCCCGGCCAGCTCCCAGTCGGCGCAGGTCGCGAAATCCTCAAGCGTCTTGATGCCATCCTTCGCCAGCGCCTCCACCATCTGCGGTGTAAGCCCCTCGAAACCGATCAGGCTGTCCTCGGCGCCCATCGCCCGCGCGTTCTCCAGCGCGGCGGCGGCTTGCGCTTCCAGCTTCTCGCGGGCGCGCGCCTGTAGTTCAGCGGCGGTTTCCTCGTCGAAGCCGTCGATGGCCAGCAACTCATCCGCATCGACATAGCCGACTTCCTCGAGCGAGGTGAACTCCTCGGCGACCAGAAGCTGCGCCATCATCTCGTCGATATCGAGCTCATCCATGAAGAGCTTGGTGCGCTCGGCGAATTCGGCCTGACGACGCTCCGATTCGTCCGATTCGGTCAGGATGTCGATATCGAGCCCGGTGAGCTGACTGGCGAGCCGCACATTCTGCCCGCGCCGCCCGATGGCCAGCGAGAGTTGCTCATCCGGCACCACGACCTCGATCTTGCCCGCTTCCTCATCGATCACGACCTTGCTGACCTCGGCGGGTTGCAGGGCGTTCACAAGGAAGGTGGCCTGATCCTCGGTCCAGGGGATGATGTCGATCTTCTCACCCTGCAACTCGTTGACCACGGCCTGCACGCGGCTGCCGCGCATACCCACACAGGCGCCGACCGGATCGATCGAATTGTCATAGGAGATCACGCCGATCTTGGCCCGCGAGCCGGGGTCGCGGGCGACGGCCTTGATCTCGATGATGCCGTCATAAATCTCGGGCACTTCCATCTTGAAAAGCTCGGCCATGAATTCCGGCGCAGTGCGCGACAGGAAGATCTGCGGCCCGCGTGCTTCGCGGCGCACATCCTTGACATAGCAGCGGATGCGGTCGCCATTACGGTAGCTCTCGCGCCCGATCTTCTCGTTGCGGCGCAGCACAGCCTCGCCCCGGCCGATATCGATGACCAGATTGCCGTATTCCTCACGCTTGACCACACCGTTGAGGATCGTGCCCGCGCGATCCTTGAATTCCTCATATTGCCGGTCACGCTCGGCCTCGCGCACGCGTTGCAGGATCACCTGCTTGGCCGATTGCGCGGCGATCCGGCCCAACTCCACCGGCGGCACCTGATCGACGATCTCGTCACCGATCTGCGGGTCATCGAGATAGGGCGCGGCCTGCTTGACGGTGAGTTCCGCATGGTGATTTTCCAGCTCTTCATCAGCCACGACAGTCCGCACGCGGCTGAAGGTCGCCACGCCGGTCTTGCGGTCGATGCTGACGCGGATATCCATATCGGCGCCGTAGCGCGACTTGGCGGCGCGCGCGAGGCTGTCTTCCATCGCCTGAATGACCAGCTCGGGGTCAATCATCTTCTCGCGGGCAACAGCCTCGGCGGTTTGCAACAGTTCAAGCTGGTTGGCAGAGGTAATCGCCATCTCTCTCAGTCCTCCTGATGGGTCGCGTCTCCCGCACCCGCTTCGGTTTCGATCTCGTCAAACTGGCTTTCATCAATCGCGCCACTGGCCTTGCGGGCGCGCAGCATTTCGGCGATCAACTCGTCGGTCAGCACCAGTTTCGCATCCGAGAGCCAGTCGAATTGCAGCCCGATTGTCACCGGCGCGCCATTCTCCTCGATCTCGATGAGCACTTCATCACCCTCGACGCCCATGAGCACGCCCTTGAACCGCCGCCGCCCGTCGATCAATTCGCTGGTCTCGACGCGGGCCTCATAGCCCTCCCATTGCGCGAAATCCTTCAGCCGCGTCAGCGGGCGGTCGATGCCGGGGCTGGACACTTCCAGCGTGTAGGCATCCTCCAGCGGATCCTCGACATCGAGCACAGCCGACACAGACGTCGAGATGTCGGCACAATCATCGACCTCGATACCGCCCTCGGGCTTGTCGGCCATGATCTGCAGCGTGCGGGTCTTGCCCGACATCACCCGCAGGCGCACCAGTTCGAACCCCAGCCCCTCGATCACGGGCGTGACGATCTGGGCAAGGCGCTGGTCGATGGATGTCTTGGCGATCAGATCGCTCATTCCTGCCCCCCTTCGGGCAAACAAAAAAACGGGCCACGCGGCCCGTTGAATTTTCCGGTGGAACCTGCCGGGCAGGTGCCGCTATTGGCGTGCATATAGGGAGTCGCAAAGCGGATTGCAAGCGTGCTGTGATCAGAGCCGCAAACGATGCCCCTCATGGCGCAGATGGTTCATCACACGCAAGAGTTCCGCGCTGATTCCGGGTTCGGACAGCGCATGCCCGGCCACGGGCACCATCTCCAGCCGCGAGCGACCCCAGGCCGTATGCAGCCCCCAGGCAGTATGCGGCGGGCAGATCATGTCATAGCGGCCCTGAACGATGGTGCCGGGCACGTCCTGCATCTGCCCCAGACCACGCATCAGCGCGCCATCTTCGCCCAGAAAACAGCCATTGGCGAAATAGTGATTCTCCAGCCGGGCGAAGGCGCGGGCGTAATCGGAGGGCGCGTCGCCCATCCCGAGCCCGCGCGTCTCGATCGAGGCGAGCGCGTTTTCCCACCGCGTCCAGCTTCGCGCGAAGCGGTTTTCCTCATGCATGTCGCCGCTGAAAAGCCGCTTGGCATAGGCGGCGATCATGTCGTGTTGTTCATCCGCCGGAATGGGACGGGTGAACTGCGCCCAAAGCTCGGGGAAGAATCGCGCCGCACCTCCGCCATAGAACCATTTCAGCTCGGACTGCGTGCCCATGAACACGCCGCGCAGGATCAGATAGGCCGCGCGGTCGGGATGGGCCTGCGCATAGGCGAGCGCCAGCGTGGCGCCCCAGCTTCCGCCGAACACCATCCAGCGCGGGATCTCCAGCGTCTCGCGGATCAGCTCGATATCGGCAATCAGATGCTGCGTGGTGTTGGCCGTGACCGAGGCCGCCGGTTTCGACCGCCCGCAACCACGCTGATCGAACAGGATGACGCGATAGGTTTCAGGATCGAAGAAGCGCCGCATCGTCGGGCTGCACCCGCCGCCCGGGCCGCCATGCAGCACCACGACCGGGATGCCCTTGGGGTGGCCCGATTGTTCCACATAAACCTTGTGCCCGTCCCCAACCTCCAGAAGGCGCTGGTCGAACGGGTCGGAGATCGGGTAAAGACCCGATCCCGTGCTGTCATGTCCTGCAGACTTGTCCATCGACTGCACTATATAGCGAGTTGAGCGGCCCTTCCATGGGCAAGTCATCAAAAAGCTGGAGGAAACATGAGCCTGTCCACGATCGACCCGAGCGAGATAGAGAAATTCGAGGCCATGGCCGCCGAATGGTGGGATCCGAATGGCAAGTTCAAGCCGCTGCATATGCTCAACCCGTGCCGACTCGATTACATCACGCAGCAGATCGCGGCAGAGTTCGACCGCGACCTGACGCAGCCGCAGCCTTTCGCGGGGCTCAGGCTTCTCGATATCGGTTGCGGCGGCGGGCTGTTATGCGAGCCGATGGCGCGGCTCGGGGCCGAAGTGGTGGGCGCGGACGCTGCCGCGCGCAACATCCCAGTGGCGGAGTTGCATGCGAAGGAAGAAGGGCTCGAGATCGAGTATCGCCACACAACAGCCGAGGATATGGCGGCCGCAGGCGAGCAATTCGATGTGGTGCTGAACATGGAAGTGGTCGAGCATGTGGCCGATCCGCTGGCCTATCTGACCGCCTGTCAGCAGCTTCTCAAACCGGGCGGGCTTATGATCTGCTCGACCATCAACCGCAATCCGAAAAGCTATGTCATGGCGATCATCGGGGCCGAATATGTCATGCGCTGGCTGCCCAAGGGGACGCATGAATGGTCGAAATTCATCACCCCGGACGAGCTTTACGACTTCCTGCGCGAGGCCGGGCTGGAGCCTGTGGACCGCAAGGGCTTCGTGTTCAACAAGATCACATGGAGCTGGTCGCTCTCGGCGCGGGATTTGTCGGTGAATTACGTCACCGCATCCGTCAAGAAATGACGCCGCCGGAGCATTGAGTATTTTTGGCAAGATGAAGCCTATGAGTAGGCGATATAGAGCAGCAGCGTGCCGAGGATCACCCGGTAGATCACATAGGGCGTGAAGCTGACCGAGCGCAGGAGCTTCATCATGAACACCAGCGCCGCCCAGGCCGCGAAGAAGGAGATGAGCGCGGCGATGGCACCATCGCGCGCAGCCTGCCAGTCGGCCAGCCGCACGACATCGAACCCCATCAGCGCGCCCGAAGCGATGATCGTCGGGATCGACATGAGCATGGAGAGTTTCGCCGCGTCATGGCGTGCATAGCCCAAGGCGCGCGCGCCCGAGATCACGATACCCGAACGCGAGGTGCCGGGGATGAGCGCGACCGCTTGCCAGAGCCCCAGATAAAGCGCGTGTTTCATCGTCCAGCCCTGCGCGGTCCGGCTCTGCGCGCCCATGCGATCGGTGACATAGAGAACGATGCCGAAGAGGATCATCATCCAGCCGATCACGGCAATCGAGCGCAGCATCTCCATGATGCCGAGCAGCTTGAAGATGAGCCCGACAATGACGACCGGGATCGTGGCGATGACAAGGCAGAGCGCGAGGAAGCCGCCGCGCGTCTCGATCCGGAGGCGAATGACTTCGGGCGACCCGCGGACCACCTCTGCGACATCGCGCCGGAAGTACCAGCAGACCGCGAAGAGCGTGCCGACATGAACCGCGACATCAATCACCAGCCCCTGATCATCGAGCCCAGTCAGCGCGGGCAACAGGATGAGGTGGCCGGATGAGGACACTGGCAGGAACTCGGTCACGCCCTGGATAATCGCAAGCAGGAAGAGGTGGAACAGGGTCATGGGTGCTCTCCGCGGGTCGCGGGCACGATAATTCGGCACGCAGGAATTGGGAATTACGGATTTAGGTCACTATTACTGCCATAAAAAGATGGAATTTTCCGCAAGATTGATGCTGCGCTCAAGAATAATCTGCTTTTAGGTCAGTATTAATGACTTTTCTTATTCCGGGCCCCAGTGTAGATAACTGGAAAGTTTTGGAGGATCTGTCATGGCCAATCAGAAATTGCTCCGTTTCGTCGATGTCGGGCGCGAGATGCCGGAGAAGCGGCCCCCGGATTTGCGGTCGGAGGATTTCGGCGAGATCTATGGCGAGTATTCTGCCGAGAAGGCCGGCGAGCAGGCCGGGCGGTGCAGCCAGTGTGGTGTGCCCTATTGCCAGACGCATTGCCCCTTGCACAACAACATCCCCGACTGGCTGATGCTGACCGCCCAAGGGCGCCTGGAAGAAGCCTATGAGTTGAGCCAGGCGACCAACACATTCCCCGAGATTTGCGGTCGCATCTGCCCGCAAGACCGTCTTTGCGAGGGCAATTGCGTCATCGAGCAGGCCGGCCACGGGACTGTTACCATCGGCGCGGTGGAAAAATACATCACGGATACGGCCTGGGAAGAAGGCTGGGTCAAGCCGATTGCGCCCGTGTCGGAGCGCAGCGATTCGGTCGGCATCATCGGCGCAGGGCCGGGCGGGCTGGCGGCGGCCGATGTGCTGCGCCGCGCGGGCGTTCAGGTCACGGTTTATGATCGCTATGACCGCGCAGGCGGGCTGATGACTTATGGCATACCGGGCTTCAAGCTGGAAAAGCCGGTCGTGATGCGCCGGATCGAACAGCTCGAAGCGGGCGGTGTCGAGTTTGTGCTGAACTGCAATGTCGGCGAGGACATCAGCTTTGACGCGATCCGCGGCAAGCATGATGCCGTGCTGGTCGCCACGGGTGTTTACAAGGCACGCGATATCTCTGCGCCCGGTGTCGGCGCGGATGGGGTGGTGAAGGCGCTCGATTTCCTGACCGCTTCCAACCGCAAGAGTTTCGGCGATGCGGTGCCCGAATTCGACGATGGCGATCTGGATGCGCGCGGCAAGCGCGTGGTCGTCATCGGCGGGGGCGACACGGCCATGGATTGTGTGCGCACGGCTGTGCGGCAGGGGGCGAAATCCGTGCGTTGCCTATACCGCCGCGACCGCGACAACATGCCCGGAAGCCGTCGCGAGACCCAGAACGCCGAGGAGGAGGGCGTCGAATTCATCTGGCTGACCGCGCCTTCGAGCTTCGTTGCCGATGACAACAATGTGCTGACGGGCGTGCGCGTACAGAAGATGCGGCTGGGCCAGCCCGATGCGACAGGGCGGCGCTCGCCCGAGGTAATCGAGGGGGCCGATTACACCGAAGAGGCCGATATGGCGATCATGGCGCTGGGGTTCGAGGCCGAGGAATTGCCCACGCTCTGGGGTGTGCCCGAGCTTGCAGTGACGCGCTGGGGGACGATCAAGGCGAAGTTCAACACGCATGAGACCGAGCTGCCCGGCGTCTGGGCCGTGGGGGATATCGTCCGCGGCGCCTCATTGGTGGTCTGGGCCATCCGCGACGGACGCGAGGCGGCCGACTCGATCTTGGGCTATCTGAATGCGCCTGCGCGCATCGCGGCTGAATAAGCGCCGCCTTCGAGACAGGGGAAACCAAAATGACGAAATATGATGATGTCTGGGCCGCCCGCGAAGAGGCAACGCGCGCTTATGTAGCCGAACACGGGCTCTATCGGCCCGAGGACGAGCATTCCTCCTGCGGGGTCGGTCTGGTCGTCGCACTGGACGGCAAGCCCTCGCGCGCGGTGGTGCAGAACGGCATCGATGCGCTCAAAGCGATCTGGCATCGCGGCGCGGTCGATGCGGATGGCAAGACCGGCGACGGGGCGGGTATCCATGTCCAGATCCCGGTGCAGTTCTTCCATGACAAGATCCGCCGCACGGGCCATGAGCCGCGAATGGACGAGCTTATGGCGGTGGGGCAGGTGTTCCTGCCGCGCACGGATTTCGCTGCACAGGAACGCTCGCGCACGATTGTCGAGAGCGAAGTGCTGGGAATGGGCTACGCGATTTACGGCTGGCGGCACGTGCCGGTCGATGTGGATGTGCTGGGCGAGAAGGCCAATGCCACACGCCCCGAGATCGAGCAGATCCTGATCCGCAATTCCAAGGGCACGGATGAGGAAACCTTCGAGCGCGAGCTGTATGTGATCCGCCGCCGGATCGAGAAGGCGGTGTCCGCCGCCGGGATCGCGGGTTTCTATATCTGCTCGCTGTCGTGCCGGTCGATCATTTACAAGGGCATGATGCTGGCCGAGCAGGTGGCCGAGTTCTATCCCGACCTCAAGGATGAGCGCTTCGAGTCGGCCTTCGCGATCTACCACCAGCGTTATTCGACCAACACCTTCCCGCAATGGTGGCTGGCGCAGCCCTTCCGGATGCTGGCGCATAATGGCGAGATCAACACGCTGAAGGGCAATCTCAACTGGCTCAAGAGCCACGAAATCCGCATGGCCTCGAGTGCGTTCGGCGAGATGGCGGAAGATATCAAGCCCATCGTCGCCTCTGGCGCGTCGGACTCGGCGGCGCTCGATTCGGTATTCGAGGTGCTGGTGCGCGCTGGCCGCAATGCGCCCATGGCCAAGACCATGCTGGTGCCCGAAGCCTGGTCCAAGCAGGCGGTCGAGATGCCGCAAGCCTGGCGCGACATGTATTCCTATTGCAACTCGGTGATGGAGCCTTGGGACGGCCCGGCAGCACTCGCAATGACCGATGGCCGCTGGGTCTGCGCCGGGCTCGACCGTAACGGGCTGCGCCCGATGCGCTATGTTGTCACCGGCGAGGGGCTGCTGATCGCGGGCTCCGAGGCCGGGATGGTCGTGGTCGATGAGCTGGCGGTGCGCGAGAAGGGCGCGCTGGGGCCGGGACAGATGATCGCGGTCGATATGGTCGAGGGCAAGCTCTACCACGACACCGAGATCAAGGACCGGCTGGCGGCCTCGCAGCCCTTCGGCGAGTGGAACGACAAGATCGTCGATCTGAATGAAAAGCTGCGCGATGTTCCCGAAACCCGCCAGCTTCAGTCGGCGGATCTGCGTCGCCGTCAGGTCGCGGCGGGCTATACGATCGAAGAGATCGAGCAGGTGCTGGCCCCCATGGCCGAGGATGGCAAGGAAATGGTCGCCTCGATGGGCGATGACACGCCGGCGGCTGTGCTCTCCAAGCTCTATCGTCCGCTGTCGCATTATTTCCGCCAGAATTTCAGCCAGGTGACCAACCCGGCCATCGACTCCTTGCGCGAATTCCGCGTGATGAGCCTCAAGACGCGGTTCGGCAATCTCAAGAATGTGCTGGATGAAGACAGCAGCCAGACCGAGATTCTGGTGCTCGAAAGCCCGTTTGTCGCCAATGGCGAGTTCGATGCCATGGTCCGCGAGTTTGGCGATCAGGTGGCCTTCATTGACTGCACCTTCCCCGCGGGGAAGGGTGAGAATGCGCTGCGCGACGGGCTGGAGCGTATCCGCGCCGAGGCCGAGGATGCCGTGCGCTCGGGCGCGGGGCATCTGGTGCTGACCGATGAGCATCAGGGGGCTGACAAGATCGCCATGCCGATGATCCTTGCGACCAGCGCTGTGCATAGCTGGCTGACGCGCAAGGGGCTGCGTACATTCTGTTCGCTGAATGTTCGCTCTGCCGAATGTATCGACCCGCATTATTTCGCGGTGCTGATCGGCTGCGGTGCAACCACGGTGAATGCCTATCTGGCGCAGGAAACCATCGCCGATCGGATCGACCGCGGCTTGATCGATGGCAGCCTGATCGACGCGATGCGGCGCTACCGCGATGCGATCAATCTCGGGCTGTTGAAGATCATGTCGAAGATGGGGATCTCGGTCATCTCGTCCTATCGCGGCGGTCTGAATTTTGAAGCCGTGGGTCTGAGCCGCGCGATGGTTGCCGAGTATTTCCCCGGCATGCAGAGCCGGATTTCGGGCATCGGCCTGCATGGGCTTCAGCTCAAGCTCGAGGAAGTGCATGAGAAAGGCTGGCGTCTGGGGCAGGATGTGCTGCCCATCGGCGGCTTCTACAAGGCGCGGCGTTCGGGCGAGAAACACGCCTGGGAAGCCACGGCGATGCATATGATGCAGCAAGCCTGCAACACGTCGTCCTATGCGCTCTGGAAGCAGTATTCGGCGGCGATGCAGGCGAAAGAGCCGATTCATCTGCGCGATTTGCTGGATATAAAACCGCTGGGCAAGTCGATCCCGATCGAAGAGGTCGAGTCGATCACGGCGATCCGCAAGCGGTTTGTCACGCCCGGCATGTCGCTCGGCGCGCTCTCGCCCGAGGCGCATATGACGCTGAACATCGCGATGAACCGGATCGGCGCGAAATCGGATTCGGGCGAGGGTGGCGAAGACCCCGCACACGCGCATCCGTTGCCCAATGGCGACAATCCCTGCGCCAAGATCAAGCAGGTGGCGTCGGGGCGCTTTGGCGTGACCGCGGAATATCTGAACGCTTGCGAGGAGCTTGAGATCAAGGTCGCGCAGGGCGCCAAGCCCGGCGAGGGCGGGCAGCTTCCGGGGATGAAGGTCACCAAGCTCATCGCCAAGCTGCGCCATTCGACACCGGGGGTGACGCTGATTTCGCCCCCGCCGCATCACGACATCTATTCGATCGAGGATCTGGCGCAGCTCATCTATGACCTGAAACAGATCAATCCGCGGGTGAAAGTCTGCGTGAAACTGGTCGCGCAGTCGGGCGTGGGCACGATTGCCGCCGGTGTGGCGAAGGCGAAGGCCGATGTGATCCTGATCTCGGGCCATAATGGCGGGACGGGCGCGAGCCCTGCGACCTCGATCAAATATGCCGGGCTGCCCTGGGAGATGGGGCTGTCGGAATCGCATCAGGTGCTGGCCATGAACAAGCTGCGCGAGCGGGTCACGCTGCGCACAGATGGCGGGCTGCGCACTGGCCGCGATATTGTCATGGCCGCGATGATGGGAGCCGAGGAGTTCGGCATCGGCACGGCGGCGCTGATCGCGATGGGCTGCATCATGGTGCGGCAATGCCAGTCGAATACCTGCCCGGTCGGCGTGTGCACGCAAGATGAGGCGCTGCGCCAGAAATTCACCGGAAATGCCGACAAGGTGGTGAACCTGATCCCCTTCTATGCGCAGGAAGTGCGCGAGATCCTCGCCTCCATCGGTGCGCGGTCGCTTGATGAGGTGATCGGGCGCGCGGATTTGCTGGCGCAGGTCAGCCGGGGTGCGGTGCATCTCGATGACCTCGACCTCAACCCGCTGCTGCTGACTGTCGATGGTGCGGCCAGGATCCGCTATGACCGCGACAAGCCGCGCAATGCGGTGCCGGATACGCTGGATGCCGAGATCATCCGCGACGCCGCACGCTTTTTCGAGGATGGCGAAAAGATGCAGCTTTCCTATGCGGTCGAGAACACGCACCGCACAGTGGGCACGCGTGCCTCGAGCCATATCGTCAAGAGCTTCGGGATGCGCAACAAGCTGCAACCCGACCATCTGACCGTCAAGCTCGCAGGCAGCGCAGGGCAATCGCTCGGGGCCTTCGCGGCGCCGGGGCTGAAGATCGAGGTCTATGGCGATGCCAATGACTATGTCGGCAAGGGGCTTTCGGGCGGGACGGTTGTGGTGCGGCCGCGCATGTCCTCGCCGCTGGTGGCGCATGAGAACACGATCATCGGCAATACAGTGCTTTATGGTGCGACCAGTGGCTATCTCTTCGCTGCCGGGCGCGCGGGCGAGCGCTTTGCCGTGCGCAACTCGGGCGCGCATGTGGTGATCGAGGGCTGCGGCTCCAATGGCTGCGAATACATGACCGGGGGCGTGGCGGTGATCCTTGGCAGCATCGGCGCGAATTTCGGGGCCGGCATGACCGGCGGGATGGCCTATCTCTATGATCCAGAGAATGCGGCGGCGCCCTTGATCAACATGGAGTCGCTGGTGACAGCGCCGGTGACCGTGCCGCATTGGGAAGCCGAGTTGAAGGATCTGATCGAGCGCCATGCCGCCGAAACAGAATCGCAGCGCGCAAGCGAGATCCTGCGCAACTGGGATCGGGAGAAGGCGCATTTCCTGCAGGTCTGCTCAAAGGAAATGCTGGTGCATCTGCCCCATCCGATCAGCTACGAGACCGAGGCGGTTCCGGCAGAATAAAGCGCCCGCGAGCCGTGCCCACCCACCCGCCCTGCACATCTCGCGGGCGCTGCCTGTGCCATGCGGCACAGGCATTTCGGAAGGTGGCGTCAGTGGAAATCACGGCTTGGGAAAAGCTGTTTCGCCTGTTCGCGCGGGTGCCGCACCGAGCGCGGCTGGCGCAGCGGGACGGGGCGGCGGGTCTCGTCGCTGCGCCCCTGCGTGGGATCGATCAGCCCGCGCCCGAGCGCGCCCAGCAGATCCGAGCGATCCTCAATCGCTTCGGCGATCACATGGATCACGGCCCCTTCGCGCTGGAGCCGTCCGGTGATGCGCAACAGCCGCCCACCGAGCACGGCGCGGCGGTGACGTTCATAAACCTTGGGCCAGACCACCACATTGCTCACCCCGGTTTCATCCTCGAGCGTGATGAAGATCACCCCCGAGGCCGTACCGGGGCGCTGGCGCGTGATGACCAGCCCGCAGACCTCTACCCGCCCCATGGCAGTTGCCAGACCCTCATGGGCGGTCAATCCCGGCAGGGTCGGGCGCAGAAGCTCCATCGGATGGGCGCGCAGGGACAGGCGTAGCGCGAGGTAATCCTCGACGACGGCCTCGCCGAGCGAGAGCGCGGGCAGGCTGACCTCGGGCTCCGTGATCACCTCGCCCTCCATCCCGGAGGCGAAAAGCGGCAGGGGTTCGGGCGCACGCAAGGCCCGCACGGCCCAGAGCGCCGCGCGGCGCGTGAGCCCGAGGCAGGCCAGCGCATCGGCCTCTGCGAGCCGCGTGAGCGTGGCGGGTGGCACGCCCGCGCGGCGCCAGAGGCTTTCGACATCCGGGTAGCCATTGGCGCGCGCGGCGACAATCCAGCGCGCATCTTCCTCGCCCATCCCGCGTACCTGCCGAAAGCCCAGCCGCAGCGCCAGCGCGCCATCCGCGCGGCGCTCCAGCGTGCAATCCCACTCGGAGTGATTGACGGAAACGGGCCGGACCTCCACCCCATGCTCGCGCGCATCGCGCACGATCTGTGCCGGCGCGTAGAAGCCCATCGGCTGGGAATTCAAGAGCGCGCAGGCAAAAGCCGCCGGGGGGTGGCATTTCGCCCAGGCCGAAGCATAGACCAGAAGCGCAAAGCTTGCAGCGTGGGATTCCGGGAAGCCGTATTCGCCAAACCCCTCGATCTGGGCGAAACAGGCTTCCGCGAAGGTCGCGTCATAGCAGCGCTCGGCCATGCCCGCGAGGAAGCGGTCGCGGAAACTGCCGATGGTGCCCATCCGCTTGAAGGTTGCGAGCGAGCGGCGCAGGCGGTCGGCCTCTTCCGGCGTAAACCCGGCAGCGACCACGGCAATCTGCATCGCCTGTTCCTGAAACAGCGGCACGCCCAGCGTGCGCTCGAGCACCCCGCGCAATTCGGCCGAGGGCAGATGCACGGCCTCTTTCCCCTGACGGCGGCGGATATAGGGATGCACCATGCCGCCCTGAATCGGGCCGGGGCGGACGATGGCGACCTCGATCACCAGATCATAGAGGCAGCGCGGCCGCATCCGTGGCAGGAAATTCATCTGCGCGCGGGATTCGACCTGAAACACGCCGATCGCATCAGCGCGGCAGAGCATGTCATAGACCGCCGGATCCTCGCGCGGCAGGTTTTCGAGGCTGTAGCGCGGCCCCCCATGCTGCGCGATCAGGTCGAAACATTTGCGGATGCAGGTGAGCATCCCGAGCGAGAGCACATCGACCTTGAGGATGCCCAGCGCATTGATGTCATCCTTGTCCCATTCGATGACCGTGCGCCCCTCCATCGCGGCATTCTCGATTGGGCAAAGCTCATCGAGCCGCCCCTTGGTGATGACGAAGCCGCCGACATGCTGGGAGAGGTGACGCGGAAAGCCGATGATCTCGGCAATCAGCGCCATGGTCTGCGCAAGGCGCGGCTCTTCCGGCGCCAGCCCCAATTCGCGCAGCCGTTCGGGCGCGGGTGGGCCTGCGCGCCAACCCATCGAAGAGGACGCCAGGGCCGAGACCACATCTGCCGAAAGCCCCATCACCTTGCCCACTTCGCGCACCGCCGCGCGCGAGCGGAAATGGATCACGGTCGCGGTCAGCCCGGCGCGGTCGCGCCCGTAGCGCTCATAAATCCACTGGATGACCTCCTCGCGGCGCTCATGCTCGAAATCCACATCGATATCGGGCGGCTCGCCTCTAGCCTCGGACATGAAGCGCTCGAACACCATCGAGATCGTGTCGGGCGGCACTTCGGTAATGCCCAGCGCGTAGCAGATCACCGAATTGGCCGCAGAGCCGCGCCCTTGGCAGAGGATGCCGCGACTGCGCGCGAAATCGACGATGTCATGGACGGTCAGGAAATAGGCGGCGAAACCCAACGCCTTGATGATGCGCAATTCCTTGGCGACCTTCTCGGTCGTCTCGGCTGGTGCGCCACCCGGAAAGCGCCGCCAGAGCCCGGCTTGCACCAGCCGCTCCAGCCGGGTTTGCGCGGGTTCGCCATCGGTGATCTCGTCGGGATATTCATAGGACAGCTCATCGAGGCTGAAGGCGCAGCGGTCGGCAATCTCCAGCGTGCGGCGGATCGCGGCGGGGTAGCGCGCGAAGATCCGGGCCATCTCGGCGGGCGGTTTCAGCCTTGCTTCGGCATTGGGCAGGGCGCGCGCGCCAAGGCTGTCGATGGTGCAGCCAACCCGCAGGCAGGTCAGCACATCGGCAAGCCTGCGCCGCTGCGCGCGATGCATCAGCACATCGCCCAGCGCCACCATCGGCAGCGCCAGCCGCGCGGCGAGCCCCGCCCGCGCATCCAGCCGCGCCGCATCGCGCCCGTCATAGCGCGGCGCAGCGCCCATATGGCAATTGCCGGGGTAACGCGCGGCGATGGCGCGGATCTGGGCCTCCTGCTCTGGCGTGCAGGTCTCGGGCGGCAGGGCGATCAGCACCATCTCCGCCGCGCCCTCCAGCAGATCGGCCTGCCGCAGATCGCAGTGCCCTTTCGCTGCACGGCGCTTGCCAAGACTCAGCATCCGCGACAGGCCCGCATAGCCTGTCCGGCACATTGGCAGCGCCAGCCATTCCACGTCGCTGTCCGACAGCACCAGCCGCGCGCCCACGATCAGCCGGGGCAGAGGGCCTTGCGCCACGGGCAGCGCAGCGCCGGTCTCGGTCTGGCGGCTGGAGGTGTCGGTCTGGCGATGTGAGCGGATTTCCAGCGCCTCGGCCCGCGCGCGGGCAAGCTCGCGCAGGGCCACATGCGCGCGCACCACCCCGGCCAGCGAGTTGTGATCGGTGATCGCAATGGCACGCAGGCCCAGCTCGACCGCGCGCGCGACCAGCTCCTCGGGATGCGAAGCCCCGCGCAGGAATGTGAAATTCGAGGTCACGCAAAGCTCTGCGTAACCGGAAACAGGTGTTTGCGGCATGGGATTTCAGATGAGACGCGATATATGTTCTATATATGTTCTCATCTGAGTCGGCAAGGATTCGGTGGCAAGGGTGCCGCGCGTTACCCCAGAACCTCGCGCAGCGCCGGAAGCCCCACGCCTGTTGCATCGAAACCGCCATCGGCGGCGATCACCTGCCCGGTGATGTAGCTGGCCTGCTCCGAGCAGAGGAATACAACGGTTGAGGCGATCTCGGCCTCCAGCCCGTAGCGGTTGAGCGGAATGGTCTCGTGATAGGCCGCGCGGATTTCGGGCGTGTGGACGGCCAGCGCCATCTTGGTATCAACCGGGCCGGGGGCCACGCAATTCGCGCGCACCCCCCAATGGCCCAGTTCCGCCGCTTGCTGGCGGGTCAGATGGATGACGGCAGCCTTGGAAGTCCCATAGGCCACGCGCAGAGTGCTCGCGCGCAGCCCCGAGATCGAGGCGATATTCACGATCGCACCGCGCGTTTCCTTCAGATGGGGAATCACGGCCTGGCTGGTCAGGAACACCCCGTCGAGATTGGTCGCCATCACCTCGCGCCAGAGCGCGAAATCGGTTTCATGCATCAGGCTGAAAATGCCCACAGCGGCATTATTGACCAGCGCATCCACCCGCCCGAACTGCGCGATGACCTCGGCCACCATCGACTCGACCTGTTCGGGGATCGAAACATCGCAGATGATCGCGCGCGCATGCGCCCGCCCCTCGGCAGCCTCCATGAGCGCGGGCGCGTCGCGGTCGATCATGGCCACGCGCCAGCCTTGTGCCAGCAAAGCCTCGGTCGTGGCCAGCCCGATTCCCCGCGCGGCCCCGGTGACGATGGCGGTTTTCATGAGCGTATCCCTTCCCTAGCGCAGCAGATCGACCAGCACCTGCGACATCTGCGGCACTGTGGCGACCACGAAAATCCCCACCAGCGCGGCCAGCAGAAACGGCATCGTGCCGCGCGCCACGCGCTCGATGCTCAGCTTTGTCACATTGGCGGCAACGTAAAGATTGATCCCCACGGGCGGGGTGATCAGCCCGATGGCGAGGTTGACCATCACCACCACGCCGAACCAGACCGGATCCCAGCCAAGGCTGCGGGCAACAGGCAGGAAGATCGGCAGCGCGATGAACATGACGGTCACCGGATCCATGAACATCCCCGCGATCAGGAGGATCAGCATGATGACCAGAAGGATCACCCAGGCCTGCTCGCTCATGCCCAGCAGCGCGCCGGAATAGGTCCGCACCAGATCATCGACAGTGACCACCCAACCAAAGAGGCTCGCATAGGCCACGATGAGCATGACCACCGCCGAGGACGCCGCCGCAACGCCCAGCGACTCGTAGAGCCGCGCCAAGGTCAGCGTGCGATAGGCCAGCGCGCCCACGCCCAGCGCATAGACAGTCGCGACAATCGCGGCCTCGGTGGGGGTGAAGATGCCCGAATAGATACCGCCGAGGATCACCACCGGCGTCATCAAGCCCCAGAAGCTCTCGCGGAACGCAAGCCACAATGCTTGGCCGCGTGGTTTGCCATCATAGGGATCCGGGCTGAGCGCCATCAGGCTGGGACTTGTCACAGGCGCTGTCTTGCGCCGCGCGAAGGGCAGCACGGCGATCATGGTCAGTGCCATGAACACGCCCGGAATGATCGCGGCGATAAAGAGCCGCGAAATCGAGGTCTCGGCAATCACGCCATAGATCACAAGCCCGATCGAGGGCGGGATGACGATGGAGAAGGCCGCCCCCGTCACCACCAGCCCGGCCGCGAAGGCGCGGTCATAGCCGTCATCCTCCATCCCCTTGATGATCATCGGCCCGATGGCCGCGACCGAGGCCGGGCCAGAGCCGCTGACCGCCCCCCAGAAGAGGCAGACAACTGTGCCCACGACCCCCATGCCACCGGGCAACCCGCCGACCAGCACGCGGAAGAAGCGGATCATGCGCTCGGCAATGCCAAGGCTGCCCATCAATACGCCTGCGAGAATGAAGAACGGGATCGCAAGAAGCGAGAAGCGGGTGATGCCGGTCACGATCAGATCGCCCGCGAGGTTGAGCCCGAAGCCGATCTGCCACATCGCATACATGGCCGAGAGCCCGAGCGAGAACGCCACGGGCACGCGCAGCGCCATCAGCAGGAAGAACAGGATGATCATCTGCGTGCCGGCGGAAGTGATGCCCAGCATCTCAAACATGGCGCGCGCCTCCGCCCGCACTACGATAGCCGCGCCCGACTTCCCAGGCGTGTTGCAGATAGCGGATGATGACCAGTGCAAAGCCGAAGGGGAGCGCCGCCTGATAATACCATGCCGGGACGCCCAGCGCGTAGGAGCGCATGCCGACACGGCGGATATTCATCATCGCATCCCAGGAAAACCATGCCGAGAGCACCAGCAGGCCCACCGACAGCGCGACTGACAGCAAAAAGATCGGCATCCAGAGCGCGCGTGGCAGAAGCCCATGCACCATGGTGACGGCCAGATGCTCGCCCCGCCGCGCGGCCACGGCGGCACCAAACACCGTGAGCAGCAGGAAGCCGTTGATCAGAAGCTCTTCCGAGGCCGCGAAGGACATGTTCGTGCCATAGCGGACCACGACATTGGCAAAACCCAGCGCGGTCATGCTCAGGAAGAGGAATGCGCAGATGATCTTCTCGAAATCGCGCAGGATCAGTCGGATCATCGGCCCGCCCCGAAATGCAAAACGGCCCGCGCATCGCTCAGGACGCGCGGGCGGTCAGGTGACAGATCAGTTGACCTCAGCGGTCGCCTCGAGGAAGGCGTTCACGATCTCTTCGCCAACGCGCTCGGCCCACATGTCAAACGCAGGCTGGGTCGCTTCGCGGAAAGCTGCGATTTCTTCCTCGGTGGCCTCATGCACTTCCATGCCCTGCGCGCGGAGATATTCGATGCCATTGGCCGTGCCCTCGCGAGTGATCTCGCGCTGATAGGCCATGGCCTCCTGCGCAGCCTCGCGCATGATCTCCTGCGTCTCGGCGTCCATGCTCTCCCACTTCTCGCGCGACACGCCCAGGAAGATCGGGTCGTAGGAGTAGTGCCAGGTGGTCATGTATTGCTGAACTTCATAGACCTGCAGCGGCACGATCACGGCGCCGATGGGGTTTTCCTGCCCATCGACCACGCCCTGTTGCAGCGCCGAGATGGTTTCCACCCACTGCATCTGCTGCGGATTGGCCCCAAGCGCATTCATCACATCGATATACATCGGACCCGCCACGCGCATGTTGAGCCCGCGCATGTCTTCGGGTGTACGGATGGGTCGGGTGTTGTTGGTCACTTCGCGGAAGCCGTTTTCACCCCATGCCAACACGACGATGCCCTGATCGAGCAGAATGTCGGCCATCATCTGACCGGGCGCGCCTTGAGTGGCGGCGTCGACCTGCTCGTAGCTGGAAAAGAGATAGGGCAGCGAGAACACGGCCATTTCCGGCACCAGAGGGGTCACGTTGATCGCGGATGTCACCACCAGATCAAGCGCGCCGCGCCCGACCATCTCGGCCTGCCGCATCTGATCGCCGCCCGAAAGCTGCGCATTGGGGAAGACGCGCACGCTGAACGCGCCGTCCGTACGCTCGGCCACCAGCTCGGCGAATCGCTCCGAACCAAGATGCCAGGTCGAGTTCTCGCCCGTATTGTGCGACAGACGCAAAGTCTCGGCGCCCGCCGCGCCAAGGCTGAGGGTCGTCGCAAGGGCCGCTGCAAGCGCTGTGCCCGAAAGCCGTGCAAAAGTCATGATCGCTTTCCTCCTCCACAATTCGCGGCGCGCATCGCGTGGCCGCGTTCCTGATTGTCCAGATAGTGGACCTGTAAATTTCATGATTGCAAGAAAAACTTGCAAGATGCGCGATAAAAAATCAGTATGAGCGAAAATTGCGGTTCTGTCGCAAGAGTTCAACGATCTTATTGGTCCATAATATGAAACATGATTCGGCAGATGCCAGCCTTGGCGGGGCGCAGAGCGTGGATCGCGCGCTGGCGCTTCTCGCCCTGATCGGGCGGCATTCGGCTGCGGGCGTGTCGCTCTCGGGGCTGGTCAGCATCTCGGGCCTGAACAAGGCGACGGTCCGGCGGCTGGTGCTCGCACTGATGCGCGCGGGGCTGGTCGAGCAGGACGCGCAGAGCCGCGCCTATCATCTGGGCGAGGAAGCCTATGTTCTGGGGCTGCTCGCGCAGGACCGGCACGGGCTGTTGCGTCAGGCGATGGAGCAGATCCAAAACCTTGCGCGCCACACCGGCGATGCGGCCTTCCTGTCGGTGCGGCGCGGGTTGCATTCGGTCTGCCTGCATCGCGAGGATGGCGCGCATCCGATCCGCACCTATGCGCTCATGCCCGGCGGGTATCATCCGCTGGGCGTGGGCGCGGGCTCGCTCGCGATGCTCGCTGCGCTGCCCGATGCGGAGGTCGAGGCGATCATCGCTGCCAATACGCCTGAGCTTCTGGCGCAATATCCCCGCCTGCCGCCCGAGACATTGCGCGCCCATGTGGCCGAGACGCGCGAGAGCGGCATCGCGCTTAACCCCGGGCTGATCTTCGAGGACTCCTGGGGCCTCGGGATCGCGCTGCACGGGCCGGACGGGCAACTGGTCGGCGCGCTGTCGCTGGCGGCGGTCGAGAGCCGCATGAAGGAACCGCGCCGCGAGGAGCTGGCGCAGAAATTGCGGGCGGCTGCCCGCGTGGTCGAGGCAAGGCTCAGCCGCCGCCAACAGGAGAGACAGACATGAGTGACGCACAGATCATCGGCTGGGGCCATACGGTCTTTGGCAAATCCGACCAGCCCGACACCGAAAACCTGATGGCGCAAGCGGTGGCAGAGGCACTGGAGCACGCGCAGATCGACGCCGAGGAGGTCGATGGCATTTTCGTGGGCGTATTCAACAATGGCTTCTCGAAACAGGATTTTCAGGCCGCACTCGTGGCGATGGGCGATGCGCGCTTCGCCCATACCCCTGCGACGCGTTTCGAGAATGCTTGCGCCACGGGCTCCGCGGCCCTGCATGGCGCGCTCGATTTCATCGCCGCCGGGCGCGGGCGCATCGCGCTGGTGGTGGGGGCGGAGAAGATGACCGCGACGCCGACTGCCGAGGTGGGGGACATTCTATTGACCGCCTGCTACCGCAATGAAGAGGCCGATGTGGAGGGCGGGTTTGCCGGTCTGTTCGGCAAGATCGCGCAGAGCTATTTCCAGCAATATGGCGACCGCTCGGAAGAGCTGGCGATGATTGCCGCGAAAAATCACGCCAATGGCATGGCCAACCCCTATGCCCATATGCGCAAGGATTTCGGGCTGGAGTTCTGCAACACGGTTTCCGAGAAAAACCCCCGCGTGGCGGGCCCGCTGCGGCGCACCGATTGCTCGCTGGTCTCTGACGGGGCGGCGGTGCTGGTGATCGCCGATCCCGAGACCGCCGCGAATGCGCCCCGCGCCATCGGCTTTCGCGCCCGCGTGCAGGCCAATGACATCATGGCCCTGTCGCGCCGCGATGTGCTGGAGTTTCGCGGCGCGCGCATGGCATGGACGAAGGCGCTGGAACAATCCGGGCTCACGCTTGACGATCTGAGCCTTGTAGAAACGCATGACTGTTTCACCATCGCCGAGATGCTGGAATACGAGGCGATGGGGTTGGCCGCGCCCGGCCAGGGCCATCGCATCATCCGCGAGGGCATCACGCGCAAGGAGGGCCGCTTGCCGGTCAACCCATCCGGCGGGCTGAAATCCAAGGGGCATCCGATCGGGGCCACGGGCGTTTCCATGCATGTCATGGCCGCGATGCAGTTGATGGCAGAGGCAGGCGAGATGCAGATCCCCGATGCCAAACTCGCGGGCGTGTTCAATATGGGCGGTGCTGCGGTGGCAAATTACGTCTCGGTCCTGGAGCGCGTGAAATGAGGGTGGATCTCTCGCAAGGCATGACGCCCTGTTCGACGCGGGTGATGAACCTGTCGCATATGCTGACCGAGAGTGCGCGGCGGTTGGGCGAGGCACCGGGGCTGATCTGGGGTGATCGCGCGTGGAGCTGGGCCACGCTGGAGGCGCGCGCCTGCGCGCTCGCGCAAGCTCTGGTGCAGGACTGTGGCGTACGGAAAGGCGACAGGGTTCTTGTCCAGTCATCCAACTGCAACCAGATGTTCGAGGCGATGTTCGCCTGCTGGCGCGCAGGCGCGGTCTGGGTGCCTGCGAATTACCGCCTCTCGCCGGATGATCTGGCCTATCTCGCGCACTCCTCCGGCGCGCGGTTCCTGCTGTGCGGTGAACGCTTTACCGAACATGCGCGCGCCTGCGCACCCCATGTCGATGCCACGATCCTGATCGGCGCGGAATATGAGGCGCTGATCGCGAAACACATGGGCGCGGTGCCCGAACCGGTGGAAGTGCAGCGCGACGATCCGGCGTGGTTCTTCTTCACGTCGGGCACCACCGGCAAGCCGAAGGCGGCGGTGCTTACCCATGGGCAACTGGCCTTTGTCATCACCAACCATCTCTGCGATCTGATGCCGGGCACCGGGCCGGAGGATGCCTCGCTTGTCGTTGCGCCGCTCTCGCATGGGGCGGGCATCCACCAGCTTGCGCAGGCCGCGCATGGGGTGACGACTATCCTGCCCGCAGGCGAGAAATTCGACCCTGCCGAGGTGTGGGAACTCGTCGCGCGCCATCGCGTGACCAATATGTTCACAGTGCCGACCATCGTGAAACTGCTGGTGGAACACCCGAGCGTCGATGCGCATGACCATTCCAGCCTGCGCTATGTGATCTATGCCGGTGCGCCCATGTATCGCGCCGACCAAATCCGTGCGCTCGAAAAGCTCGGCCCGGTGCTGGTGCAGTATTTCGGCCTGGGCGAAGTGACGGGCAATATTACTGTCCTGCCGCCCGCGCATCATCATATCGCTGATGACAAGATGCGCATCGGTTCCTGCGGGTTTGCGCGCACGGGAATGCAAGTGCAGATCCAGAACGACAAGGGCGAGGAAGTTGCGCTTGGCGAGACGGGCGAGATCGCCGTGATCGGGCCAGCGGTCTTTGCAGGCTATTTCAACAACCCTGAAGCCAATGCCAAGAGCTTCCGCAATGGCTGGTTCCTGACTGGCGATCTGGGCCATATGGATGCGCAGGGCTTCGTCTATCTGACCGGGCGCGCGTCGGATATGTATATCTCGGGCGGCTCCAACATCTATCCGCGCGAGATCGAGGAGAAGCTGTTGGAGCATCCCGACCTTTCCGAGGTCGCCGTGCTGGGCGTGCCCGATCCGGTCTGGGGCGAGATCGGGATGGCGGTCTGCGTGCCCGCGCCGGGTGCGCAGGTCGAGGGGAAATCGGTGCTCGACTGGCTGGAGCCCAAACTCGCGCGTTACAAGATGCCGCGTCATGTCGTGCTGTGGGACGCGCTGCCGAAATCGGCCTATGGCAAGATCACCAAGAAGATGATCCGCGAGGAGCTTGAGGCGCGCGGCGAATTGCCCGCGAAGGCGGGTTAGACGATGCGGCGCATCACCCATCCCGGCCCGCCTGCCCCCGCGCGCGAAGATGTCGTCCCTTGCGAGGCCGTGCCTTTGCGCCTGACCCTGCGCATGGGCCTGCCGCTCACGCAGGCCGTGGCCGAGGCGCTGGGCGCTGAGGGGTTCGCGTTCGGCTATCTGCGCCTCGACGGGGTTCGGCTTGCGCCGCTTGTCTATGTCATGCCTGCACCTGCGTCGGAGCATGGCCATGCCGCGTGGTATAGCGCCACGCATTCCCTGCCCGAGGGCCGGATCACACATGGCGGCGCGCATTACGGGCGGCGCGAGGGGCGCGGGTTCATCCATTCGCATTCGCGCTGGGAGCCGCTGGGGATGGGGCATCTGCTGTGCGACGATTGCATCATCGCGCGCGATGTCGAAGTGCAGGGCTGGGGGTTGCGCGGCGCGGGGCTGGTGGCGCAGGAGGATCGCGAGACGCTGTTCACCCTTTTTCGCCCGCAGGCGACAGGACCATGCACACCCAATGCGCTGCTCGTTACCCTACGCCCGAATCAGGAGATCGGCGCAGCCTTGCAGGGGATCGCCAAGGATATGCCGAAAGCCCGGATCGAGGGGATCGGGAGCCTTGTCGGCACGCATTTTGAGAGAGCCCCGGCGATTGAGAGTTACGGCACCGAGATTCTGATCGTGGAGGGCCAAGTCTCCGCCAGCGAGACGCGGTTGCGCATGGCCTCCGTGGGGTTTGACGGTCGCTCCGAGCTTGACCAACTCGCAACAGGCCAGAACGCAATCTGCGTGACCGCCGAGATCCTGATCCTCCCTGAAAGCTGAAAAACCGGGCCACGCATCGCGGGAATCGGATTGACAGAGGTGAAATATATAAACTATATAGTTTTCAGATTTCGCCAACTGCAAGGATCGCCATGGCCAGCCTCGACATTCAGGACGCAATCGCGCTTGTCACCGAGGTGTTCGGCAAGGCCGGGATGCCCGCAGACCTCGCCGCCCCTGCCGCCCGCGCGCTGGTGATGGCCGAGCAGGAGGGCCTGCCTTCGCATGGGCTGGCGCGCGTTGCATTCTATGCGGCGCAGATGCGCACAGGCAAAGTCCGCGCGGATGCCGCGCCGAAGCTGGAACGCGATGGCGCTGTAATTCGCGTTGATGCTGGCTTCGGGCTCGCCTTCGCCGCGATCGAGATGGGCGCGAAGGCCGCGCGCGACGTGGTACGCGATCAGGGCGTCGCTGTCGTGTCGGTCACGCATTCGCATCATTTCGGTGTCGCCGGGCAGGCGGTCGAGCCTTTCGCCCGCGAGGGCCTCATCGCGCTCGCCTTCGCCAATGCGCCCGCCGCCATGGCCCCGTGGGGCGGTAATCGCGCGCTCTATGGCACCAACCCCATCGCCTTCGCCGCCCCGCGCGAAAAGGGTGATCCGCTGCTGATCGACCTCTCGCTTAGCCATGTCGCGCGCGGCAAGATCATGCTCGCGCAGAAATCAGGCGACCCGATCCCTGAAGGCTGGGCGCTCGACGCGCAGGGCAACCCGACGACCGATGCCGATGCCGCGATGGCAGGCACGATGGTTCCGTCTGGCGGCGCCAAGGGGGCGGCGCTCGCGCTGATGGTGGAATTGCTGACCGCCGGGCTGGCAGGCGCGAATTACGCCTATCAGGCCAGCTCGCTCTTCGACGACAAGGGCCCGCCGCCCGATCTCGCGCATTTCATTCTTGTGCTTGATCCAGCCCGCTTCGCGCCCGGCTTCACGGCCCGTGCGGAGGCCATGTTCCAGGCCATAGAGGCGCAGGAGGGCGCGCGCCTGCCCGGGGCACGGCGCATCAAAGAGCGCGAAGGCCGCAGCGCGCGCATCGAGATTTCGCAACAGCTTCACGACACGCTGACGGGCCTTGCCCGTGGCACTGACACTTAACCCTAGGGAGAGAAAGCACCATGACCGCGAATACCCATCCGCAACTGCTTGTGCATGACAAGGCCGACAATGTCGGGGTTGTCGTGATCGAGGGGCTGACTGCTGGCACTGACATGCTCTGCGTCTGCACCGAAGACAATTCCGATTTCCGCCTGACCGCGAAAGCCGATATTCCCATTGGCCACAAGGTCGCGCTGAAAGATCTGAAAGAGGGCGATACCGTCATCAAATATGGCGAGGATATCGGCCGCATGGTGGGCAGCGCCGAAATCGGCGGCCATGTCCACACCCACAATCTTAAAACCAAGCGCTGGTAAGGGGGCGAGACTGATGGCTTTTGATTTCACGCAAGAAACCGTCAAGGCATGGCGCCGCGAGAATGGCCGCGTCGGCGTGCGCAACCATGTCGTGATCCTGCCGGTCGATGACATCTCCAACGCCGCCTGCGAGGCCGTGGCCAATAACGTCAAGGGCACCATGGCGATCCCGCATGCTTACGGGCGTCTGCAATTCGGCGAGGATCTGGACCTGCATTTCCGCACCATCATCGGCACGGGCGCAAACCCCAATGTCGCCGCTGTGATCGTGATCGGGATCGAGCCGGAATGGACCAGGATCGTGGTCGATGGCATCGCCAAGACCGGCAAGCCGGTCGAGGGCTTCTGGATCGAGCAGAATGGCGATTTCGAGACCATCCGCAAGGCAAGCTGGAAGGCCAAGGAATTCGTGCATTGGGCGACCGAGTTGCAGAAGGAAGACTGCCCGCTGACCGATCTCTGGGTCTCGACCAAATGCGGCGAGAGCGACACGACCACGGGTCTGTCCTCCTGCCCGACTGTGGGCAATATGTATGACAAGCTGCTGCCGCATGGGCTTTACGGGGTGTTCGGCGAGACCTCCGAGATCACCGGGGCCGAGCATATCTGCGAAAAGCGCGCCGCGAACCCCGAGGCTGCCGCGAAATTCCGCAAGACATGGCAGGCTTACACCGACGACGTGATCGAAGCGCACAAGACCAATGATTTGTCCGACAGCCAGCCGACCAAGGGCAATATCCTTGGCGGTCTGACCACGATCGAGGAAAAGGCGCTGGGCAATCTCGAGAAGATCGGGCGGACCTCGACCTATATCGACGTGCTGGAACCGGCTGAGGCACCGGCCAAGGGCAACGGGCTTTACTTCATGGACACCTCTTCGGCCGCGGCTGAATGTGTGACCCTGATGGCGGCTGCAGGCTATGTCATCCATACCTTCCCCACGGGTCAGGGTAATGTGGTCGGCAACCCCATCGTGCCGGTCATCAAGATCTCGGGCAATCCGCGCACGCTGCGTACCATGTCGGAGCATATCGATGTGGATGTGACCGGCGTGCTGCGCCGCGACATGACCATCGATCAGGCCGGCGATGCGCTGATCGAGATGATCAAACGCACCGCGAATGGCCGCTTCACCGCTGCCGAAGCGCTGGGCCATCGCGAGTTCTCGATGACGAAGCTCTACCGCTCGGCCTGAGCCTTACTTGATAGCTTTGAGGGGCGGGCAACATGCCCGCCCTTTTCCTGTGCCAGCCAGAGGGCGCCATGCCAGACCTGACCTCCATCCGCGCCTTTGCCGCCCCGCTTTGGCCAGGGCTGATGCTCG
Organism: Paracoccaceae bacterium; assembly: GCA_003567315.1. GTDB lineage: Bacteria > Pseudomonadota > Alphaproteobacteria > Rhodobacterales > Rhodobacteraceae > Roseinatronobacter. The sequence continues at coordinate 67,706 of PWZT01000021.1, forward strand.
CCGCCACCATCGCCGCCGCTGCAGCGTTTCTGGGCGCGCATTACGGTGCGCCGATCATGCTGTTTGCGCTGCTTCTGGGGATGGCGTTCAATTTCCTGCATGATGACGGCCCCTGCCGCGAAGGCATCGAGTTCGCTGCGAAATTCGTATTGCGCTTAGGTGTGGGGCTTCTGGGCATCCGCATCGCGCTGGATGACATCGCTGAAATCGGGATTGGCGGCGCCGGGCTTCTGCTGGGCCTGATCGCGCTGACCATTGCCACGGGATTCATCGTCGCCCCGCTGTTTCGTCGCAAATGGCGTTTCGCGCTGCTGACCGGGGGCGCTGTGGCGATCTGTGGCGCTTCGGCCGCGCTCGCCATCGCTGCCGTGATCCCGCATAATGACAAGCTGGAGCGCAACACGCTGTTCACTGTCATGGCCGTGACCGCGCTTTCGACCATCGCCATGGTGGCCTATCCGCTGCTGTTTCAGGTGCTTGGCTTTACCGAATGGCAGCAGGGTTTCCTGATCGGCGCCACGATCCATGATGTCGCACAAGTCGTCGGCGCTGGGTTTTCGGTGTCCGACAGCGCCGGTGAAATCGCGACCATTACCAAGCTCTTCCGCGTGGCCATGTTGCCTGTCGTGCTGGTGGCCATCGTGCTGGTGCTCAGGCTTTCGGGCACAGGTCAGGGCGGCGGGAAGATCCCGCTTCTGCCGTGGTTCATGGTGCTTTTCCTCGGACTGGTCGCGCTTGGCAGCGTCATCGACCTGCCCGCGGGCCTGGTCGCGCAAGTCGATACGATCTCGCGCGCCTGCCTGATCACCGCCATTGCGGCCCTTGGCGTCAAGACCTCGCTCAAGGCACTGGCCGCCGTGGGCGGCGGGCATCTCGCGATTGTGGTGATCGAGACGCTGATGCTGCTCGGCCTCGCCATGATTGCGCTCTTGATCCTCGGTGTCTTCTGAGCTTTCACCGGATTGTGACTGCGCAAATCCGCGCCATGCGCCATCTCTGAAGAAACACCAGAAAGGTCTGCCATGCTCCGCTACATCACCGCGCTGTTCCTCGCGCTGACTGCGCTTCCACTTCACGCCCAATCCCCCCAGACCGCTGTGCTCGCCGGGGGGTGTTTCTGGTGTGTCGAATCCGATTTCCGCCGGGTGGAGGGCGTGACGGATGTGCGCGTGGGTTTCTCGGGCGGCACCACGCCCGACCCGGTCTATGAGGATGTCGTGCGCGGGCGCACCGAACATCTGGAGGTTGCAAAGATCAGCTTTGATCCGAGCGTTATCAGCTATGACCAGATCCTGCATCTGTTCCTGCGCTCGGTCGATGTGCTCGATGATGGCGGGCAGTTCTGCGACCGTGGCGATCATTACACCACAGCCATTTTTGCGACACCTGCGCAGATGGATCAGGCCCAAGCCGCCATCGCCGAGGCCGAGGCCGAGCTTGGCCAGAGCATCGTGACGCCTGTGCGTGAGGCGATGCCATTCTACGAGGCCGATGAATTCCATCAGAATTACGCCAATTCGACCGAACGCACGCTGACCCGCTTCGGCTGGGTCGAGCGCCGCGACGCTTATCAACGCTACCGCCAATCCTGCGGCCGCGACCGGCGCGTGCGCGAGCTTTGGGGCGACTCAGCCGCTTTCGCCCAGTAACGCCTCGATCTCGGCGCGGCGCGGCATCGCTGCCGATGTGCCGGGCCTAGAGACCTGAAGCGCCGCCGCTGCCGCCGCAAAGCGCATCGCCGCTTCGGGGTCTTGCCCCTCACTCAGCGCCGCGGCCAGCGCGCCAGTGAAGCAATCTCCGGCACCTGTCGTATCAACCACTTGCGCAGGCAGCGCGGGCACATGGATCTGAGGCGTGCCGCGCGCATGCCAGCTTGCGCCCTCACTGCCGCGCGTCACCACCACGGATTCGACCGGCAGATCCTCCAGCCCGACGCCCAGCGCGTCTTGCAATTGCGCGGCCTCAACGGCGTTCACGACCAGAACATTGACGAAAGGCATCACAGCGCGCACCGCCCCGACATCGAAAGGCGCGGCGGAATAGATCACCTCCATCCCCTGCCCCATCGCGGCCTCGGCCAGTGCGGCCTGATGCGCCGTTTCGTTCTGCAACAGGAGGATGTCGCCCAGTTCCGCCCCTTCCAGCGCCTTGAGCGCCGGACCCGCGGCCAGCGCGCGATTGGCGCCGGGGTGAATGACAATCGCATTCTCGCCCGCGCTATCCACCATGATCACGGCATGACCCGTCGGCCCCTCCAGCCGCTGCACGCCCGAACACTCCACGCCAAAGCCTTCGAGCTGCGCCAGCGCTGAGGCCCCATCCGCGCCAACAGCCCCGATATGGCGTACCACAGCCCCGGCCAGCGCCGCGGCGACCGATTGATTGGCCCCCTTGCCACCCAACTCCACCTCGTAGCTGGTGGCCGGCAGTGTCTCGCCGGGGGCGGGCAGATGGTCGAGCCGGTAGAAATGGTCGATATTGATCGAGCCGAAACACCAGACGGTCACAAGCGCGCCCCCTCAGACAATCTCGCAGGCCGCCATGACGGCCATGTTCATGATGTCATTCGCTGTCGAGCCCATGGAGCAGATCTGAATGGGCTTCGGCACCCCTGCAAGGATCGGCCCGATCACGGTCGCGCCCGCCATTTCCTGCATCAGCTTGACCGAGATCGAGGAGGAATGCCGCGCCGGAACCACCAGGATATTTGCAGGCCCGTTCAGGCGCGAAAACGGGTAATGCGCGGCCGCAGCCGGGTTGAGCGCGACATCGACTGTCATCTCGCCCTCATACTCGAAATCCACGCCGCGCTTGTCGAGGACGCGCGGCGCGAGATGCATCTTCTCGGCGCGTTCCGAGACCGGGTAACCGAAGGTCGAGAAGCTGACGAATGCCACGCGCGGCTCCAGCCCCAGATGCCGCGCGACCGACGCCGCGCGCGTGGCAATGTCGGCCAGATCATGCTCATCGGGCCATTCATGCACGAGCGTATCGGCCAAGAGCACGATCCGGCCCTTGTGCAAGAGCGCGGTCACACCCGCCACACCATCCTTGGCCTTGGCATCGAAAACATGATCCACCAGCCCCAGCACATGCGCCGATTTCCGCGTCGCGCCTGTCACAAGCGCATCGCCGTGACCATGCGCCAGCATCAGCGCCGCGAAGACATGCCGATTGCGTGCGGCCAGACGGTGCACATCCTTCTGGTCATGGCCCTGCCGCTGCAAGCGCCGATAGAGAAATTCCTTGTAAGCCGTGAGATGGCGCGTTGTGCCTGCGTTGACGACCGTGATCTCGCGCACCGCATCGCCAAGACCAACCGTTTCGAGCTTCTTGCGCACGTCATCCTCGCGCCCCACGACCAGCGATTGCCCGTACCCGCCGCGCTGATAGGCCACTGCCGCACGCAGCACCCGCTCGTCATCGCCCTCGGCGAAGATCATGCGCGACTGCTTCTGGCGCGCGCGGGCGTGAATGGATTGCAGGATGCTCGCGGTCGGGTCCATCCGCGCTTTCAGCGCCTGGATATAGCCGTCCATATCCACGATCGGCCGCCGCGCGACGCCTGTATCCATCCCCGCCTTGGCGACCGCGGGCGGGATCGTATGGATCAGGCGCGGGTCAAACGGGGTCGGGATGATGTAGTCACGCCCGAATGTCAGCTTGCGCCCGTAAGCCATGGCGACCTCGTCGGGCACGTCCTCGCGCGCGAGCCCTGCGAGCGCCTCGGCGCAGGCGATCTTCATTTCATCATTGATGGCGCGCGCATTGATATCCAGCGCACCGCGAAACAGATACGGGAAACCTAGAACATTGTTGACCTGATTGGGATAATCCGAGCGCCCCGTTGCCACAATCGCATCCGCGCGGACAGCCTGCGCCTCTTCCGGTGTGATTTCGGGATCTGGGTTGGCCATGGCGAAGATCACAGGGTTATCGGCCATGGATGCCACCATCTCGGGCGTAACCGCCCCCTTGGCCGAAACGCCCAAGAAGACATCCGCCCCCACCATCGCTTCTTCCAGCGTCCGCGCCTCGGTGCGCGCGGCATGGGCCGATTTCCACTGGTTCATGCCCTCGGTCCGGCCCTGATAGATAACACCCTTGGTGTCGCACATGATGCAGTTGTCATGTTGCGCCCCCATGGATTTGATCAGTTCCAGACAGGCGATCCCCGCCGCCCCGGCGCCATTCAGAACGATCCGGCACTCCGCAAGCGCCTTGCCCGAAAGCTCAAGCGCATTGATCAGCCCGGCAGCGCAGATCACGGCTGTCCCATGCTGGTCATCATGAAAGACGGGGATATTCATCAATTCCTTCAGGCGGCTTTCGATGATGAAACATTCCGGCGCCTTGATGTCTTCGAGATTGATGCCCCCGAAGGTGGGCCCCATCAGCTTCACGGCCTGAATGATCTCGTCCGGGTCTTCGGTATCGAGCAGGATGTCGACAGCATTCACATCGGCAAAGCGCTTGAAAAGCACGGCCTTGCCTTCCATGACGGGTTTGGACGCCAGCGCACCGAGATTACCCATGCCCAGAATCGCAGTCCCGTTCGACACCACTGCGACCATATTGCCCTTGGTGGTGTAGTCATACGCGGCCTGCGGATCCTCTGCGATGGCCTGCACCGGCACGGCAACACCGGGGCTGTAGGCCAGCGACAACTCCGCCTGCGTCGCCATGTTCTTGGAGGCCACGACCTCCAGCTTCCCCGGCTCGGGCAGATGGTGATAGGCCAGCGCCTCTTCATTGGTGAATTTGTTGCGCGACATGCTGCAGCCTCCCTACCGCCTGTCGGATGTCATAACCGGCGCATGCGCGCATCACAATGAAGCCGATGGAGCATGGTGCGTGTTACCGCAAACATTCATTGCCTGATAGTGCTGGAAGCAATGTCGCAAGCGCCCCCTTCCCCCCGCCCGCCGCTTTCGCTACCACTCGGTTCGTACCGACAGGCGAGGGATGCCCAAGTGAGCACCACCACCCCCATGATGGCCCAGTATCTGGAGGTGAAAGCCCAGCACCCCGATGCGCTGCTGTTCTTCCGCATGGGTGATTTCTACGAATTGTTCTTCGACGATGCCGTGGCCGCCGCCGCTGCGCTCGACATCGCGCTGACCAAACGCGGGCAACATCTGGGCGCGGATATCCCCATGTGCGGCGTGCCCCATCATGCCGCCGAGGGTTATCTGCTGACGCTGATCCGCAAGGGCTTCCGCGTGGCGATTGCCGAGCAGATGGAGAGCCCGGAGGACGCCAAGAAACGCGGCTCCAAATCCGTAGTCAAGCGCGATGTGGTCCGGCTTGTCACCCCCGGCACGCTGACCGAAGATTCGCTGCTCGATGCGCGGCGGCACAATTTCCTCGCGGCCTTCGCCGAGCTGCGCAGCGAAGCAGCGCTCGCCTGGGCCGATATCTCCACTGGCCAGATCCGCGTCATGCCCTGCCCGCGCGCGCGTCTTGGCCCCGAACTGGCCCGGCTTGCGCCGCGCGAGCTTCTGGTGAGCGACCCGAAGGCCGAGGAAATCCGCCCCATCGCCGAGGATATGGGCGCGGCCCTCACGGGTCTTGCGCCCACGAGTTTCGACAGCCAGGCCGCCGAGGCGCGGCTTTGCGCGCTCTACAAGGTGCAATCGCTCGACGGGTTCGGCCAGTTCAGCCGCGCCGAATGTGCGGCGCTTGGCGCGCTGGTGGATTATCTCGACCTCACCCAGCGCGGCAAACTGCCGCTCCTGCAACCGCCTGCACGCGACAGCGCCGAGGAGCTTGTCCAGATCGACGCAGCCACAAGGCGCAATCTCGAACTCACCCAATCGCTCAGCGGGGCGCGCGAGGGCGCGCTGCTGCACAGCATCGACCGCACAGTCACCGCTGCGGGTGCGCGACTGCTTGAGCGCCGCCTCGCCTCGCCCGCGCGCAGGCTCGAGACGATCCTCGACCGGCAGACGGCTGTCACCACGCTGCGCGCCACCCCGCGCCTGCGCGCCGATCTGCGCGACGCACTGAAGGAGGTTCCCGATCTCGACCGTGCACTCTCCCGGCTCGCACTCGACCGCGCGGGCCCCCGCGACATGGCCGCGATCCGCAACGCGCTCGCGGCAGCGCAGGACATCGCGGCGCGGCTTGAGCCCGAGGATCTGCCCCCGCTCCTGCAGGGGGCGATGCGCGCGGTTACGGGCCATGACGCGCTGCATGACCAGCTTGACGCGGCGCTTATCGCCGAGCCGCCACTGCTCGCCCGCGATGGCGGCTTCATTGCGCCGGGCCATGACAGCGATCTCGATGCGGCGCGCAAGCTGCGGGATGAGGGTCGCGCGGTCATTGCCGGAATGCAGGCGGATTATGCAAAAGATACCGGGATTACCTCGCTGAAGATCAAGCATAACAATGTGCTGGGCTATTTCATCGAGGTCACGGCGACCCATGGCGATAAGATGCATGCCCGCGCGGATCGCTATATCCACCGCCAGACCACGGCCAATCAGCTGCGCTTCACGACGCCCGACCTGTCAGAGATGGAGACCCGCATCCTCAATGCGGGCGCCCGCGCGCTGGAGATCGAGAAGCGGCTGTTCGAGACCCTGCGCGCAGCGATCCTTTCCCACGCGGGCGCTCTCACCCAGACCGCGCGCGCGCTGGCCGAGATCGACCTCGCCGCCGCTCTGGCCGAGATTGCGCAGGCCGAGGATTGGTGCGCGCCGCGCCTCGATACCTCCCGCACCTTCCAGATCGAAGGCGGCCGCCACCCGGTCGTCGAGGCTGCGCTCAAGCGCGCCGGCCAGGCCTTCATCGCCAATGATTGCGACCTTTCGGCGGAAGAGAGCGCGAAAATCTGGCTGCTGACCGGCCCCAACATGGCGGGCAAATCCACCTTCCTGCGCCAGAATGCGCTGATCGCGATCCTTGCGCAGATGGGGGCGCATGTGCCTGCGCGCGCGGCGCATATCGGGCTTGTCAGCCAGGTCTTCAGCCGCGTGGGCGCGTCGGATGATCTGGCGCGCGGGCGCTCGACCTTCATGGTGGAAATGGTGGAGACCGCCGCGATCCTCAATCAGGCCGACGACCGCGCGCTTGTGATCCTTGATGAAATCGGGCGCGGCACCGCGACTTATGACGGGCTGTCCATCGCCTGGGCCACGCTCGAGCATCTGCACGACGTCAATCGCACCCGCGCCCTGTTTGCCACGCATTACCACGAGATGACCGCCCTTGCGGGCCGTCTGGCTGGGGTCGAGAACGCGACCGTCAGCGTCAAGGAGTGGGAGGGCGAGGTGATCTTCCTCCATGAGGTCCGTCGCGGTGCCGCCGACCGCAGCTATGGCGTGCAGGTCGCACGCCTCGCGGGCCTGCCCGAGGCCGTGATCGCCCGCGCCTGCGAGGTTCTCAATGCGCTGGAGCAGGGCGAAAGTGGCACCTCGCCCAAGGCGCTGATAGATGATTTGCCGCTGTTCTCCGCTGCAAGACCACCAGCGCCGAAGCCCGAGCCCAGCCCCGTGCTCGAAAAGCTGCGCGCATCCAACCCGGATGAGCTGACGCCGCGTGAAGCGCTGGACCTGCTTTATGAGCTCAAGGCTCTCAGCAAACCCTGAGCTTCATCTTGCTGAAAAATACTCAATTCGCGGCTGGCGTCGAGGAAACCCCAACCTGCGCAGGGCGCAACAACTGGTCATGCAGCTTGAAGCCCTCGGCCATGACCTGAATGATCTGCCCCGCGCGCGTTCCCGGAACCGGGGCCTCGAACATCGCCTGATGCAGATGCGGATCGAAATTGTCGCCTTCGACGGGTGAAATCCGTTCCACCCCGTGTTTCTCGAGAATATTGGTCAGCTCGCGCAGTGTCAGCTCCACCCCTTCCACAAGCCCTGCGGCGCCTGCACGAGTTTCCTCATTGGCCGCAGACAGGGCACGCGAGAGATTGTCATAGACCGGCAGCATGTCCCGTGCGATCCGCGCACCACCATAGAGTTGCGCATCGCGGCGATCCTTTTCGGCGCGCTTGCGGCTGTTCTCGGCATCGGCCAACGCCCGCATCATCCGGTCGCGCATCTCATCGCGCTCGGCAATCAGCACCGCCACCTCTTCCTCGAGCGCCGCGAAAGGGTCTTCCTGCGTCTCGACCTCGGGGGCGGGCGCGGCGGTTTCGGGCTCATCAGCTTCGGGTTGCGGGTTGGGCTTTGCTTCGGCCATGGGCTCTACCTTCTTTCTTCATTCGGTGCGGCGGTCGGACAGCATCCGCCCGACAAGCTGCGCAGTATAATCCACAATCGGCACGATCCGCCCGTAATTGAGCCGCGTCGGCCCGATCACGCCGACCGCGCCAATGATTTTTCGTTCCGCGTTCATATAGGGAGAAACCACCAGAGTTGAACCCGTCAGCGAGAAAAGACGGTTCTCCGCCCCGATAAAGATCCGCACCCCCTCGCCCTGTTCGGTCAGCTCCAGGAACTCGGTGATGTCGCGCTTGCGCTCCAGATCATCGAAGAGGACGCGAATGCGCTCGATATCTTCAGTCGGTGCGCTCTCGTCAAGCAGATTCGCGCGCCCGCGCACGATCAGCCGCGCCTCGGGCTCGCCCTCCTGCTCCCATACCGCGAGCCCCTGCTCCACCAATGTCGCGGCCAGCGCATCGATCTCGCGTCGATTGCGCGCGATCTCGGCACGGAACCGAGACAGAAGCTGCGGCACGGTCGCGCCCTCGATCATAGAGTTGAGGTAATTCGCAGCCTCGCGCATGGCCGATGGGGTCATGCCGCGCGGGGGTGTGAAAAGCCGGTTCTCGACATGGCCATCGGCGAACACCAGCACCACCAGCGCGCGATCCGGTGCCAGAGCCACGAATTCGATGTGGCGGATCTCGGCCTCATGCTTGGGCGAAAGCACCAGCGAGGCGCCCTGCGTGATCCCACTCAGCGCACCGCCAAGCTGCGACAGGAGCGTGGTGACATCGCGCTCATTGCTGCCGAGCGTCGAGTCGAGCTTCTCACGGTCTTCGGCATCGAGCGGCGTGACTTCAAGAAGCGAATCCACGAACAGCCGCAGCCCGAGATTGGTCGGCAACCGGCCTGCGGAAACATGCGGCGCTTCGAGAAGCCCGAGATATTCGAGATCCTGCATCACATTGCGCACAGTGGCGGCCGAGACTTTCTCGCTCATGTCGCGCGTGAGGCTGCGCGACCCCACAGGCTGGCCGGATTGCAGATAACCCTCCACCACGCGCCGGAATACCTCGCGCGAGCGGTCATTCATCTCGGACATCAATTCCTGCGCAGTGGGGGTCTTGCGCATTTCACCACTCCAGCATCGATTGCGGCACCATATCCGTGACAGCGCACCCCAAAACCGGCCCAGTTGCAAGGGCAATGACGCTTGCATCCGTCCTGCCCTGCCCTGTATCGAGGCACCTGATCCAGATGAGGAAAATCCATGCGCCCTTCCGGCAGAAATCTAGACATGATCCGCGAAATTTCAATCGAGCCGCATGTGACCAAACATGCCGAGGGCTCCTGCATGATCGCGATGGGCGACACGAAAGTGCTCTGCACGGCGTCGCTGGAAGACCGGACGCCCCCTTTCCTGCGCAATACCGGTCTTGGCTGGGTGACTGCCGAATACGGCATGCTGCCGCGCGCAACCAATACGCGGGTTCGGCGCGAGGCAGCCTCGGGGAAGCAGCAGGGGCGCACGATCGAGATTCAGCGGCTGATCGGGCGGTCGCTGCGGGCCTGTGTCGACCGCTCTGCGCTCGGCGAGCGCCAGATCACGGTCGATTGTGATGTGATCCAGGCCGATGGCGGCACCCGCTGCGCTGCGATTACGGGCGGATGGGTAGCACTGCGACTGGCGGTGAACAAACTCCTAAAGGCGGGCGATGTCGTCTCGGACCCGGTGACGGATCATCTGGCGGCAGTGTCTTGCGGGATCTATGCAGGTCAGCCTGTGCTCGATCTCGATTATGCCGAGGATTCTACTGCCGGCGTGGACGGGAATTTCATACTTCTCGGCTCGGGGCGGCTGGTCGAGGTGCAGATGAGCGCGGAAGGCGCGACATTCTCGCGCGCCGAGATGGATCAACTTCTGAACCTTGCCGAGAAAGGCGTCAACGCGCTGATATCGGCGCAGAAAGCTGCGATTGCATGAGACGTTTTGACGGCAAGACCCTGCTGGTGGCGACACATAACGCGGGCAAGCTGGAAGAGTTCGAGCAGATCATGACGCCGCTGGGAATTGCCGTCACCTCCGCCAAGGCGCATTCTCTGCCCGAGCCCGAGGAAACCGGCACCAGCTTTGTCGAGAACGCCCGGCTCAAGGCGCATGCGGCCGCAAAGGCCACGGGGCTGCCCGCGCTGGCGGACGATTCCGGGCTGGAGGTCGCGGCGCTTGGCGGTGCGCCGGGGGTCTACACGGCCGATTGGGCCGAAACATTGCAGGGGCGCGATTTCGTGATGGCGATGGAAAAAACCCACACAATGCTGGTGAAGGCGGGCGCCGCTGAACCCTGGCACGCCCGGTTTTGTTGTACGCTCGTGCTTGCCTGGCCCGATGGGCATGACGAGGTTTTCGAGGGCCATGTCGAGGGTACGCTTGTCTGGCCGCGACGCGGGGTGGACGGGCATGGGTATGATCCGATGTTTCAACCGAACGGTGAAACCCGCACCTTTGCCCAGATGCGCGCAGAGGAAAAAAATGCTCTCTCGCATCGCGGTGCCGCGATCAAGGCGTTGATGCAGGGATGTTTTGCATGACAGTCGCGACCACGATGGATCGGAGACCCGGTTGGATACAATCCTGACCATGCAGGATTGGCAGAATGCGGGTTTTGGGCTGTATATCCACTGGCCGTTTTGCCAGTCGAAATGCCCCTATTGCGACTTCAACTCGCATGTGAGCACGCATGTCGACCAGACGGCATGGGGACGCGCCTATCTGTCAGAAATCGACCGGATCAGCGAAGAGACCGAAGAGCGCCTGTTGAACACTGTGTTTTTCGGTGGTGGCACGCCGTCTTTGATGGCGCCGGACCTCGTCGCTGCATTGCTTGCGCGTATCCGTGACCGCTGGCGCATTGCCAATGACTTTGAAGTGACGCTGGAGGCCAATCCGGGATCTGTCGAGACGCGACGGTTTGCAGGGTTTGCAGAGGCCGGGGTCAACCGGATTTCAATGGGGGTTCAGGCGCTCAATGACACGGATCTGCGGCGGCTTGGCCGTCTCCACACCGCAGCCGAGGCGCGGCAGGCCTATGACATCGCGCGCAATCATTTCGCGCGCGTGAGTTTTGATCTGATCTATGCGCGCCAGTATCAGACAGCTCAGGATTGGGCCGCAGAGCTTGGTGAGGCCCTGTCCATGGCCGTGGATCATCTGTCGCTTTACCAACTGACCATCGAGCACGGCACTGCCTTTGCGACACGGTTTGCGGCCGGCGGGCTGAAAGGGTTACCTGATGACGAAATTGCGGCTGATATGTATCTGATAACACAGGAAATTTGTGAAAAATATGGCCTGCCGAGCTATGAGATTTCCAACCACGCAATCACCGGCGCGGAGTCGCGGCACAATCTGATTTATTGGCGCGGGGGCGACTATGCGGGAATTGGTCCGGGGGCGCATGGTCGCTTGACGCTGAACGGTGTGCGCTTTGCCACCCACACCCCTCTGAGCCCTGATGCATGGCTCGAAAAGGTGAGGACGCAGGGGCATGGCGAGCATGCCCGTGATCAGATCCCGGCGGAAGAACAGGCGCTCGAATATCTGATGATGAGCATCAGGTTACGGGAAGGCGTTGATCTGGCGCGCTATGAGGCGCTGGGAGGCGCACCGCTCTCATCTGCGGCAATCGCAGAGCTCTCGCAACTTGGGCTGGTAGAACACTCTCATGGACGCCTCCGGGCCAGCGCAACAGGGCGACCCGTGCTGAATGCTATCCTGCGGGCGCTCATGTCCTGACAGGCGTGCCGAGGATCCCACAGAGCCTGTCGAGTTGCTCCATCGAGCTGAAACTGATCGTCACCGTGCCGCGCCCACCACCGCCATAATCGAGATCGACCGGCATCCCCAAAGTGGCCGAGAGGTCATTCTCCAGCGCGCGCGTGTCAGCGTCTTTACTGTAAGACTTTGTTTTACTTTTGGTTTTCGCGCCAGGCGCAGCCTTGAGCAGGCTTTCAGTCTGGCGAACAGACAGACCGTCCCGCACAACTTTCCGCGCGAGCATCACTGGGTCATCTGCGGTGATCAGGGCGCGCGCATGCCCTGCAGTCAGCTTGCCTTCGCGCAAGAGCGTGAGCACCTCCTCGGGGAGCGAGAGCAGACGCATCAGATTGGCGATATGCGAGCGGCTTTTCCCCATGGCCTGCGAAAGCTGCTCCTGGGTGTGGCCGAAACGCTCGATCAGGGCTCGGTATCCCATCGCCTCTTCCACCGGGTTCAAATCGGTGCGTTGGATGTTTTCGATAATCGCGATCTCCAACACTTCCGTATCGGTGAAGTCGCGAATGATGACCGGGACATCATGAACTTGCGCTCGTTGTGCCGCGCGCCATCGCCGCTCGCCGGCGACGATCTCGAAGCTTTCGCCCTTGGGGCGTACGATCAAAGGTTGAATCACACCCTTTTCGCGAATCGAATTCGCCAACTCTGCGAGTGCCGTGTCATCAAAATGCCGCCGAGGCTGATCGGGATTCGGCACCAGCTTCTCGACCGGCAGGCGCTGATCACGCGGTCGCTCTGAAGTCCCGGACTCCGCTGGCGGAACGGCAACTTCGGCCATCAACGCGGACAGCCCCCGCCCCAATCCGCGGCGTTCGGGTTTGCGCTCGGTCATCAGATCACTCCTTCGGAGACAGGTCTGTTGTGTTTCTCCAGCAGTTCTTTGGCGAGCGCACGATAGGCAAGCGCCCCTTTGGATGTCGTGTCATATGCCAATACGGGAACAGCAAAGGAAGGCGCTTCGCTCAACCGCACATTTCGAGGGACCATGGTTTGGAAAACCAGGTTCCCCAAAGTGCCGCGCGCATCATCTTCCACCTGTTGTGCAAGATTGTTGCGACGGTCGTACATGGTCAGCAAGATGCCCTCGATCCGCAGGCCGCGATTTGCTGTTTCGCGCAACTCCCTTACCGTCAGCATAAGCTGCGACAAGCCTTCCAGCGCGAAGAATTCTGCTTGCAGCGGCACCAGCACGGATTGCGCGGCCACCATGGCATTAACAGTCAACAAGTTGAGCGATGGCGGACAATCGATAAGAATGTAATCAAAACCATGCTGGCGGAGATCTTTCTGACGCAGCGAATCCTGCAGAAGATAACTTCGCCGCGTGCGCGACATGAGCTCTATGTCTGCTGAAGAAAGGTCGGTTGTGGCAGAGATGATCCAGAGATCCTCGAAACCGGTTTGCATGACAACATCGGCAGCCGAAATTTCACCGAACAACAGATCATATGTAGTGTAGCGTCTGGCACTGATATCTACACCCAGCCCCGTCGATGCATTTCCCTGCGGATCCAGATCTATGAGCAGGGTCCGCTTTCCCATTTCCGCCAGCGCTGCGGCAAGGTTGATTGCCGTGGTGGTCTTGCCGACACCACCTTTCTGGTTTGCAATCGCAATAATCCTCGGGGCGCTTGGTTCAGACACGCGAGACTTCCTTCAGGATAAGAATTTTTGCCAACGGGTCCGTCAGGCTGTCGATGGCAGTACAGTCAAATTGCCATTCCGCGCGCGCGGCTGCAAGCTCTGTTGCGTAATTCTTGCCTTTCGGCAGCATCGCGACGCCCGAAGGCCCGAGGTGACGCGTTACCCAGAAAAGCAATTGCGGCAATGGCGCAAGGGCGCGGGCTGAAACGACGTCGGCAGATTGCGGGGGAGCGGTCTCGACGCGCTCTGCGCGGACGGTCAGATCAAGCCCCAAAGTCTGTGCGGCGCTGATGAGGAATGCCGATTTACGCTTGTCGCTTTCCATCAGGGTGAAGCGGCATTGGGGCCTGTGTTCCCTGGCCAGAATTGCACACACAATGGCAGGAAGCCCGCCACCTGATCCGAGATCCACCCAGTGTCGGATCTTCTCTGGCGCGTGCGAAAAGAGCTGCGCGGAATCAAGAATGTGCCGCGTCCATATATCTTTCGTCGTGGACGGCGCGATCAGATTTATACGCGAAGTCCACTTCTCCAGAAGGCGGCAATATGTTTCTAGCGCATCAAGTGTTTCACGTGAAACATCGGGTCCGCATTCTGTTAGATCCGTCATGCCGAGGCGCGCGCCTTGTGGTTCTGAAGACGTGATAGCAACAGCACAAGCGCAGCCGGGGTCATGCCATCAATCCGCGACGCCTGGCCCAATGTTTCAGGCCGTATCTCTGAGAGTTTTTTCGCCAGTTCGTGCGAAAGTCCGCTGATGCCGTGGAAATCAAATCCGTCCGGGAAGCGGCGTGCCTCATCAGCTTGAAGGGCCTTTATCTGGGCTTCCTGACGGTCGAGATATGCATGATACACCATTTCCTTGGCAAGCTGGCTTCGCGAGGCATCTTCGATTGACGCAACATCCGGCGCGAGCGCTTCCAGATCGTCAAAGCCGAAATTCGGCAAACTCAATAGCATCAGCCCGTCACGCCGCGTACCATCCTCACTCACCTTATACCCTGCCGCGTTCAGCGCGCGGGGCGTGAACGACAGGCCCTTCAACACAGCTCGCGCCCGTTCCAAGCACTCCATCTTTTCGCCAAACGCTATGTGGCGCGTTTTCGATATGCAGCCAAGTTCGATCCCGCGAGGTGTCAGGCGCTGATCAGCGTTATCTGCGCGCAACGTCAGGCGGTATTCCGCGCGGGAGGTGAACATCCGGTAAGGCTCGGCCACGCCGCGCAAGGTCAGATCATCGATCATCACCCCGATATAAGACGTGGTGCGGCTGAAGCTGAAGGCGTCTTCGCCTCGGGCAACAAGCGCAGCGTTCAACCCCGCCACCAGCCCCTGCGCGCCAGCTTCTTCATATCCGGTCGTTCCGTTGATCTGCCCCGCTAGGAAAAGGCCTTTCACATCCTTGAGCCGCAGCGATGTCATCAAAGCCCGCGGATCGACATAGTCATACTCGATCGCGTATCCAGGCTGCAATATCTCGACGCGCTCCAGCCCCTTGATCGTGCGCACATAGTCGTGCTGTATCTCCGCTGGCAACGAAGTCGAGATACCGTTGGGATAAACAGTATCATCATCCAGACTCTCTGGCTCAAGAAAGACCTGATGCGAATCCTTTTCGCTGAAGCGGGTGATCTTGTCTTCAATGGAAGGACAGTATCGCGGTCCAACCCCCTCTATATGCCCGCCATACATGGCCGAGCGCGACAAATTTGCTCGTACGATCTCATGAGTTTGTGGGTTGGTGTGCGTGATCGCGCATGCGACCTGCGGCGCTTGAACGCCGGTTGTCAAAAACGACAGAAATTCAGGGTCGTCGTCACCAGGCTGGCTTTCAAGCCCTGTCCAGTCGATCGTTTTCCCGTTCAATCTCGGCGGTGTGCCCGTCTTAAGGCGCCCCAATGGCAAATCCAGACCGCGCAATTGCTCCGCAAGAATGCTCGATGCCTTGTCACCCATGCGCCCGGCCGGATAGCTCACACCACCAATATGCACTTTCCCGCCCAGAAACGTGCCTGTAGTGATCACAACAGAGCGCGCGGCAATGGTGGTATCACTGTTAATGACGACGCCTGTGACCGCGTCGCCTGTGAATTGCAGCGCCGTGACCTCCGCATAGATCAGATCCAGGCCCTCGGTTTGCGTGACTGCTTCGGCGACGAATGCCCGAAACCGCTTTCGATCAGCCTGTACCCGTGGACCTTGCACAGCCGGTCCCTTTGAGCGGTTCAAGAGACGATACTGGATCGCCGCGTAATCACCGGCCTTACCCATGAGTCCATCGAGGGCATCGATCTCGCGCACGAGATGCCCTTTGCCCAATCCTCCTATGGCAGGATTACATGACATTGTGCCAAGGTCTTCCTTGCGAAACGTCACGAGCGCCGTCGTCACACCCATACGCGCAGAGGCGAGAGCGGCCTCCACGCCAGCGTGGCCGCCCCCGATGATGATCACATCGTAATGTTTCACGTGAAACACTCCTACTTTCCGATGCAGAATGACGCAAAGATGTCGCCCAGCAAATCTTCGACATCGATCTTGCCGATCAGCGAATCAAGCGCCGTCATTGCCTGCCGAATATCTGCCGCCACAAGTTCCGGGATATAGGCCTGCGAACCCAGTTTTTCAATCGCCGCGTCCAGCGATATCCCGGCGCGCTCCAAGGCTTGCAGATGGCGCCTTCGTACTGTTACCCCATCACGCGGCACGCGCTTGCCAAGTTCCCGCGCGATTTCACCGAGCAGCCAATCAAGCCCCTGGCCAGTCACTCCGGAGATTCCCCGGCTCTGATCCCCATACAGATCCGCCTTGCTAAGAACAACAATATCACCATCCACCGGCTCTACAGGTGGTGGTGTATCCGGCCCATCACACAGTATGATGCGCAAATCCGCGTCGCGCGCGCGTTTTCGCCCACGCTCGATGCCTATGGTCTCGATCATTTCCTCTGTCGCCCGCAACCCGGCCGTATCCAGAAGCGTGACCGCAAACCCGGCGATATCCATCCGTAGCTCTATCACATCGCGCGTCGTACCCGCGATATCAGACGTGATCGCTGCTTCCCGCCCCGCCAGCGCATTCAGGAGCGTGGACTTCCCGGCATTGACCGATCCCACAATGGCCACCTCGAATCCTGTCTGGATACGTTCGCGCACAGCCTGCCCCGCGATCTCTCGCGCAAGGTCCTGGCGGACGCTCTCAAGCGCTGCAAGCACCTCTGCGTCAAAGTTGCCGACATCTTCCTCGACGAAATCTATTGAAACCTCGACAAGCGCCGCTGCTTTCACCAGCTGCGCGCGCCAGATATCCACCAGGCTTCCGATTGCACCCTCCAGGACACGAAGCGCCTGTTTGCGCTGGCTCTCTGTCTCGGCTTCAAGCAGATCTCCGAGACCCTCGACCTGCGTCAGGTCCATCACGCCATTCTCAAGCGCACGGCGCGTGAATTCGCCAGGCTCGGCCAGTCGCAGCCCGTGCTCCTCCGACAGGCTCGCTTCCATCGCTGCAACTGTCGCCAGGCTGCCATGCACGCTCAACTCGACAACATCTTCGCCTGTGAAGCTGGCGCCGGCGGCAAACCGAACCACCAAGCCACTATCGAGCCGTTCTCCGCACGCATTCCGCAACACCCGCAAAGAGACTTGGCGCAGGGGCGGCAATGCGCCTGCGATCTTTTCCGCGACGGAAAACGCCTGCGCACCGGAAATCCGAAAAACTGCGACTCCCGATTTTCCACGAGCCGAAGCCAGCGCGAAAATCGTATCCATCTCAGGCATTCATTGAATCAAAGAAATCGCTGTTGGTCTTGGTCTGTTTCAGCTTTGAGATCAGAAATTCAATCGCATCCGTTGTTCCCATCGGGTTAAGGATGCGGCGCAAGACGAAGGTTTTCTGCAAATCCGCCTTGTCGATCAGCAGGTCTTCTTTCCGCGTGCCCGATTTCAGAATATCGATCGCAGGGAAGACACGTTTGTCGGAGATCTTGCGGTCAAGTACGATCTCCGAGTTGCCCGTGCCCTTGAACTCCTCAAAAATCACTTCGTCCATACGCGAGCCTGTATCGATCAGCGCCGTCGCCACAATCGTCAGCGACCCACCTTCCTCGATATTCCGCGCGGCCCCAAAGAAACGCTTTGGCCGTTGCAAGGCATTAGCATCCACACCCCCGGTCAGAACCTTGCCCGAACTCGGTACAACCGTGTTGAAGGCCCGGCCCAGGCGCGTGATCGAATCAAGCAGGATCACGACGTCGCGCTTGTGCTCCACCAGCCGCTTCGCCTTCTCGATCACCATTTCGGAAACAGCGACATGCCGCGTGGCCGGTTCATCAAAGGTCGAGGCGATCACCTCGCCTTTCACCGAGCGCTGCATATCCGTGACCTCCTCTGGCCGCTCATCGATCAGCAGCACGATCAGATAGCACTCCGGATGATTTTTCTCTATGCTGTGCGCGATATTCTGCAAGAGCACTGTCTTGCCGGTCCGCGGGGGTGCCACGATCAGCGCGCGCTGCCCCTTGCCCAAGGGCGAAACGATGTCGATGATCCGCGCCGAACGATCCTTCGTTGCCGGATCATTGGTCTCCATCCAGATCCGTTCATCGGGATAAAGCGGGGTGAGATTGTCGAAATGAACCTTGTGCCGCGCGCGGCTGGGGTCATCGAAATTGATCTGCGTCACCTTGGTGATCGCGAAATAACGCTCATTCTCGGCTGGTGCCTGGATAACACCTTCGATCGTGTCGCCAGTTCGCAACGAATACTGACGTATCATGTCCGGCGAAACATAGATGTCATCTGGCCCAGGCAGATAATTCGCCTCAGGCGCACGCAGGAACCCGAAGCCATCCTGCAGCACCTCCAGCACACCCTCTCCCGATATGATCCAACCATCCTCCGCACGCTCTTTGAGGATCGAGAACATCATCTCGCCCTTGCGCATCGACGGCGCATTCTCGATGTCGAGCTCTTCGGCCAAGGCCAGCAGTTCGGCCGGGCTCTTGGCTTTCAGATCCGCCAGATTGAGCGATTCCTCGGTTTCGGGGCGGTCTTCGATCATCGTGTCGGACATGGGAAATTCCTGTACGCTCGCAAGTATGGCGAGTTGTCGGGCGGTAAATTCAGATGAAACGCGGTCTACCGGATGGTGGCGCTCGCTCTCGCCTATGCCAGATCGCGCGACAAGTCAATCCAACGTCAGAATTTCACAACCACAGCAAGCACGATCACTACCATAAGCACAGTCGGTACTTCATTCATCATGCGATAATTTCGCCCGGTCAGAGTGTTCGCGCCTTCGGCGAATATGCGCCGTCGCCGGGCGCACCACATGTGAAACCATGTCATCCCGACCAAACCTACGAATTTTGCCCAGGGCCAGATGGCGTCCCAAGCGATCAGCCCGGGGATCGAGACCATCATGAGGCCTGTAATCCATGCCACGATCATCGCCGGGTTCATGATCACGCGCAGCAGTTTCTCTTCCATGGTCTCGAACACAGAGAGCATCCCGGCTCCATCAGCACGCTCGACATGGTAAACAAACAGACGTGGCAAGTAGAACAGCCCTGCCATCCAGCTGATGACTGCCATGATGTGCACGGCCTTGATCCAGAGATAGTATTCGCCCAGCATGCAATCCTCTCAATCCTCAGAGCTATCAATTAAATTAAGATAAGAAGAAAGGAAATGATGATGATGTAAGGCCTGTGGATATGGGGATAAGCCAGTGATGCACAGAGTTGTCCACAAGTCCAGATTGTACCCTGCAGAGGAAGAAATAGATAATAGATATAAAAAACAATATCTTATTTATGAACAAATCATGAATCACCGGGCTGTGATCGCCGCTCTAGATAGTTTTGCACAATCATGTCTGATGGTTTTCTACAGGTGGATTGTTCCTGTCTTTGCCTTGCGCAATGCGGCATGACATGACAGCACAAAGCAAAAGGTCAGTTAGTCCCGGACTTGTTCGTTTGTTCGCTTGGTGTTTGAACACAGGTTTATCCACATGACATTGATCATTGCCTCTGGTTCAACGATCCGTCGGCAGATGCTCGAGACCGCCGGGCTCGCACCCGTGACTGAGCCCGCACGCATTGACGAGGCCACAATTCGCGCGGCCCTTCTGGCAGAAGCCGCACAGCCGCGCGACATTGCTGATGCGCTGGCCGAGGCCAAGGCGCGCAAGGTTTCCGCGCGACATCCGGGCCAGTTGGTGCTGGGTTGCGATCAGGTGTTGGCCTTCAAGGGAGTGATCTTCGAGAAGCCCGCAACTGCGGAGGATGCCCGCGCGCAGCTGCAGCGCCTGCGCGGTGCGACGCATCAGCTTTTATCGGCGGCCGTGCTTTATCTCGATGCCGAGCCGCTATGGCGTCATGTCGGTGTCTCGCGCTTGACGATGCGCAGCTTTTCCGACAGCTATCTAGAGGGATATCTGGACCGGAACTGGCCTGCGATCGGTGAGTCGGCCGGGGGCTACAAGCTCGAGGAAGAAGGCGTGCGGCTCTTTGCACAGATCCAAGGCGATTACTTCACGATTCTCGGTTTGCCGCTGCTGGAGCTTTTGAATTACCTGGCGCTGCGCGGAGAGATCGACGGATGAAATTACCGCTTGCAGGCGTGATCGGTTGCCCGGTCGGTCATAGTCGCTCGCCGATCCTTCATGGCGCATGGCTCAAGCAATACGGACTGCGCGGTCATTATGTGCCGCTTCATGTCGAAGCCGATGATCTTGAACGCGTGTTGCGCGCAATGCCGGCGATGGGCTTTGTGGGAGCGAATGTGACGATCCCGCATAAAGAGGCCGCGCTTGCACTTGCAGATGAGGTCAGCGATACCGCTCGCCAGATCGGGGCAGCAAACACGTTGAGTTTTCGCGATGGCCGGATTCATGCGGATAATACCGACGCTTATGGTTTCATGCAGAATCTGCGCGACGGGACGCCGGGCTGGAGGCCAGAAACAAGCCCCGCGCTGGTGCTTGGCGCAGGAGGGGCGGCGCGCGCGGTCCTTGTCGCGCTCACGCAGGCCGGTGTGCCGGAAATCCTGCTCACCAATCGCACGCGCTCGCGCGCCGATGAATTGGCTCGCGCGCTTGGTGACCCGATCCGCGTGCTGGACTGGGAAAGCTACGCGCAAGCGCTCCCGCAGGCTGGTCTTGTGATCAACACCACCTCGCTTGGAATGGACGGCCAACCGCCGCTTGGCTTGCCGACAGAGGCATTGAATCCTGATTGTGTGGTTACAGACATCGTTTACACACCGCTCGAGACCCAGCTTCTGCGCGATGCGAAGGCGCGCGGTTGCCGTGTTGTCGATGGCTTGGGAATGCTCCTGCATCAGGCCGTGCCCGGCTTCGAGCGCTGGTTTGGCATACGTCCCGAAGTCACAGTCGATCTGCGCCGCGCGGTGCTCGAGCAATGAGACCCTATCGGCTAGGCCTTACGGGCTCCATCGGCATGGGCAAGAGCACCACAGCCGGGTTTTTCCGCGAGCTGGGCGTGCCCGTATGGGATGCCGATGCCGCCGTGCACCGGATATATGCGCAAGGCGGCGCGGCAGTAGAGCCTGTGCGTGAAGTCTGCCCGGATGCGGTCAAGGACAATGCTGTTGATCGCGCCGCGCTGAAGGACTGGATCGCGCGCGACAAGGACGCGTTGGCAAGGCTCGAGGCAGTGGTGCATCCGTTGGTCGCAGCGGATCGCGAGGAGTTCATCAAGAATACGGATGCGCCGCTGGTTGTGCTCGACATCCCGCTATTGTTCGAGACAGGCGCTGATGTTGATGGCACCCTCGTTGTCACCGCCCCGCCAGACGTCCAACGTGCCCGCGTGCTGTCGCGCTCTGGAATGACTGCGCCCCAATTCGAGACCATTCTCACCCGCCAGATGCCCGATGCCGAAAAACGTGCGCGCGCTGATTTCGTGATCGAGACGCTGGATATGGACAGCACGCGGCAGGCGGTGCAGAATCTTGTCAGTCGATTGAGGAAAGCGCATGCGTGAACTGGTGCTGGATACCGAAACGACTGGGCTGGAGCCCGCTGAGGGGCACCGCATCGTCGAGATCGGGGCGGTGGAGTTGGTCAATCTGATGCCAACCGGGCGGACCTATCATCAATACATCAACCCCGAACGCGACATGCCGACAGCAGCGTTCGAAGTGCACGGGTTGGGCGATGATTTCCTGCGCGATCAGCCTGTCTTTGCCGATATCGTCGATGCCTTTCTGGAATTTCTGGGTGATGCGCGGCTGGTGATCCATAATGCAGCGTTCGATATGAAATTCATCAATGCCGAGCTGGAATGGCAGCGCCGCCCGCCCCTGCCCTTCGAGCGTGCTTTCGACACGCTGACCCTCGCGCGCCGAAAATTTCCCGGCTCACCCGCCTCGCTCGATGCGTTGTGCAGGCGGTTCTCGATCGACAATTCCGCGCGCAGCAAACATGGTGCTCTGCTCGACAGCGAGATTCTGGCCGAGGTCTATCTTGAGCTTCTGGGTGGCCAGCAGCCGGATTTCGCGCTGAGCAACGTGCCTGCGGCTTCGAGCCAACATGGCGCGCCGAGCACGCCACTCCCGCGCCGCGAAGCGCCTTTGCCGCCGAGGCTGACAGCGGCGGAACGCGCGGCGCATGATGCGTTTGTCGAAAACCTTGGCGAAGCGGCGATCTGGCGGAAATACCGCGACGCATGAAAAAACCCCCGCGCTCGCGCCCGGGGGTCTGCATGTAACGGAATGGCTCAGTTAGCGACGGGCGCTTCGGCTTTCTTCTTCTCGGCCTGACGCTGCAATTCCTGCTTGTAGAGCGCGAGGAAATCCACTGTGTCGAGGTTGAGCGGCGGGTAGCCACCATCGCGCGTGACATCCGAAATGATACGCCGTGCGAAGGGGAAGATCATGCGCGGGCATTCAATCAGCAGGAAGGGGTGCAACTGCTCCTGCGGCACGCCTTCGATCAGAAACAGGCCGACATAATCCAGCTCGACTATGAACAGGGTCTCGCCATCTGACTTGTTCTTCGACGTCACCTTGAATTTCGTGCCGACCTCATACTGGTTCTCGGCTTCGCGTTTGTTGGCGTCGAGGCTGACCTGCACCTGAATATCCGGCTGGACATTGCTGCCCTGCAGCTTCTTCTGTGCAGCGACATTCTCGAAGGACAGATCACGCATGTATTGCGCGAGGATGTGCATATTCACCTTGGGGGTCGTGGCTGCGTTGGACGCAGCGCCGCCCTGGGACTCAGATTCCGTCATTGCAAACTCCTTGGGTTGATACGGCGTATCTTCGCTGGCCGGGTGTTTAGCACCCGGGCCGTTGGCGCTCAATCCCGCTTTTCCGTGTCTTCCAGCCGGGTCTGGGCTGGATCGGCTTCACGGTGCACCTCGTAATCGGCATCCACGATCACAGTCTTGCCTTGCATTCTGGCGTCACGGAGATTCTGCAGCAACCGCGCAAGGATCATCATACGGATGGGAGGCAGGAGCAGCAGCAAGCCCAGCGCATCCGTGAAGAACCCCGGAAGGACGAACAGGATCGCGGCGATCAAACGCAGGGCGGAATGCGCCATTGGGCTGGCCGGGCTCACGTCTTTTTCGAGTGCTGCGCGGACGTCGTTGGCGTTACGATGCGGCTCCAGTCGCATCAGCACCAGCCCCAGCGCGGCGGTCAGGAAAATTTCCGCCAGGGTACCGATCACGCCGATTTGTGCACCGAACTGCACAAAAAGCGCGATTTCCAGGATGGGAATGGCCACAATAGCCAGTAAAAGCCACATAGTTTTTGCCTTTCGCGCGGTTCAGCGGGTCGCATATGGTGGACTTGCCGCGCAACCCACCTTACATAGGCATCTGACCTGCCATACCAACCCTTGGCCGAGGAAACAATGGAACCTGCCGTGATCCAGCTTTTGATTCTTGCCGGAATTGCCGTCTTTCTGATTCTCCGCCTGCGCGCCGTGCTGGGATCACGCGATGGCTACGAGCAGAACACCTTGCCGCGGCAAGGGAACGGGCCGGATGCGACAACCAAACCTCGTTTCGAGGTGATCGAGGGAGGCCCGGATACGGATATCACCGATCATGTGCCCGAGGGCTCGGAAATGGCGAAAGCACTGGCCGAAATGAAAGCGACCGATCCCGATTTCAGCGTGGATGAGTTCCTGCAGGGCGCGCGCGGTGCATATGAGATGATCCTGATGGCTTTCGAGTCCTCCGATCTGGATTCGATCCTGCCCTTCCTGTCGCGCGATGTGTTCAACAGTTTCGACGAGGTCGTGCAATTGCGCGAGCGCGAGGGGCTGAAGGTGGAAGCGACATTTGTCGGGCTGCGCGAGTTGAACATTGTGGATGCGGTATTCAATGAAGATACCAAGGAAGGCGAGATTACAGTGAAATTCGTGGGTGAACTGACCTCGGTGGTGCGCAAGGCCGATAGCGGTGAGGTCGTTGAAGGCGATCCGAATGTCATCAAGCGGCAGAAGGATGTCTGGACGTTTGCGCGCGACATGTCCTCCGACAGCCCCAACTGGAAGCTGGTGGCCACTGGCGAATGAGCCGAAAGCGACGGGACCTCACGCCCGAAGACCGGGATCTCTGGGGCCGCGTGGTGAAAACCACGCGGCCTTTGAAATCCACAGCAACGATTTCGCCGAAACCCGAAATACTCAGCGAAGACCCATTACGCGCGCGTAAATCCACAGAGCCGACGCGCGCGGCGCTTCGCCCTTCTCCAACTACTCCGCCGCCCGGTCATGACCTGGCGAAACCGCTTTCCGAGGCCCTGGCGGGGGCGCCTGTGAAGATGGACAAGCGCCAGTTCCACCGCATGAGCCGCGGCAGGTTGGTGCCCGAAGCGCGCATTGACCTGCATGGCATGACGCTTGGTCAGGCGCATGGGGCGCTTAACAGCTTTATCTTGCGCGCCCATGCAAATGGCTTGCGGCTGGTGCTGGTGATCACTGGCAAGGGCAAGAACGTGTCTGATGATGGCCCCATCCCGCGCAGGCCTGGCGCATTGAAGCAGGATGTGCCGCAATGGTTGCGTATGGCGCCGCTCGGCCAGCTGGTGCTGGAGATTCGCGAGGCGCATATCCGGCATGGGGGCGCAGGAGCGTATTATGTTTACCTACGCCGCGCGCGGTGATCCCGGCCAAAGCGCGCGGGAACGTCGCCCACCCGCCCCTGTCTATTGGAAATGTGTTTTACTGGGGGTGGCGGCGAGCCCGTCACCCGCCCTGGGATATGAGCCCGTGGGAGGAAGGGGCCGCCGCCGGTTGGTCTGACCAGCCTGA
>PWZT01000015.1 GCA_003567315.1 Paracoccaceae bacterium
CCAGACCGTTGTCGACCGGATATACCTCAGAACCAACCACCAAAACCTCACCCCGTCCAAACAAAACGACACTCACCCCCAAAAAGCAACGCAGCCGTCAAACGATGCGTCGCATATGCGCCAGTATCCACCGAAATGCGTCCATTTTCAGCACAGGGTTGTGAACTTGCCCAGTGACCATGCGCGACCCAGCCGGAATCACGGCGGGGGGTGGTCAGGAAATCAGGATGTCCCCAGAGCAGATATTCTTCCTCCTGATGCTCAAGCGGGGCGTGCGGATTGGCGCCGGCATGCGATACAAGGATATTGCCAGATCGATGGCTGAGCGGAAGCGCCCGCAGCCAGGCTTCCGTGCGCGCCGTCAGCGCTTCGCGTAACGCCGAGCGCGCGCGCAGAAGCGAGGGCGTTTTGCGATCCCGCAGGCCGATGCCGAAGCTCGCAAGCGTGCTGCCGCCACCATTGTTCAACCAGGCATCGGCACCTTCTTCTGGCGAATCGAGGAAGTTGAGCATCATGGCTTCGTGATTGCCCATGAGGCAAATCACCTCCGAGGGCCAGATATCCGTCTGCAATGCCTGCAAGATTCCCAGAACTCCGGCGCTGTCCTCGCCGCGATCCACGTAGTCGCCGACAAAAACCAGTTTCGTGTGCGTGCCCGCAGTGGCTGCGATCAGCCCGATCATCTCTTCAAGCAGATCGGAGCGTCCATGCAGGTCTCCGATCACCGCCAGCGCATGCTCTGGCTGCGGCGGCGTGCGGGCGCGTGACGGCAGAAGGCGTTTCAGTAGATGCATGGGTGCGCAACCCTAACGTATCCTGGCGACAATGCCTATTGATTTGCAGATATGCATCAGGAAAACGCAACATGCGAGCCATGATGTCACATGTCACGGGGCGTGGCCATTGCGGGCATATCGTCATTGCAGGACGCGTCCGCACCCCGGAACAGTGGGGGTAATGACATTCAGAATGGCGCGCGTGACACGACACGAAGTCGGTGGCGTCTTGCACTTACATCATCAAGACCATGTGACGCCAGGGGTCAGAAGCGAGGCAGCGGCGGATGCCACCGCTCATGCAACCGTATCGGGGAATCCCGCTTTCGCCCGATGGGTTAGTGGGGTGCATGGCCGGGCGCGTATCGGGGCTTTGAGATGCCTCGGGACTGCATCTGAAACCCCGCCTGTCCGCCCAGAGCGACGCTGAAGATCTTGCCAGTGGCGTTAATGCGCCATTTCCATTTCGGGTCGAGCTGCGTCAGACTGCAACCGATCTGCCACACCCTTTTGCAGCGCAGTGAGCTGACGCGCGACGATGCGGGCATCTTCACCAGCTTGCCCCTCTCTGAGCGCGACGAGGGTGAGGTAATGCGCCATCAGCTTCAATTCGCGTGATACTTCCTCGAGAGCATGTACTGTGTCCATCTGGGCACCTTCGGTCTGTTACAGGTCGAATTAGTTGCTATCAGCAACGATATTGCGATTGCTCAGGATACGCAACAATTAATCACTCGATATGGCGCTTAATTGCGTCCAGAAGCGCGGAATTTGGGACTGGTTTGTATAAGAATTCAGCAGCGCCCTGCATTTCGGCGAGGGCTGTCGTGGTTTCCAGGGCGACCGATTCGTTTCCGCCGGACAGGAACAGGACTGGCGTCTCGGGCTGGGAGCGTTGCAATTGACGCATGACATCCAGCCCGTTTTCCTGCTTTAGCCAGAAATCCAGAATGAAGAGGTCGTATTTCACAGCCTCCACATGCGCCATTGCCTCGCTCATGGAGTTGACCGTTTCTGTCTGATAGCCTGCGCCTTCCAGCACCCGCGACATCAGACGCAGGACGGCAGGGTCATCATCTACGATCAAAATCCTCGGCAAACTCTCGCTCGTTTTCTGCGGATGCAAGGAAAAGTTGCTGCAACATGCTGCGGAATTCAACCTTTTTGTGTGTTTCCAGCTTGGCGAGCTTGCGTGTGATCCTGAGGATCGGGTCCTGATCGAGCATCATTTTCCCTGCAGGCGTCAGCGCGATGATCGTCTTGCGGGCATCCTGTGGGTCGCGCTCTATGGTCACGGCCTTGTGCCGTTCAAGTGCCTTGATGGCACGATTGGCGGGGCCCGCCGTGACGCCGACAAAGCCCGCGATCCAGTTCTGATTGCAATCCTCTGGGCGCGCGCGGCTGACCGCGCGCAGTATGGCCCATTGCAGCGGTGTGACAGCGCCCGGAGCACGGTCGGAATACGCATCGCGGACCAGACGCTCGATCAGCAGGGCAGTTGCCAGATCGCTACGCATATCCTCACCGAAATCACTCATGCTCGACACCCTTGCTGTGCGATCATTGTTGTACGGCAAACTCGGTTTTGGCAAGCGTTTGCTATAAGCAATTTTAATTTCCGGCTCTGCTGACCCCATTCCATCATGAAACCGTCAATCTTGGGTTGTTTGAGGGGCTTGCATCGCCTTATGGTCAAGGCAAATCGCGGTTTCGATTTTCCCGCATAAGTGATGTTGATGAGTGTATTGAGTGTTGATGAGTGTATTGAGTATCGTATGTCGCAGGTCTCCTCTGAGATAGTTGCCATGCTCTCGACCACAGCTCGGCTGGGTCAGGCGGTGGTGATCTGGTTCGATCCCGCCACGCGTGCTGCCTGGTGCAGCGATACCGCGCAGGAGATCCTTGGTCTTGAACCCCAAAGGCTGGCCGCATGCTGGGCCGGTGATCTTGCGCTTGTCCGCGAAAGTGACCGCGCGGCCGTGCAGCGGATGCGCGACGGTGCTGGCAGCGGGGCGCTGCAATTCCAGATCCGGCGCGGCAATGATACATGGGCCGAGGCCGAGGGCGTTTTCAGCCCGGCCGATGACGGCTCTGACGCCGTGATCGCCGTTATCCGCGACATCTCGTCAATCGTGTTGCGCGAGGAGGATTCGGCGGTTTTCGACAGGCTGAGCGGCGAAGCGCGGTTCATCAACTGCCGCAGGACCAATACCGTGCGCTTCGGGCCGGCGATGAAAGAGGTCTACGGGATTGATCTGAGAGGCACCTATCCGGTGCCATCGGCTTATGTGGATCATATCCACCCCGAGGACAATGAGTCGGCCTATCACGGCTTTTTCGACCTGATCGAAACCACTGACAGCACGGCGGAGCTTCAGTATCGCCTGCGACGCGGCGATGGCAGCTATGCCTATGTGCGCGAACGCATCCTTGTCCAGCGCGACGAGACCGGCACGGTGGAGCGCGTCTATTCGACGGTCACCGACATCACAGACTGGCAGGAAGAGCGCAAGCGACGCGCCTTACTGGCGCGTGTCTCGGGGCGCGTGGTCATCGATTACGACCCGCGGGATGATCGCATGCAGATCAGTGGTGCCACGATGGAGCGGCTCGGCTACGCGCCCGAAGACATGCCGCGCACCCATCGCGCCTATCTCGACATGCTCCACCCCGATGACCGCCCCGTTCTCGCGCAGGCAATCGACGCGTTGCACGCAGGCAAGGTCTGGTCGGAGCCGCTGGAGTTGAGCTACCGCCTGCGCCGGGCCGATGGCAGCTACGCGCAGTTCCTTGATCGGTCGCTGACGGTCATCGGCGCTGACGGGCGCGCGGAGGGCGTGATCGTCTCGCTCACCGATGTGTCGAACCTCCTGCGCCAGGAGGAAGAATTGCGCGAAAGCCATGCGCGGCTTGCGCTGCTGGCGGAGTTGTCCGAGCAGGTCGTGGCAGAGCTGGATATCGCCTCGGGCAAGGTGATCTGGAGCGGCGCTGTGCGCGAACAATTCGGCTTTGCGCCCGAGGAGATGCCCGAGACGCCGCCTGCGGTGTTCGACATGATGCACCCCGATGATCGCATCGCCCATGAGCAGGCTTTCGAGGGGCTGGCACGCGGTGAAGTCTGGACAAGGCCGCTGGAGTTGTCTTTCCGCACCCGGCACAAGGATGGCCGCCAGCTTCACATCATGAACCGCTCGGTCTGCATCCTCGACAAGGATGGACAGGCAACCAGCGTGCTGGTCCTCCTTAATGACGTCACCAGTCTACTGCGGCAGCGCGACCAGTTGCTTGCAATCACCGAAATCGCCTCGGACGCGGCGTATGAATATTACCACAACGAGGGCCGGATCGTCTTCAATCAGGGCTTCGAGACCTCTTTCGGCCTCCCGATTGTCGGGGAGCACACCCTGCCGATGGATTACGATTTCGTCCACCCGGAAGATCTGGAAGTTCAGGAAGCGCGCTTCATCGCCTTTGTCGAGAGTGACCGCGCGCGCTTCACCAGCGAATACCGGCTGCGTCGCGGAGATGGAAGCTGGGCGAACATATTCGAATCCGTTGCCGCGCTGCGCGATGAGGATGGCCGCCCCACGCTGATCGTCGGCACGCTGGAGGATGTAACCGAACAACGCCGAACCGAGCGGCGCCTGCGCGAAGCTGTCGAAGCGCTCGACAGCGGCTTCGCGCTCTACAATGAAGCGCAGGAGCTTGTCCTGCACAATCGCCGCTTCGTCGAAATGAACCCCGGCGTCGCCGATCTGATCAAGCCCGGCGCCCGCCGCGATGACCTGCTGGCCGCGCTGATCGCACGCAATCAACTGCTTGTTCCCGCGCGCGCCAAACACTCGCAGACCAGCGATGGCCTGCAGCCGGTCAATGCGCAGGTCACGCAGGCAAACGGGCTGATCTACAACCTGCGCTTCAATCCGACCGCCAGCGGCGACTGGGTCTCTTTGCTCACGGATATCACCCATGTCGTACAGGATCAGCAAAAACTGCGCGCCATGTTCGATGTCTCGATCGATGCCATGTTCGATTATGAAGTGACGGCGGGAGAGATCACCTTCGACAGCGGTTTCAAGACCAATTTCGGGTATGACTGGGGTGGGCGGCACAAGGTGCCCTCGGTCTGGGAAACCGTCCTGCACCCCGACGACCTGCCCCGCGTGACCGCCGAGCGCGAAGCCTTCATCGCCAGCCGCCGCGCCCGGTTCGATACCGAGTTTCGCATGCAGCGCGCCGATGGCAGCTGGGCCTATGTCTCAGAGCGCGCCGTTGCGCTGCGTGACGAGACCGGTCGCGCGATCACCATTCTGGGCGCCGTGGCCGATCTGACCGAACAACGGCTCATGGAGGCCAAGCTGCTGGCGGCGCAGAAGATGGAAGCGATCGGGCGTATCTCGGGCGGCATTGCGCATGATTTCAACAATCTTCTGGCCGTGATCATGGGCAATGCCGAATTGCTTGTCGCGGCGGATGCGCCCCCCGAGACCCGGCAATCGGCCGAGGATATCATCGATGCCGCCGCACGCGGCGCGGAGCTGACCCGCCGTCTGCTGAGTTTCGCGCGCCAGTCGCATCTGGCACCGGCACGGGTCGATCCCAACGCGCTTGTCTCCGGCATGGGTCAGATCATCGCCCGCGTCCTGCCCGAGACGATCACGCAGGAAACCAGCCTGCAGGCCGGGATCTGGCAGACCAAGGTTGATCGCGCCTTTCTGGAAAGCGCCTTGCTCAATCTGGTCATCAATGCGCGCGACGCCATGCCGAAAGGCGGGATACTGACCATCGAGACAGCCAATCGCCGCGTGACCGAGGATTATGTCGTGGAGCGCAGCGAATACATCGTTCCAGGCCGCTATGTCATGATTGCGGTCACCGATACGGGCGAGGGCATCGCGCCCGAGATGCTGGAGAAAGTGATCGAGCCGTTTTTCACCACCAAGGGCCCCAATCTCGGCTCGGGGCTGGGGCTGTCCATGGTCGATGGCTTTGTGCGCCAGTCGGGTGGGGTGTTGCGCATCTATAGCGAGCCCGGGATCGGCACCACAGTCCGCATGCTCCTGCCCGCCGACCCCGATGATGCCCGCGCGGGGCTTACAACGGGCCGCGATTCGCAAGCTGTTGCGCTGGAAAACACGCCAAGTGTCCTGCTGGCCGAGGACGAGCCGAGGGTGCGCGCGATCATCGCGCGTGCGCTCAGGGATGCGGGCCTGCAGGTGGTGGAGGCCGCCTCCGGCGATGCCGCGCTTGCCGCCTATCAGGAGATGCCTCAGCCGCCGGATATCCTGCTGACTGATGTGGTGATGCCGGGCCAGTTGCAGGGCCCTATGCTGGCGCGCAAACTCAAGGAAATGCAGCCGGGCCTGCAGATCATCTTCATGTCGGGCTATGCCAATGATGCTGCGATCAATTGCAATGGCCTGCGCCCGGATGATGTGTTTCTAATGAAACCCGTCCAGCGCCAGACGCTCATGGAGACAATTGCGCGGCTGGTGCGCACAGGGAATTGAGCGCGCTCAGCCTATGACCGGTGCGCCGCCCAACCAGACAGCTTGCAGCGCCATCTCCGGCGACAGAAGCACCAGATCCGCGCGTGCGCCCGGCCGGATACGCCCTCGATCGCGCGCGCCGATCACATCGGCGGGCACCCGGCTGGCCATCGCCAGCGCGCGCGCAGGTGGCACGCCAAGCCCGACCAGATGCGCCACCGATTGCGGCAGGCTGATATCGGCGCCCGCCAGCGTGCCATCCGCGAGCGTCAGCCGCCCCGCCCGCCGCAGGATCTCGCGGCCATTGAGCGTGAAGCGATCCGCCGCGCTCCCTGCCACGGCCATGGCGTCGCTGACCAGAAACAGCGCATCCTCGGGCTTCATCTGCAATGCGATTTGCAGCGCCTCGGGGGCGACATGCACACCATCGGCAATGATCCCGGCCTTGAGCGGTGTGGTCAGCGCCGCCCCCACCAGCCCCGGCGCGCGGCTCTCGAGCCCCCCCATCGCATTGAAAAGATGCGTCACGCATTGCGCGCCCGCGTCATGCGCCGCGCGCGCCTCAGTGGCAGAGCAACCCGTATGGCCAAGGCTGACAATCGCCCCGGCCTGCCGCAGCGCATGGATCTGCTCTTGCGTGACGGCCTCGGGCGCGACGGTGAGCAGCAGCGCGGGCAACGCGCGCGCAGCCTCGCAGAGCGCGGCGAGATCCTCGGCCGCCATCGGGCGCAGCCTTGCGCGGTCATGCGCGCCCGCGCGGCGCGGGTCCAGATGCGGGCCTTCCAGATGCAGCCCGGCAAAGCCCGGAAGCTCTGCCTGCGCGGCCGCGACCCCGGCCGCGATCACCTTGCGCGTGACCTCTGCGCGGTCGCTGATCAGCGTCGGCAGGATCGCCGTCGCACCCAGCCGGATATGCGCCGCGCAGATGCGCCGGATCTGGCCTGTATCAGTCGCAGGCCCGATCATCTGCCCGTCGCCGCCATTCACCTGCAGATCCACGAACCCCGGCGCGAGGATGCCCCCGCCCAGCTCTTCCAGCGCGGCCCCCTCCGGCAACTCACTCCCCTGCGGATGCAACGCCACGACCCGCCCCTCGGCCACGCTGACCGCCGCGCCCGGATGCAGTTCCCAGCCATCGAAGACCTGCGCGGCCCTGAAGATCTGCATCACGCGCCCCCGCGCAGATGCCGCGCGCGCCAGATCGCGCCGTCGAGCGCGCTGCCCTTGGGCATGACCAAGCGAAACACGTCCCCCTGCCGCGCCATACGTTCGAGCAACGCAGGGCCAAGCCCGCCCAGCGGGGCAACGGGCATCTCCGCATCGCCCGCCTGCAAGCGCGTGATCGCCGCGCGCAGCCATGCACAGCCCTGATCGAGGATCGCCCCGGCCACGGGGCAATGCGCGCGGTCCTGCTCCAGTACCAGCGGCGCGAGGCTCGCGAAATCCGCAGGCCGCGCTGTGCTCGCGAAGCCGATCACCTCCGCCAGCGACCCGAAACGCTGCCACAGCGCCTGCGGCAAGGCCCCATCCGGCGTAAGCCCGTCGCGCGCGCGCAGCGCACGCCGTAGCGCCTCGCGCCCGATCCATGCGCCGCTGCCCTCGTCGCCCAGCGTCAGCCCATAGCCGCCAAGCCGTCGCACCTGCCCATCGCGCGCACCCGCCACCACCGAGCCTGTGCCCACAGTGACAACAATCCCGTCATCCCCCATGAATGCCCCGGCCAGCGCGATGTCGACATCACCCATGATCTTCAGATCCGCCAGCGCCAGCGCGCGCCGCAGCATCTCCTCGGCGCCCGATTCCACCACACCGGCGAGCCCCATAACGATTGTCACGCGCCCAACGGCCCCGAGTTCCTTCGCCTCGGCATGTACGCGCGCCAGCAGCCGGGTGATCTCGGCCAGTGCCGCGCGCGGGTCGCTGGCGACATTGGCCGCGCCCCCGGTCACGATCTGCGTGCGCGCGCCGCTCTCCAGCTCTGCCTGTGCGCGGCTGCCCGTGCCGCCGCCATCAATCCCGATGAATGCCTGCATTCTGCCTCCTTGGCGCGAGAATAGCCGATTGCGCGGCTATGAACAGATGGTGGCGCCCAGAATGCGGTTTTCTCGCGCCCGATCCGGGTCTATGCAGGCGCAGACGCCACATGCAAAGGCACGCCCATGACCGAAGAGGCCGATCCGCGCTACCACGCGCTCGATACCTGGGACAGCCTGACCGCCCTGCGCGCCATCTGGGAAAGCCAGCTTGCCGCGCTGGCGAGCATCGGCCCCGCGCTGCCCGCGCTGGCAGATCTGGTCGAAGCCGCGTATCCGCGGCTGCGCGACGGCGGGCGGATCGTCTATGCGGGCGCGGGCACCTCGATCCGGATCGCCGTGCAGGACGGCACCGAGCTTGGGCCGACCTTCAACTGGCCCGAGGACCGCACGCGCTATCTGATCGCAGGCGGCCCCGGCGCTTTGGCGCAGGCGGTCGAGGGCGCCGAGGATAACCGCGACGACGCCCGCGCGCAGGTCGCCTCCGCCGGGATCACCACGCGCGATGTCGTGATCGGGCTCGCCGCCAGCGGGCGCACGCCCTTCACCATCGCCGCCATCGAGGCCGCGCGCGCGGCAGGGGCGCTGACTGCGGGGATTTGCTGCAATCCCGGCGCGCCACTCACGGAGGTCGCCGAGCACGCCATTGTCACGCCCACCGGGGCAGAGGTCATCGCAGGCTCGACAAGGATGAAGGCGGGCACTGCGCAGAAAGCCGTGCTCAACATGATCTCGACGCAGATCATGGTGCGGCTGGGCCATGTGCATGCCGGGCTGATGGTCGATATGCGCCCGCAAAACGCCAAGCTGCGCGCCCGGGCCTGCGATATGGTCGCCAGCATCGCAGGCGTTGCTCCCGAAGCCGCCACGCAGGCGCTGGAACAGGCCGAGGGCCGGGTGAAACCGGCGGTGCTGATCGCGCTGGGCGCATCGGCGGCGGAGGCCGAGGTTGCGCTCGCACAGGCGGGGGGTGTGCTGCGCCGCGCGATGGCAGCGCGCGGCTGATCGCGGCGCGAATGTTCCGGGCCAGAATGTCCCCATCACCGAGCCGGAAACCATGCGGCCCGCGCAGCGCCCGACCACACCTCACGGCTACGCTTCACCGGATCGCGAGCATACGCCGCAGCACCACACCCGCTCGCGATGAAGCTGCCCGACCTGACTTCATCTTGCCCCAAATACTCTCGCCGAAGGCAGCGCGCCGTCAGGCGCGCTTCCCCGCTCGAGACGGCACATGCTCCCCAGACAGCGCGCGACCTCACCGACGCAGCAAACTGATAACAAAGCATTCAGCCTGACTGCCCAGCCCGCGCAGCGTCCCCCCAGCGCTGTCCAATGGCTCACGCGCGGGCGCGCAAGGTCACGCATCACGCAACGCCCCGTCTGCCGCCGCACACTACGCCGCGTTCAGGCGCGCAAAATCGGCGCCCTTGGCGACAAGCTCCTGCAACAGCGGCGCAGGCTGCCAGAAATACGCATCCTCGCTCTGGAAGCCCTCGATCTGGCGCAGGATCTCTCCCAGCCCCTGCTGATCGGCCCAATGCATCGGCCCGCCCCGCCAGCGCGGGAAGCCATAGCCATGCAGCAGCGTCACATCCACATCCAGCGGGCGCGCGGCGATGCCTTCGCCCACCACGCGCGCGGCCTCGTTCACCATCGCGGCCATGTAGCGCGCCACGATCTCCTCCGGCGTGAAGCTGCGCGGTTGCACACCGCGCTCGGCGCGTTCGGCGGCGATGATCTCTTCCACCTCGGGCGAGGGCGCGCCGCGCGGATGCTCGGGTCCGTAGCTGTAATATCCCTGCCCGGTCTTGCGCCCATGCCAGCCGCGCGCATGCATCACATCGCCCCAGCGCGGCACGAATTCGCGCGGGTCGCGATGGGGCGCCTTGCGCTGGCGGGTCATGAACCCGATATCGAGCCCGGCGAGATCCTGCACGGCATAAGGCCCCATCGGAAAGCCGAACTCGGTGACCGCGCGATCCACCTCGTAGGGGCTCGCCCCGGCAAGGACCATGTGATCGGCCGCCGCGCGATAGACCTGCAGGATGCGATTGCCGATGAACCCGTCGCACACGCCCGCCCGGACCGAGACCTTGCGCAGCTTCTTGCCCAGCGCGAAGCCGGTCGCCACCACCTCGGGCGCGGTGCCTTCGGGCACGACGATTTCCAGAAGCCGCATGACATGCGCAGGCGAGAAGAAATGCAGCCCCAGCACATCCGCCGGGCGCGTGGTGACAGCGGCGATCCCGGGAATATCCAGATAGGATGTATTCGTCGCCAGCACTGCGCCCGGCTTGCAATGGCGGTCCAGCGCCTCGAACACGGCGCGCTTGATGGCCATATCCTCGAACACCGCCTCGATCACCACATCGGCTTCCGACAGCGCCGCGTAATCCGCAGCAGCGCGGAAGCGCTGCGCCAGTATCTCCGCGCGGGCCTCCTCGCGCAGCTTGCCGCGCTTCACGCTCTCGGCCAGTGTCGCCGCGACGCCCTCGCGTGCAGCCGCGGCCGCCTCTGCATCGCGCTCGATCAGCGTCACATCCAGCCCTGCGAGCAGCGCCGAGACCGCGATACCGCTGCCCATGCGCCCGCCCCCGATCACGCCGATCCTGTCGGTCGCGCGGGGCGTGATGCCCTCAAGCTCCGGCAATTGCGCGACCTTGCGTTCCGCGAAAAACGCATGGATCAGCGCGGCGCGCTGGGGGCTCTCCATCAGCCGCTCGAAGAGCGCGCGCTCGTGTTTCATGCCCGCCTCGAAAGGCATCGCCGCGCCTTCGACAGCCGCATCAATCGCCGTGAGCTGCGCGATCTGGCCGCGAAAGCGTCTGGCCGTCTGCGTGCGGATCTCTGCCAGCGCCTCGGGCGCGATCTGAGGCGCGGGCATTTCGCTGATCCGCCTTGGCCCGGCACCTTCGGCCAGAAGCTGTGCGGCCATCTTGCGCCCGGCCTCCAGCGGCGCAAGTCCCTCTTCGGCCAGTGCATCGAGAACCCCCAGCGACAGCGCCTCCTGCGCGCCCACTTGCCGTGCCGAGGTCATGATCTCCAAAGCCGCCTCCATGCCCGCGAGGCGTGGCAGGCGCTGCGTGCCGCCCGCACCGGGCAGGATGCCAAGGCTGGTTTCGGGCAGGCCCAGCTTCACCCCTGGCAGGCCCAACCGGTAATGCGCGCCCATCGCAAGCTCCAAGCCCCCGCCCAGCGTGGTGCCATGCAGCACGCAGAGCACAGGCTTTTCCAGCGCTTCGAGATGGTTGACCAGATCGGGCAGAAACGGCGCCTGCGGGGGTTTGCCGAACTCGCGGATATCTGCGCCCGCAACGAATGTGCGCCCTGCGGCATGGATCACGGCGATGCGCGCCGCGTCATCCGCCATGAATTGCGCAAGCGCCTCCATGATGCCCGCGCGCAAGCCCACACCCAGCGCGTTGACCGGCGGGTTATCGAGGCAGATTTCGGCAATCTCGCCCTCGCGGTTGTAGCTGACACGCGCTCTCATGGCTCCGGCCCTCGCGATAGATTGGGGTGCGGCCATCCCGCATGGCCACATTGCGCGCATGTTGTTTCAAAAAACCGCCCGCGCGTCCAGACAGGATTGTATCGTTTGCAACAAAATCGCGCCGCGCTCACGCGTTGAAATGCCCCGCATGTTCCTGCCGGAGTGCTGCCTTCTGCACCTTGCCCATCGTATTGCGCGGCAACTCCCGCAGCGTGATATAGGCTTTTGGCTGCTTGTAGCGCGCCAGTTGCCCGGCGAGCGCGGCCTCGATGGCTTGTATCTCCGGCCCGTCGCCCTCGACCGCGAGCACCGCCACCACAGCCTCGCCCAGATCGGGGTGGGGCAGGCCGATCACCGCGCTCTCGCGCACGCCGGGCAGCGTATCGAGGATCAACTCGACCTCCTTGGGATAGACATTATAGCCGCCCGAGATGATCAGATCCTTCGCCCGCCCCACAATGCTGACATAGCCCTGATCATCAATCACCCCCAGATCGCCGGTGATGAAAAACCCGTCCGCGCGGAAATCAGTGGCGGTTTTGTCCGGCATCTGCCAATAGCCCTGAAACACATTCGGCCCCCTGACCTCGATCATGCCTGTCGCCCCCTGCCGCAGCTCCGCGCCAGTTTCGGGATCCGTTATGCGCAGCTCCACATCCGGCAGCGGTGGCCCCACAGTGCCGGGCACGCGCGCCCCGTCATAGGGGTTGGAGGTGAGCATATTGGTCTCGGTCATCCCGTAGCGCTCGAGGATCGCATGGCCGGTGCGCGCGGACCATTGCCGATGCGTCTCGGCCAGTAGCGGCGCCGAGCCCGAGATTAAAAGCCGCATATGCCCCGCGCGCTCGCGGCTCAGGCGCGGATCGGCCAGAAGCCGGGTGTAGAAGGTGGGCACCCCCATCATGGCCGTGGCCTGGGGCAGATGCGCAAACACTGCATCGGGGTCGAATTTCGGCAGAAAGATCATCTGCGCCCTTGCCAGCAGCACCACATTGCAGGCCACGAACAGCCCATGCGTGTGGAAGATGGGCAACGCATGAAGCAGCACATCCTCGGACGTGAAGCGCCACAGATCGACCAATGTGCGCGCATTGGACAGCAGATTGCGCTGGCTCATCATCGCGCCCTTGGACCGCCCCGTGGTGCCCGATGTATAAAGCAGCGCCGCCAGATCATCGTCGCCCCGCGCGATGGGCATGATCTCGGCAGGCTGCCCTGCGGCCAGCGCCTCGAAACTCCCCCCATCCCCAAGGCTCTCCACCCGCAGCCCCAGCTTTTCCGCCAGCGGCGCGAGCGGGGCCGTCTGGCCGGGATCCACCAGCAGGAGTTTCGCCGCGCAGTCGGTCACGAAATATTCCAGCTCCTGCGCTGTATAGGCCGTGTTGAGTGGCAGGAACACGATGCCACGCGCCACCGCCGCGCCATAAAGCGCCAGCATCTGCGGTGATTTCGTTGCCTGAACCGCCACGCGATCCCCGGCGCGCAACCCGCAGGCCTCCAGCGCATGTGCATGGCGCGCCAGCATGTCGTGAAACGCGCCCGCGCTGATCTGCTCGCCATCGGGGAGCGTCAGAAAGGGGCGCGCAGTGTTCTTGAGCGGCGCGAAAAGCGCGTCATAGAGCGGGTTGGTCATGGCGTTTCTCTATGGCAGCGGGATATGTTCATCGCGATCTTCGGGCGGCAGGTCGAACTGCCCCTCGCCCCATCGCGCCGCGCGCCATTCCTCCTTCGCGGCCTCGATCCGCTCGCGCGATGAGGCCACGAAATTCCACCAGATATAGCGCGGCCCGTTCATCGTCGCACCGCCCAGAGCCATCAGCCGCGCGCCCTGCGGCCCCGCGCGCACAGTGATCTTGTCGCCGGGGCGAAACACCATCATGCGCCCGGCCTCGAAAACCGTGCCCGCAACCTCGACTGTGCCTTGGGTGATATACAGCCCGCGATCCTCGTGATCATCGGGCAGCGGAAAGCGCGCGCCGGGCTCGAGCAGCACATCGAGATAGAAGGTTTCCGACAGCATTCGCGCGGGCGCGCTCGCGCCATAGGCAGAGCCGAGGATCAGGCGGGCCGCGACGCCAGTATCGGTGATCTCGGGCAGGGC
>PWZT01000078.1 GCA_003567315.1 Paracoccaceae bacterium
GCGCTGCCCGCCTATGCCAGCGCCGGGGCCGCAGGGGCGGATATCCGCGCGAACCTGCCAGAAGACCAGCGCGAAGGCGGCCTCACCCTTGCGCCGATGGCGCGCGCGCTCATCCCCACGGGCCTCGCCTGCGCGATCCCGGCGGGCTATGAGATGCAGATCCGCGCGCGCTCGGGGCTCGCGCTGCGCCATGGCATCGCCCTGCCCAACGCGCCCGCCACCATCGACAGCGATTATCGCGGACCCCTCGGCGTGATCCTCGTCAACCTGGGCGACGCGCCCTACATCATCGCGCATGGCGCGCGCATCGCGCAGATCGTCATCGCCCCCGCCCCGCAGGCCCGCATCGAGGAAGTCTTGCTGCTCGATGACACGGCGCGCGGGATGGGGGGCTATGGCTCGACAGGAGTGAGCTGAATGGGGTTTGTGCTGTTTCTGATGGCCGCGCTCTGGGCGTTGGGCTGGGCGATGAAAACCCCTGTGCGGGCGCGGCTCATCATGATCGGGCTTCTCTATGCGGGGGTCGTGCTGTCGCATCTGCTGCTGCCCGACACCGCCGAGATCCGCCGCGCGACAGGCGGCGATGTGCGCCCCTGGCTGGTGCTGGGCGGGGTGGCGGCGCTCGGGCTTGGCTATATGGCGCTGATCCGCCGCCTGCGCCGCACGCCCCCCGAAGCGACCGCCCCGCACCCCAACCCCGACCACTTCCGCGAGGCAGAGCTGAACCGCTATGCCCGCCATATCGTGCTGCGCGAGATCGGCGGGGCCGGGCAGAAGAAGCTCAAGGGCGCGAAAGTGCTGGTGATCGGCGCAGGCGGGCTCGGCTCACCCGCGCTTCTCTATCTGGCCGCAGCCGGGGTCGGCACGATCGGCGTCATTGATGACGACACGGTCGATGGCTCCAACCTCCAGCGCCAGATCATCCACCGTGACGAGATGATCGGCACGCCCAAGGTGTTCTCGGCGCAGGCCGCGATGGAAGCGCTCAACCCGTTCATCACAGTGCGCCCCTATCACCGCAGGCTCACGCCGGAGATCGCCGAGACGCTCTTTGCCGAGTATGACCTGATCCTCGACGGGACCGATAATTTCGACACCCGCTATCTGGTCAACCGCGCCGCTGTGGCGACTGGCACGCCGCTGATTTCCGCCGCGATCACGCAATGGGAAGGGCAGATCAGCCTCTACCACCCGGCCTCGGGCGCGCCTTGCTTCGAATGTGTCTTCCCCACGCGCCCAGCCCCGGGTCTCGCGCCCGCCTGCGCCGAAGCCGGGGTCATCGCGCCCCTGCCGGGCGTGCTGGGCACGATGATGGCCGTGGAGGCGATGAAGGAAATCACCGGCGCGGGCACAGGGTTGCGCGGGCGGCTGGTGATCCATGACGCGCTTGAAGCCGAGACGCGCTCCATCCGCATCACGCCGCGCCCCGATTGCGCCGCCTGCGGTCTGGCCGAGGCCAAACGCGCCTAGACCAGCTTGCGCCCGCCAATACAGGCCCGCGCGCCTCGCTTTCATCTTGCACGAAATACTCTCGCCGAAGGCAGCGCGCCGACAGGCGCGCCCCCGGCAATGCCCACGCCCGGCGGACGGCGCGCGGCCCCGCCGACACCGCATCGACCCGGTCGCAAAGCTCGCTAGGCGGGCTCGATCCGGTAGCTCTCGATCACTGTATTGGCGAGCAGCTTCTCGCACATCTCGCGCGCCGCAGCCTCAGCCTTCGCGGCATCGCTTTCGGCCAGATCCAGCTCGATCATCTTGCCTTGGCGCACCGAATTGACCCCCTCGAACCCAAGCGCGCCCAGCGCATGACGGATCGCCTCGCCCTGCGGGTCCAGCACACCGGGTTTCAGGGTCACGAACACGCGATACTTCATCACAAGACCACCCTTCAGTTCATCAGCTTGGGTTTGACAATCGGTGTGGGCGATTTGGGCATCACCCCCAGCCGCCGCGCAACCTCGGAATAGGCGTCGGTCAGACTGCCCAGATCGCGGCGGAACACATCCTTGTCGAGCTTCTGGCCGGTTTTCATATCCCACAACCGGCAGCTATCGGGGCTGATCTCATCGGCCACGACAAGCCGCTGCATGTCGCCGTCGAATTGCCGCCCGATCTCGATCTTGAAATCCACCAGCTTGATCCCGGCCCCCAGCATCACGCCCGACAGGAAATCATTCACCCGCACTGCCAGCGCCACCATGTCATCCAGATCCTGATGGCTCGCCCAGTTGAAGGCGAGGATCTGGTCCTCGGTCACAAGCGGATCACCCAGCGCGTCATCCTTGTAGTAGAACTCGATGATCGGGCGTGGCAGCGCCGTGCCCTCCTCGATCCCCAGCCGTTTCGACAGCGACCCGGCGGCGATATTGCGCACCACGACTTCCAGCGGGATGATCTCGACCGCGCGGATCAACTGCTCGCGCATATTGATGCGGCGGATGAAATGCGTAGGCACACCGATCTGATGCAGCCCGGACATGAAGAATTCCGACAGCAGATTGTTGAGCACCCCCTTGCCCTCGATCACATCGCGCTTCTCGGCATTGAAGGCGGTTGCGTCATCCTTGAAATACTGCACCAGCGTGCCGGGCTCGGGGCCCTCATACAATGTCTTGGCCTTGCCTTCATAGATTTTGGTGCGGCGTGCCATCAAGCTCTCCGATGCGGTTGGGAATGCGCAAAGCTGCGTGCTGCCCTATAGCCCAGCCCCGGCTGCATCGCAAGGCAGCCTGTTTGCGCCCGCACTCACGGGTTTTCGCCTTGCAGCGCAGGGCGGCGCGGGTCATATATTGCCCAGTTTGTCGGATCAGAACGAGGCCAGAGATGAGCACATTCGAGGAGCGCCAGCGCGCATTCGAGACCAAGTTTGCCCATGACCAGGAGATGGTCTTCAAGGCCGTGGCGCGGCGCAACAAGAAGCTCGGCCTCTGGGCAGCGGGACTGCTCAGCAAGACCGGCGCGGATGCCGAGGCGTATGCGATGGAAGTCATCCGCGCCGATTTCGAGGAAGCGGGCCATGAGGACGTCTTTCGCAAGGTCGCGGCCGATCTCGGCAATCTGGCCGATGAGCCAACCATCCGCGCCAAGATGGCCGCGTTCCTGGCCGAAGCGAAAGCCGAACTCTCCCAGGGCTGAGCGCGCAGCGCGCCATGTGAGGCGCGCTCATGTTCTTCATGCGCATTATGAGTTTGCGTGAAGTTCAGACCTGTGCCATCCAGCAGCCTGCGCGGCGTTGGCCGGCGTGACGATAATGCAGAAGGCGCCTTCATGAACGACGCATTTTCCGAATTTCTGGCCACGCGCGACTGGCTTCTGGCCGATGGCGCGACCGGGACCAATCTGTTCAACATGGGTCTCGCCTCGGGCGATGCGCCGGAATTGTGGAATGTGGAGCAGCCCGACAATATCCGCGCGCTCTACCGCAATGCTGTCGAGGCCGGGTCGGATCTCTTCCTCACCAACACATTCGGCGGCAATGCAAGCCGGCTGAAGCTGCATGACGCCCAGAACCGCGTGCGCGAATTGAACCGTCTGGGCGCCGAGCTTGGCCGCGAGATCGCCGATGCTTCGGGGCGCAAGGTGATTGTCGCGGGCTCGGTCGGGCCCACGGGCGACATCATGGCGCCGATGGGCACGCTCACGCATGAGCTGGCCGTCGAGATGTTCCACGAGCAGGCCGAGGGGCTCAAGGAGGGCGGGGCCGATGTGCTCTGGGTCGAGACGATCTCCGCGCCCGAAGAATACAAGGCCGCCGCAGAGGCCGCAGAGCGCGCAGGCATGCCGTGGTGCGGCACGATGAGTTTCGACACGGCCGGGCGTACGATGATGGGGCTGACCTCGGCGGATATGGCGAAAATGGTCGAGAAGCTGAAATACGCGCCGCTTGCCTATGGGGCGAATTGCGGCGTGGGCGCCTCGGATCTGTTGCGCACTGTGCTGGGCTTTGCCGAGGCAGGCAGCACGCGCCCGATCATCGCCAAGGGCAATGCGGGTATCCCGAAATATGTCGATGGCCATATCCATTACGATGGCACGCCCGATCTGATGGCCGAATATGCCGTGCTCGCGCGCGATTGCGGGGCCACGATCATCGGCGGCTGTTGCGGCACCATGCCCCAGCATCTGCGCGCCATGCGCGCGGCACTCGAAAGCCGCGAGAAGGGCCCGCGCCCCTCGCTCGAGACCATTGCAGCGACGCTGGGCGATTTTTCATCGCCGCTCGACGGCACCGAGGCCGCAGGCACCGCGCCTGCCGCGCGCGCGGGCCGCGGGGGCGGGCGGCGGCGCAGGGGGGCGTGATCTTGCGGTCACAGACGCCGCGCGCGCGGGTGCAGAGGTCGGCGCAAAGCGGGCCTGCGTCGCAAATGAGACAGTGCACAGCCGCATTCTGACCCAAATCGTGACGTAAAACAGACCAAAGCGCCGATACCGGCATGGCTTGAAAGGAAGTTTCATGTCTGACGAAGAAGAGATCATTCTTGCCGATCTGAGTGACGAGGAACTCGTCGAGCAGATGATGGACGACCTCTACGATGGTCTCAAGGAAGAGATCGAGGAAGGGGTGAACATCCTGCTCGAGCGCGGCTGGACGCCCTATGACATCCTCACCAAGGCGCTGGTGGCGGGCATGACGATTGTCGGCCATGATTTCCGCGACGGCATCCTGTTTGTGCCCGAGGTTCTGCTCGCTGCCAATGCGATGAAGGGCGGCATGGCGATCCTGAAGCCGCTGCTGGTGGAAACCGGCGCGCCGCGCATGGGCAAGATGGTGATCGGCACCGTGAAGGGCGACATCCACGATATCGGCAAGAACCTTGTCGCGATGATGATGGAGGGCGCGGGCTTCGAGGTGGTCGATCTCGGCATCAACAACGCGGTCGAAGCGTATCTGGAGGCGCTGGAGACCGAGCAGCCCGATATTCTCGGCATGTCCGCCCTGCTGACCACGACCATGCCCTATATGAAGGTGGTGATCGACACGATGGCCGCGCAGGGTATCCGCGACGATTATATCGTGCTGGTGGGCGGCGCGCCGCTCAACGATGAATTCGGCCGCGCAATCGGCGCCGATGCCTATTGCCGCGATGCGGCGGTGGCCGTCGAGACCGCCAAGCAATTCGTCGCGCGCAAGCACAACCAGATGCATGCGAACTGAGCGAAATCGCGATGCGTGAGACAAGACTGCCGGCCCTCGGGTCGGCAGTTTGCATTTTTCAGATGGTGAAATCGTTTTTCGCCAGTCGGAAAAAGTTTGCGCCCCGCGCGCTGCTATTTTTTCACATGATGAAATGCTTTTTCAAAACCAGGATCAGTCCACGAAAGCCTTTTCCACGACATATTCCGCCGGGTCCGAATTGGCCCCTTCGCGCAGCCCCGCCGCTTCGAGGATGGCCTTCACATCGAGGTTGAACGCCAGCGAGCCGCAGACCATCGCGCGGTCAAACCCCGGGTTCAGCGGCGGGATGCCGAGATCGGCAAACACCTTGCCCGAGGTCAGATTATCCGTGATCCGCCCCATATGCGCGCTCTTCTCGCGGGTCGTGGTTGGGTAATAGAGCAGCTTGCCGCCGACCAGCTCGCCGATCAGCGGATCCTCGGGCAGCGCCTCGATCAGATTGCGCCCATAGGTCAACTCATCCACATCGCGGCAGGTATGCATCACGATAACCTGCTCATATTTCTCCCATGTTTCCGGATCGCGCAGGAGCGAGGCGAAAGGCGCGATGCCTGTGCCCGTGGCCAGCATCCACAGCCGCTTGCCCGGCAGCAGCGCATCGAGCACCAGCGTGCCGACAGGCTTGGGGCGCAGGATCAGCGCATCACCGGGCTGGATATGCTGGAGCTTCGAGGTCAGCGGACCATCGGGCACCTTG
The DNA here is from genome assembly GCA_003567315.1 of Paracoccaceae bacterium. GTDB lineage: Bacteria > Pseudomonadota > Alphaproteobacteria > Rhodobacterales > Rhodobacteraceae > Roseinatronobacter. The sequence continues at coordinate 5,874 of PWZT01000078.1, forward strand.
ATCGAGTAGAATTCCAGCTCTTCGTCCCAGGAGGGCGAGGCGATGGAATAGGCCCGCAGCAGCGGCTTGCCATTGTCGCCCATCAGCCCGATCATCACGAACTCGCCCGAGCGAAACCGCAAGCTGCGTGGCCGCGTGCAGCGAAAGGCGAAGAGGCGATCGGTGTAATGCGTCACGCTCGTCACAGTCTGCGCATCGGGCAATGTGGGCGTGGCTTTGCGGGGCGTTGCTTGCGTGACTGTCATCTCGACTGCTTTCCATTGGCGCTTTCGATGCGCTATCTGTCAACCCGTGTTTACGCCTTGATGCAGGTCAAGTGCAAGGCTTCCAGAGTGACGCTTTCGTATAACCGACCCGGTATCGAATATTTTTGTTCCATATTACACCTGAAAACTTGCAAATCCGGGGAAAATTTCCCATTCTGCGCCGTGAGCTGAAAGGAAGAGACATATGGCCGCAGATATCGACGATCTCGACCGCCGCATTCTCGCGGAGCTGCAAGCCGATGCGAGCCAATCGCTCGACGATATCGCGCAGAAGGTCAATTCCAGCAAGACCCCGGTCTGGAACCGCATCCGCAAGCTGCGCAAGGCCGGGGTGATCCTGCGCGACACGGTCATCCTCGACGCCGAATCCCTTGGGCTCGAGGCGTGTTTCTTCGTGCTGGTGCGCACCTCGGCGCATGAGGCCGACTGGCAGTCCCGGTTTCTCAAGGCCGTGCGCGCGCGCCCCGAAGTGCTGGAGGCGCACCGGCTGGCAGGCGATATCGACTATATCCTGAAGGTCCGCGTGCCCAATGCCCGCGCCTATGACCGCTTCTATCAGGCGCTGATTTCCGAGGTGACGATCCATAACGTCACGGCGCTGCTGTCGATGGAGGAGATCAAATTCACGACTGAGCTGCCCATCGCGCACACGAAAACCTGATCGCCGCGCGACACTGCCCTGTTTGTGCAAAGCCGCAATGCGCCTAGGCTGATGAAAATTTTCGGGAGGATGACCATGCGATTTCTGATCCTTGTTTTCGGGATACTCGGCGCGGCGGCGGCCAGCGCGCAGACCTTGCCCCAGCTTTACGACGTGCAGAATGTGGCCTCGGATGATGTGCTCAATATCCGCGAGGAAGCCTCGGCCAGCACAGCGATCATCGGCACGCTTTCGCATGATGCGCGCGGGGTGGAGGTCGTGGCGGTCAATGACGCGGGCACATGGGGGCAGGTCAACACGGGCGAGCGCGCAGGCTGGGTCAATCTGCGCTACATGGCCGAGCGCGGGGTGCATATCGACAATTTCAACCTGCCCGAGGGGCTGGCCTGTTTCGGGACCGAGCCCTTCTGGTCGCTCCAGAATATCGGCGGCGCGATGCATTTCGACCGGATCGATGCGGCAGGCGTGGATTTCGACCTCTGGATCGCGCAGGATAGCGGCATTGCCGAGGATTTGCGGCGCATGGTGCATATGGCCGGGATCGGCGGGCCTGCCACGGCCTTCATCTACCCCGCCGCCTGCAATGACGGGATGAGCGACCGCGCCTATGGTCTGGCGCTCTCGCTGATGACCGCGCCCGATGCGCCAATGCTCAGCGGGTGCTGCACGCTCAGCCGGTGAGCCGCCAGCGGCGCAGTGAAAGACCCGATACATTTCAGGGCCCGTCCGCGATCAGCCCGGCGCATCCGATACCCTCCTGCGTGCCCTGACTTCATCTTGCCCAAAATACTCTCGCCGAAGGCAGCGCGCCGTCAGGCGCGCTTCCCCCCTTGAGGCGGCACATGCACGCCGGACAACGCGCGGCCCCAGCCGCGACGCGCCAAGGTGATCGAGAGCCACGCAACTGCGCTGCCCGGGATCCAGCGACCGGCCCAAGCAACGCTCCCGCGCTGGCGGCGGCGGCCTTGAGGCTTTACCCCTCGAGTTCTTCCAGCCAACGCTCCAGCCGCGCGCGGTTCACGCCCATATCTGAGCGGCCAAACCGCGCACGGGCGAAGGCCAGCAGCATGGCGCCATCGCCCGCAGGCTCGATCAGGACCGAGGTGTAATCGGGATAGCCCATCAGCCGCGTGCGCGAGAGATAGGTCATATGGCCTGCCTCCACCGAGCCCGCGATCAATTCGGCCCCATCGGCGCGCGCGACCTCATCGACGCGGCGGGCGAGGTCTTCGGGCGGCATCTGGAAGACCTGCGGCATCGCATCGCCGCCCGCCATGCGGATGAGGTGGAAATTGGGCGTGGCGGGGCGCGCGACGAGGCGCGGGTCTTCATGCCAGCGCGCAGGGTCGGAGGGCGCGAGGCGGATATAGGCAAGAACCCCCACGGCCAATGCGAGCGCCGCGAGAAGGAAAAACTTGATCATGCGCGCGCGTCCTTCAGTCCCTTGCAATAGAGGCAGATCAGTTCCATGCCGACATGCGCCCCGATGATCGCGGTCGCGCCCGAGGCATCATAGGCCGGGCAGACCTCGACCACATCGCCACCCTTGAGGCTGATCCCGTCCAGTGCCCGCAACATGACCGCGACCTGATTGGGGGTCAAGCCGTTCCAGACCGGCGTGCCAGTGCCCGGCGCGAAGCCGGGATCGAAAGCGTCGATATCGAAGCTCAGATAGCAGGGCGCATCGCCCACGATCTCGCGGATCCTCGCTGCCGCCGCCTCGGGGCCGTGGGCATGAACCTCGAAGGCGTCGATCACCTGCACGCCGAGATAATCGGGACATTCGGTGCGGATCCCGATCTGGACCGAATGCGCGGCATCGACCAGCCCTTCGCGCACGGCCTTGTACATCATCGTGCCGTGATCCATGCGCTCGGGGTCGTCATCGGGCCAGAGGTCGGAATGCGCATCGAACTGGATCACGCGCATCGGCCCGTAACGCGCGGCATAGGCGCGCAGGATCGGCAGCGTGATGAAATGATCGCCGCCCAAGACCAGCGAGCCTGCGCCAGCGCCGAGGATCCGCGCGATATGGGCGCGCAGCAGATCGGGAAACTCCCACAGCCGCCCGTAATCATAGGCGAGATCGCCGTAATCGGTGATGACGAACTCGCTGAGCGGGTCGAAGCCCCAGCCATAGGGCGGATCATAGGTCTGCAGCGCGCTCGCCTCGCGCAGGGCGCGCGGGCCGAAGCGGGTGCCGCTGCGATTGGTCGTGGCCTGATCGAAGCAGACGCCAGTGACGGCCAGATCGACGCCGTCGAGTTCCTTGCTGTAGGTGCGGCGCAGGAAGCTGGTGGCTCCGCCAAAGGTGTTCTCGAAGGACAGCCCCTTGCGGCGGGGGCGGGTCAGTGCGGTATCGACTTCATTCGCGGCATCTTCAAGCGCCATGGGTGTTGCCTCTGCTGGGGAATGGGCTAGCCATTGTTCGGGGGTAATTTCGATGCTGTATGAACCCGAAGGATACGACACCTCGCGCTGGCCGGAAAGCTATTGGCGCGCGAGCGCCCCTGCCCTGCCCGATTGCGCGCCGCTCGAAGGCGACGCGCGGGCGGATGTCGCGATCATCGGCGCAGGATATGCCGGGCTGAACGCGGGCCTCGAGCTTCTCGAGCGCTACGGCGCGGATGTGGTGGTGCTGGAGGCCGCGCAGCCGGGCTGGGGCGCGTCGGGGCGCAATGGCGGCTTCTGCTGTCTGGGCGGCGCGCGGTTGAGCACAGGCGCGATCCGGCGGCGCTTCGGGGCGGAGGCAGTCGCCGAATGGGACGCGTTCGAGCAGGCGGCAATCGCGCGGGTGCGCGACAATCTCGCGCGCTACGGGATTGATGCACAGCCGGTCGAAGAGGGCGAATTGCTGCTCGCCGACAGCCCGCGCCGCTGGGCCCAGATGCAGGCCGCGCCCGAGCATGGCGCGCGACTGATGGACCGCGATGCCTTGCGCGCCGAGGGGCTGGACAGTGCCGCCTATCACGGCGCGACGCTTACCCCGCATGGCTTCGGGCTGCACCCTTATGCCTATGTGACCGGTCTCGCCCGCGCGGCGCTGGCGGCTGGCGTGCGCGTCCATGGCGACAGCCGCGCCACGGCGCTTGTGCCCGAGGGCGATGGCTGGCGCGTGGAGACCGCGCAAGGCCGCCTGCACGCGCGTCATGTTCTGGTCGCGACCAATGGCTATAGCGACGAGGCGCTTGTCCCCTGGCTCGGGCGCCGCATCCTGCCCGCGATTTCCAACATCATGGTCACGCGCCCGCTGACAGAGGACGAGTTGGACGCGCAAGGCTGGCGGCGGCATCTGATGGCCTATGACAAGCGCGTGCTGCTGCATTACTTCCGGCTCCTGCCCGATAATCGTTTCCTCTTTGGCGCGCGTGGGGGGCTGTCCTTCCGCGCCCACTCGGTCGCGGCTTTCGCGCGGCGCGCGCGCGCCGAGTTCGAGGTGATCTTCCCGCATTTCGCCCGCGCCGAGACCGAATATGGCTGGAACGGGCTGGTTTGTCTCACTTCCTCGCTCGCGCCCTATATCGGCCCCGTGCCCGGCGCGCAGGGGCTGTCTCTGGCGCTTGGCTGGCATGGCAACGGTGTCGCGGCGGCCTCGGAAGGCGGGCGGCGCGCGGCGCAGGCGCTGATGGGCGCGCGAGACGCCGCGCCTGTCGTGACCCGACGCCCGCCCCCGCGCTTCTGGTTGCCGCGCCGATGGGCGCTTGGCGCGGGCATGGCGCTGGCGGGGCTGAAGGATGGGCGGCTCCGCGCGATCAAGAGGTTTGCATAGCCCCCAGGCCGGGCAACATCGCATCGCGCAAGACGTTTTTCCGCGCGGAGTCAAGGCCGCAGGCCGCCGCGCAGCGCCCGACCGCCCCCAGGTCGGGCGCTGCGCGGCTCCTCGCACCGTTTCAGCCCTCCGCGCCTACGCTCGCCAGGCTCACAGTCACAACGCATATCATGGCTACGCGTCGGATACTACGCTGCCGCCTTCAGCATCCCCTCGGCCCGCAGATGCGCATGGGTCTGATCGAGCGTGCGGCGCGCACGGGTGACAAGTTCGTCGATATCGGTCGGCGTGATCACCAGCGGCGGCGCGATGATCATGCGGTCGCCGACATGGCGCATCACCAGATTGTTGCCGAAGGAAAATTCGCGGCAGATATAGCCCGCCGTGCCCGGCTCTGCGGCAAAGCGCGCCCGGCTGGCCTTGTCGGGCGTCAGCGCAAGGCTCGCCATCATCCCGCGCGAGACCGCCTCACCCACCAGCGGATGATCGCCAAGCGAGGCCCAGGCCCGCGCGAGATAGGGCGCGGTCTCTTCGCGGACCCGCGCGATGATACCCTCTTCCTCGAGGATGCGCAGATTTTCCAGCGCGACCGCCGCCGCGACCGGATGGCCGGAATAGGTATAGCCGTGGTTGAACTCATCCTGCCCGATCACATGCGCGACCTCATCGCAGACGATCGAGCCGCCGATGGGCTGGTAGCCCGAGGACAGCCCCTTGGCGATGGTCATGATATGCGGGCGGATGCCGTAGCTTTGCGACCCGAACCAGTGCCCCAGTCGCCCGAAGCCCGTGATGACTTCATCCGCGATCAGCAGGATGCCGTATTTATCGACAATGCGCTGGATCTCTGGCCAGTAGCTCTCGGGCGGGATGATCACACCGCCCGCGCCCTGCACAGGCTCGGCGATGAAGGCTGCAACGGTTTCGGGGCCAAGCTCGAGGATTTTCTCCTCCAACTGCTGCGCGCGGGCGCGCCCGAAATCTTCCGGTGACATCTCCCCGCCCTCGCCATACCAATAGGGCTGGTCGATATGGACGATGCCGGGGATCGGCAGCCCGCCCTGCGCATGCATCGCCGCCATGCCCCCAAGCGAGCCCCCGCCCATGGTCGAGCCGTGATAGCCATTGCGCCGCGAGATCACCACGCAGCGTTCGGGCTGGCCCTTGAGCGCCCAGTATTGGCGGACCATGCGCAGATTGGTGTCATTCGCCTCTGACCCCGAGCCTGCGAAAAACACATGGTTCAGATCGCCCGGCGCAAGCTCGGCGAGCTTCGCGGCAAGCTGGAGCGCGGGGACATGGCTGGTCTGGAAAAACGTGTTGTAATAGGGCAGCTCGCGCATCTGCCGTGCGGCGGCCTCGGCCAGTTCACTGCGGCCATAGCCTATATTGACGCACCAAAGCCCCGCCATCCCATCGATCAGCTCGGCCCCTTCGCTGTCGGTCAGCCGCACGCCCTCGGCGCGGGTGATGATGCGCGCGCCCTTTTTTCCAAGCGCGCCATTGGCCGTGAACGGGTGCATGTGATGGGCGGCATCCAGCGCCTGCAACTCGGCAGTGGGCGCGATATTGGTCAGGGTCATCGGGGATCTCTCTCGCAAACTCGTCTTGTGCGCGAAGATGACGCCGCGCCCGACAGGCGTCAAGCGAATTTGATCAAATTATGCGAAGCGCCCCGCCGCAAGCCCCGCGCGGATATTCTCGACCCCTTGCGCGATATCGGCCTCGAGCGCTTCGGCCAGCGCCGCGGCATCGCCCGCCGCGAGCGCATCAAGCGCGGCCTTGTGGTTGTCGGGCTGGTGCAGCGCCCCGCCATGCGCCCCGCGCGCGCCGCCCTGCCCCAGACAGACCACCCGCAGCGACGGCCCGAAGCGCAGCCAGAGCGAGGCCGCGAGCGCCTCCAGCACCTCGGAGCGCGCGCGGGCATAGAGCGCGAAATGGAACGCATGATTGCTGCGGAGATAGGCCGGAATGTCGCCTGATGCGATCGCTTGGTCCAGTTGCCGGTCAATCTCGCGCAGCGCTTCGATACCTGTCGCATCGCAATGCGCCAGCGCCTGGCGCGCAAGCCGGGTCTCAATGGCACAGCGCGCATAGCCCAGATCCTCCAGCGCCGCCGCATCGAGCCGGGGCACACAGACGCGCCGATTGCCCTGCATCTGCAGCGCCCCTTCCGCGATCAGCCGCCGGATCGCCTCGCGCACGGGCGTCATGCCCAGATCGAGCCGCGCCACAAGCCCCTCGATCGTCACCGCCGCCCCGGGGGCAAGCTCGCCGAAAAGCACCATGTCGCGCAGCCGCGCATAGGCGATCTGATGGGCGGGCAAACGGTCGGTCATGGTTCCCTGTCTCCGGGCGCGGTCACTGTCTGACCTGCAATCTTCATCTTGCCAAAAATACTCAAAAAAAGACGCCGGACAAAAGCCCGGCGCCGGAAATAATGCCTGATGCGCTCAGAAAAACGCCTGCAGGCCGGTCTGCGCGCGCCCCAGGATCAGCGCATGGATGTCATGCGTGCCCTCATAGGTGTTCACGGTCTCGAGATTGACCATATGCCGGATCACATGAAACTCGTCCGAAATCCCGTTGCCGCCATGCATGTCGCGCGCCGCGCGTGCAATATCGAGCGCCTTGCCGCAATTGTTGCGCTTGATGAGCGAGATCATCTCGGGCGCGGCCTGTGCGTCATCCATCAACCGGCCCACCTGCAGCGCGGCTTGCAGGCCGAGCGTGATTTCGGTCTGCATATCAGCGAGCTTCTTCTGGAAAAGCTGCGTGCCCGCCAGCGGCTTGTCGAATTGCTTGCGGTCGAGCCCGTATTGGCGCGCGGCGTGCCAGCAGAATTCGGCCGCGCCCATCACGCCCCAGGCGATGCCGTAGCGCGCGCGATTCAGGCACCCGAACGGGCCTTTGAGCCCCTCGACATGCGGCAGAAGCGCCTCTTCGCCGACCTCGACCCCATCCATCACGATCTCGCCCGTGGTCGAGGCGCGCAGGCTCAGCTTGCCTTCCACCTTGGGCGCCGAGAGCCCCTTCATGCCCTTTTCCAGCACGAAGCCGCGAATGCGCCCGCCATGCGCTTCCGATTTCGCCCAGACAACGAAGACATCCGCGAAAGGCGAGTTGGAGATCCACATCTTCGAGCCGGTGAGCTTGTAGCCGGACGCAGTCTTTTCCGCGCGCGTCTTCATGCCTGCCGGGTCCGAGCCCGCATCGGGTTCGGTCAGCCCGAAACAGCCGATGAGGTCGCCAGAGGCGAGCCCCGGCAGGTATTTCTCGCGCTGCGCTTCTGACCCGTACGCGTAGATCGGATAGATCACGAGCGAGGATTGCACCGACATCATCGAGCGATACCCCGAATCGACCCGCTCGATCTCGCGCGCGATCAGCCCGTAGGTGACGTAATTCGCGCCAAGCCCGCCATATTGCTCGGGCAGCGTCGCCCCCAGAAGCCCCGCTTCGCCCATCAGACGGAAAAGCTCCGGCTCGGATTTTTCCTCGCGATAGGCTTGCAGGACGCGCGGCTGCAGCGTGGATTGGGCGAATTCATGCGCGGCGTTGCGCAGCATCCGCTCATCCTCGGAAAGCTGGGTCTCGAGCCGCAGCGGGTCGTCCCATGTGAAGCGGCCCAGATCGGGGGCGTCCTTGGGTTTGAGGGCAGGTTTGTCGAGCGGCATGGGAGCACCTCCGTCTGATCATGCGTTTTGCGTATGTCTTACCTTGAAATGACCGCCTTGAAAAAGGATTATGCTGTATAAGCTCATTCCGAAATGGAATACCATGCCCCTGCCCCGCCGCCAGCTCCCCTCCACCCAGTCGCTGCAAGCTTTCGAGGCCGTGGCGCGGCTGGGCAGCTTCACCCAGGCCGCAGAGGAGCTGGCGCTGACGCAATCGGCGGTTTCGCGGCAGGTGGCGTCGCTGGAGGCGCAGCTTGGCGTGGCGCTGCTGGCGCGCAGCCCGCGTCAGGTCACGCCCACGCCCGAGGGCGCGCTTTTTGCCGAGGCCGCGCGCGGCGCGCTGGAGATGTTGCAGGGCGCCGCACGCGAGCTATCGCGGCGCGAGACACCGGGGCAGTTGACGCTGGCGATCCTGCCCACCTTCGGGACGCGCTGGCTGATCCCGCGCATCCCGCGTTTTCTGCGCCGCCACCCCGAGATCACGCTGCATTTCCGCACCCAGATCGGGGCGTTCGACATGGGGGCCGCGCGCGTCGATGCCGCCCTGCATGCCGGACAGCCCGACTGGCCGGGCGCGCGGGCCACGCTCTTGTTCGAGGATCGCGTGCAGCCTTTCGCCGCGCCGGGGCTGGCGGCGGATATTGGCGACATCGCGCGCCTGCCGCGCCTGGCCATCGCCTCGCGCCCGCAGGAATGGCAGCGCTGGGGGGCTGCGCATGGGCAGGCGGGGCTGCCGCAAGACGAGATGATCTTCGAGCATCTGGCCGCGATGGCGCAGGCCTGCGGCGCCGGGCTCGGCGTGGCGTTGCTGCCGCCCTTCCTGTTTCGCGCCGAGATTGCGCGGGGCGAGTTGCTGCCGCTCGCGCCGGACTGGCCGAATGGCGGCGGCTACTGGCTGATGACCCCGGCTGCGGGCCGCCCGAACCCTGCGGCGCTCGCCTTGCGCGACTGGCTGATGACCGAGGTCACGCGCGAGGAAGGCGCGTTTGCCTGAGCCCCTTGCGCGGGCGGGGGCGGGTTGCAATAAGGCTGCATGGCCAAAGCCCTGCCCCAGTTCAGTTGCACCGCCTGTGGCGCGACCCATCGCAAATGGGCGGGGCGCTGCGAGGCATGTGGCGCGTGGAATTCGATCATCGAGGAAGCCCCGCTCGCGGCAGGCCCCGGTAGGCGGGGCGGCAAGGGACGGCAGATTGCGCTCTCCACGCTGGCCGAAGCCGAGGCCCCGCCGCCGCGCGCGGCCAGCGGGATGGCAGAGCTTGACCGTGTGCTGGGGGGCGGGCTGGTCGCGGCCTCGGCGGTGCTGCTGGGCGGGGATCCGGGGATCGGGAAATCCACGCTGCTCTTGCAGGCGGTTGCAAGTTTTGCCCGCAACAATCTGAAATGCCTTTATATTTCGGGCGAGGAGGCGGCCGCGCAAGTGCGCCTGCGCGCAGCCCGGCTCGGGCTGGCCGAAGCGCCTGTGCAGCTCGGGGCCGAGACTGCGCTGCGCGATATTCTCTCCACGCTCGATGTAGAGCGGCCTGATCTGGTGGTGATCGATTCGATCCAGACCATGTGGCTCGACACAGTGGACAGCGCACCGGGTTCGGTTGCGCAGGTGCGCGCGGCGGCGCATGAGTTGGTGAGTTTCGCCAAGAAGCGTGGCGTGTCGGTGATCCTTGTGGGGCATGTCACCAAGGAGGGCCAGATCGCAGGTCCGCGCGTGGTCGAGCATATGGTCGATACGGTCCTTTATTTCGAGGGCGAGCGCGGGCACCAGTTCCGCATCCTGCGCGCGGTCAAGAACCGTTTCGGCCCCGCTGATGAGATCGGCGTTTTCGAGATGACCGGGCGTGGGCTGGCGGAAGTGGCCAACCCGTCCGCACTGTTTCTGTCAGAGCGCGGCACGCCTGCGCCGGGATCGGTGGTCTTTGCGGGCATCGAGGGCACGCGGCCCATGCTGACCGAGATTCAGGCGCTTGTCGCGCCTTCGCCGCTGGGCACGCCGCGCCGCACAGTGGTGGGGCTCGATTCGGCGCGGCTCTCGACCATCCTTGCCGTGCTCGAGGCGCGCTGCGGCATCCCTTTTGCGGGGATGGATGTGTTTCTGAACGTCGCGGGCGGCATGCGCGTGCTGGAGCCTGCCGCCGATCTGGCCATCGCCTGCGCACTTTTGTCGGCGCGCGAAGATGTGACCTTGCCCGCCGATACGGTCGTTTTCGGCGAAATCAGCCTCTCGGGGGCGCTGCGACCTGTCAGCCAGACCGAAAACAGGTTGAAAGAGGCGCAAAAACTTGGTTTTTGCGCAGCTATCGCCCCAAAGATGTCGAAAAGGGCAGTCATATCGGAATTCGCTTTGCGGGAAATGCCCGATCTGACAGAGGTCGTCGGGCAGGTATTTGGCGCCGGGTGAGTAGGGCGCGGGAAACAGGAGAGGCGCATGGAAGGCTTCAACATGGTCGATGCGGGCGTTGCCGCGATTATCATCGTGTCGGGCATCCTGGCCTATTCGCGCGGCTTCATGCGCGAGACGCTGGCAATCGCAGGCTGGGTCGCGGCGGCGGTGCTGGCCTTCATCTTCGCGCCCGCGATGCAGCCACTGGTGCGCGAAATCCCCTATGTCGGCGATTTTCTGGGCGATAGCTGCGAATTGACTGTCATCGCCTCCTTTGCGGTCGTGTTCGCGGTCGTGCTGGTGATTGCCGCACTCTTCACGCCCCTGTTTTCGTCCTTCATCCGCAACTCGGTGATCGGCGGGGTCGATCAGGGGGCAGGCTTCCTGTTCGGCATCGCGCGGGGCGTCCTGCTGGTGGCGATTGCGCTTCTCGTGTTCGATCGCGCGGTGCCGGCGGGCTCGGTCGAGATGGTGGAAAACTCGCGCTCGGCCTCCATATTCGCCCAACTTTCGGGCAATCTGAACGAGGCCGTGCCCGATGATGCGCCCAACTGGCTGGTCGGGAAGTATGAGGAGCTGGTCGCGGACTGTCGCTGAGTTTATCTGTGCTCAAGACGTGACAGTGGCTGTCATATACGCTAGAGCAGCGGTGACGGCCCAAGCGATGCGAGTGGTAGATGCTCAATCACCCTTTCGATGACGACAATCTGCGCGAGGAATGTGGTGTATTCGGCTGTGTTGGCCTTGAAGATGCAGCGAATTTCGTAGCTCTCGGGCTGCATGCGCTGCAACATCGCGGGCAGGAAGCGGGGGGAATCATCACCCATCACCCCGAGACCGGCTTCCATTCGGCGCACCGCTTCGGGCTGGTGCGCGACAATTTCACCAAGGCAGGCGTGATCGAGGGGTTGCCGGGCGCAATCGGCATCGGCCATGTGCGCTACTCGACCGCCGGTTCCAAGGGCGCGACGCAAATCCGCGATGTGCAGCCTTTCTTCGGCGAATTCGCCATGGGCGGCGCGGCGCTGGCGCATAACGGCAATATCACCAATGCCGAATCGATCCGGCGCGAATTGATCGAGCGTGGCTCGATCTTTCAGTCGAGTTCGGACAGCGAATGCCTGATCCATCTGATGGCGCGCTCCTACCAGAAGACGATCCCCGAGCGCATGAAGGACGCGCTGCGCCGCGCCGAGGGCGCGTTTTCGGTGGTCGCGATGACGCGCACCAAGCTGATCGGCGTGCGCGATCCGCTGGGCGTGCGCCCGCTGGTGCTGGGGCGGCTGGGCACAGGCTGGGTGCTGGCCTCGGAGACCTGCGCGCTCGACATCATCGGTGCCGATTTCGAGCGCGAGGTCGAGCCGGGCGAGATGGTGGTGATCAGCGCCGAGGGCGTGGAGAGCATGCGACCTTTCGGGCCGCAGAAATCGCGCTTCTGCATCTTCGAGCATGTCTATTTCTCGCGCCCCGACAGTTTCTATGGTGGCCGCTCGGTCTATGAAACGCGCCGCCAGATCGGGGTGGAGCTTGCGCGCGAGGCCCCGGTCGAGGCTGATCTTGTCTGCCCGGTGCCCGATAGCGGCACACCTGCGGCGATTGGCTACAGCCAGGAATCGGGCATTCCCTTCGCGCTCGGGATCACGCGCAATCAGTATATGGGCCGCACTTTCATCGAGCCCAGCCAGCAGATCCGCTCGATGGGCGTGCGGCTGAAGCTGAATGTCAACCGCGCCCTGATCCGGGGCAAGCGCGTGGTACTGGTGGATGATTCGGTGGTGCGCGGCACGACCAGCCAGAAGATCAAGGAAATGATCCTCGAGGCGGGCGCGTCAGAGGTGCATTTCCGCATCGCCTCGCCCCCCACGGCCTGGCCGTGTTTCTATGGGGTGGATACCCCTAATCGCGAGAACCTGCTCGCTGCGCGCATGACCGAGGAGGAGATGCGCGACTATATCGGGGTGGACAGCCTGAAATTCATCTCGCTCGACGGGCTTTACCGCGCCGCTGGTGAGGCGGGCGGGCGCAATGATAGCTGCCCGCAATATTGCGATGCGTGTTTTTCAGGCGAATACCCGATCGCGCCCTCGGACATGATGGAGCGCGGGTTCGAGCCCAAATTCGCGGCCGAATGAGCCCGCCGATCCAGTTTCGCCCGCATCATTTCCTTTGTGCGCTGGGGTTTCAGGGCAAGGGCTATTCCAACCGCTTCACTGTAAATATGGCTGAGATTGTGAATCGCTTGCGCGCGCCTAGCGGGGATGAACTCGAGATCGCAGTCACGTTCGAGGCCGATCATATCTGCGCCCCCTGCCCGCATCGGCGCGGCTCGGGCTGCGCGAAAGCGGAGAAGATCCACGCACTCGATGCCCGCCACGCGCAGGCGCTGGGACTGGCGGACGGGGCGCGGCTTTCATGGGGTGAGGCACAACAGCGTATCCGCGCGCAGGTTCCGCCCGGGGCGCTTGCGACGCTTTGCGATGGGTGCCAGTGGCTGGGGCTGGGGTTGTGCGAGACCGCACTTGCCGCGCTGCATGCCGCGAAGCGTTAGGGCGGGCCAGCGGCCCGCCCTTCATAAGCCTTAGCCCTTGATACGCTCTTTCAGCGCGGCAAATGCGCCGATGACGATCAGCGCAGCCACAGCGGCCTTGAGCACCTCGCCGAGAAGGAAGGGCGCAGCGCCGGCCATGAAGGCGCCTTGCAGCGTCAGCGGGGTTACGGCCTGCAGCCAGATAACGCCCGGCACGAAAAGCAGCGCGGTCGCGATGAGGGTGGCGACGAACATCAGGATGCCGCGACCGAAGCCCCGCTCGACCAGCCAGCCCAGAACAAATGCCATGGCGACAAAGCCAAAGAGGAAACCTGCGGTCGGCCCCATCAGCGGTGCAAGCCCGAAAGCCCCCCCGGCGAAGACCGGAAAGCCCATCGCGCCTTGCGCCAGATAGGTGACCATCGTGGCCGCTGCGAGGCGCGATCCGTAGGTCAGCCCGATCAGCATGACCGCGAAGGTCTGAAGCGTCATCGGCACGGGGAACATCGGCACCGTGATCTGCGCCGAGGCCGCAACCAGAAGCGAGCCCATGAGCACCATCACAAGCTTGCGCGTGATCGTGTCATTGCCGCCGAGGGCTGTGACCAAAGGAGTGGAGTGAGCCATATCGGACCTCTTGCGTGAAAATAATCCAGTGCTTTATGCGTCAGGCCCGCGCATGAGACAACCCTGCACCTTCATGTTGGCGCAAGCAATGCGCGCCCCGCGCCCTCTTGCGCGCAAGGCGCAGCCCTTGTAAGGAGCAGCATCTTTCCGCGACGTTATGCAATCGGTGCAGCTCTCGTAGGTGGGGGCGGAAAGAAGATACCTCGCCTTTTGAAATGCGCCACAACATGAATGGAGATCGCATGCCGCTTTATGAGCATGTCATGATCGCGCGTCAGGACCTGTCGAATGCACAGGCCGAGGCGTTGATCGAACATTTCGGCGCCGTCCTGGCCGATAATGGCGGGAAACTCGTGGATCACGAGTATTGGGGCGTCAAGACGATGGCCTACAAGATCAACAAGAACCGCAAGGGGCATTATGCGTTCCTGCGCACCGACGCCCCGGGCGAGGCCGTGCAGGAGATGGAGCGCCTGATGCGCCTGCATGATGATGTGATGCGCGTGCTGACCGTGAAGGTCGAGGCGCATGAAGAGGGCCCGTCGGTCCAGATGCAGAAACGTGACGAGCGCGAACCGCGCCGCCGCGCATCCTGAGGAGGATTGATCCATGGCCATGAAACCGTTTTTCCGCCGCCGCAAGGTCTGCCCCTTCTCGGGCGACAATGCCCCCAAGATCGACTACAAGGATGTGCGCCTGCTGCAGCGCTACATCTCCGAGCGCGGCAAGATCGTGCCCTCGCGCATCACGGCCGTGTCGGCCAAGAAACAGCGCGAGCTGGCCCGTGCGATCAAGCGCGCGCGCTTCCTCGCTCTTCTGCCCTACGCAGTGAAATAAGGAGCCGCAATCATGCAAGTGATCCTTCTGGAACGCGTGGCCAAGCTTGGCCAGATGGGCGATCTGGTCAATGTCAAGCCCGGCTATGCGCGCAACTACCTGTTGCCGCAGGGCAAGGCGCTGCGCGCGTCTGACGAAAACATCAAGTCGTTCGAGAACCGCAAGGCGGAGCTTGAAGCCCAGAACCTCGAAACCCGCAAGGAAGCGCAGGCGATCGCCGCAAAGCTCGACGATGAAAGCTATGTGGTGATCCGGCAGGCCTCCGATGGCGGCGCGCTGTATGGCTCGGTCAGCCCGCGCGATGTGGCGGAGCTGCTGGCGGATGCAGGCGTGACCATCGACAAGCGCCAGATCGTCATCAAGACGCCGATCAAGACGCTGGGTCTGCACAAGGCGCTGATCAATCTGCATCCCGAAGTGGATGTGGAGATCGGTCTCAATGTCGCGCGCTCGCCCGAGGAGGCCGAGGTGCAGGCATCGGGCAAATCCATTCAGGAGGTCGCCGCCGAAGAGGAAGCCGCCGCGGAATTCGAGATCGCGGAGCTGTTCGACGATATCGGCAGCGCGGGTGTGGATGATGACGACGACCCGCGCAATCAGGGCGACAGCGCCGATCCGCGCGACGCCTGATCCCACCAGTTTGCGTTGAAAATGGAACCCGCCCTGCGATGGGGCGGGTTTTTCATGGAATTTTTTCCCTCTGACGGCGCTTTTTTCGGCACAATATCACGAAAGCGCTGACAATTCGCCGCAGCACGACTTTTATTGCGCGCATTGCTTGAGCGCACCTTCCCAAAGCTCTAAATATTCATTAAATTGAAAGTGAGGAACGTGTCGCCTGCCTGCGTGGTTTCACCGGGCAATTTCGCGCCAGCGAGGAGTAATCCGATGTCATTGGACCACAGAACCATCCCAGTCGACGACCCTGTCTCGGGGCATCATGGGCCGGAGCAGGACGAACACGGCAATGCCGTGCAGCCAGTGGATATGAATGCGCAGGCGCAGGCTGCCTCGGCATTCCTGAAGGCATTGGCGCATGAGGGGCGGTTGATGATCCTGTGCCATCTGGCCTCGGGCGAGAAATCGGTCTCGGAGCTTGAACATCTGCTGGGCTCGCGTCAGGCCGCTGTCAGCCAGCAACTCGCGCGACTGCGGCTGGAAGGGATTGTCTCCTGCCGCCGCGAGGGCAAGACCATCTTCTATGCGCTGCAGGACGAAAAGGCCGGGCGCCTGATCGAGCTGGTCTATGACATGTTCTGCGCGCAGGCTGATCGCTGAAAGCTGACAGCCCCAACCGAGACACGGCCCCACGCGATTAGCGCGGGGCCTTTTTTGCGTATCAAGGGGTCACATCGGCCACGAGGTAATCGCGTCGCCCCGGTGATCCCGACTTTCGGGCGGCGTGGGAAGACGGTCCGGCAAGCCTCGAATGCTTGCGCCTGCCTGCAAGACAGGGCATCACCATCACGGGACAGACAGAAAAGAACACCATGAGCCGAATCTGCCAGATCGAGATCGATGACAGCGGGCTGCCGACCCCCACGCCAGAGATCGAACAGGAACGCAAGGTCGCTGTATTCGACCTGCTGGAGGATAATTCCTTCCGCCTTCTGGCGCGCGACGGCAATGCCGCCCCGCCCGGCCCCTATGACATGGCGCTGTCGATCCGCGAGCGCCGCCTTGTGATCTCGCTGCGGGACGACGGCGGCGCGGCGCTGGGCGAGATCATCCTGTCGCTGGGGCCGTTCCGGCAGGTGGTGAAGGATTACTACCAGATCTGCGCGAGCTATTTCGATGCGGTCAAGCGCCTGCCGCCGAGCCAGATCGAGGCCATCGACATGGCCCGACGCGGCATCCACAACGAGGGCGCACGCATTCTGCAGGAGCGGCTGGAAGGCAAGGCCGAGATGGATGGCGACACGGCGCGGCGGCTCTTCACCCTGATCTGCGTTCTGCATTTCGGGGGTTGAATGGCAGCGCGCTTTCCGTCTTCGGTGCTGTTTTGCTGCGACCACAATTCGGTGCGCTCGCCCATCGCCGAAGGGTTGATGAAAAAGCTCTACGGGCAGCGCGCCTATGTGCAATCCGCAGGCGTGCGCAATGATCGCGAGATCGACGGTTTCTCGATCGCGGTGAGCGCCGAGGACGGTGTCGAGCTTGACCATCATCGCTCGCGCTCTTTCGAGGAGATGGCCGAATGGGGCGATGATCTGACGGGCTTCGATCTGATCATCGCGCTTTCGCCCGCGAGCCAACGTCACGCGCTAGAATTGACGCGGTTTTCGCATATCGATATCGAATACTGGCCGATCATGGACCCGTCCGGGCTTGGCGAGACGCGCGAGGCCAAGCTCGACGCCTATCGCCAGACGCGCGAGCAGATCAAGAAGCGCCTGCTGGCGCGTTTCGGCCCGCCCACAGAGAGGTAGAGCATGAGCCAGGACATCATCCGCCGCTATTTCGACGCCTTCAATGCAGGCGATACCGACACGATGCTTGCGCTGGTGAGCGACGATGTCCGCCATTACGTCAATCAGGGCGAGATGCGCGAAGGCCGCGCGAAATTCGCGGAGTTCTGCAGCCATATGGGGGTGAGCTACCGCGAGACCCTGCGCGATATGGTGATTTTCGTGAATGACGACGGCACGCGCGCGGCGGCGGAATTCACCGTGCATGGCGAATATCTGCAGACCGATCCCGGTCTGCCCGAGGCGCAGGGGCAGCGCTATGTGCTGCCGGCGGGGTCATTCTTCACGCTGGAGGGCGGCAGGATCACGCGGATCACGACCTATTACAACCTTCAGGACTGGATCGCGCAGGTCTCGGCATGAGCCTGCGCTATGAGGCCCTGACAGGTAGCGCGATTACGCCGGTGATCGCGGATGTGGCCGCGCTGCGGATCCGTGTATTTCGTGACTGGCCTTATCTTTATGACGGCGATCTGGCGTATGAGCGCGACTATCTGCGCGCCTATCAGGAGAGCCCCCGCGCGCTGATCGTGGCGGCCTGGGATGGCGAGGCAGTGGTCGGGGCCGCGACCGGGTTGCCTTTGTCAGAGGCCGATGCAGAGTTTGCCGAGGCTTTCGCGGGCTCCGGCCATGATCCGGCAGAGATCTTCTATTGCGCCGAATCGGTCCTTTTGCCTGAATATCGCGGCCAGCGGGCGGGGCATCGGTTTTTCGATCTGCGCGAGGCGCATGCGCGCGCATTGGGGTTTCGCTACAGTGCGTTCTGCGGCGTCATCCGGCCCGAGGATCACCCTGCCCGCCCGCGCGACTATCGCCCGCTCGATGTCTTCTGGCGCAAACGTGGATACGCGCCGCTTGAGGGCGTTGTCGCGCATTTCACATGGCGCGATCTGGGCGATGCGGATGAAAGCGCCAAACCCCTGCAATTCTGGATACGTTCGCTATGAAACTCGCCGCTGCCGCTTATCCGCTGGATTTCCTGAACAGCTGGGCCATGTTCGAGGCCAAGCTCTCGCGCTGGGTGGAGGATGCGGCCGGTCAGGGCGCGGATCTGCTGGTCTTTCCCGAATATGGCGCGATGGAGCTGGCCAGTCTCGGCGGGGCGGAGGTCGCGGGTGATCTGGAAGCGGCCCTGCATGAGGTGATGCGCCATGAAGCGGATGTGATCGCGCTTTACGCGCGGCTCGCGGCGCAGCATGGCGTGCATATCCTGGGCGCGAGCGGCCCGGCGATGGCGGGAGCGGCGCGGCCCGTGAACCGCGCAGTGCTCTATGGCCCGCAAGGTGTGATCGGGCATCAGGACAAGCAGATCATGACCCGCTTCGAGCGCGAGGAATGGGACATTGCGCCCGGCCAGGGGCTGACCCTCTTCGACACGGCACTTGGCCGGATCGGGATCATCATCTGCTATGACAGCGAGTTCCCGCTTCTGGCCCGCGCGCTGGTGGAGGCAGGGGCGGAGATCCTGCTGGTGCCGTCCGCGACCGAGGCGCTTTCGGGCTATACGCGGGTGAAGGTCGGCGCGATGGCGCGCGCGCTGGAAAACCAATGCGTCGCTGTCCATGCGCCCACTGTCGGCCCGGCGGAATGGTGCCCGGCAGTTGACGCGAATACCGGGGCGGCGGCGATCTATGGCCCGCCCGATCTGGGCTTTCCGCCCACGGGCGTTCTGGCCGAGACCACGCTCAACGCGCCCGGCTGGGCGATTGCCGAGATCAGCCGCGAAGACATCGCGCGCGTGCGCCGCGAAGGCGCGGTGCTCAACCACCAGCACTGGGATGAGCAGAAAACCCGCCTCGAATTGCAAGTTCGGACAATCACACACGCATAATTCGCTTGAAATATTGGCGAAATAGCCCCATCTAACGCGCGCGCAGGCTCCCTGCGCGCCGCAATGATGGAGTGACCATGGCCAAGGAAGAACTGCTCGAATTCCCCGGTGTCGTCAAGGAACTCCTGCCAAATGCGACATTTCGGGTCGAGCTGGAAAACGGCCATGAAATCAACGCACATATGGCAGGCAAGATGCGCAAGAACCGCATCCGCGTTCTGGTTGGCGACAAGGTTCAGGTGGAAATGACCCCCTATGACCTGACCAAGGGGCGGATCAATTACCGTTTCAAATAAGCCCATGCGGCTGATTCTGGGCTCTGCCAGCCCGCGCCGGAAAGAGATTCTGGCGGGTCTGGGCATCGTGCCGGATGTCATCACTGCCGCCGATATCGACGAGACCCCGCGCAAGGGCGAATTGCCCCGCCCCTATTGCGAGCGCGTGACCCGCGCGAAGCTCGACGCAATCGCTGCGGAGCCCCAGGATATCGTGCTGGTGGCCGATACAACTGTCGCGCTGGGGCGGCGCATTCTCGGCAAGCCCGAGAGCGCGGCACAGGCGGCGGAGTTTCTGCTCAAGCTCGCAGGGCGGCGGCATCAGGTGATTACCTCGGTTGCCTTGCGGCGCGGGGAGACGCATTGGGCACGCACGCAGGTCACGGCGGTCAAGATGAAACGGCTCTCGGATGATGAGTTGAATGGCTATCTCGCCTCGGGAGAATGGCAGGGCAAGGCGGGTGGCTACGCGATTCAGGGACGCGGTGGCGCGTTCATCCCGTGGATTCAGGGCTCCTATACGGGCGTGATGGGGTTGCCTGCGGCAGAGACTGCGCAGCTCTTGCGCGCGGCAGGATTGAGGTGGGAATGAAGGGCAGCGTCATAAGCCTCGACCAGTTCAAGGGCCGCGAAGCCGCGGCGCGCATGGTCGATGGCCGGCTGGAGGATCTGCTGATCGCGCCGAAAGCGGGCGTGCTTGCGCCAGAGACGCTTCTTCGCGGCAAGCTCGGGCGCCCTGTGAAGGGGCTGGGCGGGGCGTTTGTGGACCTGCCGGGGGGGGAAAGCGGCTTTCTGCGCCAGACCAAGGGGCTGCGGCCCGGCGCGCCCGTGCTGGTGCAGGTGAGCGGGCTGGGCGAGCCCGGCAAGGCCGTGCCCCTGACCACGCGGCTTTTGTTCAAGAGCCGCTATGCGATTGTGACACCCGACGCGCCCGGGCTGAATGTCTCGCGCCAGATCAGCGATGCAGGGCGCGCGAAAGCGCTTGCCGGGATCGCCAAGGCCGCGATGCAGGGCGCTGACCCTGCGCTGGGGCTGATCCTGCGCTCGGCCTGCGAGGATGCGGAGGAAGATGTGATCCGCGCCGATATTGCGCGCATGCGGGAACTGGCCGAAGCCGTGCGCTCGGACAGCGATGGCCCGCCCGAGATGCTGCTCGACGCCCCTGCCCCGCATCTGGTCGCATGGCGCGACTGGCCCGCGCCCGACACGCTCGATGAGGACGCAGGCAGTTTCCGGCGCCATAATGTGATCGAGGAAATCGATGCCCTGTTGCGCAGTGATGTGGCGCTCTCGGGCGGCGCCTCGATGGTGATCGAACCCACCCGCGCGCTGATCGCGGTCGATGTGAATACAGGCCGCGACACCAGCCCGGCGGCGGGGCTAAAGGCCAATATCGCCGCGATCCGCGACTTGCCGCGCCAGTTGCGGCTGCGCGGGCTTGGAGGGCAAGTGCTGATCGACCTTGCGCCGTTTCCCAAGAAGGACCGCCAGATCCTCGAGCAGTCGCTGCGGGCGGCGTTTCGCAGCGATGGGCGCGACACGGTTCTTGCCGGCTGGACACCGCTGGGCAATTTCGAACTCACCCGCAAACGCGACCGCATGCCGCTGCGCGAAGTGCTGGCATGACCTGCCCGATCTGCAGCAAACCGAGCGCGCCTGCATATCGCCCTTTCTGTTCGCGGCGCTGCGCCGATGTCGATCTCGCGCGCTGGCTGCGCGAGGATTACGTCATCCCGGCCCCGCTGAGCGAGTTGGAGGAAGAGTCGCCCGATCTGCCGGAAAAAGACGATCCGGCATGAGTTGTGGTTTTTTCGATGAGACCTCTGGACAGTGCCTGAGCCCTGCAATATGAGGTCGCTACCCAGCGCGACGACCGCGCTTGCATCAACGGATGCACCCATGCCCGGGTAGCTCAGGGGTAGAGCAGTGGATTGAAAATCCTCGTGTCGGTGGTTCGATTCCGCCCCCGGGCACCACCCCAAATCTTTGATATTTAATCACTTTATGTGGGTCTACATCTTCAGTTAATGAAGCGGTGAACTTCTGGGGCTACACCGGTGCTACAGAGTGGTGACGACTGAAGCCCTTGCGCGCAGCCGCTTCTCAACCGGATGCGAAGCTCCTGTCACTGATTCATGGCCGATCTCCCAGGGTCCATTCTGGGCGCAGTGATTTTTTTCTCAATCGAGTTTCTTGAATTTCCCAAAGGCGGCTTCGCTATATCCACTCCGGGGAACACGAAAGCAGGCTCACCGCATGTTTCATGAACACCTAAGTCAGGTGCCTATAGGCTATGCGCGATTGTGACACATCCGTTGGTGCAGGACCACAGACGGTGTTTCACGAGATTTCCTGCCGACACCACGGAAAAGGGATGATCTGTCATATAACAGTTACATCGCGCACATAGGTACGCAGCTGTTGAAACCGCCCATCCGGGGCACCAACCAACAGGAGCGTTTCATGCGCAATTCCCTTTCCCTCACCCTGTCCGCATCGGCACTGGCCCTCTCGGTTGGCGTCGCGCAAGCCGACTCGGTCGATCCCAACCTCCCTGTCTATGAGGCCGCGTCGGGCGTGTCGGGCAACCTGACCTCGATCGGATCGGATACACTGAACAACCTGATGACGCTCTGGTCGGAAGGCTTCCGCAGCTTCTACCCGAATGTGAACGTGCAGATTCAGGGTGCTGGCTCCGGCACCGCCCCGCCCGCCCTGATCGAAGGCACCGCCCAGTTCGGCCCGATGTCGCGCGCGATGCGCGGCTCGGAAATCGAGGAGTTCGAGGCTCGTTTCGGCTATGAGCCGCTGCCGATGCGCGGCGCCATCGATGGGATCGGTGTGTTCGTGCACCGCGACAACCCTGTGACCTGCATCTCGCTGCAGGAAGTGGATGCCATCTTCTCGGCCACGCGCAATGGCGGCGCGGATGAGGCCATCACCACCTGGGGCCAGCTTGGTGCGACCGGCGAATGGGCCGACCGCTCGATCGCAACGTACGGGCGCAACTCGGCTTCGGGCACCTTCGGCTTCTTCCGTGAAGTGGCGCTGTTCGGCGGCGATTTCAGCTCGGATGTGCGTGAACAGCCCGGCTCCTCGACCGTGATCCAGGGTGTTGCGGCTGACCTTGGCGGCATCGGCTATTCGGGTGTGGGTTATGGCACGGCTGACGTGCGTGCACTGGAAATCCGCGGCGAAGACGGCACCTGCTACTCGACCGACGACGCCCCCTCAGGCGCCTACCCGATCGCACGCTTCCTGTTCGTGTACATGAACGTGGACCCGAACGCTGATCTGGAGCCGCTGCGCGCTGAATTCGTGCGCTATGTCTATAGCCAGCAGGGCCAGCAGGACGTGATCCGCGCAGGCTTCTTCCCGGTGACGGCGACCATCGCCAATATGGATCTGGAAGCTTTCGGCCTTTCGGGCAGCAACTAAGCTTCCCGATGGTTTCGGGCAGGACGGCATGCGCTGTCCTGCCCTTTCTTGATTTTCCAAGCCCTGACAGGTCCCGCCCATGAGCGTCACATCCCCCAGCACCAGTGCCCGCGCTGCCTCGGCCCGCCAGCGCCGCATGACCACGCGCGCCAGCGTCAGGATCGGCGAGAAACTCGCTGGCGGAATCATCACGGTCGGCGGGCTGTTGGTTATCGTCGCCGTGCTGGGCATCATGGTGTTCCTGTTCCGTGTCGTCGTGCCGCTGATGACCTCGGGCGAGTTGCAGGGCAATGTCCGCTACCAACTGGATACCGGGCAGGATGTGACCTGGATTGTGGGCGATGAATTCCAGACCACAGGGCTCGCGCTGGCCGCCGAGGGGCGCGTGATCGCCTTTCACATCCCGACAGGGCAGGAAATTCGCCGCGTGCAATGGGATTTCGGCGATGCGCAAGTGACCTCGGTCGCGGGCTCGCTCAATCGCGACCAGATCGGGCTGGGCTTTGACGATGGCACAGTGCGCTTTGCCACTTTGGGGGTCGAGAATACATCGACCTCACGCCGCAACCTGCCCGGCGGGCTGACCGCGCTGGATGATCGCGACCGCACTGTTGACGGGCGCATCTTCACCGAAGGGGGCAGCGGCGATTTCCGCACGCTGGAACCCGTGATCGACCTGAGCGAGATCGAGCAGGTATCCGACAATGCGATCATCGCCATCGACTACCGGATCGGCGGGTCAAGCGACCGCCCTGTGATTGCCTTCGCAACAGTCGATGCGGCGGGTCAGGTGCGGGTCAGCCGGTCGCGCGTGCAGGTCAACATGATGACTGGTGAGGAAACCATCACCACCTCGACCACGGAGTTGCCGCCCCTGGGGCTGGATACGGGTGTCGAGCCGACCGGGGTTCTGGTGTCGGGCAATGCCGACCGGGTGCTGGTCGCGGCCGATGACGGCTTCGTCTATCGTTATGATCTGCGCGATGCCAACAATCCGGTGCTGGCCGAACGCATCCGCGTGGCCGATGACGGGGTCGGCGTGACGGCCATGACCTTCCTGACCGCCGAGGACGCGCTGGTCGTGGGCACGGATGCCGGCGATCTCATGGTCTATTTCCGCCTGCAGACCGGCACGCCCGACACGACCGACGGGCGCGAGATGGTGCGCGCGCGCACCCATGCGCCGATGCCCGCCGCCATTACCGATATTTCCGAGGCGCAGCGCGGCAAGGAGTTCGTGGCCACCGATGCGATGGGCAATGTCTGGGTCTATCAGTCCACGGCCGACCAGGTCCTGTTCCAGCTGCAGCGGTCGGGCACCGTGACGACCGACTCCATCGCCATGCTGTTTCCACGCTCCAACGGGGTGATGCTCGCCTCGCGCGGGGGGGAGGTGGAGGCGTGGAGCTACCGCGTCCCGCACCCCGAGGTCACGCTGGCCGTGCTGTTCGGGCGCATCTGGTATGAGGGCTATGCTGAGCCCGGCTTCACATGGCAATCCACGGCCGGCACCGACACAGTAGAGCCGAAATATTCGCTGGTCCCGCTCGTTTTCGGCACATTCAAGGCCGCTTTCTACGCCATGATCTTTGCCGTGCCCATCGCGCTGATGGCCGCGATCTACACTTCGGAATTCGTGGACAAGCGCGTGCGCGGCACGGTCAAGCCGATGATGGAGATGATGGAATCCCTGCCCACGGTTGTCTTGGGTTTCATCGCCGCGCTGGTGCTGGCGCCATTGGTCGAGGAATGGATCGGCGCGGTCCTGCTGGGCTTTTTCGCGCTGCCGATGGGGCTGATGATCGGGGCGTTTGCCTGGCAGACCCTGCCCGCGCCGGTCGCGTTGAAATATGACGGCTTTCCGAAATTCACGTTGATGGGGGTATCCATCATTGTCACCGCATGGATCGCCGCGCGCTTGGGCGTGACACTGGAAAACCTGCTGTTTTCGGGCGATTTCAAGCAATGGACGACCGGGCGCATCGGCACCGGCACGCCCTTCATGTTCCTGATCCTGCTGCCGCTGAGCTACATGCTGGTCGCCTGGGCCTTTCGCAAGCAGTTCGGCCATCATTTCCGCGACATGATCGACGGGATGGACCGCTCGCGCGCCGGGCTGCTGGATGCCGCGCGCTGGCTGACGCTGCTCTTCGTGGCCATGATCCTGTCCTATGCCACGGCATCGGCGCTGACGATGCTGGGCTATGATCCGCGCGGCAGCTTCATCGACAGCTATCAGCAACGCAACGCGCTTGTGGTGGGCTTCATCATGGCCTTCGCGGTCATCCCCAATATCTACACACTGGCCGAGGATGCGCTGAACTCGGTCCCCGGCCATCTGCGCGCGGCCTCGCTCGCCTGCGGGGCCACACCTTGGCAGACGGCGCGCTGGGTGGTGCTGCCGACCGCGGCCTCGGGCGTGTTCTCGGCGGTGATGATGGGCATGGGGCGCGCCGTGGGCGAGACGATGATCGTGGTCATGGCGGCGGGCAACACGCCGATCATGGAGTGGAACATCTTCTCGGGGCTGCGCACCCTGTCGGCCACCATCGCGATCGAGTTGCCCGAGGCCGTGCGCGACGGGACCAATTACCGCATCCTGTTCCTCGCAGCACTCACGCTGTTCGTGATGACCTTCATCATCAACACAGGCGCGGAACTGATCCGCCAGCGCTTCCGCAAGCGCGCCTTCAATCTGTAATCGCGGGGCCTGACTCATATGACCACGACCAACGAACACATGCCCCCTGTCTCTGGCGCAGCCGGCGCGGCCGGGATTGCAGCGCGCGACACGGTTGCCCCGCGCCAGCGACGGCGGTTCTCGGCCGATCTGTCGGCGTTGGGGGAACCCGCGCTCTGGGGGTTTGGCGGCGCGCTGGCGCTGGGGATCATCATGATCGCGGTGTTTCTGGCGGTGGTGCTGTATAACGGTGCCACGACCTTCTGGCCGAAGCCGATCGACCGGGTGGAACTGACCGATGGCAGCGTCATAGCGGGCACGGAGCGGCGCGGCACGATCTTCCGCCCGCAACTGGGCAGCCTTGATGACGCGACCCGCGCCGAGGTCGAGGCCAATGACGGCTTCGCCTACCGCACATTGTATCAGACCGCCAATTTCGACCTTTATGGCGATGATTTCCAATGGGTTGCGGATTTCGAGGTCGAAAACATCACCCAGCCGGAGGATTTCTATTATTTCGAGCGCCAGACCTGGGGCGTGTTCATCGGCCGTATCGCGGGCATGACCATCGACGGGCAGGAAATGGAGTATGACCCGGCCGTGTTCCGTCGCGAACAA
Source organism: Paracoccaceae bacterium (assembly GCA_003567315.1). Taxonomy (GTDB): domain Bacteria; phylum Pseudomonadota; class Alphaproteobacteria; order Rhodobacterales; family Rhodobacteraceae; genus Roseinatronobacter. The sequence goes on from PWZT01000078.1 coordinate 31,922, forward strand.
GCCGCCGCGCGCGACCGGTTCCGCGAAATCCGCCGGCTGGAACGGCGCGAGATCGGCGGAATCAACTACCTGATCGAGCGCGAACGACTGGCCCAGCGCCGCGCCGTCATCCGGCAGGGCGAGGAAGAAGCCGCCGACGATATCGCTGCCTCGCAGGCGCGGCTTGCCGAATTGCAGGCCGAATTCGAGGAATTGCAGGCGCGCGTGAATGAAATCCGCGCGCGCGACCGCAATTTCACCGTGGTGCTGGAAGAGGTCGGCGGTCGCCAGATCACGCCCGAGATCAGTCAAATCGTGCGTTTCTTCCCGGCCAATACCATCGGGTTCTTCGACAAGCTGGGCATCTATATCTCGCGCTGGTGGGAATTCGTGTCGGCCGAACCGCGCGAGGCGAATACCCAGGGCGGGGTTATGCCCGCGCTTTTCGGCACTGTAGCGATGACACTGCTGATGGTCGTCTTTGTCGCCCCTTTCGGTGTCATCACGGCGCTTTACCTGCGCGAATATGCCAAACAGGGGCGGGTCACGTCCATCGTGCGGATTTCGGTCAACAACCTCGCCGGGGTGCCCTCCATCGTCTATGGCGTATTCGGGCTGGGCTTCTTTGCCTATGCGATGGGCGGCACGATAGACCAGTTGTTCTACCCCGAGGCGCTGCCCAACCCGACCTTCGGCAAGGGTGGTATTCTGTGGGCGTCACTGACGCTGGCGCTGCTCACCGTGCCCGTTGTCATCGTCGCGACCGAGGAGGCGCTGGCCGCTGTGCCGCGGTCCATGCGCGAGGGGTCACTGGCCTGCGGGGCGTCGAAATGGCAGACCATCCGCTATGTCGTGCTGCCCAAGGCGCTGCCCGGCATCATGACCGGCATGATCCTCGCCATGGCGCGCGGCGCGGGCGAAGTGGCGCCGCTGATGCTGGTCGGCGTGGTGAAACTCGCCCCTGCCCTGCCCATTGACGGCTTCGCCCCCTTTATCCATCTTGATCGCAGCTTCATGCATCTGGGCTTCCACATCTTCGATGTGGGCTTTCAGTCGCGCAACTCCGAGGCCGGCAAGCCGATGGTCTTTGTCACCACGCTGCTGCTTCTGGCGCTGATCGTCGTGATGAATGCGACCGCGATCATCATCCGCAACCGCCTGAAGCGCAAATACGCAACCGGCCAGTTCTGAGGCACACCCATGAACGACACGATCGAATTCGAGCCGACCGCCTATCACGTCAAGAAATCCAATGAAGGCCCGGCGCTGGATATTGCCGATTTCAACCTGTGGTATGGCGAGAAACAGGCGCTGTTCGACAATAATATGGAAATCCAGAAAGGCCAGGTCACGGCGCTGATCGGCCCATCGGGCTGCGGCAAATCCACGCTGCTGCGCTGTCTGAACCGGATGAACGATCTGGTGGACGGGCTGCGCATCGAAGGGCGCATCAGCGTCGATGGGTTCAATATCTATGGCAAGGGCGTCGATGTGATCGCGCTGCGCAAGCGGATGGGCATGGTGTTTCAGAAACCCAACCCCTTCGCCATGTCGATCTATGACAATATCACCTATCCGCTGCGCGTGGATGGGGTGACGAAACGTTCCATCCTCGATGAGACAGTCGAGCACGCGCTGCAACAGGCCGCGCTGTGGAATGAGGTCAAGGACCGGCTGAATGACAGCGCGCTTGGCCTCTCGGGCGGGCAGCAACAGCGGTTGTGCATCGCACGCGCTGTCGCGTCGGACCCGGAGGTTCTGTTGATGGACGAGCCCTGCTCGGCGCTAGACCCGATTGCGACCGCGCGGATCGAGGAGCTTATCGAAGAGCTGAAAGGCACCTATTCGATCGTGATGGTTACGCACTCCATGGCTCAGGCGGCGCGGGTGTCGGACAACACGGCTTTCATGTATCTTGGGCGGCTGATCGAGTATGGAGATACGGATACGATCTTCACCAACCCTCAGAGGCCGCGCACCAATGATTATGTGACAGGTCGATTCGGATAACAGCTTAATGCAAGATGCACCTGTTGCGGAATTGATCGCCGCGCCTCCCCGGCCGGTCTTGTTGGTGAATAGGGAGGACTCTGTGCGCGTGGCCAATCGGGCAGCGCGGTAGCAGCAACCTGGCAAGAAACATAGTTTTGTCAGATCAGTGACACATCCGGTGACAAACTGAACAAGACGACACAACCCACCTGCGAGTGGTCCCTGTATAGTCTTGTTATCTTGGATTTTTTGGCTCCGGCGGTAGGGATCGAACCTACGACCAATTGATTAACAGTCAACTGCTCTACCGCTGAGCTACGCCGGAACACGAGGGTCGTATAGCAAGCGTTGGAGCGGGCGTCCAGACCGATTTTGACAGTTATTTTCTCGGATCTCCCCGGAAAAACACCGCCTCGGGAGACAGTTCGGTCCCGGTTGTAACAAGGCCGCGTTCATGCAGGTCGATCAGATGCGCAAACACGTTCCGCGCTGCGGCGTGATGCAGGCTCACAGGTGTATCCGTGTAGATGGCCGACACAAGTGAAGAGATTGTCTTTGGTCCCGAGGCAAGCGCGGTGAGGATGGCATGCTCGCGCATCAGCCGGTGCCGGCGCAGATCGGCGATGCGGGCCGCTGGGTCATCGACAGGATCCCCATGCCCCGGATACAGCCTGCGTGGCGATGCAGTTTCAAGCCGCGTGAGCGAACGCATATATGCGCCCAGATCACCGTCGGGCGGCGAGACGAATGTGGTGGACCAGCCCATCACATGGTCCCCGCTGAATACTGCGCCGCGCCACTGGAAACACAAATGGTTGCTGGCGTGACCTGGCGTCCAGAAAACGCGGATCTGCTCACCTGCAAGCGGTACGCAAGCGTCATCGGCGAGCGCCCGATTCGGCAGAAAACTGTAGTCAACGCCCTCTCCACCGCCACTCAAACCCTGGTCAGCGAGGCAGGTCATCAGCTCTGACCGACCGGCCCGATAGTCGCCAAAGCCGAGGATTTCCGCACCTGTTTCCCGGGCCAGACGCAGAGCAAGCGCCGAGTGGTCAAGATGGGTGTGTGTGACCAGAATGTAGCCTAGAGTCCCGAGGGGCGCGATGCACTCAAGGATTGTGGCGAGATGCGTATCATCATCCGGGCCGGGATCAATCAGGCAAAGCTCTCCTTCGCCGAGGAGATAAGTATTGGTCCCGGCCTGCGTCATGGGCGAAGGGTTTGGAGCACGGATCACTCGCAGATCAGCTTCGAGCTTTGTCACCATGAAGATTTCCTTACGCTATCCTTTGATCCTGTGTCAGCCGCACATGCGCGGCAAATGGGTTTTTGGCTAGAATGGGCCGCGCCCTTGGCGCTTGTTGCTTTGCTGCGCATCGCTCCGGCTTTCTGGCAGATGGGTATGAGCTGGCGCGCATGGCCGCTGGACTTGCCATTCCATGCCCCGGCGCCATTTTTTCGTCAACTCCAGGAGAAGGCAGCACAGATGGTTAACACATCTCCCGTCGCGACCGGACAGGCTTATGAGCTTCTGAAAGCTGGGTGGGAAGCCCAGCGCGATCACGGGTTCTGCGCAAGCTGGATGCTGCATGGCCGTCCCGGTATCGGCAAGACCGAGATCGTGCAGCAGCTGGCGCGCGAAATCGGCGCGAAGCTCCATGATCTGCGCCTGACCACGATCGAGCCGCAGGATCTGCGCGGCCTGCCCTTTTTCGATCTCGAAGCCAAGCGCACGATCTGGTTCCGCCCCGAGGATCTCCCCGAGCAGGCCGACCGCCCTTCGGTGCTCTTCCTCGATGAGTTGACCGCCGCCGCGCCGCATCTGCAACCCACAGTCTATGGCCTCTTGCAGGAACGCCGCGTCGGGCCGCATCGGCTGCCCGAGAATTGTTTCCTGGTCGCGGCGGGCAACATGGTCGAGGATGGCGCGATTGCCTATGAGATGGGCACGGCGCTCTCCGACCGGCTGATCCATCTGCGCCTGAGCGCCAATGCCGAGGATTGGCTACGCAATTACGCGGTCCCGCAGGGCCTTGACCCGGCCGTGATCGCCTTCATCCGCACGCGGCCCGATTGCCTCGACACCACCGAAGCCGCTTTGCGGCGCGGCGAGATGATCGCCTGCACACCGCGCTCCTGGGCGCGGGTGTCGCAACTGATGCGCGCCCTGCCCGAGCGGGGCTTGCGCAATATCGCGATTGCGGGCGTGCTGGGCGAGGCTGTGGCCGCCGAGTTTCGTCTGATCGCAGAGGAGATCGCCGCCACTGTCCAGATCGAGGCGCTGCTCGAAGCGCGCGACCGGCTTCAGCTTTACCCGGCCTCGCTGCATGGGATGACCGCGCTCACCTATGCGCTGGTCGCGCGGGCGGATGCGGAGAGCTTGCCGCAGATCATCGAGATCATGGCCGAATTGCGCGATCTAGGGCAGTCGCGCGCTGGGGCTTTCGCGGCGATGCCGCTGGCCGAGCTTGGCACGCATGGCTTCGAGTTGCTGATCGGCAAGGCGCTGGAGCATGGCTGGCAGGACGCTTTCCTGAACTCACCCGCCTATGCAGACTATGCCGCTGAGCGGGAGGCGCGCGGGCTTGGCTGATATGCGGCATTCGACCCGCGCCACCGCCGCGTTGCAGGCGCTGACCGAGGCCGATCCGGCACTCGCCACGCTCGCGCTCTGGTGCCAGCACCGCGATGATGATGCAACCACGCTCGCGCATACCGCAGGCACCGAAATCCGCTATGGGCCGGGTTTCGCAGCCTTGCCTTTGCACGAACAGATCGGTGTTGCAGGGCATCACATCCTGCATGTGGCGCTCCAGCATTCTGCCCGCATGCAGGAGATGGGCACCCGCATGGGGCCGGAGTTCGACCCCGAAATCTGGCAGATCGGCTGCGATGCGCTGGTCAATGAGGCGGTGCTTGCGGCAGGGCACGCCCTGCCGCGCCCGACCATCACGCTTAAAAGGCTGATGCGCGTGCTGGGCGAAGCTGCGGACCCCGCCAAGCTTCTGGCAGAGTGGGATGCCGAGCGGCTCTACCACATGCTGCATCTGTCCCAGAGCGGCGGGCGCGCGCGCGGACAGGCAGGCGATCTGCGTTCGGCAGCGCGGGCGCAAGGGTTTCAGCCCGACCTCTCGCCTGCCGCAGGCGAAGCTGAGGCGCGCGATGCCCCTGACAATGCCGCCGATGGCAGCGACTGGCGCGCGCATCTGACCCGCGCGCTGGCGCTGGGGCGCGCGGCAGGCATCGGGCTTGGCGCGCTGGGGACGCGGCTTGCTGATCTGCCGCAGCCGCGCGTGCCATGGGAGCTTTGGCTGCGCAGGCTTCTGATGCGCGCGATGCTTGCGCGCCCCCTGCGCCCGCCGCCCCGCCCCTCGCGGCGATGGCTGGCGCTTGCGGGCCGCGCCGTGCAGGAGGGCGCAACGCTCCCGCCATGGCAGGCCGGGCCAGTGGCCATCGGGCCTGCGCCGAAACTCGTGATCGCGCTCGATTGCTCGGGCTCGATTCCCACCGAGACGCTGCGCCGGTTTCTGGCAGAGACCGGCGGCATGGCGCGGCGGATGCAGGCCGAAATCACGCTTCTGGGCTTCGATGAAGCCATCCGCTTCGAGACACCGCTCTCCCCCGCAGACTGGCGCAGAACCCTCGAAAGCCTCGATCTGCCCGAAGGCGGGGGCACCGATTTCGCGCCGGTTCTGGCGCGTGCCGAGGCGCTGCACCCGTCGGCCCTCGTGATCCTGAGCGATCTCGATGGCCCGCTCGGCCCGCGCCGCCCGCCCTGCCCTGTCATCTGGGCAAGCCCCGCGCCCGAGCCGCGCGAGATGCCGTTCGGGACTGTGCTCTCACTCGCCCGCTGAGCGCGCCGCCATCAGCGCCGCCATCCGCGCATGGGCCGAGACATGGGCGGGCTCGAAACTCAGATCATGGATCTCGATCCGACGGGCCAGCGAGATGCGTTGCAGATCGACCTCACAGAGCGGCGGCGCGAAAAGCTGATCGGCGATCAGCCCACGTTCCTGCGCATCGAGCGCCAGCAACTCCGGCCCCTCTTCCGCCTGCACCGAGACCAGCGTGAGCGGCGCAATACGCAACAGGTCCGATTGCTCGATCACCAGATGCAACCGGCCCGATGTCAACCCACGTCCGGCCGCGATCTGGGTGAGGATCTTGCGCCCACGGGCACGCAGAAGATCGAGCCCGCGGTCGATCTCGTCATCGCTGGCCTGCGCTGCATTGTGCTCGCGCGTGGCGCGCAGCAGGCGTTGCTCGATCAGATAAATCGCGATCACCATCAACACCGGCGCCTTGGCGATGATGATGGCGTATTTCGGAAAGGTGATTGCCGCGATGGCGAATGGCGCAAGCCCCATCGCATAGCGCAGCACCTCGACCTCGAAGACCACCCGCAGCCAAAGCCGCCAACCGCCGCCGCGCGGCCAGAGCGTCGTGCGCCCCAGAAAGCGGCGCGGCAGCCAGCGGATCTGCAGCGCAGAGGTGTTGGAGACAGTCTCGGGGCTCAGGATGAACATCTGCCAAAGATGGCCCGCGCGCGGGTCGGATCAAGCGGGACGCGGTTCAGCTTGCCCGCCGGATGCCGAGGAAACGCGCACGCGCACGCGGATCCTTGTCGAAAAGCGCCGCCAATTGCTCGGTCATCGCGCCTGCGAGTTGTTCGACATCGGTGATCGTCACCGCGCGCTCGTAATAGCGCGTCACGTCATGGCCGATCCCGATGGCCAGCAACTCCACTGCCTTGCGCCGCTCGACCATGGCGATCACATCGCGCAGATGCTTTTCGAGGAAATTCGCCGCATTGACCGAGAGCGTCGAATCATCAACCGGCGCGCCATCCGAAATCACCATCAGGATGCGCCGTGTCTCGGGCCGCGCGAGCATGCGCCGATGCGCCCATTCCAGCGCCTCGCCGTCGATATTCTCTTTGAGCAAGCCCTCTTTCATCATCAGCCCCAGATTGGGGCGCACCCGCCGCCAAGGGGCATCGGCCTGCTTGTAGATGATATGGCGCAGATCATTGAGCCGCCCCGGTTGCAGGCTGCGCCCCTCCTGCAGCCAACGTTCGCGCGATTGCCCGCCCTTCCAGGCCCGCGTGGTGAAGCCCAGGATCTCGACCTTCACGCTGCACCGCTCCAGCGTGCGCGCCAGAACATCCGCGCAGATCGCCGCGATTGAAATAGGCCGCCCCCGCATCGAGCCGGAATTGTCCAGCAGCAGCGTCACGACCGTGTCGCGGAACTCGGTATCCTTCTCCTGCTTGAAGCTGAGCGGCGTGGTGGGGTTCGCGACCACACGTGCCAAACGGCCTGCATCGAGGATCCCCTCCTCGAGGTCAAAAAGCCAGGAGCGGTTCTGCTGCGCCTGCAAGCGGCGCTGGAGCTTGTTTGCGAGGCGCGAGACAGCCCCTTTCAGCGGCTCGAGTTGCTGGTCGAGATAGGCGCGCAGACGCTCCAGCTCCGCCGGATCCGCGAGGTCCTCGGCCTGCACCTCCTCGTCGAAATCCGTCGCGAACACCTTGTAATCCGGGCTGGCCTCGGAATGTGGCGGGGGCGCTGGCGGCTCGAGGGGCGCTTCGGCCTCGGGGGCCTGCGCCTCGTCGGACATCTCGTCATCGGCGTCGTCATCGAGCGCCATATCCGCCTGCGCGCTGTCCTGCGCGGGGCTGTCCTCGGCGCTGTCCTCGTCGGATTGCTCGTCCTGCCCCTGGCTGTCGGGGTTTTCGGGCTCTTCGGGCTGCTCTTCGCTCTCGTCCTCGGTGCCCTCATCCTCGTCGCCAGTCTCGTCCGGGTCATCGCCCAGCTGGTCGCCATAGCCCAGATCCTCGATCATCTTGCGGGCGAACCGCGCAAACTCACCCTGATCTGCCAGAACATTGTCGAGATTCTCCAGCGTCTCGCCCGCGCGCTCCTCGATGAAGCCGCGCCACAGATCGAGCACATGCTCCGCGCCCTCGGGCAACTCGCGCCCCGAGGCAAGCTGGCGGATCATATAGGCGGCCGCGACCGAGAGCGGCGCGTCCTGCCGGTCGCGGATCTGCGCATAGCCCTTGCGCGTGGCCTCATGCGAGATCCGCGCATCGATGTTCTTGGCCGTGCCGGGCATGTGGCGCGCGCCCACGGCCTCGCACCGGGCTTCTTCCATCGCCTGATAAAGGTCACGCGCCATCTGGCCCTGCGGCATGTAGCGCGCGTGCAACGCCGTATCGTGGAAGCGGTGGCGCAGCGCGAGCGTATCGGCTGTCCCGCGCGCGAGCAGCACTTCCTCGGGCGTCATCCGGCGCGTGACTTGCGGCAGGCGCATCGCATCGCCGCTCAACCCGGGCGGATCGACCGAATAGGTCACTGTCATCTCGCGCGCATCGGCCATTGTACGCGCGGCCTCGGACAGGGCCTTCTTGAACGGATCGGCGGGATTGTCGGAACGGGACATGCAGAGCGCTTTCGCTTGGACCTTTATCCGCAGAGATAGACCAGCGCATGAAGAAAAGAAAGACGTGGCCGCGCCGCGCTGATCTTGCATCACGCTGCGCGAGTGCCTACATCTGGCATGTCCCGCAAGGGACTATGGACATAAACGCGCTCGTAATAAGCGGATCGGACCCGGGGGCGGTACCCGGCGGCTCCACCAACCATCCTTCGTTTGGGGATCATGGGGCCGAAACAGGATCGACGAACGTGTAAAGGGGTTAGCTTTGTCCCGGTGAGCCACCACCGTTATCGGTGCAAAACGTACAGTTGCAAACGACAACCGTGCTCCGGTGGCTGTTGCTGCGTAAGCGGTAACGAAACCGAAACCTTAAGCCCTTGCGCCTAGCAGCGTAAGGCGGGGTTCGCAGGCACCTGGCAACAGAAGCCTGCACTTCATTTTCCGACATCAGAGGTCACGCCCAGCCGCCGCGCGACATGAGCCCCAGTGCTTCGAGCTGTTCCCACCCCTCGAAGCGCGTGGAACTCGGGCACCACAGATCCGGGGATTGCGCCACAGCGCTGTAATAGTCATCAAACACCGCAGCATTCCCGAAATGCTCGCCGCGCGCCTGTTCGATGCGGGATTTCTCCACCACGGTCGCCAGAAATTTCGTGTGCAGAAGCACGCCCGAAATACTCTCGCCCCCAGCAGTCGCGAAGAACCGGTTCAGGTGCCGTGGCAGGATCGCATGTGTGGAATTGACCCAAGCGTAGCGCCACGACCAGCGGATCAGCGGCAGCTTTGTAAGCGTGGGCGCGCGCTGGGGGGTTTGCGCGAAGAAACAGCGCGCGCGTGGCCCGCCCTGGATGAGCAGACAATCCAGCAGCGGTTTATGGGTGATGGTGTAATTCCCGGCATCGAACCACCCCAGCGCCTCGAGCGGGTCCATTCCGGGATGGCATGGCGCTTCATCGAGCGGGCCTTTGGGGTACAGCTCCAGCATCATCGCAGGCAGCGCCGGCACGCCCTCCTGGTCGAGCCACCTTGTGAGCGCGGGGAGCGTGCGGGTCTGCCAATAGGGATAGATCAGCAATTCATCGGCATCGGCCACCACGCACCAATGCCCATTGGCATGGCGCAACATCAGCCAGTTGATCCAGTCCATGCCGAACCGGGATGCCTTGTAGCTGGCATCACTGGCATAGACAGTTGTGTCCGGTTGCGCCAGCAGGGTGTCGCGGGTGCCATCCGTGCTGCCATTGTCGATGAAGATGAAATGGCCCACCCCGAGACGGCGGTAATGTGACAGAAAAAAGTCGATGCGCTCGGCTTCGTTGCGTATCGTGCAAAACAGCAGGATGGCGTCCTTGTGCCACGTGCCCAGCTTGAGGCGGGCAAGCTCGCGCGACTTGATGATCGCGCGCGCACGGTAGCGCCGACGCTTCCAGCGCATGCGCAGCGCATACCAGCGATCTTGCCAGGGCGGCAGCGGTGTCAGCATGCGCACTCCCAAAATGCGACCCTCGCCCAAGAGACCACTGGTATTGAAAAAGCTCAAGGACAATGCGCATGAGCCGGGTCACAGCGCCTGATCCAGGGTGCGCAGAAAGATCTGCCTTGCGGCGGGGTGCGGCGGGGTGCGGCGGGTGCGCGTTCAGCGCGCACCGAGCGCGTGCACAGTGCCGGGCTGCACGAAACCCTCGGCCTGAATCCTTGTCCGGGGCCCGAGTTCAGAGCCCGACGCGTTCAGGGACGCGCCGCCAAGGCGACATCGGGATGGCGCGCCAGAAAGAAAGGATTCTCATATCCGGCCTTGCCATAGAGCAGCGGCGCATGGGTGTCGAAATCCAGCACCTCGCCCCCGGCCGCCTGCAACACCGCATGCCCCGCCGCCGTGTCCCATTCCATCGTGCGCCCGAGGCGCGGATAGAAATCCGCCTCCCCCGCA